>NZ_VFPQ01000001.1:3912322-4564376 GCF_006716785.1 Thermopolyspora flexuosa | reverse complement strand
CATCCGCAGCTGTGGTGGGAGGTCCTGTGGGTCCCGATGGGCTTTGTCTGCGACCTCCTCGTCACGCTCCTCACCATCTGCCTGCTCGCGGCCACCTTCGACCTGGCGGCGATCCGCGGACGGGTCCTCGCCGGTGGGTCCACCGAGGCGTCCTCCGCGACGCCTCCGGCCGCGGCGGTGCCGGCCGTACCGGCCGGGTCCTCGACAGGGGCCGCGATCGGGGCCCCGATGGGCCCCTCGTCCGGCGGGTCCGGGGCCGCGCCGGGGCCGGCGCCGCCGAACCGGTGACCGCGCGCGTGGGGCGCGGCCCGGGTTCCGGGACGGTCAGCGGTCGAAGCGCAGCGCCAGGCCGGAGCCGGCGTTCCCGTCGACCCACAGCACCGGCTCGACCCGGTCGGCGAGGTGGTTCGGCGCCACCGCGACCAGGGTGAACTCGTCGGTCCTGCCCGGTTGCATCTCCTTGTCCGGTCGCTGCAGCACCTCGACGTGCCAGACGTGCCCGGCCTCGTCGTGCAGCTCCATCGGCGGTGTGCCGAGCCGGTAGTTCGTCCCCTCCTTGTCGACCGGGGTCACCTCGAGCTTGATCGTCAGCCAGGTGCGGTCCGGCCGGGTGCCCGGAGGCGGGTTCTGCATGCGTTCGATGCTCACCAGTCGCCATCGGGCGTGCCCCGCCGCGACGGTCTCGCCGACCGGCACGTTCCGGATCTTCGGCGACGGCTCCATCATCTCGAACCGGATCAGCTCGTCCATGAGCCGCACGCCGAGCCACGCCGTGGTGAGGATCACGGCGGCGAGGAGCTGGAGGACAAGCCGCCGGCCCTTCCGCATCGGGCGCCGGTGGGTCGCCCCTCGCCGTCCGGGCTCCCGGGCCTCGGCCGGGGGCGCACCGTCCGGCGCCGCGTCCGGCGGCCCTCCGCCGGGCCGGTCACCCGTCCGCGGCCGGTCCGCGGCGAGCGCGGCGGTGCCGTACCCGGGCGGTACGGCCGGCGCGGGGTCGCCGGGGACGGGGCCCGCGGGCGGCGGCCCGGCGACGGGGCCGGGCGCGGGTGCCGGCGGCCACGAGCTTCCCGACGAGGGAGTCCGGTCGCCCGGCATGGCGGGCGGGGCGGGCGGATGGTGCGGCGTGGGCCGCGGGCCGGCGCCGGGCCGCACGGGCCTGGTGACCGGCTCGAACCAGGAGGTGGTCTCACCCGCGTCCGACGACGTCCCCGCCGGGGAGGCGTCCGGTCCCGGCCGATCGGCCCCGTCCTGCGGGGACGGATTCCGGCGGAACAGGCTCATGTCGTCCGCACCTCGTAGACGTCCTTGACGGAGCGGGTCGCGGCCGCGTCGAGGCCGAGGTCGATCGCCGCCTCGGGTACGTACTGGTCGCCGAACAGGCTGAAGGCCTTCTCCTGGATGACCATGCTCGCCCCGGGCAGGGCGGAGGGCGGAACCTCGAAGACGATCAGACCTCTCGTCCGCATCATCGGCTGCACCCACTTGTTCTTCAGCAGCTCGGACGAGGTGACCTGATCGCTCGCGGCGAACTTCTTCCCGTCGGGGGTGAGGAGGTGGGCGGACTGGAGGCGTATCGCCCGCTGCGTGGCCGTCGCGTCCACCGACACGATCAGATAGATCTGACCGGGGAAGGCGGGGACGGGGTTCATCTGCTCCTTCTTGAACGTCCGCGCCAGCGTGACCTGCTCGACGCGTACGGCGAAGAGCGAGGTGCGCACCTCCTCGCCGACGGCGCCGCTCGAGGTGATGGGATCGTCCCGCTGATCGACGGTCAGCACGGTCGTCTGCAGGCCCACGGCCGCGGCGGCGAGCACGGTCCCGAGCACGGCGTTCAGCACCCGTCGCCCCCTGGTGCGGCGCGCGCCATTCTTCTCCTGGGGCGCGGGGGCGGGTCCGCCGGGCTCGGCGGGCGGTGCGGGCGGCGGCTCGGGCGGCAACGTGAGCGGGGCCGCGCCCGGCGGCATGCCGGCCGGCCCGGGCGGTGTCGCCCCGCCGTACGGCTCGCGCCCGGGGGACGGGACGCCGTGGCCGAAGCCCGGGGGCGCCTGCGGTGCGGGCGGGTTCGGCACGTCATGCCCCGGCCAGGCGGCGGGTGCGCCACCCGTCCACGCCGGGGGAGCGGGCGCGGCGGGCCCGGCCGCCGCGCCTCCCGCCCCCGCGACGCCGGGCGGACCCGCGGTCGCGGGCCGTTCCGGCCCGGGGTACGCCGCGGGCGGGTGAGGGCCCGGCCGGTACTCGTGCCCGGGGGCGGGATCGGACGGCGAGGCGGCGGCGCGCGCGGCGCGCAGGGACTCGCCGCGGCGTCGTCTCGGCAGCCCCGAGCCGGACGCCCGGTTCGGATCGCCCGTCACGACCCCTCCTCCACCCGGACCGGCAGCTCCACCTTGGCGTGGACGCGGGTCACCGAGCGGGCCTTGTTGTCCGGTGTCTCACCGGCGGGCACCGTGTCCGACTCGATCTGCCACTCGGAGACCTCCCAGAAGAAGGACTCGAACAGGTGGAACCGCCCCACGTCGAGTTCCACCTTCTTCGGCGGCGGGTCCGTCGGGGACAGCTCGAACGCCATCGTGACGGGGGCGGTCACCCCGGGGTGGATCTGGTTGTAGCTGCGCTCGTTGACGTACATCACGATCCGCGGCCCGTCGGTGAAGTTCTGATCCGGGCTTTTGATCGTTTTGCCGTCGGCGCGCACGGTCGGGATGGTCCGGTCGACCATGCCGAACGCCTGGACCGTCTCGTCCGACTGGTTGGTCACCTGCAGGCGAACGTGCAGCCAGCGCTGGCCCTGGATGCCGACGCCGTCCCGGCCGCCGGGCAGCACCACGGCGTCCTCGAACTTCGTGCGGATCCGGGCCTGGTCGAAGACGTCCCCCTTGCCCAGCCGCTTCGGGGCGGGGTCGGGCGCCTCCTCCAGCCCGCCGAGGGCGGCGGCCGTCGCCAGTCCGGCCACGGTCACGAGCAGCGAGACCGGTACCAGGACCGGCCTGCGGCGTCGGTGCGGGTGGCGACGGTGCGGCGCCATGCGGTCGATGGTAGTGGCCGAGGTCACTGCGGCCCGAGGTGTTTTCACTAATTCGCCGCCCTTTGTTCCGAATGCGCTCGTGAGAACGGTGGCGAACGGGCCGGTCGATGCGGCTGCGACGGTGGATGACGCGTCGCTAGCATGGTCCGGATGTCTGGATCGTCGGGGTTGGCAACGGTATCGCGGGGCGAGCCCGCCGCCGGGCCGAGGAGCCGACCGAAGGCGTGGCTGGTCTCGCCGTACGCGCTCCCGCTGCACACGCTGCGGCTGTGGGTGCGCTGCCTGTTGCCGATGTCGATCTGGTTCAGCGTCGGGGAGCTGCTCCGGTTCGTGCTGACCGTCGCCGGGTCGGAGTTCTCGCACGGGCCGGGGCGGGAGTGGCGGCTCGCCGGGGTCATGTTCCTCTTCATCGTCATGGTCATGGCGACCATGGTCGTGACGATCGGCATGCTGCACTCGGTGCGCGGCGCGCTGATGGAGATCCGGGCACGGCGTGCCGAGGGCAGTGACGAGCGCGAACCCTTCCTCGGCGGCATAGGGCGGGCGATCGTGCCGTTCGCGGCCGTCTACCTCGCCTGGGGATGGTTCGTCGACGACGCCCGCGAGTTCGCCGACGCCGACATGGAGCGGTACGCCGAGCAGTACGACCGCTACCAGGCCGCGCTGATCATGAACGCGCTCGACGGGGGCGGGAACACCCCGCCGCCGGAGCCGCCGGACGCGGGCACCAACCTCGTCATGGACGTCCGCATCGCCCTGATCTTCACGGTGGTCGCGTTCGTCCTGCGGTACCTGGTGATGCTGCTGTACGAGCGCCGGGGCGGCGGCACCGTGCTCTCCTTCGCGCTCGCCTTCTGCGAGATCACCTTCACCTTCTACAGCCTCGCCGTGATCGTCGAGTCGTCCTCGGCGGGCAAGAGCTGGCTCGCGCAGCGCACCGTGGCCCAGTGGTGGAACGACGCGTGGGCGCAGCTCGAGCAGGCCGTACCGGGCTGGGAGACGTTCTGGAGCCTGCTGGGCGAGATCCGCCCGCACGTGATGGACGTGGTGGTGCCGACGCTGATCTGGCTCACCCTCGCCATCCTCGTCTTCGGGCCGTACTCGGAGGACGTGCGCGACGTCATCAAGGGCACCCGGCTGGAGCGCGTCGGCTCGTTCGTCGAGGAGCGCACCCACGAGCTCACCCGGCGCAGCGCCGGTCACCTCACGGTACGGCTCGGCCTCGACAAGTGGCCGCCGCTGCTCAACGCGCTGCGGTTCGTCGTGCGCGGCGGGGCGCCGCTGTTCGCGATGGCCTGCCTCTGCCACGTGGCGTTGTCGGTCGGCGCCGGGTACGTCGAGCGCGGCGCCTACTACCTGATCGGCACCGCCCACCGGCAGCTCGAGTGGGAGGTGTACCAGATCCCGGTCCGGTTCGGCGTGGACCTGCTGTTCATGACGCTGCTGCTGTGCCTGCTCGCCGCGACCTTCGACCTGTCGGCGACCCGTCAGCGGCTGAACAGGAGCACGTCCGAGCCCGACGCGCTCGAGTAGACGAGCGCCACCTTCGCGGTCTTCTCCAGCTCCTCCGGCACCACGCCGTAGGCGGTCATCCGCGCGGTCTCGCCCACCTTCAGGTCACCGCGGTACACCGAGCCCTCGGACGGGACGATCGTCACCCAGCTGCGCCCGGTCGTGTCGCGGAGCTCGATCGTCGGCTGCAGGAAGTCCTCGATCGCCTTCTGCTCCTCCGGGGTCAGCTCGACCGTGACCTGGAGCATGACCCGCCCCGGCTTCCCGTTCGGGCGCGGCACCCGGGTCACCTCCACCGACCAGCGCATGCCCGACCAGGACACCGGCTCGCCGGCCCGCACCTCCCGCACGTCCTCCGCCGGGTAGCGCTCCGCCACCCACTGCGACCGGTCCCACATCTGGACGCCCACGGTCGCCGTGCCGAGCACGACCGCGGCCACCCCCAGCACCGCGAGCCGCGCGGGCGCGGGCAGGCCACGCCTCCGCTTCGCCTGCGCCCGGCCGCCGTCCTGGGCCACGACCGCGGGCGGCCCTGCGTCCGGCCCCTCACCGTCATGGGCAGGCGCGGGGCGCGACTCCCCGTCGGCCGCCTCGCCGGGGCGTACGGCGGAGGCCACTCCACCGGCCGGAGGCGGGGTGGGGTGGGTCGCGCCGTGCGCGGAATGCACGGGCCGCCCGGACGACGCGCCACCCGCCGGGTGAGGCGCGGCGGCCCTTCCGGCCGGGCCGGAATCCGCCTGCGATGGACCGCCGGGCCGTACACCCTGCGGTGCGGTCGGCCCGCCGGGCGGGATGCCGGGCCCGGTGCCGGAGCGCATGGTCACCGGTGTGGTGGCCGGTCCGCCGTCGTCGAGGTCACCTCGCCCATCCGGGCCAGGGCGGTGCGGCTGTGCGGCGGGCGTGGCGTGCGGCGCGGCCTGCGGGTGCGCTCCGGTGAGCAGGCCGGGGGAGGCCGGTCCGGTGGGTGCTCCTCCGGCCTGTGGCGGCCGGGCCGGTTGTGCTTCCGATCCGGGGCGATCGACCGGACGCGTGTCCGGCCCGCCACCGGACACCCACTTCGCGGCCGAGGGCATGCCAGGGACCGGCGGGGCCGTCATGGAGATGCCGGTCGGCGTCGTGACGGGCGGCACGGTACCGCGAGGCGGTGCGGCGGGTGCGGCTTCCCCCGGAAAAGCCGTCGGCCCGGGTACGGCCGCGCCCGGCGTGCCGGTGGCATGGCCTGGCCCCCCGGCACGCGTTGGTCCGGGTACGGCCGCGCCCGGGCTCGGGCCCCCGGCCGCGTGGCCCGCCGTACCGGAGGGAGTCGGCGGCCGGAGCGCACCCTGGTCCGGAGCGCCGCGTGGTGGGACGTCCGACGTGACGGCACCGGGAGCACCGGGTGCCGCACCTGGGGCCGCCGGTCCGGCGAAGGAATGCGGTCGGTCGGGGAAGCCCGTACCCGGGGCGCCCGGCCGCGGGGCGGCCCGCCCTGCGGATCCCGGCGCGCCAAGCCCTGCCGTGCCCATGGCCTGGGCACCCGATGCGGAGCCTTCGGCACCACGGCGTCCGGCCGCAGGACTCCCCGGCCCAGGCGCGGGTCGGCGGTGATCCGGGTGGCCCGTACTCCAGGCACCCGGAACGTCATGAGCGCCGCGGCCCGGCGCGGGCATGCCCGGGCCAAGGCCGCCTCCCGAGCCCGGTCTTCCGGCAGGCCGGCCTTCAGCGCCAAGACCCGGCCCGGGTACCGGCGTGGACCCGCCTGGACCCGGTAGCCCAGGGCCTCCGTGCGCGGCATGGCCCACCGGTCCGGGTGCGCCCGGGACGCCGCCGATCGGGGCGTCCGGGGTACGGGCGCCGGGGTGTGCGCCCTCGGCGACCCCGGGGCCGAACGCGGGTGCGCCCGGCACGCCCGGCCCCGGGGCGCCGGGGCCGAGAGGCGCGCCCGTCCCGGCGTGGCCGGGTACGGGTCCGCCGGGCGGTGCAGGACGGCGGGCCGCCGGGCCGGGCGGCTCCGTGCGCATCCCGGGCGCGGGGTGCTCGGCGGTTGCCGGACCGGTCTCCGCGCCGGAGGGTTCCGGCCGGTACGCCGGGCGATCGGACGCGTCAGGCGTGCGCGGTCCGGCCGGGGGTGTCCCCGGGGCCGCGGCGGCCGGAGGCGGCGCAGGCGGCGGAGGAGCGGCCGGAGACGGCGCAGGCGGAGGCGAGGCAGCCGGAGGAGGAGCGGCGGACGGCGACTCGGCCGGGGTGGCGTGGCCAGGCCGGGAGGCGGGTGCTGCGGCCTCATCCGGAACCGGCGCGGACGAGCCGGTCGCGGCCGCGGCGGGCTCGTCGTCCTCGAGGACCGGGAACGGCTGCGTGGACGGGCCGGAGTCCTCCGGCTCCGGCTGATCCTTCGGCAACGGCGGCCAGACCCGCACGTCGGGCGGCACGGGGCGACGAGGTCGCTGCGAGGGCGTGCACCGGCCCGAGTCGTGGGCCTCGCCCGGCCCGGGACGGGACGGGCCGTCACCCGGACGGCCACCGTGCCGATCCGGGCGAGGGGACTGGTCGCGACCGGAGGACTTCTGGTTCACCGGCTCACTCCGCGGCCTTCAACCGATACACGTCCTTGGCGGCGGCCACCGCCGACCTGGCCTTGGCCTCGTCGAGGCCGAGATCGAGGGCGACCTCCGGAAGCAGCTGGTCGTACCGCTGGGGATAGATCGAGTCGTAGATGCCGTTGGTGGACGGCACGGTCAGCACGACCTTCGACCCGGGCAGCACCTCGGGCGGCACCTCGAAGACGAGCACCCCGCTCGACCAGAACCCGGGCTGGATATAGGCCTCGCCCAGCGTGAACCGCCGCTCCACCCGGTCGGTCGCCACGAAGAACAGGTCGTCGGCGGTCTCCAGCCCGGCCTCGTCCAGCTTGGTCGGCTTCTTCGGCACCGTGGCGCTCACCGACGCGATCACGAAGATGTGCGGGGTCTCGATCCGGGTGGACCGGGTCACCTCCTCCTGCCCGGTGGCCGCGTTCACCCGGGTGGTCTGCAGCTCGATCGACCGGGCGAACTCCACCCGGTTGAGGCGCGCGCTGAACCGGCCGGTCTCCGCCACCTCGCCCGGCGCCGCGCTCGAGGTGAGCCGGGCGGCGAGGTCGTCCGGGGTGAGCACCAGGGTGTGGAGGTACGCGGCGAGCGCGATGATGACCAGCGTCGCGACCGCGTTGCCGATCCGCCGCACCCGCCGTGCCCGGGCGGGACGCCTGCGCGCGCCCTTCCTCCCGCCGGCCGCGGCGCCCTCGGACCCGGCCGGGCCGGCGGGCGGTGCCGGGGCCGCGCCGGCGGGCGCGCCGGGCTCCGGCCGCGTCGCCGTACGGCCCGGCCCGGTCACGGGGCCGGAGACCGGCGGGCCACCGGCCGGATGCGGCGCGGGTCCCTGGCCGGGCGCGGGCGGGCCCGCGGGGCCGTGCGATGCCGGGTGCGGGGCGGCGGCGTGCGGATCCGGGTGCTCCGGCAGCCCCGGCGCCGCGGCGGGCCGGTGCGTCATCCCTCACCCCGCTTGACGGGCAGGGTCACCCGGGCCGCCACGACCTTCTCCTCGTCCTCGTCGACGACCAGCTCGGGCCGCGTGCGCTTGGTGAACCAGTCCTGGTACAGCTCGTAGGCGCCGAAGTCGATGACGAGCCGCTCGGGCGGGGTGAGCCCGTCCCGCACCGAGAAGCGCAGCACGACGGTGGAGGTGAGCTGCGGCGGCAGCAACCTGCTGTCCACCCCCTGCGCGGGAATGAACGTTTCGTGCCGCCAGGCCGGTTCGCTCGCGTCCGGCGACGGGGTGGCGGACGTCCCGCCGCCGCGGGCGGACGGCGGCGCCTCGAGCAGCGGCCGCCCCTCCGGCGGCGCGACGCGCAGCAGCGACCGCTCCAGGTAGAGCATCGGCGCCGACGAGGTGGCGTTGTTGAAGACCTTGAGCGTCACGTCGAGCACGGTCCGGCCGGCCCCGGCGGACCCGGAGGCCCCGGCGTCGCCCGCGCCACCCGCATCGCCGCCGGGCAGCGTGCGCACCACGGCGTCCACCACCGTGGTCCGGAACAGGTCCTGGTCGATCTCCTCGCCGGGCCGTACCGCAGGCGGCGGTTTCTCGGGCGCCTCCGCGAAGCCGCCGAGCACCGTGATGGCGACCGATCCCGCGGCGACGACCAGGGCGGACACCGATACCAGAACCGGGCGCCGCCGTCGGGTGCCGCGACGGGATGACGTCATGAGACACAAGGGTAACGGCAGTGACTTGACGTATCCGCCGCATTGGTACCAAGTTGACAAGCATCACCGAGCGGGCTCTTTGCCCGGCGGTGGCACCGGAATAAGTCTGTTGACCGAACACCGCCCGTATGCGAGGTCAAGCTCTTACTCTGTCACGCAGGCGGACGTGACGAGGCGGAGGTTCTGTGGTCGGCGTGCCCCCCGACGCTGCGCAGCTCCAGGCGGACCGCATCTACCTGGGCTGGCAGTATGTCCTGCTGCACCCGGATCCCGGCCCGCCGCCGAAGCGCCCGTCCCGTGAGGACACCGAGCCGCCGATCCCGGAGGAGGACCCGGAGTGGCTCCGCCGGGAACGCCTCCAGGAGGACCTGCTCAACCGTCCCCTCCGCGTGCTCCGCGCGGTGATGGTGGGCGCCACCGCCCTGATCTGCGTCGCGGGGGTGGGCGGATGGCTCGACTGGCGCTTCGCGCTGGTCGGCGCGCTCGCCACCGGCGGCGTCGCCGCCGTGTCCGGCTACAACCTCTACCGGGGCGGCCGGGCCGCGCGCGCCCGCGCCGCCGCCCGTGCCGAGCGCCTTGAACGGCTGCGGCAGGAACGTGACAAGGCGATCGTGCGTGCCCAGCAGGAGCACGCGGAGCGTTACCGCGAGTGGGCCGAGCGCAAGGCGATCTACGACAACCAGATGACCTGGTACGCGGTCGCCGTACCCGACGAGGTCGACCGCATCGACGTGGCCGGCGGCACGATCCCCGGCTGGTCGGCCCTGGTCACGCTGATCGGCGCGACCCGGCTGTACAGCGGCGGGCACATCACCGTGCTCGACCTGTCCGAGGGGGCGATCGCCAGGGACCTGATCGAGCTCGCCCGGCGCGGCGGCGACAACCCCCTGGTCTGGGTGCTCCCGGGCGACCTGCCCCGGCTCGACCTCGGCGTCGATCTCAAGCCCGAGGCGTTCGCCGACGTGCTCGCGCACGTGGTGAGCGTGAGCGAGGACCACCACACCACCCGCGACCTGTCGTTCGACAACGCGATCC
The DNA here is from genome assembly GCF_006716785.1 of Thermopolyspora flexuosa. NCBI lineage: Bacteria > Bacillati > Actinomycetota > Actinomycetes > Streptosporangiales > Streptosporangiaceae > Thermopolyspora > Thermopolyspora flexuosa. The sequence goes on along the minus strand of NZ_VFPQ01000001.1, from coordinate 4,554,587 downwards.
TGGAGCGGGTGCTCGAGGTGCTCGGCGAGAAGGCGTCGATCCGGCAGGTGACCGCGGCGCTGCGCGCGCTCGCCCAGGTCGGCGACCCGCGCGAGGACCTGCGCGAGGGCCTGCTCACCGCCCACCAGCTCGAGCGCATCGGCACCATGTTCGGCCGCGGCGTGAGCGACCGCGTGGTGATCGAGCGCGCCTGGGCGCTCGAGTCGCAGCTCCGCAAGCTCGAACCGCTCGGCACCGCCGCGGTACGGCTGCCGCCCGCGCGGCTGCGGGTGGTGTCCATGGACCGCCAGTCCGGCGTGTTCGGCAACCGCGTGCTCGGCACGTACGTCGCCGCGGCGCTCACCCACATCCTGCGCCAGTCCCCGCCGTCCGAGCGCCCCTGGTACCACACGATCATCGTGGCCGGGGCGGAGAAGCTCCGCGGCGACGTGCTCGACCGCCTGATGGACGCGTGCGAGACCGCCCGCGCGGGCCTCGTGCTCACCTACCGCGCGCTCACCCCGACCGTGCGGGAACGGCTCGGCCGCGGCAACGCCGCGGTCGCGTTCATGCGGCTCGGCAACGCCGAGGACGCCCGGGTGGCGGCCGAGCACATCGGCACCCAGCACCGCCTCGAGATCGCCCACTTCACCGAGTCGGCCGGCGCCGCCGCGGAGGGCATGGGCGCGACGTACACCTCCACCGTGTCCGGCGGTGCCACCCGCGAGCCCGCCCGCACCGGCGGCGGCGACCTCGCCGAGGACATCACCCGGTCGACCGAGTGGGGCCGCCGCGCGAGCACCGCCCTGGAGACCACCGCCGGGAGCGCGGGCGGCGGCCCGCCGGAGGGCGGGGCCGCCGAGAACGGCCGTGTGGTGCTGCAGCGTTCCCGCGAGTTCCTGGTGGAGCCGGAGCGGCTCCAGCAGCTTCCGACCACCTCGGTGATCGTCACGCACACCACCGCCGAGGGCCGTCAGGTGCGCCTCGCCGACGCCAACCCGGCGATCCTCACCTTCCCCAAGACCACGCTGGGGGAGTTCGAGGAGGTACGGCGGGCGATGGAGGCCGCCGAGCGGGAACGGAACCCCCACCCCAAGGACCGCCCGCCCCCCAACCTGGGGCCGCCACCGCCCCGGCTCGACTGGCGTAAGCCCCACCGGTGAGTCGACGCCGGGTAATGAGTACGTCAATGTCGACGTACGGGCATGATCCGTTGTCCCAGGTTTAGGTGCGACAGGCGCACCAGGAGGAGAGATGCAGGCGAGCGTTTCGGCGGCACCCGTCCCGCTCAGCGGGCCCTGGTATCGCATTCAGGCGATCACCGCACCGTCGAGAAGCTCCTCGGCCGAGTGGGACTTCGTCACCGTCCTGCCCGCGGTCCTCTCGGCCGCGCAGCGCAACCGGCCCTTCGTGATCGGCTGGCTGTCCCGCGGGTCCGGCGCCCCGCTCGAACTGATCACCAACGCGGGGCCGCTCACCCCGCCGCGCCCGCCCCGCCGCGCGGCGGTCGCCCACGAGCCGCAGCCGCAGGGGCCGCAGCCGCTGCTGTTCCCCGGCGGCGCCCGCGGCATCCCGGTGAGCGACGACTGGCTCGCCGACCTCGCCGACCTGGTGTGGACGCCCTGCCCGGGCCGGCAGGCCCCGCCGCTCGGCGGCCGCCGTGAGCCCGACCCGGACGAGATCCGCCGCCCCACGCTGTTCGAGTCGACGCTCGTCACGCTCATGTCCCGGCCGTTCGCCTGGCTGGTGATCGCCGAGCCCACCGACCTGCTCGACGCCGAGGTGGCGCACCTGCGCACCCAGCTCAACGTGCTGCGCCAGTACGGCGACGCCTCCGAGCGCAGCCGGTTCGACGCGGAGCGGGCCGAGCGGCGCATGCAGGAGCTCGACGCGTTCCGTGAGGCGGGCCTGTGGAACGTGCGGGTGCTCGCCGGCGCGGCCGGGTACGACGAGCTGCGGCAGATCGCGCCGGTCCTGGTCGGCTCGGTGGAGATGTCGCACCACCCCTACCGGCTGCGCAGCGCGATCTCCTCCGGCGTGAACCAGTCCTCCTCCGGGCAGAGCCAGGGCCGCGGCATCGAGCACGCCTACAGCTTCCACGAGGCGCTCTCGGTCACCCTGCAGGACTCCACCGACGGCGCGGCCTCGCCGTTCGCCGCCACCGCGGGGGCGCTCGTCGCGCTCGCCGGGCTGCCGCGCCGCGAGGTGCCGGGCGTGCGGGTGCTGGAGACCGGGTTCTTCGACGTCACCTCGGAGACCGACGAGCGCGGCTCCGACCTCATCGAGCTGGGCGCGATCATTGACGGCCAGGACCGGGAGGTCGGCACGTTCCGGGTACCGCTGTCCACGATCAACCGGCACGTGTTCATCACCGGCGCGACCGGATCCGGCAAGTCGCAGACCGTGCGGCACCTGCTCGAGCAGCTCACCCAGGCGGGCATCCCGTGGCTCGCGATCGAGCCGGCGAAGTCGGAGTACGCCGCGATGGCGGGCCGGGTCGAGCACCTCGCCCCGCTCACCGTGATCAATCCGTCCGCGCCGGACAACGTGCCGATCAGCATCAACCCGCTCGCCCCCGAGCCGGGCTACCCGGTGCAGGCGCACATCGACATGGTCCGCGCGCTGTTCATGGCCGCGTTCGACGCCGAGGAGCCGTTCCCGCAGATCATGTCGCTCGCGCTGCAGCGGGTGTACGAGGCGAACGGCTGGGACGTGGTCACCGGCCAGGGCATCCCGGGGGCGGCCGTGGCGCCCGCCGTACCCACGCTCGAGCAGCTCCAGCAGCACGCGCTCGAGGTGATCGAGGAGATCGGGTACGGCAAGGAGGTCCAGGCCGACGTCGAGGGTTTCATCTCGCTGCGGCTGCGGTCGCTGCGGGTCGGCTCGGCCGGGCGGTTCTTCGAGGGCGGCCACCCGGCCGACATCGGCGGGCTGCTGCAGCGCAACGTGGTGCTCGCGATCGAGGACGTGGCCAACGACGAGGACAAGGCGTTCCTCATGGGCACGCTGATCATCCGGATCGTCGAGCACCTGCGCATGCGCGCCCGGGCCGAGCAGCACCTGGAGCGCCCGCCCACCGGGTTGCAGCACGTGATCATCATCGAGGAGGCGCACCGGCTGCTGCGCGACCGCGGCGCGGGCCGGGCCTCCACGCACGCGGTCGAGCTGCTCGCGGGCATGCTCGCCGAGATCCGCGCGTACGGCGAGGGCATCATCGTCGCCGAGCAGATCCCCACCAAGCTCGTCTCCGACGTGGTGAAGAACACCGCCCTCAAGATCGTCCACCGGCTGCCCGCGGAGGACGACCGCAGGCTCGTCGGCGCGGCGATGAATCTCAGCGAGGACCAGTCCCGCCAGGTGGTGTCGCTCGAGCCCGGCCAGGCCGCGGTGTTCGCCGACGGCATGGACCGGCCGCTGCGCATCCGGGTGCCGCTCGGGGAGCACCGGGAGCGGGTGATGCTCAGCCCGATCCCGCCGATCGCCGGGCGGCGGTCCGCGGCGTGCGGCCACGAGTGCCGCACCGGCAAGGCGTGCACGCTGTTCGAGCTGCGCGAGGCCGACCTGCTCGCCGCGGCACCGGAGTGGGCGTGGCTGCGCATCTGGGTGGACACGCTGGTGCTCGCGTTCTGCGTCAACCGCACCCTGCCGGGCGTGCCGCGGGTGCTCGCCGAGGGCTGGAACGAGCTGCCGGTGCGGCGCCGCGAGTGCATGCTCGCCACGCTCATCGACAAGGCGGTGTCCCGCCGCGCCTGGTCGCTGCGCACCTGCTACGACCCCTCGTTGCTCACCCGCAAGGCGGTGGAGGCGGCCACGGCGCTGCTGTCCCCGGACGGCGAGCGCCCGCCGGTGGGCGAGCGGCCCGGCCCTGCCTGGGTGATCCCGCAGGTGCGCTGGCTGCACGAGGTGGACCGGCTGTTCCCGTACGGCCACCCGGCGCCGAACCTGCGCAGCCCGGCCCCGCCGATGGAGTACCCGCTGTTCGGCACCGACCCGACCGGCCGGCCGTACCCGCACCCGGGGGTGAACGGGTCCGGCGCCGACGGGGCGGCCGGGGTGGAGCTGCTCGGCCACCGGGCCAAGGCGCTGCGCCGCCACCCGCTGTCGATGGAGGTCGACCGGAACCGGGCGCTCGCCTGGCGGGTGATCCTCGGCGACGACGAGCACGAGAGCGTGCAGCAGGACATCGCCACCGTGGCGATCGGCGTCGACCCGCGGGACCGGGTGCGGCACGTGGCCCAGATGATGGGCGCGGGCTGGCTGGAGGCGGTGCTGTCGTGGCCGCAGCGGTTCGTGCTGCCGTTCGAGAGTGGTGTGGATCACGACGCCGAGCTCACCTTCGCCGAGCAGCACGGTTAGTGAGTGGTTCGCCGGTGATCGCGCGTCGTGCGGCGCCGTCCCCATTAGGATCGCTCCATGACACAGCTTCCGTTGCGGGCGCAGCTCGCCGCTGCCCTCGGCCGTACGGCGGCCACGTTGTCGCGGATGACCGGCCGCGGCGACGGCTCGGTGATCGGCGGGCGGGTCGGTCTGCTGCTCGAGCCTGACCTGCTGCGGCGGCTCGCGGCGAACCGGCGGCTGGCGCTGGTCAGCGCCACCAACGGCAAGACGACCACGACCCGGCTGATCACCTCGGCGCTGCAGGAGCTGGGCGAGGTGGCGACGAACGCGTTCGGTGCGAACATGCCGGCCGGGCACGTCACCGCGCTCTCCCAGGCCAAGAACGCGCCGTACGGCGTGCTCGAGGTGGACGAGAAGTACCTGCCGGAGGTCCTCGACACGACCGGGGCCGCGGTGGTCTGCCTGATGAACCTCAGCCGGGACCAGATGGACCGGGCCGCCGAGATCTGGCTGCTCGCGAAGAAGTGGCGGCGGGCGCTGGCCGGGCGCAACACCCACGTGATCGCGAACGCCGACGACCCGCTCGTCGCCTGGGCGGCGATGGGCGCGTCCCGGGTGACCTGGGTGTCGGCGAAGCAGCGCTGGCGCGAGGACTCCTGGTGCTGCCCCGAGTGCGGCGGCCCGCTCGACCGCAAGGACGACGACTGGGCCTGCCGGGAGTGCCCGCTGCGCCGCCCGCAGCCGACCTGGTTCCTCGCCGAGAACGCGGTGATCGACCCGCAGGGCCGTACCTGGCCGCTCGACCTGCAGCTGCCGGGCCGGGCGAACGAGTCGAACGCGGCGATCGCGCTCGCCACGGCCGAGGCGTTCGGGGTGCCGATCGAGCGGGCGCTGCCCCGGATCCGTGAGGTGCGCTCGGTCGCCGGGCGGTACACCACGGTGGAGCGCGACGGCCGGGTACTGCGGCTGCTGCTCGCCAAGAACCCGGCGGGCTGGCTGGAGGCGTTCGACGTCAGCGACCCGGCGCTGCCGATCATCCTCTCGGTGAACGCGCAGGTGCCGGACGGGCGCGACACCTCCTGGCTGTACGACGTCGACTACCGCGTGCTGCGCGGCCGCCCGGTGTACGTGACCGGGGAGCGGCGCCACGACCTGGCGCTGCGGCTGCACGTGGCGGACGTGCAGTTCCGGCTCTGCCCGACGTTCGGCGACGCGGTGGACGCGCTCGCGCCCGGGAAGATCGACGTGATCGCCAACTACACCGCCTTCCAGCAGATTCGAGCGGAGTTCGGTCGTGCCGTCTGAGAGCGCATTGCGGCTGGTCTGGATCTATCCGGACCTGTTGAGCACCTACGGGGACCAGGGCAACGTCCTCGTGCTGGAGCACCGGGCCCGGTCCCGGGGCATCCCGGTGGAGACCCTGCACGTCCGGTCCGCCGACCCGGTGCCGGAGAGCGGGGACATCTACCTCCTCGGCGGCGGCGAGGACCGGCCGCAGATGCTCGGCGCCGAGCGGCTGCGCCGGGACGGCGGGCTGCAGCGGGCCGCGGACCGGGGCGCGGTGGTGTTCGCGGTCTGCGCCGGCTACCAGCTCATCGGCCGGGAGTTCGGCGGCGACGAGGGCCAGCCGGTGCCGGGCGTCGGCCTGCTCGACATCGCCAGCGGCCGGGGCGAGAAGCGCGCGGTGGGCGAGCTCGCCGCCGAGGTGGCCCCGGAGCTGGGGCTGCCCACGCTCACCGGGTTCGAGAACCACATGGGCGTCACCCGGCTCGGGCCGGGCGTGAAGCCGCTGTCCCGCACCCTCGTCGGCACCGGCAACGGCGACGGCACCGAGGGCGCGTACGCGGGCCGCATCGTCGGCACCTACCTGCACGGCCCGGCGCTCGCGCGCAACCCGGCCCTCGCCGACCTGCTGCTGCGCTGGGTGGTGGGCGACCTCGCGCCGATCGACGACACCTGGTACGAGCAGCTGCGCAAGGAGCGTCTCGCCGCGGTGCTGTCCTGACCGCGGCGCGGTTTCGGCCGCCGGCCGTCCACGCGGCGGTCCGTGTGCCCGCGGGGCGGGCGCCCGGCCCTGTGGGACGACCGAGCCAGGCTCCGGCACGCGGCACGGGCGACAGGGGAAATGCGTCGGCCGTACGCCGGGGGGACGCCGGGGGAACAGGGTTCTGCGTTACGACGCCTGATATGCCGCCGGGCCCGGAGACGATGTCCTGCCGGGCAGGTCTCCGGGCCCAGAAGGCCACATTCGGTTCACGGCACCTCGGGGTGCCGCGTACGGTGCGACCGTGAAGGTGGGGAAGACGCCTACCGCAGGGCGGCGCCTTCGGCGCGGACCCGGGCGAGGAACGCCTTCCAGTCGCCGGGGCTGAACACCAGGGCGGGACCGGAAGGGTCCTTGGAGTCGCGTACGGCGACCACGCCGGGGATGTTACGGGCCACCTCGACGCAGGCGCCGCCGTTGCCGTTGCTGTAGGTGCTCTTACGCCAGTCCGCTCGGGACAGGTCGATCGGGTGGTCAGAAGTGCGCATGTCCACCACCATTCCTCGCTCTCGCCGGGATCACTGAAGTTCGTCGGCCGCCTGGGCAATGAGTTCCGTGGACGCCTCTGTCGGCAGCGCGGCGGCACGTAGATGGTCGAAAACCAGGGTGTACTGTTCGATTTCCCACTTTTTCTCCAGATAGAAGCTGCCTGTCCGGTATTCGATGTAGACGACGTCATCCGCATACGGCTCAAACGTGAGGATGTGGAATCCGCCGTCCATACCGGCGTGTGCTCCCACGGAGAACGGGAGCACCTGCAGGGTGATGTTCGGCATCCGGGACGCCTCGACGAGGCGCTTCAGCTGGGCCCGCATCACGTCGGGCCCGCCCACCCTGCGTCGAATGACGGCCTCGTCAAGGACCATCCAGAGCTGCGGCGCCTTGTCGCTGTGCAGCAGCTCCTGACGGGCCATGCGGACCGCCACCAGGCGATCGATCTCCTCCTCTCTCGCGCCCACCCGCGTGGCCCGATGCACCGCGCGGGCGTAGTCCTCGGTCTGCAGCAGGCCCGGGATGAACTCCGACTCGTACAGCCGCAGCGACGTCGCCTCGGACTCCAGGCCCACGTAGACCGCGAACCAGTCGGGGACGGCCTCGCCGAACGCACGCCACCACCCCCGCAGCCGCGCCTCCCGGGCGAGCGCGATGAGCGCGTCGCGCTGCTCGGGCGGCGCGTCGAGCACCTCGAGCAGGCCCCGGACCTCGCTCGGCTGCACCGCCTGCTTGCCGGTCTCCACCCGGCTGAGCTTGGTCGGATGCCAGTCGATCTGCGCCGCCACCTGCTCGATCGTCAGCCCGCGCTCCTCACGTAGCCGGCGCAGCTCCGCGGCGAGACGACGGCGCCGGATGGTCGGGCTGTACCGATTCGTCGTCATGCTCCCTCTTTCAGAGGTTTGTCCGAAGATGGCGTGAGTCTTCGATGCAATTGCGGGATAGCGGTTGCGGACGTTCCGTCATCGACCTCAAACTTAAGGTAATCATCGCACGCGCGAGGTGAGCCTGTACGGGGAATGGCTTACTTTCCGTAACTGTTCGACTGCGTTCCGGGTACGGATGAGGGGGGAGTGCGGCCGTACCGTCAGGCCCTTGGAACGTGACGATCACCAGGAGTGGGTGGGGAATTCGATGGCCGATCTTGTGGCAGGTACGGCAGGGCGACGGTATCTGGTGCTCCCGGCGGAGCCGGCCAGTGTCTCCTGGGCGCGGGAGCACGTCGCCGCCGTGCTCGCGTCCCTCGGCCTGACCAGCCGTGAGCTGCTCGACGACGTGCAGCTCATCACCAGCGAGCTCGTCACCAACGCGATCACCGCGACCGCCGCCTCCGCCGCGGAAGGCGGCCGGGCGGCGGGCCTCGCAGGCGATGGGGCAAGCGGGAGCGACGGCGGCGCCGGCACCTGGCCCGGCCGCTGGGGGAACGGCCTGGCGCACGGTGCCGCCACCGGCACGGAAGCCGGACACGGTGCCGGATACGAGGACGAGTACGGCACGGGCTACGACATCGACTACGACGCCGAGTTCGGCCCGGTGCACGGTGCCGGCCATGTTGCCGACGGTGTCGCCGGTGGTGTCGCCGGTGGTGTCGCCGGCCGCGGTGCCGGCCAGGGGGCGCCCGGCAGGCACGTGCGGGTCGGCGCGTACCTGTCCGGGACCTGCCTGACGCTGGAGTTCTGGGACGACGCCGTGGGGGTCCCGCGTCAGGCGAGCCCGGGTGAGTTCGACGTCAGCGGCCGGGGCCTGCTCCTCGTCGAGGCGTTATGCAGCCGGTGGGGCTACCGGCCGTCGGCGTTGGGCGGCAAGACCGTGTGGGTCGAGCTCGACGTGTCGCCGTACCTGTGCGGGAGCGCGGCCCCCGCCGACGCGCACGCGGGCGCCGGGCCCGTTAAGTGAGCCCGCGGCGCCGGTGACGGCGCTAGTAGACGAGCGCCTGCACGCCGTCCTGGAGGATCTCCTCCACGAACGTGGGCGCGCCGGCGATCCGGACGCCCTCGATGACGTCGTCGGCGGTGATGTTTCGCCGGGCGGCGCACTGCGTGCACAGCGTCACCCGCCCACCGGCGAGCACCGCGTCGAGCAGCTCCGACAGCGGGGCGGCGTGCGGCAGCTGGAACTCCTTCGCCCGCCCCGGCAGGGCGAACCACGACGACTCGCCGGTCAGCCAGAGCGAGACGGGCACCCCGCTCGCCAGGGCCGCGGCGGCCACCGTGAAGGCCTGGTTGCAGCGCTCCGGCGCGTCCGCGCCCGCCGTCACCTTGATCACCAGTGATCGTGCCATACCGGCAGCCTATGCCGTGGGCGCCGCGATCCACCACGCGACCGTGCCGATCAGCGTGAGCGCGCCGAGCACGTACCCGGCGATCGACTGCAGCCGCGCCGACCGGCTCAGCGTCTCCTCGTCGCGGGTGGAGATGATGAACGGCGCGTCGTGCGGCTCGCGGATGGCGATCCCCTCGGACGCCCGCACCGCGCCGAGCACGTACAGCTGCGTCCCCGGCCGGATCACCCACTCCTGGTAGTGGTGGCCCCGCGTGGTCCCCGGCCCGGACTCCATCGCGCGCACCCCGATCTCCCGCGCCCGGTCCGCGAGCCTGCCCCGGGCGTACTCGCGCTGGTCGATCACCCGCTCGGCCCCGTCCGGCGCATCCTTCCCCGGGTACACCGGGACCTGGCCGCTCACGTCCGTGACCAGAAAGGGCTCGGACGACCGCTGGTCGCAGAGGATGTTCCTGCCGCTCACCTGGCGCCGGTTGCCGTTGCGGTCGGTCTCCCACTTCTCGTACATGCGGGCGATGGAGGTCCGGTACCACACGCACGGCGTGCCGGAGAGCGGCGCGGTGAGCAGGCCGTCCGGCCCCGGGGCGGCCTCGCCGGTCACCTCGACCCGCACCTCGCGCCCGGCGTCGGCGACGAGCGCGACGTCGCCCGCGCCGATCGTGGGGGTGGCGGCCATCACGCGCCTGCGGTAGCCCATGTACGCGCCCCAGAGGATCAGGCCGACGCCGACGAGGATGAGAACAATCCGCACTTCCGTCACATTGGCCTCCTTGCCATCCCCATCTTCGCGCCCGGCGTGCACCGCGGCGCATCAAAGCGGCGACGGATGCGCCACGGGTACGGCACGCCTGGGACACGCGGGCGGGGTGGCCGGGGCCACCGCGGCGGAGCCGGTGCCGTCCGGGACGCCGTAGGCTGGGGCACCATGGATGCACCTGAGCTGCACTCCGACTTGGAGCCGATCGCCTTCCTGCTCGGCCGCTGGGAGGGGGCGGGGGTGGTCGGTTATCCGACGATGGAGAGCGTCAACTTCGGCCAGGAGATCGTCTTCGGCCACACCGGCAAGCCGTTCCTGACCTACCGCAGCCGCACCTGGCTGCTCGACCAGGACGGCAACAAGGTCCGCCCGCTCGCCACCGAGACCGGCTACTGGCGCGCGCAGCCCAACCGGCGGCTGGAGGTGCTGCTCGCGCACCCCACCGGCATCGTGGAGATCTACGTCGGCGAGGTGGTCTTCCACAAGATCGAGCTGCGCACGGACATGGTCGCCCGCACCGCGTCGGCGAAGGAGTACACGGCCGGGCATCGCCTCTACGGCCTGGTGAACGGCAACCTCATGTACGCCTACGACATGGCGGCCGTCGGGCAGCCGCTGCAGTCGCACGCCTCGGCCGAGCTGAAGAAGGTCGCCGACTTCACGCCCGAGGACTGAACGACCGCCGCGCCGTACCGGCGGGACCCGGCACGGGGCGCTCGGGGAACGGGCGGAAGGACGGGCCGAGACGGCACGGGCACGGCAAGAACCCCGGGCGCGCTCCGCCTCGCCGGAGGACCCCGCCGTGCGGGGTCGCGGGAGACGGGCCGGCTGGACCATGGACGGGGCCCTGGTACCCGCCCGCCGGCCGCCCGGGGTTCCGGTGTCTGCCTGGGATTACGCCGGACGTCGCCACGACATCCGGACGGTGGTCCGGATCGGCGCCGTCCTAGCGGACAGCCACCTCGCTGGCCCAATCAAGATCAACCATTGTTTCGGACCACCTCCTTTCTGCGTGCCCCCGACCGTATGTCACGCCCCGGGCAGGGGCAACCGATTATTCGCGGGGTACGGCCGGCAGCGGCCGGAGCCGGCGCGCGGACCACCCGGGAAAGCTTCTAGACTCGGGGCATGGCCGAGCCGGGCAAGGGAGCCGCCAGCACGAAAGCCGCCCCGACCGACTGGCACGAGGAGCTGCGGTCGCGGGGCTACCGGGTCACGCCGCAGCGCCAGCTCGTCCTGGAGGCGGTCAGCGAACTCGGGCACGCCACGCCCGAGGAGATCTGCGCCCGGGTGCAGCAGACCGCGCGCGGGGTGAACATCTCCACCGTCTACCGCACGCTCGAGCTGCTCGAGGAGCTCGGGCTGGTCACCCACACCCACCTGAGCCACGGCGCGCCCACCTACCACCTCGCCGCCGAGGCCGACCACGTGCACCTGGTGTGCCGCGGCTGCGGCGAGGTGACCGAGGTCGCGCCCCGGCTCGTCGACGGCCTGGTCACCGCGCTCGACCGGGAGCTCGGGTTCGTCACCGACGTGCACCACCTCACCGTCTTCGGCACCTGCCGCAACTGCCGCTGACCGCGCACCGGGCCCGGCCGTACCGGGGGAACCGGGGCCGCCGCGGTGATCCGCGCCGGTGCCGGGCGTACGCTGTGGGCATGCGGAGCCCTTTGCTGGACACTCCCGGAGCGGTCGCGGCGGACGCCCCGGACGCGGACGTCGCCGCGCACTACGGTGATCTCTATGGCGAGCAGCGCGCCCTCGTCGCGGGCGAGGCCGTGGTGGACCGGAGCAACCGCGAGGTCATCCGGATCGCCGGCGCCGACCGGCTGAAATGGCTCAACGACCTGAGCTCGCAGAAGCTCGACACGCTGCGGCCGGGCGAGCCCACCCAGACGCTCTTCCTCGACCCGCAGGGCCGGGTGGAGCACCACCTTGTCCTCGTCGACGACGGCGAGGCGGTGTGGGGCCACGTCGAGCCCGGTACGGCGGGCCCGCTCGTCGCCTACCTGGAGAAGATGCGGTTCATGCTCCGGGTCGAGGTCGCCGACGTGACCGCGGACTACGCCGTGGTGTCCGGCCTGCGCGGCGGCCCCGCCGGTACGGCCGAGGCCCCGGCCGACCTGCCGGACGGCGCGATCCCGCTCGGCGACGACCTGCTGCTGCCGCGGCGGCTGCTCCCCGAGCACCTGGGGCGGCGGCCGGTCGGGCTGTGGGCGTACGAGGCGCTGCGCATCGAGGCGCACGTGCCGCGGCTGGGCTTCGAGACCGACCATAAGGCGATCCCGCACGAGGTGGGCTGGATCGGCACCGCGGTGCAGCTGAACAAGGGCTGCTACCGGGGCCAGGAGACGGTCGCCCGGGTGCACAACCTCGGCCACCCGCCGCGCCGCCTCGTCTTCCTCCACCTCGACGGCAGCGTGGACATCCTGCCCCGGCACGGCGACCCGGTCACGCTCGACGGCGAGCAGGTCGGCTTCGTCGGCTCCGCGGCCCGGCACCACGAGCTCGGCCCGATCGCGCTCGCCCTGGTGAAGCGGACCGTGCCGGTCGACGCCACGCTGCTCGCGGCGGGCGTGGCGGCCGCGCAGACGGTGATCGTGCCGCCGGACGCGGGCCGCAACGTGAAGATCGACCCCGCGCTGCGCCGCCGCCTGCGCTGACCCGTGGCCGCCGTCCGTCCCGGCCGCGCGGCCGGGACGGACGAGACCGTGCGCCGGGCTAGACGTCGAGGATGAGGGTGACCGGCCCGTCGTTGACGAGGTGGACCTTCATGTCCGCGCCGAACACCCCGGTGCCGACCTGGGCGCCGAGCGCGCGCAGCTCCTCGACCACCGCGTTCACCAGCGGCTCGGCCACCGGGCCCGGGGCCGCGGCCTGCCAGGTCGGGCGGCGGCCCTTCCGCGCGTCGCCGTACAGCGTGAACTGGCTCACCACGATGATCGGCGCGCCCACGTCCGAGCAGGACTTCTCACCGGGCAGGATGCGCAGGTTCCACAGCTTGCCCGCGAGCTTGGCGGCCTGCTCGCGGGTGTCGGTGTGGGTGACGCCGACCAGGGCGAGCAGGCCCGTCTCGTTGATCTCCGCCACCGTGGCGCCGTCCACGACCACCGACGCCGAGCTCACCCGTTGCACCACTGCACGCATGGTCGGCATTCTCCCACCTCCGCGCGGCCGGGCCGGCCGGGGCGCGGGGTGCCCGAAAGCGGCGGCCCGGAGCAGGGGCCGGTACGTAGACTTGCCGGGAAAACGGGCATCAGGGGGTGCCCGGTAAGGCTGTGCCGAAAAGGGGTGAGCGGTGCCGGACGAGCCGCTGATCGTGGAGGTCGTGCGTTCGGGCTTTGCGGAGGCCGTGCATCGGGCACGGCTGCTCGCGGTGGGCGCGGGCGGCGAGCCGGTGCGCGTGCACGGGGACGTGACGGGTCCGGCGTCGCCGCGGTCGGCGATGAAGCCGATCCAGGCCCTGGCGATGCTGCGCGTGGGCCTCGAGCTCGACGACGAGCTGCTCGCCCTCGCCTGCGCGAGCCACTCGGGCGAGCCGTTCCACGTGTCCGGGGTGCGCAAGATCCTCGCCGGGGCCGGGCTGGACGCCGACGCGCTGCAGTGCCCGCCCGCGCTGCCGGAGCACGAGGACTCCGCCCGCGAGATCATCCGCGCGGGCGGCGAGCCGCACCGGGTGTTCGGCGAGTGCTCCGGCAAGCACGCCGCGATGCTCGCCACCTGCGTGGCGAACGGCTGGCCGATCGCGAACTACCGCCACCCCACCCACCCGCTGCAGCGGGCGATCCGCCGTACCACCGAGGAGCTCACCGGGGAGCGGGTGATCGCCACCGGCATCGACGGGTGCGGCGCGCCGCTGCTGTTCGTCTCGATGGCGGGCGTGGTGCGGGCCTACCGCACGCTCGTGCTCGCCGCGCCCGGCACCCCGGAGCGGCGCGTCGCCGACGCGATGCGCGCCCACCCGGAGTGGACCTCCGGCACGTTCCGGCCGGAGAACGTGCTCATGCGCGCGATCCCGGGGCTGCTCGCCAAGGCGGGCGCGGAGGGGTTCTTCGCCCTCGCCCACGAGGACGGCCGGGCCGCCGCCATCAAGATCGAGGACGGCGCCCGGCGCGCCCGCCTACCGGTGATCGTGACCGCGCTGCGCTCGCTCGGCCTCGACGCGCCCGAGCTCATCGGCTACACCACCACGCCGGTGCTCGGCGGGGGCGAGCAGGTCGGGGAGATCCGGGTCCGGGAGAAGTGACCCGCGGGCCGGTCAGAGCGAACGGAGCCTGCGGGCGGTGGAGATGGCGCCCGAGGTCGTGGTGGTGAACACCCGCATCGAGTCGGCGAACCGGGACAGGTCCCACTCGGCCGGGCCGTGGTACCAGTACAGGTTGTCCGCCTGCCGCCCGTTGCCGCTCACGTCGGCGACGAGGCGGGCCCACGGCTCCACGCTGTCGAAGATGATCGCGTACGGCAGGTAGCGGGAGAACAGCTCCACCCGCTGGGCCGCGGGCACGTTGGTGTCGACCTGGCCGGAGAGCAGGTGGCGGCGGAAGGCGAGGGTGTGTGCGAGCGCCGCCGAGCCCTTCGCGGTCTTCGCCGGCATGTACTGGCCGCCCCAGGCGAGCGCCGCGCCGCCGATGATCACGGCGAGGCCGAGCAGGCCGTACGTGGTGAACCAGGCGAGCAGCACGGTGGCGATCACGCCGAGCACGGCGAGGATCAGGCCGATCACCGTCCACCGGCTGCGCACGGTGTCCGGGCGGTGGGCGAACCAGCCCTGGCGCACCACGTCCTTGTAGAGCTCGTCGCGCACGGTGTCGAGCTTCTCGGCGAAGGTGCCGCGCAGCTGCGACAGCGGCACCGCGTCCCGGCCGTCGAAGATCGCGTCGTACAGCGCCCGCTCGTACGGCAGCAGCGCGTTGACCGGCGCGTTCGAGCGCTTGACCAGCACCCAGTCGGGGGCCTCGTAGGCCTGCCGGGGCTGCTCCTCGATGAGCAGGTAGCCGCGGACCGCGAGGTCGACGATGGTGGCGGTGACGTCGACCACGTCGGCCTGCTCGTCGATGAGGGTGCCGATCTGGCCGGGCCGTACCCCGTCGGGCGGGGAGAACGTGCCGTTCTGCAGGCCGGTGATCTCCTGGGCCTCGTGGCCGATCACCCGGGCGTCGCGGCCGCGCGTCCAGTACAGCAGGCCGACGCCGCCGAGCAGCAGCACGAGCAGCCCGGCGAGGGCGCCGCCGGTGACCGCGTTGAGGGTGAACGCGGTGGCGAGGTCGAAGCGGCGCTCGAGGATCGGCTTGGCGCCGCCGGAGGCGCCCGCCGGGTAGCCGATCACGACGGTGAGCGCCTGGCCGGGGCGCAGGTTCTGCTGCTCGAAGGTGGCGGTGGTGCCGGTGTGGTCCATCTCGGCGATGGTGCAGCCGACCACGGAGGTGAGGTCACCGGCGAAGCAGGAGAGGTTCTGGATCTGGGCGGACCCGGACACGGTCACGACCGCCTGCTGGACCGGGACCGACCAGCCGTTCACCGCGTACCAGCGCAGCTCCTCGACGCCGGACATCGGGGTGAACGCGCCGGTGACGTCGTACTCGAGGGTGGCCTTGCCCGAGCCGGTGAGCGTGATGACATCACCGCTCAGCCTGCCGTCGCCCTTGAGGTTGGTGACGCGGTAGAGCCGGTCGTGGGTGTCGTCGTGGCGGACGCGGGTGAGCAGGGTGCGGACGGGGGGCTTGCCGGAGAACGTGATCTCCTCCTTGACGTGCACCACCCCGTCGGTGCGCGGCTCCATCGTCACCCGGATCGCGGTGATGTCCGCGCCCGCGCCGGACGTCCCGCCCGAGACCGCGGCGGCGCCGGAGGCGGTACCGGTTCCGGACGCCGTTGCCGCGGCGGCCGCGGAGGCCGGGGCGATCGACAAACAGGCGAGCGCCAGGGTCAGGGCGAGCCGTCGAGCAAGGTCCCTCATGGGCCGTCAGCCTAATGGGGCGATCCAATACGTGTGTGGCCGCAGTGACCTTTCAGGCATTCCCTGACAAAATCGCGTTGCGAGCTTTGGCACTCCTCGTCGGGACGCCCGGGTACGGCACCGCCGCCCCGGCGCGGCAGGCCGTACCGGGACGGCGGTCAGGCGTCGTGCGGCGGCTCAGTCGGTCACCTCGAGGCGCACCCGGCGGAAGCCCTTCCCCTTGTTCTCGATCTTGGCGACCCGGACGCGGCCGATCTGCTTGGTGGAGGCGACGTGGGTGCCGGCGTCGGCCTGGCAGTCGAGGCCGACGATGTCGACGATCCGGACGATCTCCACCGTCTCGGGGATGAGGTTCTTCGCGGTGCGGATGATGTCCGGGATCTGGAAGGCCTGCTCGCGCGGCAGCATGCGGACCTCGATGCGCCGGTCGGCGGCGATCTCGGCGTTGCAGGCGTCCTCCACCGCCTGCTTGAAGCCCGGCGGTACCTCGGTGAGGTTGAAGTCCATGCGGGCCTGGTACGGCTCCATGTTGCCGCCGGTGACCAGCGCGCCGTAGTCCCGGAACACCACGCCGCACAGCACGTGCAGGGCGGAGTGCGTGCGCATCAGGGCGGTGCGCCGCTCGTCGGCGATGGCGCAGCGTACGGTGGTGCCGGGCACCGGGATCGGGTCGCCCTCGGCGGGGATCAGCTCCAGCTCCTCGCCCTTGCGCGCCCCGACGATGCGGGTCTCGACGCCCTGCCAGATGAGCACGCCGTGGTCCGGCGGCTGACCGCCGCCGCCGGGGTAGAACGCCGACCGGTCGAGCACGATGCCCTCGGGGCTCGCGGCGAGCACGGTCGCGTCCCACTCGCGCAGGTTCTGGTCCTCAAGCTCCAGCCGGTGTGTGCGCATGCCGGAAGACTAGCCATCCCGGCGTGAGGACGGTGCCGGGGAGGCGCGGCGGGCCGGGGAACGGGCCGGTCACCAGGGACCGTACGGGCCCTCGTTGCGGCCCTGCCCGCTCACCGCGGGCTTCACGTCGGCGAGGTAGACGCCGGCCGCGATCACGGCCGCCACGTTGAGGATGCTGATCGCCCTGAGGTAGAGGGCCGCCGCGGCGAAGGTGAACAGGGTGGCGAAGCCGAGGATGGCGAGCCAGATGTTCTTCGTCAGCTTCCCGGCGACGGCGAAGTTGCGCGCCGGGGTGCGGATCGCGTGCACCAGGGCCCAGACGCACAGCACGAACGCCCCGATGCTGAGGAGCCAGAAGATGAGGTCGAGAACGCTGTGGATTCCGCCCAACATGCCCACTCCCACCAGATCGTCAACAGCATCCCCAGCCTAGTGCGCACGGGTCCGCGGCGTACCTGCCTGCCGCGACCCGATTTCCCGGCGCAGGCGCCCCGGGCGCGGCTCCCGGTCGCGCGCCGACCGGCGCGGGCCGCCCTCCTGCAGGCGGCCGCGTGGGTCGTGCCGTGACGGCGGGCGCCGTGGCCGGCGGCCGGGCGGGCCCGCCGTACGTCCCCGGCGGGCGCGCGGGCACGCCGGGGCGGCGGTGCCGGAGGTCAGGCCTTCGGCGTGGACCGGCGGGTGGTGGACCTCTTCGCCGGCTCGGCGGGCTTCGGCGCGGTGATCGCGGCGGCCGCGGGCGGCTCGGCGGCCTCGGAGATCTCCTCGAGCTCGAGGGCGGCCTCGCCGCTCACCCGGCTCACCACCTTGCGGCCACGGTCGGCGAACTCGTCGTACAGCTTGGCGGCCTTCTGCGCGACCGCGTCGGCGTACTCGCGCGCCTTCTCCGGCAGGTCCTTGGCGTACGCCTCGGCCTTGCTCTGCCACTCGATCGCGTAGCTGCGCGCCTTGCGCGGCAGCTCCTGGGCGGTCTGCCGGAACTCGTCGCGGCGCGACTGCAGCCGGGTGAGCCGCTCGGGCAGCTCACGCAGCTTCTCGACGGCGTAGTCGCCGGCGCCGGCCACCGCGTAGAACGGCTTGGACTCGGTCAGCTTCCTGACTTCGTCGGTGATGGGCATGGGTTAACCTTCCTTCGGTTCGGGTGGGCTTTGCCCGTTCCCCGAGGTCTGCGGCGACGTGGACGACGTTGCCCCCAAGTCCCCGTCCGCCGCGTGGCTCCGCTCGTGGGAACGCGTCCGCCGGGGCGTCTCGCCCTCGGCGGGAACCGCCTGATCGCGAGGCTCGGCCTCGGTCTGCGCGTCCTGGCCTTTCTGCGCCGACCGGGACCGGGCCTCCTCGCGGTTCTCCTTGCGGAACGATTCGTAGATGTCGATGAGCACCTGACGCTGGCGCTCGGTGAGCGTGGTGTCGGCCCGAAGGGCGGCGAGCACGCCGGTGTCCGGCTCGCGCTGCTCGATCAGCCCGGCCTGGACGTACAGCGCCTCGGCCGAGATCCGCAGGCCCTTGGCGATCTGGTTGAGGATCTCGGCGCTCGGCTTGCGCAGCCCGCGCTCAATCTGGCTGAGGTACGGGTTGGAGACCCCGGCCTGCGCCGCGAGCTGCCGCAGCGAGATCTTCGCCTGCTGCCGCTGCTGGCGAATGTATTCGCCGATCGAGCCGACCTTCGGGAGTTCCATACCTTGAGTATGCCTCCCGGTGCTTGCAATAGCAAACAGGTCGGCTAACAGTTGCTAGCACTATCAGTGTGGCATCGCCCACAGCAGCGGGGCCGACGCGGTGAGCAGCGCCGACAGCGCGACCACGCCATACCGGAACAGGCGGGGCAGCTCGGCGGCCGGCGAGATGAGCCGGTTCACCCGCGCCATCACGTCGCCCCCCGCGCCGAGCGCGCCCTGCGGGGCGGGCAGCGACCCGGCGGCGCCGAACCGCAGCAGCGCGGTGGCGAGGCGGCGGGGCGAGCAGTGCCGCCGCGCCCGGTCGTCGGCGGCCATCTCCACGAGCAGCGCCACCGAGGACTGCGCCTCGCGCACGACCCGGGCCCACGGGATCGCCCGGCGCAGCGCCGCGAACGGCAGCAGCACGAGGTCGTGCCGCTCGCGCACGTGCGCGTCCTCGTGCGCGAGCACCGCGGCGAGTTCGTCGCGGGACAGCAGCCGCAGCGCGCCCGCGCTCACCACCACCTCCGAGCGCAGCCCGGGCACGCAGTACGCGGTCGCCCCGGGGTGGTCGAGGATGCGGACGCCCGGCACGTGCGGGTCCTCGCGGGCGACGAGCGCGAGCAGCTCGCGGTGCCGCTGCCGGGCGCGGAGCGTCTGCCAGAGCGCGGCGAGCAGCACCCCGATGAGCACGGCGAGCAGCGCGAGGCCGGCCACGAGCGCGATCGTGCGGGACAGGTCGTAGGTGAAATTCGGGTCCGGGCCCAGCGAGAGCACCGAGCTCAGATGGCTGTGCAGGCCGTAGATGACGCCCTGCCCGTACGGCTGGAGCGCGTAGGCGAGCAGCGCGCCCGTGCTGGCCAGGCCCCAGGTGAGGCCGATCGACTGCCACAGCAGGATGGCCGTCCGGGGCGCCCGCCAGGTCCATCGGGCGGAGGGGAGTCGCCAGGCCGCCACGACGCACCCGATCGAGAGCAACGCCAGGGCGACCGCCGCGATCACTCTTCCTCCAGCTCCATGAGGGCTCTGCGCAGGACCGCGGCCTCGTCGTCGGAGACGGCCTGCGCGAATCTCGTCAGGGCGGCCGTGCGGTCGCCCGTCAGATCCAGCGCCTCAAGCATAAGCTCGGCGACGTACGCGTCGCGGCTCCTGACCGGCTGGTACCGCCAGGCCCGCCCGTCGCGCGTCCGGGTGAGGAAGCCCTTTCTGGTGAGACGATCCAGGACGGTCATCACCGTGGTGGGGGCGAGGTCGCGATCGGATATCAGTCTTCCGACCTCGCGGGCGGTGAGGGGAGTGCCCTGCCCCCAGAGGATGTCCATGATGCTGCGTTCAAGCTCACCCAGGCCCTTCACGTGCTCCAGCCTAACCGGGCGTCACCTCGGGTGGCTCTGCGGGTACGACGGCGGCCCGCCACGGTGGCGAGCGGCGGCGTCATGCGGCCTCCCGGTCGCGGACCCCGTCCACGACCGGGCAGGTTCGTCGTCCGACGGCCGCGGTCCGGATCAGACCGACGGCACCGGGCCGAAGGTCGGCCGCTCGAAGCCGATCGGCCCGAGGTCCATGGCGTGGAGGGTGCCCGGGCACGTGGCGAGCTCGGCCTCCTCCTGAGCCCACGCCCCCCGGCTCAGCCGCTCGACGGTGAGGTGGCCGCCGTGCTCGTCGTACCAGTCGGCCGCGCTGTCGTCGAACCAGACGCCCCCGTCGGCCAGGTAGCGGAAGGTCACCTCACGGTCGGCGGGCACGGTGGCGGTGACGCGCCAGGTGCCGTCCTCGGCGGGGCGGAGCGGGTGCGCGTAGGGGTCCCAGCCGTTGAAGTCGCCCACGACCGACGTCGGCCCGGGCACCTCGTCGGCCCGCAGCACGAACGTCAGCTCGACCTGGCCGTTCTCGTCGGGCATGCCGGTGATGATCACAGATCCTCCGTAACTACGACGATCTCGAAGAACGATGACGAAGCGGAGGGGTTGCCGGCCTGGACCCTGCTGAGGCCACAACCTCGAACAGTGCTGCGATCAGATGCTGCGATCACACGTGCGGCCCACGCGTCTCATTTCCGTCCCCGCCTGCGTGGATACCTCCCTCTCTACGGTTTGAGGAAGGTTTCGCCGCATCTTTGCCCCTCGCCCGCTGCGTCCCGATCATGGCGGCCGGGCCGTACCGAGACCGTGGTGCCGACGGCCGGGCCGGTCTAGAGTGCGAAACCCCGGCCGGGCGGTACCGCCCGGCCCGCGGCGGTGTACGGCATGGCAACGGTCGAGGGAGTGAGGCGCACGTGGGCGTGCACATCACCCTGGTTCAGGGCGACATCACCGAGCAGCGCGTCGACGCGATCGTCAACGCCGCGAACTCCTCGCTGCTCGGCGGCGGAGGCGTCGACGGCGCGATCCACCGGCGGGGCGGCCCGGAGATCCTCGCCGAGTGCCGCAAACTGCGCGAGACCCGGTACCCGGGCGGCCTGCCGACCGGGCAGGCGGTGGCGACCACGGCCGGGCGGCTGCCCGCCCGCTGGGTGATCCACACGGTGGGCCCGGTGCACTCCACCGCCGAGGACCGCTCCCACCTGCTCGCCTCCTGCTACACCACCTCGCTCGCGGTCGCCGACGAGCTCGGCGCGGCCACGGTGGCGTTCCCCGCGATCTCCACCGGCGCGTTCGGGTGGCCGCTGGAGAGCGCGGCCGAGATCGCGGTGGAGGCGGTACGGCGGGCCGAGACCGCGGTGGCGGAGGTGCGGTTCGTGCTCTTCGACGCCCGGGCCTACCACGTGTTCGCCTCCGCCCTGGGCTGACCTCGCGGATCAGGGGGCGACGGCCTCCCAGGCGACGGTGAGCTCGCCGAGCCGCCAGCGGGCGCGCCCGCCGAGCGGCGGCGTGGTGGGGATCGGCCAGTCCCTGGCGAGCAGCGCGGCGGTCTCGATCCAGCGGTGGCGGGTGCCGAACGACCGGTAGGGCGCGCAGGCGGCCCAGGCCCGGTCGAAGTCGCGCAGGAACGCGTGCACGCGTTCGCCCGGCACGTTGCGGTGGATCAGCGTCTTGGGCAGCCGCTCGGCGAGGTCCGAGGGCCGGTCGAAGCCGGTGAACCGGGCGGCGAAGGTGACCGTGCGCGGCCCCTCCGGGCCGAGCGCCACCCACACCGCCCGGTGCCCGATCTCCGAGCAGGTGCCCTCGACGAGCACGCCGTCCGGGGCGAGCCGGGCGCGCAGCGTGTCCCAGGCGGCCCACGCCTCGGCCTCGCCGTACTGGCGCAGCACGTTGAACGCGCGCACGAGCACCGGCGGCCGGCCGACCGGCAGCTCGAACCCGCCGCGCACGAACGACAGCCCCTCCCGCCGGTACGGCAACGCCGCCGCGACCCGCTCCGGGTCGATCTCCACGCCGACCACCTCGACCGCCGGGCAGGCCGCGCGCAGCCGGTCGAACAGCTCGAGCGTGGTCACCGGGGACGCGCCGTACCCGAGGTCGACCACGAGCGGGGCGTCGTGGGCGCGCAGCAGCCGGCCGTACACGGCGGCGACCCACCGGTCCGCGCGGCGCAGCCGGTTGTGCCCGGTGGTGCCCCGGGTGATGGTGCCGATCGGCCTCACCTGCGGCCCGCCCTCGCGGGCGGTACGGCCGGGCGTGTGCACGGCCGGGTCCGGGGCGGCGTGGGGGAACGTCATGGCGCGGCGGGTCGGGGGATCAACGGGTCCGGGGGATCACCGGGGGATCGTCAGCCGGTGGTCACGCGGTGCACCTTGTGCTGCGCGGCCTGGGCGCGCGGCCGGATCACCAGCCGGTCGATGTTGACGTGCGCGGGCCGGGTGACGCACCAGGCGATCGCGTCGGCGACGTCGTCGGCGGTGAGCGGGTCGGGGACGCCCTTGTAGACGTTCTCGGCGCGCTCGGCGTCGCCGCGGAACCGCACCAGCGAGAACTCCTCGGTCTTCACCATGCCGGGCGCGACCTCCACCACCCGGACCGGCTCGCCGCACAGCTCGAGGCGCAGCGTCTCGGCGAGCGCGGACTGGCCGTGCTTCGCCGCGGTGTACCCGCCGCCGCCCTCGTACACGACGAAGCCCGCGGTCGAGGTGAGCATGACGATCACGCCGTCCCCGGAGGCGATGAGCCTGGGCAGCAGCGCCTTGGTGACGCGCATCGAGCCGAGCACGTTCACCTCGTACATGCGCTGCCAGTCGGCGGGGTCGGCCTCGGCGACCGGCTCCAGGCCGATCGCGCCGCCCGCGTTGTTCACCAGCACGTCGCAGCGGGCCAGCGAGGCGGCGAGGGCGTCCACCGACTCCTGCGAGGTCACGTCGAGCGTGACGGGGGTGATGCCGGGACCGTCGTCCTTGGCGAGCCCGACCTCGGCGGCGAGCCTGTCGAGCCGGTCGCGCCGCCGGGCCGCGGCGACCACGTGGTAGCCCTCGGCGACGAGCCGCCGTGCGGTGGCCGCGCCGATGCCGCTGCTTGCACCCGTCACCACTGCCGTCTTCGTCATGCCGTCCTTCCTACCAGCCGATCCGGCCGGACGCCCGGCCGACCCGTCCGCGGGGTGCGCGGCGAACGTTTCATCGGCCCCGGCGGCGGTCCGTGGGGGTTCGCCCGGATCGCACCTTAACAATGTGAAACGTGTGAAACCGGACGCCTGGCGCGGATCCGGGCGTCCGTGTGCGCCGAATGCCGGGGAATGCCCGGTGATATACCCAAGGTTGTATTGCTTTCGGGGGATGTGCCCGCTTGCATCGGAGGTGGTGTTCATGCCGCGACTCGCGGTCGGCAGGCGCCGGGTCAACCGGGTCGCGACGATCAGCGTGCACACGTCCCCGCTCGACCAGCCGGGGACCGGGGATGCAGGCGGGATGAACGTCTACATCGTCGAGGTCGCCAAGCGCCTCGCCGAGATGGGCATCGAGACCGAGATCTTCACCCGCCGCACCGCGCGCGACCTGCCGCCCACCGTCGAGCTCGCGCCCGGCGTGCTGGTGCGGCACGTCACCGCCGGGCCGTACGAGGAGCTGGACAAAGAGGACCTGTCCGGCCAGCTGTGCGCGTTCGTCAGCGGCGTGCTGCGCACCGAGGCGGCGTTCGAGCCGGGGCGCTACGACGTGATCCACTCCCACTACTGGCTCTCCGGCCAGGTCGGCTGGCTCGCCAAGGAACGCTGGGGCGTGCCGCTGGTGCACACCATGCACACCATGGCGAAGGTGAAGAACCTGCTGCTCGCCGAGGGCGACCGCCCCGAGCCCACGGTGCGCGTGCTCGGCGAGGAGCAGGTGGTTCAGGTCGCCGACCGGCTGGTGGCGAACACCGCCGCCGAGGCGGGCGAGCTCATCGAGCTGTACGGCGCGCCGGAGGAGCGGGTGACCGTGGTCAACCCCGGGGTGAACCTCACCACCTTCCGCCCCGGCCCCAAGGACGCGGCCCGCGCCCGGCTCGGCCTGCCGCCCGGCGCGCACGTGCTGCTGTTCGTCGGCCGCATCCAGCCGCTCAAGGGTCCCGACACGCTGCTGCGGGCCGCCGCCCGCATGCTGGAGGAGGACCCCGACCTGCGGCGGCGGCTCGTGGTCGCCTGCGTCGGCGGGCCGAGCGGCAACGGCCGCGCCCGCCCCTCGCACCTCGTCGACCTCGCCGCCGAGCTCGGCATCTCCGACGTGGTACGGCTCGAGCCCCCGGTGCCGCACGACGAGCTCGCCGGCTGGTACCGCGCGGCCGACGTCACCGTGGTGCCCTCGCACAACGAGTCCTTCGGCCTGGTGGCGCTGGAGTCCCAGGCGTGCGGCACGCCGGTGTGCGCGGCGGCCGTGGGCGGCCTGCGCACCGCGGTACGGGACGGGGTGTCCGGGCTGCTCGTCGAGGGCCACGACCCGCGCGACTGGGCGCGGGCGCTGCGCCGCCTGCTCGACGACCACGGGCTGCGCGCGGCGATGTCCCGCGCCGCCGGGGAACACGCCGCCGCGTTCGGCTGGTCGGCCACCGCGGCCCGGCTCGCCGAGGTGTATACCGGTGCCATGGCCGAACTGCATCGCACCCCGGTGGTGGTGAACCTGTGAGCGATTCGGCGACGTTGCCGGCCGGCGGCACCGACGGGCCGGTGATGGGCGGGCTGTCCACGAGCGGCACGGTCACCCCCGTGGCCGCCCGGGCGATCGAGGTGATCGAGCAGGCGCTCACCGAGGCCGGCGTGACCTTCGAGCGCCCGCGGCACGAGGCGTTCCTCGTCCGGCTCGAGGGGCGGCACAAGCTCGTCACGATGTGCTGGCTCATCGTCGAGGACCACGCGCTGCACGTCGAGGCGTTCTTCTGCCGCCGGCCCGACGAGAACCACGCCGCGTTCTACCGGTTCCTGCTCACCCGCAACGGCGGCACGTACGGCGTGCACTTCGCCCTCGACCCGGTGGGCGACGTCTACCTGGTGGGCCGGGTGGCGCTGGAGTCGGTGTCGGCCGAGGAGATCGACCGGCTGCTCGGCTGCGTGCTCACCTACGCGGATGAAAATTTCGACCGGGCGCTCGAGCTCGGCTTCGCCTCCGCGATCCGCCGCGAGTGGGACTGGCGGGTCAAGCGCGGCGAGTCGCTGGCGAACCTGCAGGCGTTCGCGCGGTTCGCCGACCCTGCTCGCCGTACCGACGGGGCGGCCAAGGGCGGGAACGGGGCCTCGGCCGGCGGCGGGACCGGCGGCTGAGGGGTTTTCCACAGTTGGCCTCGCCCCCGCAGACCGTGGGCAGGCCACCGGATAAGCTCCGTTCCATGGCGACTTTGGTGCTGCTGCGGCATGGCGAAAGCGAGTGGAACGCGAAGGGGCTGTTCACCGGCTGGGTGGACGTACGGCTGTCGCCCACGGGCGAGCAGGAGGCGGCCCGGGGCGGCCGGCTGCTCGTCGAGGCGGGGCTGCGGCCCGACGTGGTCCACACCTCGCTGCTGACCCGGGCGATCCAGACGGCCTACTTCGCGCTCGACGCCGCCGACCTGCACTGGCTGCCGGTGCGCCGGAGCTGGCGGCTCAACGAGCGCCACTACGGCGCGCTCCAGGGCAAGAACAAGGCGCAGACCCGTGAGCAGTACGGGGACGAGCAGTTCATGCTGTGGCGCCGCTCCTACGACGTGCCGCCGCCGCCGATCGCGGACGACGACGAGTACTCGCAGGTGGGCGACCCGCGCTACGCGACGCTGCCGCCCGAGCTGATGCCGCGGACCGAGTGCCTCAAGGACGTGGTGGCGCGGCTGCTGCCGTACTGGTACGACGCGATCGTGCCGGACCTCGCCGCGGGCCGCACGGTGCTCGTGGTGGCGCACGGCAACTCGCTGCGCGCCCTCGTCAAGCACCTGGACGACATCGGCGACGACGAGATCGCCGGCCTCAACATCCCCACCGGCATCCCGCTGCGGTACGAGCTCGACGAGAGGTTCCGCCCGGTGAAGCCCGGCGGCGAGTACCTCGACCCGGAGGCGGCCGAGGCCGCCATCCAGGCCGTGGCCAACCAGGGCCGGTGACCTTTCGCGCGGGCCGGTGTGCCCGCGCGACCCCCACGCGGGCGGGCGAAGCCCGCGCAGGCGACCGCGGACGCAGGCCCGCGCGTCCGGCGCGCGGGCGGGCGCCCGCTCAGCCCGACACGTTGGCCGGGGTGCGGGAGCCCGTGACGAGGTAGACGACCTCACGGGCGACCCGCACCGCGTGGTCGGCGTACCGCTCGTAGTAGCGCCCGATGAGGGTGAGGTCGATCGCCGCCTCCATGCCGTGCGCCCAGTCCTGCGACAGCAGCACCCGGAACAGGCGGCGGTGCAGCCGGTCCATCGCGTCGTCGTCGGTCTCCAGCTCCTTGGCGAGCTCGACGTCCCGGGTGGCGATGCAGGTGCCCGCCTTGGTGACGAGCCGCTCGGCGACCTGGTCCATCTCCACGATCGCGTCCCGCAGCTCCACCGGCACCGCCGTGTCCGGGTGCCGCATGCGGGCCACCTTCGCGACGTGCTCGGCGAGGTCGCCCATGCGCTCCAGGTCCGTGGCCATGCGCAGCGCCGAGATCACCGTGCGCAGGTCCACGGCGACCGGCTGCTGGGTGGCCATGAGTTCGAAGATGCGGGTCTCCACCTCGGCGTGGATCGCGTCGATCTCCTCGTCGCGGGAGATCACGCTCTCGGCGAGGTGCAGGTCGGCGTCGAGCAACGCGGTCGTGGCCCGGGAGAGCGCGGACCGCACGAGCCGCGTCATCTCCACCAGCCGGGCGGTGAGCGAGTCGAGTTCCTCGTGATAAGCGTCGCGCATGCCGCAAACGGTACGCGTCAGTCCATGAACGAACTTCGACTAGAAGGTGAACATTGCGGTAAGAGGGCCGGTGGGCCCGTCTGCAGGCCGGTCGGCACGCCTACCATCGAGGCGTGAGCGGGCGCGACGGGTGCACCGGCACGCCTCCCGGCCCCGGGCGAGCCGGCCGGAGGATCCCGGCCACGATGGGTAGGGGACCGGACGCCGCGACACCCGCGTGCCGCACGATTCGATACGGCGAGGCGGGGTGAGGACGAGCGGTGCGAGCGACCGTGGCGAGGGGGCGGCCGCATGAGTGACGAACTGCTGGCCTGCCTGGCCGCACTCGGGGGGTTCCTGGTGGGCGCGCTGGCGATGGCCGCGATGCGCGGCGGCCCCGACCGGCGGGAGCGGCCAGCCGACGATGAGGCCGAACGCACCCTGCCCGCCGGGGTCGCCTCGGTGCTCGCCGTACTGCCGTCCTCGGCCGTGGTGCTCGACCGCGAGGACCGGGTGCTGCGCGCCAGCTCGGCGGCGCGCGCCTTCGGCCTGGTGCGCGGTGAGGAGCTGGTGCCCGCGGAGCTGCGCGCGATGGCCCGCCGGGTGCGCATGGACGGCGAGATCCGGGAGAGCGAGATCGAGGTCCCCGGCCGGAAGTTCGGCGAGGAGAGCACGAGCTTCGCGGTGCGCGTCGCCCCGCTCGGCCCGCACGGCCAGGTGCTCGTGCTCGCCGAGGACCAGACCGAGCGCCGCCGCGTCGAGGCGGTACGGCGCGACTTCGTCGCCAACGTCAGCCACGAGCTCAAGACCCCGGTCGGCGCGCTCCACCTGCTCGCCGAGACCGTGCAGGACGCCGCCGACGACCCCGAGGCGGTCAAGCGCTTCGCCGGCCGCATGCAGCACGAGGCGGCCCGGCTCACCCACCTCGTCCAGGACCTGATCACGCTCTCCCGCATCCAGGGCGGGGAGCCGATCCCCAACCCCGGCCCCGTCTCCGTGGACGAGGCCGTGCACGAGGCCATCGACCGCTGCAACACCCGCGCCGCGGCGAAGGACATCACCCTCGTCGCCGGCGGCGTCGAGGGCCTGCGCATCTTCGGCGACGAGGACCTGCTCGTCACCGCGCTGCGCAACCTCATCGACAACGCGATCGCCTACAGCCCGGAGCACACCCGCGTGGTCGTCAGCGCCCGGCAGGTCGGCGACGTGGTCGAGATCAGCGTGAGCGACCAGGGCATCGGCATCCCGGAGAGCGCGCAGAAGCGCATCTTCGAGCGCTTCTTCCGGGTGGACGCGGCCCGCTCCCGCGCCACCGGCGGCACCGGCCTCGGCCTCGCCATCGTCAAGCACGTCGCCGTGGCGCACGGCGGGGAGGTCACGGTGTGGAGCAAGGAGGGCTCCGGCTCCACGTTCACCCTGCGCCTGCCCGCCCACGCCGCCGTGCCGGAACCCCGCCCGAGCTCCCCCATGGAGGCCGCGACGTGACCACTCCGGCCCGACCGACCGCCCACGCGCACCGGATCGGCCACCGCAGGCCGTACCCCGGGAGCGGAACCCAGCACAGGACGCACGCCGACCGCGCGTGGCCGCGCCGGCGTGACACCCCCGGTCCAACCCGTGATGGAGGAAGGCTGATGACCCGGGTACTCGTGGTCGAGGACGAGGAGTCGTTCTCCGACGCCCTTTCGTACATGCTCCGCAAGGAGGGCTTCGAGGTCGCGGTCGCCGCGACCGGGCCCGAGGCGCTCGAGGTCTTCGACCGCAACGGGGCCGATCTCGTGCTGCTCGACCTCATGCTGCCCGGCCTGCCCGGGACCGAGGTGTGCCGCTCGCTGCGGCAGCGGTCCAAGGTGCCGGTGATCATGCTGACCGCGAAGGACAGCGAGATCGACAAGGTGGTCGGGCTGGAGCTCGGCGCCGACGACTACGTCACCAAGCCGTTCTCCTCGCGTGAGCTCGTCGCCCGCATGCGCGCGGTGCTGCGCCGCCGCGGGGACGCGGACGAGCCCGAGCCGTCCGTGCTCAGCGTGGGGCCGGTGCGCATGGACGTGGACCGGCACGTGGTCACCGTGCGCGGGCAGGCCGTACAGCTGCCGCTCAAGGAGTTCGAGCTGCTCGAGGTACTGCTGCGCAACGCGGGCCGCGTGCTCACCCGGGGCCAGCTCATCGACCGCGTCTGGGGCGCCGACTACGTCGGCGACACCAAGACCCTGGACGTGCACATCAAGCGGCTGCGCGCCAAGATCGAGCTCGACCCGGCGCGCCCCCGCTGCATCCTCACCGTGCGCGGCCTCGGCTACAAGTTCGACCCGGCCGACGAGGAGTGACGCACCCTCCGGCCCGCGGGCCGCAGACCGCGCCGGTGCCGCGCGTGCGGCGCCGGCACGGCATGCCGCTTTGACGAATGCCGCTCGGCACCGGGCAGCGGACCGCATGGTCCCCGCCCGGCTGCCGGGCCGCCGGATCCGGGGCGACGATGCCGCGTGCCCGTCGCGGCCCGGCCGTACCGCATGCCGCTGCTCGGACCGCGGTCCGGTACGGCCGCCCGCGGACACGCGGCGTGACGTCGTCCGCGTACGGCGTGGCCGGCCGAGGCCCCGGCGCGCCCGATCGTCGACGTGCCGGATCCGTGGCGCGCCCTGACGTACGCGGTGCGGAAGCGGACCTTCGGGGCCGTGCCGGGCGAAGCTCACCGGTCAGACGGGAGCCGGCCGCCTGACCGGTGCGGCGTGGTGGCGTGGCGGGAAGGGGGAGTGGCCCGGCTCGGCCCACGTCGTCGGCGTCCGGCGCGGCCGCTCGCGCGCCGGATCGGGTGGAGCGCTCGGCGTGGCCTGGCCCGTCGGGAGACGCGTGCCGGCCGTCCCGCGCGGACGCGGCGGGTACGGCCGGGCACCGGCGTCCGGTGCGGCGTGCGCCGGTGCCTTACTCGGCGGCCTCGGTCGCCTCCGGGCCGGGCGAGTCGGTCGCCTCGGGCGACGCGGCCGGAGACGCGTCGTCGGTCGGCGTCGCGGTCGGGGTGGCCTCGGCGCCCGGCGTGGCGTTGGGCGCGGGCTGGTAGGTGGCGAACTCACGGCTGCGGGTGATCACCGGCACGTTCATGTCGATGGCGCCGGCGTTCTGGAACTGGAGCGTCAGCTTGACGTTCTCCCCGCCCCGCAGCGGCTTCTTGAGGTTCTCCACGACGATCTGCGGCTCGGGGTTCGCGCTCTTCACCAGGGTGCCCGGCGGAAGGGAGATCGCGCTCGCGGTCCGGGCGGAGTCCGCGAACTGGTTGTCGACCGTGATGCCGGTGAGCTGGTCGGCCGACGCGTTGTCGTTCACCATGGTGAGGTAGAGAGGCGCGGCCGAGCCCGCGGGAAGGGTCTGACCCGATTCCGGGCCGAGGATGAACGCCTGCGCGACGGTGATGCCGTTGTGCGACGCCTCAGCGGCCTCGGTCGGGGTGTACGGCTGAGCCAGGTTGGCGTCGAAACCTGCGCCACACGCGCCCAGAGCCGGGGCGACGGCGAGGAGCGCGGCGACGGCGAGCACCCTGGGTCGGCTGGTGCGGGTCACGGCTGTGGTCTCCTTGGTACAACTGATGTTTGTCGGCAGACAACCTTATCCGTGCCGTCCGGCCGTGGATGAGGCACCCTGGTGTGGTGGATAAAGCCGCTCGGAGCGCAGGTCATGTCCCGGATAAAGGATCACGAAGCACATCATCGAGCCCTTGTCAAGCCCTAAAATGACCGTTTGACCTGCGGTTATGTTGATTTCACTGTTCCGGGAGGCTGTAAAGGCGTGGTACTCTGGAGATAGCGGAAGGGGTACTTCTCACATGACTTTCCAGGTCGGCGACACTGTCGTCTACCCCCACCACGGGGCTGCTCGGATCGAAGCCATTACGACCCGCGTCATCAAGGGCGAGGAGAGGACCTACCTGGTCCTCAAGGTCGACAAGGGCGACCTTACCGTACAGGTTCCCGCCGACAACGCCGAGCTCGTCGGTGTGCGCGACGTTGTCGGGCAGGAAGGGCTCGAGCGTGTCTTCGACGTGCTGCGCATGCCGCACACCGAAGAACCGACGAACTGGTCCCGCCGCTACAAGGCGAACCTCGAGAAGCTGGCGTCCGGTGACGTCAACAAGGTAGCCGAGGTCGTCCGGGACCTGTGGCGGAGGGACAAGGAGCGCGGCCTGTCCGCCGGCGAGAAGCGCATGCTCGCCAAGGCTCGGCAGATCCTCGTCAGCGAGCTCGCGCTCGCCGAGAAGACGAACGAGGACAAGGCCGAGGCGCTGCTCGACGAGGTCCTCGCCACCTCGTGTTGAACGACGTTCCCGGGCGGGACGCCGAGGCTTTACAGGTTTGGCCCAGGGTGGGCGTCGGAACAGACGTCCACCCTTTCGCATCGGGCCGCCCGCTCTACCTGGCGGGGCTCTACTGGCCCGATGAGACCGGGCTGGCCGGGCACTCGGACGGCGACGCGGCCGCGCACGCCGCGTGCGACGCGTTGCTGTCCGCGTCCGGCCTCGGCGATCTCGGCCAGGTGTTCGGTACGTCCGACCCGCGCTGGGCGGGTGCCTCCGGCATCGCCCTGCTGGAGGAGACCGCCAGGCGGGTCCGCGCCGCCGGCTACCGGATCGGCAACGTGGCGATCCAGGTCATCGGCAACCGTCCCAAGCTCGCGCCCCGCCGCGCCGAGGCGGAGAAGACCCTATCGGGGGCCATCGGCGCCCCGGTGAGCGTGAGCGCGACCACCACCGACGGCCTGGGCTTCACCGGCCGCGGCGAGGGCATCGCCGCCATCGCCACCGCCCTCGTCATCCCCGCCGATCCCACCACCCGCGGCTGACCGCGCCCGAAGTACGGCGCGCCCGGCTCCCTCCGGCTCGGCGGAACACCGGAGCCGCGTCGCGGCAGGCCGTTCTCGGCGCTCACCTGCTTGGAGCGTTGGCATCGTCGTGCCGTCCCTGTGGCGGCACGAGCTGTCCGTCATCTCCACCGCGGGGGTGCGTGCGCTGTGCGTGCCCTCCGGCCACCGCCTGCGGTGCTGCAGCCGGGCGTGCTGCTCACCAGGTGCGGGTACCGCTCCTCGAATTCACCGGGCCGTTCGGACGCCTCGCGCCTGACCGGCGGTGCCACGTCTGCGCTGGGCTCGTGACCACTGCGGCGACGCACCGTGCCTGACGGGCGCTTGCGCGCGAAGACCTGCGCGATGTTGGCGGCAGGCGCGGGTGCGCTTCCCACCGATTCGGTATGGGAGCCGGAGCCGTCTTCGCACCTTCGCCGATACACGGCGTGTCTTACCCATGTCGGCGCATGATCCGACAGACCGGCCGAACACCCTCACGGCCTCACGACGCCAGGCGGTGTTCCCCACGAGTGGTCGATCGCCGTATACCTCGGAGGACCGTCGACGCGACCTGCGGAGGGGCGTCCCGAGCCGTGGTACGAGGGCGGGCTTGGCGACGATTTACCTTCTGACCTGCGAGTTTTTCAACACACGGATGAACCGGCCCGGGAAGGGTAGCGCTCAGGAGCAGAGCGAAGTCGTCACCCTCAAGGGGAGGTCGCAATGACCGTCTCGTCCATCATCGGCGCCATCATCGTCGGTGCGATCATCGGTGCCCTCGCCCGGCTGCTGCTTCCGGGCCGCCAGGCCATCGGCTGGATCCTCACGATCGTCGTCGGCATCGTGGCGGCACTGATAGGTACCGCGATCGCCCAGGTACTCGGGGTCGCGACGACGCCGGGCATCGACTGGATCGAGCTGCTCATGCAGGTCGTCCTCGCGATCGTCGGTGTCGGCATCGTGGCGGGCATCCGCGGGCGCCGTGGCGCCACCAGGCCCTGACGCCTGTGCCGTACCGCGTCCGCTGACGCCGATCACGGCTTCGGCGGGCGTTCCAGCCCTCCGCATCTGAGGAAGAGCGGCCGACCGCCATCGCCGGGATGTCAGTCCTGCGGTGGCGTCGGGGTGCTGCGCATCCGCACGGACGGAGGCGCGAGCGGCACGGTGGGCACGGTGGGCGAGCCGCTGGACTCGGTCTCCGCCGCGTCCCGCGTGAGCGGCTGAGAGCGCCCACGAATGTGCGGGTACGGCCGGGTGTCCCGGTCCGCCTCGGACTCCACGGGTGAGCCGGCCTCGTCCGTCTCGACGGCACCCCGCTCGACCGAGGCGGGCGACGTGGCGGGCGGCCAGACCCGGGTGCCCGTCTCGGCGGGCACGACCTCGGCCTCGTCGGTCGAGGCGTCCCGTTCCCGCGGCCCCAGATCGGTCTCCTCCGGCTCCCAGTCCGTTGCCCCGGCACCGCGTGCCGCGCCATGTGCCATCGCGTCATCGGAAGCGGTCACGCCGCCCTCGGCGAGCGCCGTGTCGGCAGCGGCACCGGCCCGAACGCCTCCCGACGGCCGCCGCACCAGGTCACCCCACCGGATCGGCCGCTTGGCGGCGGCGCCTCCTCCCGGAGCGGACGCGGTCTCGGCCACATCCCCGGCGTTCGCGTCGTCGCGCGGCTCCGGCTGCGGCTCGCCTGCGGACACCGGCCCTGCGGCCTCCCCAACCCCCGCCGGCCGGACGTCCGTCGGCGCCGCCTCCGCGCCCGCGTCGGCCGAGCGCCGTCGCCACGGGCGGCGACGCCCCTTCTCCTTCACCGGGCGCGTGTCGGCCGACTCATCCGCGACGGTGGCGGGCTCGGTAACGGAGGCCGCTGCCTCCGGGGCGGCCTGCGGCTCCTCCGCGACGGAGGCGTGCGGGTGGGCCGAGGCGCGCTCCGCGGACGTCGGCTCACCGGATGCGCCCGGCGACTCAACCGAGGTGGCGGCGGGTGCCGTGGCCAGGGTCGGGATGGGACTCGGCAGGGTGGCCGACTCGGGAATCGGAGGCTCGTGACTGACCCCGGTCGGCGCAGGGGAGACCACGGCGCTCGCGGCCGGGCGGTCGGCCTGCCCGGCGTCATCCGCAGCGGCGGCGGACCGATCGGCGGCCTCCGGCGCGGTCGCGGCCGCGGAGCGGGCGGGCGGCGCGGGAACGGCCGCTCGGGGCGCGGTGGGCTCACCGTCCGGCGTGGCGGCGTCCGGCCGACGCTCCTCCTCGGCGGAGCCGGCCCGGGTGAACGGCACGATGTCGCGCGGCTCCGCGTCGTCGGCCTCGTCCACGACGGCTCGCCGTACCTGGGCGTGCTTGATGAGCAGGGTGAGCAGCCACAGGGCGATGAGCAGCATCACCCAGGGCACCACGCCGACGATCACTGCGCCGAGCCGGGCGTCGATCGTGAAGCGCATCGCCACCGCGACGTTCGCCCACGAGGCCGCCGCGAGCAGCACGAGCAGCACGAACCCGGCCTGCACGCGCACGAGCGGCCGGGCCGTACCGAGCGCGAGGAAGCCGATCAGCGCGATCAGCAGCAGCGCGTCGAACGCGGCGGGGTAGAGGTGCGCGAGGTTCTCGCGGGCCCCGGCCTGCCGGGCGAGCGCGCGCAGGTCGTCGAAGGACAGCACACACGCGGCGGCGGCGACCGCGGCGACCAGAAGGCCGGCCGCGCCGATCACCAGCCGGCGCAGCACCAAGGCGAAGCCTGACGGCCGGTGCCGGTCCGAACGGACATTGGCGGACGGACCTGCCGTCACAGGGGGATGCGCTTTCACCACTCTTTGCAGACTACAGAACCAAGGCCGAAACGATCGATCGCACACGCGGGGGCTGTGGACGAAACTCTGGCGCGCTGTCACGGTTCACGGTCGCCAACGTGACCTGTGATGTCACCGAAGGCATTAGCCTTGGTTTGTGAGCTTGTACCTACACGACACCAGCACGCGTACGGTCCGCGAATTCGTACCGGTCGAACCCGGCCGAGTGTCGATATACCTGTGTGGTGCCACCGTGCAGGCTCCGCCACACATCGGACATATCCGGTCCGGTCTTAATTTCGACGTGCTTCGGCGCTGGCTGATGCACCTCGGGTATGACGTGTGGCTCTGCCGGAACGTCACCGACATCGACGACAAGATCATTCGCGTGGCCGCCGAGGAAGGCGTGCCCTGGTTCGTCGTCGCCGAGCGCAACTACCGGCTCTTCACCTGGGCATACGACGCGCTCGGCTGCCTGCCCCCCACGGTCGAGCCGCGCGCCACCGGGCACATCCCGGAGATGATCGAGCTCATGGCCCGCCTCATCGACAAGGGCCACGCGTACGCCGCGGGCGGTGACGTCTACTTCGACGTGCGTTCCTACGCCGAGCGGTACGGCGAGCTGTCCAACCAGAAGCTCGAGAACATGCGGCCGGCCGCCGACACCGACACGGACACGCACAAGCGGGACCCGCGCGACTTCGCCCTGTGGAAGGCGGCGAAGCCGGGCGAGCCGACCTGGCGTACCCCGTGGGGCCCCGGGCGTCCGGGCTGGCACCTGGAGTGCTCGGCGATGGCCACCAAGTACCTCGGCAGCACGTTCGACATCCACGGCGGCGGTGTCGACCTGCTCTTCCCGCACCACGAGAACGAGCAGGCCCAGTCCCGCGCGGCAGGCGACGGGTTCGCCCGGTACTGGCTCCACAACGGCCTGCTCACCCTCGGCGGGGAGAAGATGAGCAAGTCGCTCGGCAACTCCCTGCTCGTCTCCGAGATGCTCAAGGTGGTCCGCGCGGTCGAGTTGCGCTACTACCTGGTGTCGGCGCACTACCGCTCGCCCATCGAGTACTCGGAGGAGGCGCTGCAGGAGGCCGCGACCGCGTACCGCCGCATCGAGGGCTTCGTCACCCGCGCCGCCGAGATCAGCCACGACGTGGACAAGGACGACGTCCCGCTGCCGCAGGCGTTCGTCGACGCGATGAACAACGACATCGGGACGCCGCAGGCGATCGCGGCCATCCACGAGTCGGTGCGCGAGGGCAACGCCGCCCTGGCCCAGGGCAACAAGGAGCGGGTCGCCCGCATCCTCGCCGAGACCGAGAAGATGCTCGACATCCTCGGCCTCAACCCGCGCTCCGAGCAGTGGCGCACCGCCGGCGACGACACCGGCCTGCGCAACACCGTGGACGCCCTCGTCTCCGTGGTCCTCGAGCAGCGCCAGGCGGCCCGCGCCCGCAAGGACTACGCGACCGCCGACGCCATCCGCGCCCAGCTCGCCTCCGCGGGCATCGTCGTCGAGGACACCCCGCAGGGCCCGCGCTGGGAGCTGGCCCGCTAGGCCCTGCCCCACAAGCCGGAAGCCGCTGGCCGACAGCGGCGATGACAAGGGGTCGAAGGCGGACGTACGTCCTCCCTTCGACCCCTCGGCCTACTTGGGCGTCCCGGTCAGCCTTGCTCGGAACGCATGCTTTGTACAGGTGGTGCGTCATCGGCCGTACGGCTCAGACACCGGCGACCTGCGGCGATCCGGATCCGGGAGATGGAAAGTCTCACGGATAGGCAGCCGCGCAGGGCTTGGCGGCCGTACAGCGGTTCTCGGGCCGTTCGACGGATCGATCGCGAACGCCCCGCTCTTGACCTGCCTGGTGAACGTCTTCCAGGCCTCCCACGATGTGATCACTTCTGTGCCACGTCCCAATATCGGTGCGGACGGGACATCTCCGATGTGAATGGAGAGCACCCCGCGGCGGACCTGGGGGGTCATCACACCGTCGATGATGTCCCTCCGGAACTCCTCCCAGGCCGCAAGGCTGACCTTCACCGACGTCCGGGTCGTGCTGTCACCGAAGTAGACGTGTCCGAGGTGCTCCACGAATCGGACATAGAGGGACATCATTCGACCCCCTTGCGCCCGATTCCGCAGACCAAAGGCAGACGGCACATGTCGGCGCGCTCGGCGATCGACATGATGTCGTCGCCGTCGACCGCCGGGGGCAGCCATCTGCCGATTCGGGTCACGCCTGGCTCCACCGGTTCCAGGCCCGTGAAAAACGGGAGGATCTGGTCGATGGTGCGTGTGGTGACGGGCGTGACCACTTCGGAGTACACCCGCGCGGCCGCCCTGGTTCTGGCCGCACCGTCGTCCCAGAAATGGGAGATGACGATGTAGGAGCCCGCAGGGATCGCGGCGCGCAGGATACGGACGATCTCCTCGGCGACCGGCTGTCGCGTGACAAAGTGCAGTACCCCGGACAGCAGGACGGCGACGGGCCGCGTGAGGTCAAGATGATCCTCGACATGAGGGTGCTGGATGATCCCCCACGGGTCGCACAGGTCGCCGTCGACCACGATGGTCCGCGCGTCGGCCTGAGGAGAGTCCGCCAGGAGGGCGCGGGCGTGGCTCAGCACCAACGGGTCGTTGTCGACGTACACGACGCGTGCGTCGGCTGCGATCCGCTGCACGATCTGATGGGTGTTCTCGGCCGTGGGGAGGCCGGCGCCGATGTCGATGAACTGCCTGACGCCCGCAGACGCGACAGAGGTGACGGCCTCCCGCAGAAAAGCGCGGGCGGCCCTCGCCGCCGTCCGCGCGTCCGGCAGCTCGCGCAGCAGCCGCTCGGCGGCCTCCCGGTCGACCGCGGAGTTGTCCTTGCCGCCCAGCGGATAGTCGTACACCCGGGCCGGTCTGGGCCGGCTGAGATCGAGCGGCGCGCCGTAAATCATCAGATGTTCGGATTCGACAACGGGAAGACGGTTGATTAGTCCGCCGGTTTCGGCGTTACTGTTTGGCACAGGTGGCACCTCCGTCTATCCGGGAACGCCGACGCGGCCGGTACGCCCGGCGGTGTCGCCGGATCGCAGGGGTGGGTCGATGTGCGTCAGCGGGGATCAGTGCCGATGGTGATCGCTCGGCGTTTTGCGGTGAAGCCGGAAGTACGGAAAGTGATGGGATTATTCGCCAGACGAATATCGATGCGGGATATGAAACATCCCTAACCTGGCCCTATGGACCGGCAAGGCGAAGGGCTTCCAGCAGGCTTCTGGTCGACGCCACGCATCGCGGTGGCGCTGGCAGAGAGCGATATCGTCACCATCCTGACGGAGATCCAGCGCACCAGAAACTGGACGCAGAAGGATCTAGGCCGCATTCTCGGGTATTCGCAGAGCTGGGTCTCGAAAGTGGTAAGACGGCGACAGAAACTCTCGATTGATCAAATCAGAGACATAGCACGCCGACTTGGCGTACCGCTCCACCTGCTTCGAGTCGGCAGACCGGGAGATGAGGATTCGACGCAACGACGAGAATTCGGCAAGGCCCTGGCATTCGCGCCGCTCATCCTGAGCATCGGCCCCGCACCGAAACGCGCGGAGGCCGACGAGACCACCGCACCGATGCTGACCGCGATCACGGGCGCGCAGCGCCGTATCGAGGCGACCACACCCGCCCGCGATCTCGCCCGTGCGGCCGTCGCGCACCTCGACATGGCCAACAAGATCCTCGGCCGTGCCGCCCACTCCGAGTTCGCCCGCGACATCTGCGCGGCGGCGAGCGAGGCCGCGGGATTCACGGCCTGGCTGCACGCGGATATGCACGACATCGGTACGGCACGCAGGTACTACCGCCTGTCCATCGCCACCGCGCGCAGGGCCGGCCATCCGCTGCTCGCGGCCTACATGATCGGAAGCCTCGCCGCATTCGAGATCGAGAACCAGGACGCCGCGCTGGGGGTGAGCCTCGTGGCCGAGGCTCGGCACACCCTCGGCGACCGCCCGCCGCCGATCGCCCGCGCCTGGCTGTCCGGCATCGAGGCCGTCGGCCGAGCCTCCTGCGGTGACCGGACGTCCGCGCTCGCCGCGCTGCGCGAGGCCGAGCGGGCGGTCGACGCGAGCGAACGCCACGCGACCCCGCCGTGGCCGTGGGTCTTCCCGTTCGACCATGGCAAGCTGGCGGGATACCGGGCCTCGGTCATGGTACGGCTCGGCCGAGTGGACGACGCCGTGGCCGCCTTCGCCGAATCACTGGCGGCGGTCCGCCCGTCGGCCAAGCAGCGCGGTGTCGTGCTGACCGAGATAGCCGCCGTCAGATGCCAGGCCGGGGAGATCGACGAGGCGTTCGACCTGGCGGAGGAGGCGCTGTCGCTCGGCGTGTCGTACGGATCCGAGCGGATCATCCATCATGTCCGGGCGTTCCGCCGCGGCTACACCGGACCGATGACCACCACGGTCCGGAAGTTCGACGACAGGCTGCGCGCGACCCTCGTCTAGGAAGGCGGTCAAGGTGCGGATAGCGATCTCGGGCCACCGCGGCCTGCCCGCGGACACCGTACGGCTGGTCGACGACGCGATCAGAGCCGCGCTCGCCGAGTGCGACGCCGGGAGGCTCACCGGCATCTCGTGTCTCGCCGACGGGGCGGACCAGATCTTCGCCCGCGCCGTCGTGGACCTCGGCGGCGCCCTGGAGGTCGTGGTCCCCGCCCGGCGATACCGCGACGGCCTGCCCGCCGAGTCGCATCCGGAGTACGACGCGCTGCTGCGGCGGGCCGTACGGGTGCACCGGCTCGACTTCGTCGAGTCCACGTCGGAGTCCCACATGGAGGCCGGCCGGTTCATGCTGGACAAGGCCGACGAGCTGTACGCGGTGTGGGACGGCAAGCCGGCGCGCGGCTACGGCGGAACCGCGGACGTGGTGGCCGAGGCGCGAGCCCGGGGACTGCCGGTGCGGGTCATCTGGCCGGAGGGAGCGCGACGCGATTGAGACCGCCTTGGTCATCGGCAGGTGAAACAGCGCTCCGTCACATTGCGGCGTTTGCAGATCTCACGGTCGACGGCCGGAGCCGCCCGCCCCGGCAGCTGTGCCGTGCGCGGGCGGCGATCTGGTCGGCACGCTCGGGATGGCATTGCCGACGCCCCGCGGCGGAGACGGCGGCGTATCACACGGGAGTTGTGTTCCCTCGGCCACCATGTGGCGCGGAGGGTGTGGCCGCGCCGTCCGGGGCCTGTGCGAGGCGCGCGGGGCATCCACGATCGACGCAGGCGGGTGTGCGTCCTGCGTCGCCCGCCGTGAGCACAAAGACCAGTGGGCGGCCCGTCCCCGTCACAAGCCAAGTGGATCTTGGCGGCAAGACCGCGGCGGGAGCCGGTGTGGCGAGAATTACTTCGCCTCCAGGATCTCGAATCCATCGACCTTGGGCTGGCGGTCTCCGGTGATCGTGGCCTCGTAGGCCACCTGCACCCGGAGCTGATAGCCGCTCGTGAGAGACACGAGCCGGCCGACTTTGACCGTTAAGCCGGTCTCCTCGGCCACTTCACGGGCGATGGTCTCCTCGAACGGTTCGCCTTTGTTGGCGTATCCGGTCGGGAGGCCCCACTGGCGGTCCTGCGGTCAGAGCCGGTGGCGCAGCAGCAGGACGTTCCCGTCGGTGTCGCGGACCACGCTTCGGTGACGCCGACCATGAACTTGGCGTGCTTTAGCCAGAGAAGCCGCCACTGGAGGGAACCGGCGAGCATCCGTCAGACCCGCGCGACGAGTGCCTTCATGCCCGTTCGTTTCGGTGACGAGTTCTGAGGCTGTCCACGATGGCGGATCGAACGGGATGTCGCCGGCGATTCTGTGCGTGTGCGGAGCGTCACCTCCATCCACATTAGGTAACTACCTGATGCGGAGTGTGAGCCGGGGTTGCCTAATCCGTCAATAGGTAGTCATCTAATGGCAGACCCGAAATGGAGGTGGGGACATGACCCGTTGGCAGGAGATCGCGTCACAGCTACGGGGCGCCATCGTCACCGGCCAACACCCGCCCGGCTCGAAACTTCCCAAAGAGGAAGAACTGGAGCAGCGGTACAAGGTGAGCCGGACCACTGTCCGCCGCGCAATAGCCGCGCTCACCAACGAGGGCCTGGTCCGCCCTGTACGTAAGGGCGGCACCATCGTGCAACACCAGGGTGCCCGCCACACGGTCACCCTGGACACGACGGTCTACCGGGACGAGGACGGCTACTACTTCGGCCAGGCCGTACAGCCGCTCCGCGCGCTCCAGCCCTCGACCGTCACCATCGGTCCGTGCCCGCCCGATCTCGTGCACATCCTCGGTGTGCAGACCGGAGCCGAGGTCGTCATCCGGGACCGCGTTATGGGAGATCCCGCGACCGGGCAGGTCATGCAGCTTGCCACGTCCTACCTCCCTGCCGATCTGGCCGTCGGTACCGTCCTAGCCGAGCCGAACACAGGTCCCGGAGGGATCTACGACCGCATGGAGCAAGATCTCGGCTGGGGCCCCCTGGAATGGGAGGGGTTCATCTCCGCCCGCGCGGCCACCCCGGATGAGGTGCGTCTTCTCGGGCTCGCGCCCGGTGTCCCGGTGCTGTGCGTGACCCGGACGACCATGGCGACGGCCGGTACGGTCGCCGGTAGGGTGGTCGAGGTCAATGTCACCCGTCGGGACGCGAGCCGGTTCGCGGTCGGCTACCCCATCGTCCGCGCATAAGCCCCGGTTGCCGCCGGAATCACCGGATGGATGGGCCTGTCTGGGAGCCGCGCAGCCTGGGTCGGGTGGGGCAGCTGTCGAGGCACTGCCACGGCACGCATGAACGCGCTCACGGCGGACAACGCGTGCGACTGCACCTGCCTGCGTCAGATCCTGGGCGCCATACGCGTCCCCGGACAGGTCCCGGACGGTTGCGGCGCGCCCTGACCGCGTGGTCGCCGAACATGCCATTACCGCGCGGGCGGATGGGCACCGCTGTGCCGTACGGCCGCGCGGGTGCGGCCGTACAGCCCGGCGCTGCCGAGGGGCGAACACGCGACGGTGCCCTCTCAAACGCCGGTAGGCTTTCGTTCCATGGCAGGCGGAGGCAAGCGATCGAGCAAGGCCGCGAAGAAGAAGGGCCCGACCAAGGGCAGCGGCGGGCACGGGAAGCGTGCGCTGCAGGGCAAGGGCGCGACCCCGCCCGCGCACATGCGCCACTGGTACAAGGAACGCCAGCGGCGCGCCGAGGCCGCCGCGGCCGCGGCCAAGCCGGCGCGGCCGACCCGGGTCAAGCGTGACGACGCGCCCGAGACGGTCGCCGGCCGCAACCCGGTCGTCGAGGCGCTCCGCGCCAAGGTGCCTGCGAACGCGCTCTACGTCGCCAACCGCATCGAGAGCGACGACCGCGTCCGCGAGGCCATCAAGATGGCCGCCGACCGCGGCATCGCCATCCTCGAGGTCACCAAGCCCGAGCTCGACCGGCTCACCGACGGCGCCGCCCACCAGGGCCTCGCCCTCCAGGTCCCGCCGTACGACTACGCCCACCCGGACGACCTGGTCGAGCGGGCCCGCGAGGCCGAGGAGACCCCGCTGATCGTCGCCCTCGACGGCGTCACCGACCCGCGCAACCTCGGCGCCATCGCCCGCTCCGCCACCGCGTTCGGCGCCCACGGCATCGTCGTGCCGAGCCGCCGCTCCGTGGGCGTCACCGCCTCGGCCTGGAAGACCTCCGCGGGCACCCTGGCCCACCTTCCGGTGGCCCGCGCCTCCAACCTCAACAACACCCTCCGCGAGTACCGCGAGCAGGGCCTCTTCGTCGTCGGCCTCGACGGCGAGGCCGCCCTCGACATCTCCGACGTCGAACTCCTCACCGAGCCGCTCGTCCTGGTCATCGGCTCCGAGGGCAAGGGCCTGTCCCGCCTCGTCCGCGAACACTGCGACGTGACCGCCCGCATCCCCATGGCCACCGCCACCGAGTCCCTCAACGCCGGCGTGGCCGCGGGCATCGCCCTCTACGAGACCTCCCGCCGCCGCTGACCTTCCCCGACGCCGGTGACGACGTGCCTCTCCTCGGACTAAAATCTGGGTGTGACAGGCCGACGTAGCTCAATCGGCAGAGCAGCTGTCTTGTAAACAGCAGGTCAGGGGTTCGATTCCCCTCGTCGGCTCTCGCCCAAGGCCCCTCGTGATCTCGCGAGGGGCCTTTTGGTAAAAGCGGTCACCAATTCATTTTGACGTCGGCACCCGCTTGTTTCGGTCTGTCACACATTCATGGTCTGGTCGTTAGAGCAAGTGCCAATGTGGCTGGCCATTCAGCGCTGTGGGGTGCGCTGTGGGGTGGGACGGAGATCAATAGCTCCGGAGGAGCCGTCGTACGGAGTCAATGATCAGAGTGTTCTTCGGCGGCAAGTACGTACGAGAAGCCGACGCGGACGCCGCCACCGATGAGTAGGTCCCACCAGACCGAGCTTGCGATCGCAGATACGAGTGTCAGGCCGCGTCCGTGTTCGCGTAGGTCCAGGGTGTGCGGGACGCCGCTGTTGGCGAACTGCGGTCTGCCGGGTCCGTGGTCGTCGACCGCCCCGTGCACCATGCCGTCCGCGATCCACAGCCGTAGGTGAACCGGGGGAGCGCCGTGGACGACGGCGTTGGCGACCAGCTCGGAGACGATGAGTAGGAGATCGCCGACAGCCTCGCCTTGTACGGCCCAATCGCTGAGGACCTTGCTCGCGAACTCGCGTGCCTCTCTCGCCGCACGCCGGTCTCCGGGGAGCGTCAGCAGCCGGGCGTCATCGGGCACGTTCATCTGGACGCACCCCGCTTCCTCGATGCCGGGACGATACAGCCACGGTGATGTCCGCAGCATCGCCGGCGCGGTGGATCGCCGTGGTGTGGATCGTTCCAGAACCCGCCGACAGTGCCGGACGTTCCCTTGAGCTCGGAGGAGAGTGCGGCCTTCCTGTGGTCGGAGTTGTTCAGATCGCCGTACTTGTCGCGATGTGTTGTGAAGGCGGACTTTCTGTCGTGCGTGAGAAATGCTGATATCTGTAGTTGGTTGCT
The DNA here is from genome assembly GCF_006716785.1 of Thermopolyspora flexuosa. Classification (NCBI taxonomy): domain Bacteria; kingdom Bacillati; phylum Actinomycetota; class Actinomycetes; order Streptosporangiales; family Streptosporangiaceae; genus Thermopolyspora; species Thermopolyspora flexuosa. The sequence goes on along the minus strand of NZ_VFPQ01000001.1, from coordinate 4,511,345 downwards.
TGCGTGTAGGGGTGATTGGACGGAATGTATGGCTTGCGCATTCCTGCGTGCGCCTGAATAGTGGCATCTGTCCATAGGGTCGGGTAACTCCGCTTCTAGATAACCCGATTGGCCGCGCGAGCCTGACGGGTTTTCGGTTTTCCATCACATTGATCGGCGCCATGGACATACTTGAAGCGGCGCTTACGTGCCGCAAGCCTCAGTCGGCGCATTGTGGTGCCTCCGTCGCACCCGCCGAGGAACCGCCGCAAGGAGACACATGAACAGGCCTCCTGTACCGGCAAGCCCGGATGATTTCGCGGCCGAGATGATGGCCTACGCGCTCCGCTGGTGGCGCGAGAGCATCGCTCGGATGAGCCTTCGTCAGGCCGGTATGCGCATTCCCTTGAGCCACTCGTATCTCAGCAAACTGGAGCGTAACCGGCGGCCTCTAACGGCAGATCTCGTCTCACAACTGGATCGGGCCTATCGTGCTGAAGGGAAGATAGCGGAGTTTTACCGCCTGATCACTAAATTCGATCACGCATCCCGGTGTACTCTCGCCGTGAGTTCACCACAGGCCGAGGAGGACGAAACGGAACGCCGAAGGCTTCTGCAGCTCGCGGCCACCGGTATGGGCGCCGGCGCGTTCATCGCACCGGACGAATCGGTGCGCCGCCTGGTCGACATCGCGCTGAACACAGCACCGCGCAGCGTCGAGGACTGGGAATTGGTCCGCGACGACCATTTGCACGCAATTCGCACCCGGCCGGCCGCGGATGTGCGTGACGATCTACTCGTCGATCTCCTCCGCATTCACCGTGAACTGCTTCATGTCGATGAGGGTGAGCGGACCGAGCTGTACCGCATCGCGGCGATGCTCGCCGCCTTCCACGCCAGCGTCCTGACTCGACTCGGTGAACGCGGCGCGGCGTTGCGCTGGTATGAGACGGCGCGTGCCGCCGCCGATAGCTCCGGCGATCGCGACCTGCGCCTGACCATCCGCGGCCACGAGGCCGGCCATAGTCTTTACGGCCTCCGCAGTCCGGAAGCGGTGCTGCGGCTGACGCAGGACGCACTGCGCCTCGCAGGTTCAAGCCCACGCCCGTCGGTCGGTCTGGCATCGGTTACCCGCGTGCAGGCGCACGCACTCGCGCTCATGAACCGTCGCGCCGAGGCCCGTAAAGCGGTACAGCGGCTCACCGACATCGCGGAGGCGAACCTGCCCGTCATGCCTGGGTTCTGGGAACCGTCCGACTACCGCATCCACTTCACCGAGAGCCAGGTCTACTCCGCCATCGGCGATGAGGCCGCCGCGGCCAAGGCCCAGGACCTTATTCTCAAAGGCCACCCGGATGGGTATCACGTCCGAATCAATACTCGACTCCACGCCGCCCAGTGCACGGTGGTGAACGGCGGCGTCGATGAAGGCATACGGCAGGCCACGGCGGTCCTCGCAGAAATACCCAAGCCCTACTGCAACTTCATGATCACTGAGACCGCCCGTCGCGTACTCCGCGCAGTGCCCGTCCACCAGCGCAACCAGTCGGTCGTAGCCGACTTCCGTGCGGTTCTCCCCGTCACCGCGGCGAAGGACATCGACGTATAGCTGCCATCATCCGGACGGGCATAGGCCGAAGCGCTACCCGAGCCGCGCCTGCCCGCTAGATCGGACAGAGAACGCCCGCCCAAATGGAGAAGGCGGCAGCTGATCGAGGGGGTCTGGCCGGACGTACCTGCCTGTTACGGCTGCTGGGCCACGGCCAATGACCTGTTCCGCTTGGGCGCCAGCGTCTCCGCCTCCTGGGTGATCGGGCGCCGAGCTGGTGACCGGGTGGCGGTGGCGTCGGGGTGGTGGTCGGAAACCTGCTGGCCTTCGGCTCCTCGCCTGGCTTTGGCGAGGAGCCGACGGTCAAGTCGTTCGAGGCATGGGTGTCGGGTCGGTGATGGTACGGGCTACGCGCTCGGCTTCGTGGGCCAGGCGTGTGGCGCGGTCGGATTGGCCGCGGCGGGCGAGGGTTCCGGCCAAGGCGCTCAGTACCCAGGCCCGATCGGCGGGATCGGTGATCGTACGGTCGGCCGTTTCGGCTTGGTCGGCCAGTCGGGTGGCCTGGTCGGCTTGGCCGTGGCGGGCGAGGATTTCGGCCAGGGAGCTCAGCACCCCGGGCCTGCTCGGAGGGGTCGGGGATGGCGCGGGCCGCCTGTTCGGCTCGATCCGTCTGCCCGCTCTCGGCGAGAGCGATGACAAGAGCACCGAACGCGCGGCCTCGAAGGAGTCGGTGCTGCCGGGGACTTGGGGGTGCGGTCGGTGGTGATCCGGCCGCCCTTCTGATCGCTTCAGTGCGCCGCAACCTCCTTCTCGAGGATTATCTCGTCGCGAATCGGAATGCCGTAGTCGCCGATCTCGGGGATCTCCGGCTTGAGCCTGGCTCGGCACTCGTCGACGCCGCCCACGCGTATGTCCGCGATCCGGAAGCCGCGCCGCTGGTAGAAGCGCAGGGCGTCGACGTTGTCGTTCGTCGTGATCAGCCACAGCCTGCGGATCCCCTGCTCGGCCGCGACCCTTTCGACGGCGGAGATCAGCGCGGTCCCCGCGCCCTGCCACTGATTCACCGCGTGCAGCGTGAGGATCTCGCACGACCCGTCATCCGGGTCCGGCACATAGGTGAGCAGGCCGGCGAAGGTCCCGTCGTCGGTCTCGGCGAGCAGCGCCGGATGGTCGAGCGGATGCGCCATCCGCCCCAGCCGGGCCACACGGGTGCTGTGGTTGTCGGCGAGGAAGGCCTTCACCACCGGGAGATCGGTGGGTTCGCGGTGTCGTACCTTCATGCCAGCACCTTAAGATCCGGGCCGACCGAAAGCTGCGCCGTTGTGGCGTATGGCGTCCGACGCCGGCCCGCGTGCCCGCCCGGCCGGCTCGTCCGCGGTTCCGGCCGTTGTGGTGATGAATCGCCGGTCGCCGCTCGCGACCATTGGCAACGTCCCGTGATTCCGGATGGAGAGGTCGGTTTCCCCGCCCGGCCGGTCTCGTACGCACACGGCGATCCAGCGGGGGTGGCCGCCGCGGCCGACCCGGGCTCCTCGCGCCCGCGGCGTATCCAGGTTTGCGAGAAAAGTTTGGGTTGGGTGGTAATCGAGGGGCGGCGGGCGGGAGTACTGGGTGTGGACGATCCCCAAGAGCGATTCACCGCGCTGTACGACCGGTACTACCGGAGCGTGATGGGCTACGTGCTGCTGCGGGTCGAGCAGGGCGTGGCGGAGGACGTGTGCAGTGAGACGTTCCTCGTGGCCTGGCGGCGGCTGGACGAGTTGCCTGAGCAGGTGTTGCCGTGGCTGCTCGGGGTCGCGCGGAACATGCTCGCCAAGCAGCGCGAGGTCCGGTACCGGCGGAAGGCGCTGGTCGATCGGATCGCGGCGCTGACCACCGAGCGGGACCAGGTCGTCTGGGACGTCGCCGAGCACGTGGTGGACCGGGAGCAGGCCATCTCCGCGCTCCGGGCCCTTCGGGAGAAGGACCTGGAGGCGATGATCCTGGCCACCTGGTACGGCTTGGCGCCGGAGCAGGCGGCCTCGGTCATGGGGTGCTCGGTGCGCGCGTTCAACGTCCGGCTGCACCGGGCGCGCAAACGCCTGACGGCGAGGCTTCGCCAGGAGACAGGGGCGGCGCGCCGCACGGTGCGAGGGGCCCACAGGCGGTTCGCCGAGGAGAGCTGACGTCCGCGAATCCGACCCGGAGGACAACATGATCGACCGCATGTTCGCCCGGCTCAGGCCGGATGAGCTGGACGAACTCGCCGAGGCGAGCTACCGGCGGCGCCGCGCCGACGACCTCGCCAGGGCGTTCACCAGCAGCACCCAGCACCCCAAGCAGCCCATCTGGAGGACATTCATGTCTCGCCGTCCCCTGTTCCTGCTCGCGACCTCCGGTGCGGTGGCCGCGATCGCCGCGGGCGCGATCGTGGTCTCCACCGGCGTGCTGTCCGGCACGCCCACCGGGGAGCACCGGGTCGCGGCGGGTTCGTCGAGCACCGGTACGACCGGCGGCACGGGGGCGTCGCCGGCCGCCACGCGGGTCGACGCCCGGTCGTTCCTGCTCGCCGCCGCCGACACCGCGCTGCGGGAGACCGCCACGACCGGCGAGTACTGGTACGTCCGCACCCGCACCGCCTCCACCACCCACCACATGCCCAAGGAGTTCCAGGAGGAGGCCGGGCGGCTTCTCGAGCAGGAGGCGGCCGAGTACAAGCGGACCGGTGAGGACGAGAGCAAGCTCGACGCGATCAACCAGAAGTACAACCGCAAGCTGGCGCAGCTGAAGAAGAAGTACTGGCCCAACGGGTTCCCGTACACCGCGTACCTCGTCCAGACCGAGGAGACGTGGCGGGCCAGGCGGGCGGGCGGCACCAACCGGGTGCTGCCGAGCAATCCGGAGATCGTCTTCCCCACGCCCGAGGACGAGGCGAAGTGGAAGGAGCTCGGCTCGCCGAACCTGCTGCCGAACCGCAGGCCGCGCGCCGTCGACGACACCCTTCCGCAGCCGCTGTCGATCAGCAACCCGGACATCACCATGGGGAACGTCGGCAAGCTGCCCACGTCGAAGACGAAGCTGGCCGACCGGCTCCGGAAGCGGTTCGAGAGGCTGCCCGACCCGGACAAGGAGTTCCCCGTCTACCTCTGGCAGACGACCGTCGACCTGATGACCGCGCCGACCACCCCGGGTACCCGGGCGGCCCTGCTGAAGGTCCTCGCCGACCAGCCCGGGATCACCTCCCTGGGGGAGGTCGAGGACGGCGTCGGCCGTACCGGGGTCGGGCTGGCGGTCAAGGACGCCGAGGGCGCCGAGTTCACGCTGGTCATCGACAAGGACTCGGCCGCGCTGCTCGAGTACGCCGTGGACTCGAACGACGAGGACAGGAACGTCCTCCGCGTGACCTACGAGGACTTCGGCTGGACCGACCGGCTGGGCGAGCGTCCGCAGGGCTGACCGGGCCGGAACCGGGGGACCGGGCGGGCGTTTCGAGGGGCACGTCCGCCCGCGGACAGGGCGGCGGGTGACCGCGGCGGGGCACCCGTCGCCCTTCCTCGTCCTGCGGGTGGGGCCGGGGTTTGGAGCGTTCCGGTGCCCGGTACGGCACGGCCGGGTCACAGGTCCGCGATGCGGGCCACGAGCATCGGGTGGTCGAGCAGGTCCCGCGTGAACGGGACGCCGGTGATCCGTGCCGCCAGGGCGAACGCCTGCGACAGGGCGGCGGGGTCCGGCGTGGCCGTACCGGGCGGGTCGTCCAGCAGGTCCGGGTACATGCCCAGCTCGGCCAGGAGGTCGTTGAGCAGGTCGGGGTCGGCGCCGTGCCGGTCGTGGGGACGCCCGACCGGGAACGTCGTGACGATCTCGCCGTCGATCGCGTACACGAGGTCGCTCACGGACGCGTGGTCGTGCCGGTTGATCGAGAGCATCTCGCAGCCCCGGGACAGCTCGGCCACCACGTCCGAGAGGATGGTGAGCCAGCCGTGCGGCTCGACGGCCACGCACCACTCGCCGGCCTCGACGATGCCGACGTGGCCGCCGCCGTAGCCGCCCTCGGTCTCCTCGACGAACTCCCACACCCGCTCGATCAGCCCGTCGAAGCCCATCACCGTCCCCGGATCCGTGCCGCGGCTGAAGCGCCGCGCCACCTCCGCCGCGCCGAGACCCCGGAAGTACGCCACGCTGAAGATCACGCCGAGCGGCGGGCCGCCGCCATCGCTCTCGGGGAGGCCGAGCCAGCGGAACGGGGCTAATTCATCGATCGTCGCCGTCATGGCACGCATGGTGGCAGGCCGTACCGACAATTCGGCACCGACAGTCCGGCACCGAAATCGGGCGCGGTACGGCCCGGCCGCGACGCCCTGCCGTACCGGGGTCACCCGCCGGTCTGCTCGATCAGGCGGCGATGCGACGGCAGCAGCCCCTGGGGGAGCTCATGCGGCTCGAACCACTGGGCCTCCAGGACCTCGAACCCGTCGACCTTGGGTTCGCGGTCGCCGGTGACCACGGCCTCGTAGGCCACCTCGACCCGGAACCGGTAGCCGCTGTTGAGCGACACGAGGCGGCCGACCTTGACCGTCAGGCCGGTCTCCTCCGCCACCTCGCGGGCGACGGTCTCCTCGAACGGCTCGCCCTTGTTGGCGTGGCCCGAGGGCAGGCCCCACTGGCTGTGCCGCGGCCAGAACCGGTGGCGCAGCAGCAGCACCTTGCCGTCGGGGTCGCGTACCACGCCGGTGACGCCGACGATGAACTTGGCGTTCCGGATCCAGAGGATCCGCCACTGGAGTGAGCCGGAGAACATCCGCCAGATCCGCGCGATGAGCGCCTTCATGTCGTTCCTTTCGGCGGTGAGGGCTGCGTCCACGATGGCGGACCGGCCGGGCGGTCGCCGGCGATTCGAGGTGTGCGTGGACGGGACGTGACCGGCCGGAGAGATCGCATCATAGCCCGGCGGGACCAGGGCGGCGCGTCACGCGCCCGGCGGCGCGCACGCCGGATCGCCCGGCGGCCCGCCTAGGGCGGAGGAGCTCCTGGATGCTCACGGTCCGGCCACGGTAGACGGCGATCATGGACGGGAAACGGCCCTGCCTGAGGTAGGCGTCCCGGACCTTGCGGGAGCAGAGCTTGGTGCCGAGGCCGCGACCGTGAGCCGTCGCGCCGCGGGCTGAGCCTGCTGAGGCCGTGTTTCGGGCCGGGCTGGGACGTGGTTTCGTACAGCTTCGGCATCGTGAATTCGGGAATGGCGGCCGGGCCGCCCGGAAGCACGAGCGACGGGGACGTGGTGACGGCGGTCGCGCCGATGCGGCGACGTACGGTTCAGCGCGAACGCATGGCGAACCCCCTCCTGATGGCATTGTGTTTCCCGGCCGCTCCCGGGGCGTTCCACGGCAAATGAGGCCGCAACCGATTGCGAAAACGAATTACCGCGTCGGCGAGAGGTGAAGAGGAATCATTTCTGCGGTTTTCCCGCAGGGATGCCGCGGGCCGGACGAGGCGGTGTCCGGCGGGCGGCTACGGGGCGCTGCGGCCCACGGCGCCGGTGAGCGTGATCGTGCCGGACTCGGCGCGCAGGCCGAACCCGTAGCGGTAGTCCCGGCGGTTCACCGGGCTGTCGAGCAGGCTGTCGATCGTGGTCTCCTGGAGCCGGTGCCACATGCCGTGGGTCTCGGCGTACGAGGTGATCATCCCGTCCTTGTGCACGAGGGCGAGACGGTCGCCCTTCTTCAGCTCCACGTAGATGGTCCGGGGAAGCTTGAGCAGCCTGCCGTCCAGCCGGACGCTGAGGCCCGAGACCTTCCGCGCGTTGTTGTACCAGGCCGAGATGTAGTTGTTGCCGTCCTTCACCCAGCCCACGTAGACGGTGTCCTGTGTTTCGCCCTTCCCGGTGAACTCGCCCAGGGTGACCATGCTGAGCGAGGTGGCACCGGAGAGCCCGCCGGGGCCGGACAGCATGGTGAAGTACGGCGTGGGCCCGGAGGCGGTGAACACCCCGTTGTCGGTGGCGATGCTCGGCACCATCTCCCGCTCCTCCGGCTGGTGGGAGACGTACTGCTGGACGTTCTCCGGGGCGGTGAAGCGGTCCTCGATGTCGAGCTTCGGGAACATGCCGAGATCGAGGTCGCCCCTGGAGGAGACCTCGCCCGGGGGCGCGGCGGGAGCGCGTGCCGCCTCCTGGCGTATGTTCGCGGCGGCCGTCGTCGCGCCGCTCTCGCCGTCGCCGCCGCGCAGCCAGGTCGGGACGAGGATCGTCGCGGCGGTCAGGGTGAGCACGGTCGCCGAGGTGATGAGCACGCACCGCCGCGGCCGCCACGGTTTTCGGTGCGAGCCGCGCCCGCCCGGCGCGGTCGTCGTCTCGGCCTCCGGGGCGGGGGCGTCCGGCTCCGCCGCGGGCCGTACCGCGTCGGTGGCGGGATGCTCCCGCGGCGTCGGCAGGGCCACGGCCGTGCCGAGCCCTGCGGGCAGGGCCTGGACCGGGGCGCCCGCGGCGTCGGCCTGCCGCGGCCCGGACGCCCGCTGCGACGTGTGCGCGGCCGCGAGGTGGGGTGGCGGGGCGGGCGGGGGCGGAGGCCAGGAGGAGGGCCCGCCGGGGGCGCCGGCGCCGGGCGCGGCACCGGTCAGCATGCCGAAGGCGGGCCGGGTCGCGGTGCCGTTCGCCGGGTGCGGCGGCGGGCCGGGCGGCGGACCCGGGATCGGGTACGCGGGGAGCGCGTGCCGTTCGGTGAGCACGCGCAGCAGCTCGGCGGCGCTCGGGCGGGCCGCCGGGGTCTTGGCGAGCGCCGCGGCGACGAGCTCGCGGAGCGGGTTGGGCACGCCGGACAGGTCCGGATCGGCGTGCAGGATCGCGTGCATGATCGCCGGAACCGTGGCGCCGTTGAACGGCAGCCGCCCGGTGGCGGCGAACGTCATCGTGCTGCCCCAGGAGAACACGTCGCACGCGGCGGTGACCGGCTCCTCGGTGAGCTGCTCGGGCGCGAGGTACGCCGGGGTGCCGAGCAGCCAGGTGGTGCTCATGCTGGAGTCGAGCGCCCGCGCGATGCCGAAGTCGATCACCACCGGTCCCTCGGGGCCGAGGATGACGTTGCCGGGCTTGAAGTCCCGGTGCACGACGCCGTGGGCGTGGATGGAGGCGAGCGCGGTGAGCGTGCTCACGGCGAGCCGTTCCAGGCCGCTGCCGGAGATCGGCCCCTCGGTCTTCACCTTCTCGTCGAGCGAGGGGCCCGGCACGTACTCGCTGACGATGTACGGCCGGCCGGCGAAGATGCCGGTGCCGACGATCTTGGCGGTGCAGAAGGCGGCGACTTTCGCGGCCACCTCGGCCTCGCGGAGGAACCGGCGGCAGGTCTTCGGGTCGGACGCCCACTGCGGGAGCAGCGCCTTGATCGCGACCCGCCTGCCGTCGGGCGCGAGCCCGAGGTAGACCGTTCCCTGGCCGCCCTTGCCGAGCAGCGACAGGATCCGATACTCACCGATCTGCCTCGGCTCGTTGGACCTGAGCCCTCGAGGACTCGTCACCATTCACCCCGTCTGGCTCGGTTGATCAACGAATGTCGCGGCCAGATTACCTTGTCGCACTATGTGATCATGCGAAAAACGGTCCGCCATTCAAACGTTTGCCGAAAATGACGTCTGCGGACGCTGTGCTCCATTCATGTCGTAATCAGGTTGAAGTGGACAGCTCACTGATCGACCGCACATCAGACCAATGTTCGGTGTTAACCGCCGCGGCCAATGAAAATGCCACGTCGAAGGCGTTCCGTGGACGACAAACGAAATCATGTTCTGGCGGCCTCGCGGCGTGCCCGGGAATGGCCCGGCCGCTGGGCGGGGTGGCCCGCGTCGCCGCGGGCGGGTCAGGCGCGCGGGAAACGTACGACCCAGCGGCGCTGCCACGGCGTCTCGACCGCCCGGGGGTGATGGTTCGCCCGCGTCCACGCGACCGCGTCTTCCGGATCCAGCCCGGCGAGTACGGCGAGGCAGGCGATGACCGTGCCCGTGCGGCCGATCCCGCCGCCGCAGGCCACCTCGGCCCGCAGGCCCGCGCGGGCCCGGCCGTACAGGTCGCGCACCCGTTCGATCGCCGCGTCGCGGTCGCGGGGGAGCAGGAAGTCCGGCCAGTCGAGCCAGTCGTGCGGCCAGGACAGCTCCGGTTCGTGCCGCCGCCGCAGCCGGACGCCGCCGAGGTAGAGGCCGTGGTCGGGCGCCGGGCCGGGCGGTGTGCCGTGGCGCAGGCCACGGCCGCGGATCCACGTGCCGTCCGGCAGCCGGATCGCGCCGGGGAGCGGGGGTGCGTGCAACCGGGCCTCCCGTGGTCGTGCCGTTCGCCGCCGCCCGGCGGCCGTGCCGTACCCGGTCGGGGTGGCCGCCGTGCCCGGGTGAGTGTGGGGCCTCCGGCGGGCGGGGGAGGGCGGCTTCTCCACGGGCGAACGCGCCGCCGTGGCCGGTGCACGGCAATCTCCGTGCAAAGGGGCGGCCCACCCTGCAATACCCCCTGGCCGCCGGTGGCCCTATGCTGCCTCTAACGGGCCGAGTCCTGGTCGTAGTGAGGGAGTTGCGCGATGAACAAGGAGTTCGCCGCCGAGCTGGTGGTGTGGCTGATCCCCGTCGTGTTGCTGCTGGGGATCGCGTACCTGGTCACGGCCACCGCCTGACCGACCGTCCGCAGCGGTGGACCCGGCGGGACGGCGACGTCTCCGCTCCACCGGCGACCCCCGCCGGTCCGGTGCCCGCCGTGACCCGCCGAGCGATGCACCTCCCGGGTTCGGCTGAGGACTCCAGGTGTGACGGTGGCGGCGCGGACAAGCCGTCCCGGGGCGCCGCCACCTGCCTTCTCGTGCGCCCTTCCGGCGCTCGGCGACGCTCCCGGCCGTGCCGTACCCGGGTCACCGGTAGACGAAGCACTCGACCTCGGCCCGGCGGCGGCTGATCCCCCTGGCGACCGAGTCGGTCACGCACCGGCGCTCGGCGCGGGTGAGCTCGAGCTCGCCGCACACGGTCACCCCGGCGTACCGGCGGCAGTCGAGGCCCGGGTTCGCCCGCCCCACGCGGTACCGCTCGGCCACCCTCGCCTCGCAGCGCTGCCGCGCCTTGCCACCCTTCCCCGCGTACCGGCACTGGGCGAGCAGGGTGTCGTACTGCTGCCGGCTCACCTGCTGCTTGGGCAGGACCCTGGGATCGCCGTCGGCCGCCGACCGGCCGCCGGTCACGGCGAACAGGACCAGAGCCGTGCATGCGAGCACGGTGAATCTCCGCTTACGCATCGTGTCCCCCTCTCCACGGTAACAGCACGTCACCATCCGGTACGCCCGGGGTGGTGATCCGTGCCCCGCGAGGACGGGCACCGCCGGTCCCACTCCAGGGCCTCGTCGCGAGGATCACTCATCCCGCTCTACGGGTTAAATGCCCTGTTTCTTCCCTATTTTCGCTATTTCTATGGGCGGCCTCGGCGAAAGCCGGGCCACACCCTCTTCGCCGCGGGACCGGTACGGCACGCCCGCGCGCGGCCTCGGGCCGGGGCGCCGAGCGGCGGCCAACCTGGTGCGTTAGCCACCATTCGCTGAAAAACGGCTCATATCCGGCGCGAGCGGATGGTCGCGGATGCCGGAGTACGGCGATCCGCCTGTGAGCGGTCTGTGAGCGGTTTGCCAATGCGCGCCCCTACCGTCGATACCGCTGGTGGGTCCGGCAGGAGAGGAGCGCCGCGCGGCGGCCGCGCCACGAGGGGGGTGCGGCGGGCGCCACGCCCGCCAAACAGCGGTCGCGGTCGCAGCGGGGGGCTTGCGGCGCTCCTCCCCCGCCGGGCATGAGGCTCTCCTAGGCGCGGCGCGTCTTCGGGAGGCCGGCGGGATCGCCGACGGGGGCGTCGCCGGCCTCCCGGAGGCGTTCGCGCAGCGCGGCGGCGCGGGCGTCGCCGTACTCGGTGAAGATCCGCAGGGCCGCATTCCACCGGTCGCGGGCGCCGGCCAGGTCGCCGGCGGCGAGCAGCGCCCGCCCGAGGTGGTCGAGCACCTCGGCCTCGCCGCGCCGGTCCTCGTACCGGCGCATCAGCTCCAGGGCGCGCTCGAACGAGCAGGCCGCCTCGTCGAGCCGGCCGAGCCCGGCCTGCGCGATGCCGATCGTGCGCAGCGCCTCGCCCTGGTGGTAGGGGTCGCGCATGCGGTCGTAGATGGCGAGCGCGGCCCGCGCGCGCTCGAGCGCGGCCTCGTACCGGCCGAGCCCGTTGTCGTTGCGCGCGATGTGCTCGAGCGTCTCGGCCTCCAGCCGCCGGTCGCCGCGTTCCCGCGCGATCGCCAGCGCCTCGTTGTAGCAGCGCGTCGACTCCTCGAACTCGCCGAGCCGGAAGTAGACCCCGCCCAGGTCGGCGAGCACGAACCCCTCCAGGTCGCGGTCGCCGATCTCGCGGGCGAGCGCGAGCGCCTCGGTGTTGCGGGCCACCGCCGCGTCGAGCTCGCCGAGCCGGGCGTGCACCTCGGCGAGGTGGTTGATCGCGCGGCCCTCCTCCTGTGGCCGGCCGTCCCGGCGCGCCGCGTCGGCCGCGATGCGGTGCACGTCCGCCCACGCCGGGCCCGGCACGTGGAAGTCGCGGAACAGCACGAGCACCGCGGCGATCCGCCACGCGTGGCCGTACCGGCCGTGCGCCGCGGCGGTGCGCACCGCGGCCATGAGGTTCGCCAGCTCGGTCTCGAACCAGCCGACCGCGTCCTCCCGGCGGTCGAACTCGAGCGGGGTCACCTCCTGCGGCGGCGGCTCGGCCGGGACCGTGCGGTCCCCGGGCGGCAGGTGCCGGGCGGCGTTGTGCGCGGTGTGCAGGTACCAGTCGAGCACCCGGCGCAGCGGCTCGTCGACCTCCCCGGCCTCCCGGGCGCACTCGGCCGCGTACGCGCGCAGCAGGTCGTGGAAGTCGTAGCGGCCGGGGGAGCGGGAGCGCAGCAGGTGGTCGGCGGCGAGCCGGTCGAGCAGCCGGGTGGCCGCGGCCTCGTCCGGGGCGGTCTCCGGGCCGACCAGCGCGGCGGCGGCGCCGACCCCGATCTCCTCGCCGGGGTGCAGGCCGAGCAACCGGAACATGCGCGCGGCCGCCTCGTCGAGCGCCCGGTAGGTCCAGGAGAACACCATGCGCAGGTCGGTGTCGTCGCCGTCGCCGGTGTCGAGCGCGGTGAGCCGGCCACGCTCGTCGCGCAGCTCGGCGGCGAGGCGGCGCAGCGGCGTGTCCGGGAACCGGGCGGCGCGCTCGGCGAAGATGCGCAGCGCGAGCGGCAGCCGGGCGCAGCGTTCCACGATCTCGGCGACGGCCGCCGGGTCGGAGTCGATCCGGTCCCGGCCGAGCACCTCGGCGAGCAGCTCGACGGCCTCGTCGCCGGGCATCTGGTCGAGCACCACCCGGCGCGCGCCGTACTGCACGATGAGCGCGCGCAGCTGGTTGCGGCTGGTCACCAGGACCATGCCGCCCGAGCCGGGGATGAGCGGCGCCACCTGCTCGCTGCCGCCCGCGTTGTCGAGCAGCAGCAGCACGCGGCGCCCGGCGAGCAGGGTGCGCAGCAGCGCCGAGCGCTCGTCCACGCCGACCGGCACCCGGTCGGCCGGGGTGCCGAGCGCGCGCAGCAGCGTCTCCAGCGCGGCGGCGGGCTCCACGGGCCGTCCCTGGCCGTAGCCGCGCAGGTCGAGGTAGAGCTGGCCGTCGGGGAACCGGTCGCGCACCCGGTGCGCCCAGTGCACCGCGAGCGCGGTCTTGCCGACGCCCGCCGTTCCCTGCACCGAGACGATCACGGGCGGGCGGGAGGCGTCGGGGGAGTCGCCGAGCGCCTCCTCGAGCAGCCGGTCGAGTACGGCGAGCTCGGCCCGCCGCCCGGCGAAGTTGGGGATGTCCGGGCGGAGCTGGCGGGGCACGGGGATCGCGCCCACCGGCTGGGGGAGCGGGACGTCGGCGGCGGGCGCCGTGATCGGCGAGGCCACGGGCGGCGCGACGGCCAGTGCGGTGGTCAGGGGCGCCACCGGCGGTGTGGGCGTCGCGGGCATGGCCGCGGTGGGCGAGACCGGTGTGGCGGCCGCCTGCGCCGTCTCGGCCGGATTCGGATGGTCGGGCCCGATGGGCCAGGCCGTACGGCGCGCCGGGTACGGCCCGGCGGGCGGGTCGAGCGCGGGATCGCCGGTGAGGATCGCCTGGTGCAGGTTGCGCAGCGCCGGGCCGGGGTCGACGCCGAGCTCGTCGGCGAGCAGCTCGGCGAGGTCGTGGTAGGCGCGCAGCGCCTCGGCCTGACGGCCGGACCGGTACAGCGCGAGCATGAGCCGCTCCCACAGCGGCTCGCGCAGCGGGTGCGCGCGGGTGAGCTCGCGCAGCTGCGGCACGAGCTCGGTGTGCCGCCCCGCGTCGAGGCCGAGGTCGATCCACTGCTCCTGGGCGCGCAGCCACTCCTCGGTGAGCGGCTCCACCTCGTCGCGGTGGAGGGTGGGCGAGTCCACGTTCGACAGCGCCGGGCCCCGCCACAGCCCGACCGCCGCGGACAGCGCCTCGGTGGCCGCGGCCGGATCGCCCGCGGCGATGGCGGCCTGGGCGGTCGCGGTCAGCTCGCGGAAACGCAGCAGGTCGAGCGAGCCGGCGTCGCACGCCACGCGGTAGCCGTCCGGGACGGTGACCAGCAGGTCCCGCAGCTCGGGCAGGCGGCGCAGCCGGTTGATGTAGCTCTGCACGGTCCCGCGGGCCCGGTCCGGATCGTCGGTCTCCTCCCACAGCCAGCTCGCGATCCGGCCCACCGGCACGCTCTCGCCCGCGCGCAGCAGCAGCCCGGCGAGCACGACCCGCAGCTTGTTGCCGCCGATCGGCACCTCCCGGCCGTCCGCCGCGGTCACCGTCAGCGGGCCCAGCACCCGAAATCTCACGAGCCGTCCACCAATGGAGTTGTCCCAGAAGCTTGCGTGATGTCGTGACCGCACGTTACCGGTTGCGCATTTGACCCCGGTACGAGCCGGTCCGATACGTGCCTGAAACGTGTGCCGCGTCCCTTTTCTTGTGGCGGTGGGCGGCGCGGCCGGCGCGCGGCCGGTCGGCGCTCCTCACGGATCGCGCAGTGATCGCGGGGCCGAGTGTTTCCGCAGGTCGTTGACGGTGGCTTGACCCGGCCGGGAGACGGCGGCGGGTAGCACCGGGGGCATGGGGGGACTGCCCGCCTACCGGCCGATGCTGGCCCAGCTCGGGGCGGCGCCGGCCCGGGACGAGGGATGGGCGTACGAGATGAAGTGGGACGGCGTGCGCGCGCTCGCGTACGTCGAGGACGGGCGGGTGCGGCTCTACTCCCGCAACGCCAAGGAGATCACGGCCGCCTACCCCGAGCTCGCCGGGCTGGCGGACGCGGTCGGGGACCGGCGGTGCGTGCTCGACGGCGAGGTGGTCGCCTTCGACGCGCAGGGGCGGCCGCGCTTCGAGGCGCTGCAGCCGCGCATGCACCAGCGCGACCCGGCGCGGGTCCGGCGGCTGATGGACCTCGTCCCGGTCAGCTACCTGCTGTTCGACGTGCTGCACGTGGGCGACCGCCCGGTGATCGGCCTGCCCTACCTGGACCGCCGGGCGCTCCTCGCCGGCCTGGTACGGCCCGGCCCGCACTGGGACGTGCCGCCCCACCTGGAAGGGGTGGCCGCGGCGCAGGTGGTCGACGAGTCGCGGCGGCTCGGCCTGGAGGGCATCGTGGCCAAGCGGGTCGCCTCGCCGTACCGGCCGGGGCGGCGCAGCCCGGAGTGGCGCAAGGTGAAGAACTTCCGCAGCCAGGAGGTCGTGGTCGGCGGCTGGCAGCCGGGGCAGGGGCGCCGGGCGGACACGATCGGGTCGCTGCTCGTCGGCGTGTACGAGGAGGGGCGGCTGCGGTACGCCGGGCACGTGGGGACCGGGTTCAGCGAGGCGGCGCTGCGCGAGCTCGACCGGCTGCTGCGGCCGCTGGAGCGGGCGGCGAGCCCGTTCGACGACGAGGTGCCCCGGGAGTTCGCGCGCAGCGCGCACTGGGTGGAGCCGCGGCTCGTGGGCGAGGTGCGGTACGCCGAGTGGACCGGCGACCACCGGCTGCGCCACCCGAGCTGGCGCGGCCTGCGCGACGACAAGACGCCCGGGCAGGTGCGGCGGGAGGACGCCTGAGGCCGGGTGCGGGCCGCCTCCGCTCGTCCCCGTCTCGTCCCGCGTGACCCTGCCACGCCGGTGCCCGCACGCGTGTCGCGGGCCGCGGGCGCCCGCGCGCCGCCACCCGGCCCGCCCCGCCCACCGGCCATGGTCCGCCGGTGCCCGGCCTGCGCCGTACGTCACGCAATCGCATCGTTAATGCGAGGATATTGCAACTACAAAGACGTGCCGTAGAGTGGCGCCAAAAGCCGGACATCGGAGGGTGATCATGCACGTACCGGACGGGTTCTTCACCGCCTCCGTCTCCATCGCCGCCGGTGTCGCCGCGGCCGGCGGCGTGGCCGTCTGCCTCCGCGGCGCGCGGCGCGAGCTCGACGATCGCACCGCCCCGATGGCCGGTCTGGTCGCGGCGTTCGTGTTCGCCGCGCAGATGCTCAACTTCCCGGTGGCCGCGGGCACGAGCGGCCACCTGCTCGGCGGCGCGCTCGCCGCGGTGCTCGTCGGACCGTACACCGCGGTGTTGGCGGTGACCGTGGTCCTCCTCATACAGGCGTTACTGTTCGCCGACGGCGGGCTCACCGCGCTCGGCGTGAACATCGTGCTGATGGCGATCGTCACCGCCGTCGTCGGCTGGGCGGTCTTCCGGCTCGTCGTCCGGGTGCTGCCGCGCGGCCGCCCCGCGATCGTGGCCGGGTCGTTCGCGGGCGCGCTCGTCTCGGTGCCCGCCTCGGCCCTGGTGTTCACGCTGCTGTTCTGGATCGGCGGCACCGCCCCGATCGAGGTCGGCACGGTCGCCGCGGCGATGGGCGGCGTGCACGTGCTGATCGGCATCGGCGAGGGCCTGATCACCGCGCTCACCGTGAGCAGCGTGCTCGCGGTACGGCCGGACCTGGTGTACGGCGCGCGGAGCCTCGCCACCCCGCTCGTGCTGCGCACCCCGGACGGCGCGACCACGACCGCCGAGCCGTCCGGCCCGCAGGCCGCCCCGGCCCGCACCCGGCGCCTGGCCCCGTTCGGCCTCGCCGCCCTCGCGGTGTCGCTGCTGCTCGCGGGCGTGGTGAGCTTCTACGCCTCCGGGGACCCGGACGGCCTGGAGCGGGTCGCCGAGGACCACGGCCTCAACGCGGCCGAGCAGGAGCACAACCTCGGTGGCAGCCCGCTCGCCGACTACGGCGTGGCCGGTGTGGAGAACGAGCGGCTCTCGGTCGGCCTCGCCGGGATCATCGGCGTCGGCGTCACGGTCGCCGTCGGAGGCGCGGTGTTCTACGCGGCGCGGCGCCGTACCAGGGACGAGACCGCCGGCACCCCGGACCGGGCGCACGCCTGATGGCCGCGGGCCACCACCACCGGCTCTACCTGCCGGGCGACACGCCGGTGCACCGGCTGCCGCCGGAGTGCAAGCTCGCCGCCGCCGTGGCCTTCGCGATCACGGTCGTGGCGACCCCGCGGTCCGCGCTGTGGGCGTTCGCCGTCTACGCCGCGCTGCTCGCCGCGGTGGCGGCGATCGCCCGGGTGCCGCCCGGCTTCCTGCTGCGGCGCATGGCGATCGAGCTCCCGTTCGTGGCGTTCGCGCTCGCCCTGCCGTTCATCGGCCTGGGCGAGCGCGTCGCGGTGGGCGGCCTCGCCCTGAGCGTCGAGGGCCTGTGGGCGGCGTGGAACATCCTCGCCAAGGCCACCCTCGGCGTGACGGCGAGCATCCTGCTCGCGGCCACCACCGAGCCGCACCGCATCCTGCACGGCGCGCGGCGGCTCCGCATCCCGCCGCTGCTCGTGCAGATCGCCATGTTCATGCTGCGCTACCTGGACGTGATCCTCGACGAGATGCGGCGCATGCGGGTCGCCCGCGAGTCGCGCGGCTTCACCGCCCGCGACCTGCGGGCCGCCCCGGTGCTCGCCCGCTCGGTCGGCGCGTTGTTCATCCGCTCCTACGAGCGCGGCGAGCGCGTGCACCTCGCCATGCTGAGCCGCGGCTTCACCGGCACCCTGCCGGTGCTCGACGACCGGCCCGTGCCGCCCGCCGCCTGGGCCGCGGCGCTGTCCCTGCCCGCCGCCGCGGCCGTGGTCGCCGCGCTCGCCCGGACGCTGGCATGACTAGGCTGGGTCCCGCCGGGCGTGCCGGATCGGTGCCGGAGGGTGTGATGGAGGACGCCGTAGCGGACAGGGACGCGACCGCGGCCGAGCCGTCGCTGCGGGTACGCGACCTCGCCTACGCCTACCCCGACGGCACCCAGGCGCTGTTCGGGGTGAACCTCACCATCGAGCGCGGCGAGCGGGTGGCGCTGCTCGGCCCCAACGGCGCGGGCAAGACCACGCTCGTCATGCACCTCAACGGCATCCTCACCCCCGGGCACGGCGAGGTGGTCGTGGCCGGGCTGCCGGTGCGCAAGGACACCCTCCGCGAGGTACGGCGCCGCGTCGGCCTGGTCTTCCAGGACCCCGACGACCAGCTGTTCATGCCGACCGTGCGCGAGGACGTGGCGTTCGGCCCGGCGAACATGGGGGTGCGCGGCGAGGAGCTGGAGCGCCGGGTACGGCACGCGCTCGAGCGGGTCGGCATGCTGGACGCGATCGACCGGCCGCCGCACCACCTGTCGTTCGGTCAGCGGCGCCGGGTCGCGGTCGCCACCGTGCTCGCCATGGAGCCGGAGATCCTCGTGCTCGACGAGCCCTCCTCGAACCTCGACCCGGCCTCCCGCCGGGAGCTCGCCGAGATCCTGCGCGGCCTCGACGTGACCGTGCTCATGGTCACCCACGACCTGCCGTACGCCCTCGAGCTGTGCGAGCGCTCGCTGATCCTCTCCGGCGGCGTGATCGTCGCGGACGGCCCCACCCGCGAGATCCTCGCCGACGCCGAGCTGCTCGCCGCCCACCGGCTGGAGCTGCCCTTCGGCTTCACCGTGCCGGGGCCGACAACGGTTCCTGACCTTCACGCTCGGTGATGTCGAAGTAAAGTGAACCTCGCCGGAGGAGGTTCAGATGAAGTTGAAGCTCGCTCGACGGGCGCTCGGGGATGCCGCGGTGGTGGCCGTCGAAGGTGAGCTGGATCTATTCACCGCCCCGCACCTGCGTGAGGAGGTGCGGGACGCCATCAAGAAGGACGGCCCCACGCTCGTGCTCGACCTGTCGGAGCTGTCGTTCATGGACTCCAGCGGGCTCTCGGTGCTGATCGAGGCGTGGCGGCTCGCCACGAGCGAGGGCGGCTGCGTCAGCCTGGCGAACCCCCAGCCGCCGGTCGCCCGCATCCTGCGCACGACCGGCCTCGACCGCCGCATCAAGGTCTACCCGGACGTGGCGAGCGCGGTCGCCGCCGGCTGAGCCCGCCGGAGGGGTCGGGTACGGCACGGCGGGTATACCGGACGTACCCCGTGCGCGATGACGGCCGTGACCTGCGGATTCGCGAACCAGGCAGGGTGACCGGGGCGCCGCGTCCCGCGGTCGCCGCCGAGCGGTGCCCGGCGGGTGGCGGAGATTTGGGCCACTTCCAGTAGAACTTTCTTCGGTTCGCGGTTAAGGTCCGGACTATGGATCTCAACGGAGCAGCAGCAGTCATCTCCGGCGCGGCGAGTGGCCTGGGTGCGGCCACCGCGCGCGAACTCGCCCGGATCGGCGCGACCGTGGTGCTCGCTGACCTGAACGAGGAGGCCGGCAAGGCCCTCGCCGAGGAGATCGGCGGCGTCTTCGTCAAGTGCGACGTCACCGACGAGCAGCAGGTGCAATCGGCGGTGGACGCGGCGGTCGCGACCGGCAAGCCGCTGCGCGCGATCGTCAACAGCGCCGGCATCGGCTGGGCCGAGCGGACCGTCAACCGCGAGAACCAGCCGCACAACCTCGAAACCTTCCTGAAGGTGATCAACGTCAACCTCGTCGGCACCTTCAACCTCATGCGCATCGGCGCGGCGGCGATCGCCAAGACCGAGCCGGTGGACGCCGACGGCTCCCGCGGCGTGGTGATCAACACCGCGTCGGTGGCGGGCATCGAGGGCCAGACCGGCCAGGTCGCCTACTCCGCCTCGAAGGGCGGCATCATGGGCATGACGCTGCCCGCCGCCCGCGACCTGTCGGTGATCGGCGTGCGGGTGCTCACCATCTGCCCCGGCATCATCGACACCCCGATCTACGGCACCGGCCCGCAGGCCGAGGAGTGGAAGCAGCGCCTCGCCCAGCCGGTGGCGTTCCCCAAGCGGCTCGGCCGTCCGGAGGAGTTCGCCCACCTGGTGCGCTCCCTGATCGAGAACGACTACATGAACGGCGAGATCATCCGCTTCGACGGCGGTATCCGGTTCCAGCCCAAGTGACGCCGGAGCCCCGGACGGGCACGGGCCCGTCCGGCACGTGCCATCGGCGGGGCCGCCCGCGCACCGGCCCCGCCGCTTCGCCGTACCCAGTGACCATGTGCAGGCCAGGGAGGACAGGTGGCTGACGAGGTTCAGGTCGAGGTCGACGGCGCGGTCGCCGTCATCACCATCAACCGGCCGCAGGCGCGCAACGCGATCAACGCGGCCGTGGCGAACGGCATCGCCTCCGCGCTCGACGAGCTCGACGAGCGTAAGGACGTCTCGGTGCTCGTGCTCACCGGCGCCGGCGGCTACTTCTCCAGCGGCATGGACCTGAAGGCGTTCCTCGGCGGGGAGCTGCCGTGGGTGGAGGGCCGCGGCTTCGGCGGCATCGTGGAGAACCCGCCCGCCAAGCCGATCATCGCCGCGGTGGAGGGGTACGCCCTCGCCGGCGGCTTCGAGCTCGTGCTCTCCTGCGACATCGTGGTGGCGTCCCGGGAGGCGAAGTTCGGCCTGCCCGAGCCGAAGCGCGGGCTCGTCGCCGGGGCGGGCGGTCTGCTGCGGCTGCCGCGGCGCATCCCGTACCACATCGCCATGGAGATCGCGCTCACCGGCGACTTCTACCCGGCGACCCGGCTCGCCGAGCTCGGCCTGGTCAACCGGGTCACCGAGCCGGGCGAGGCGCTCGCCGCGGCGAAGGAGCTCGCCGCAAAGATCGCGGAGAACGCGCCGCTCGCGCTCAAGGGCAGCAAGCGGATCATCGTGGAGTCCGCCGACTGGAGCCGGGAGGAGATGTTCGAGCGGCAGCGCTCGATCGTCGACCCGATCTTCGGCTCCAAGGACGCGATGGAGGGCGCGGCCGCGTTCGCCGAGAAGCGCGCGCCGCGGTGGAGCGGCGAGTAGCGAACCGGAACGCCGTGCCGTACCGCCCCGCCTCCACCTTCGGACCTTTCTCTCCGCTTTATGGGTAAGCCTGTTTATTGGGGAAGAAAGAACAGGCAAAGCGGGTTTATGCGAATTGACGCATTTTACCCGCCGAGATCCGTGGGGTGGAGGGGGCCCGAGGTGTACCAGCATCCGGGGTATTACGGCAGTCCGGGATACTACGGCCGGCCCACGCCGAGGTCGCCGGGCGGATACCGCCGCGGCCGGTCGGGTGGCCTGCTCGCGGGCGCCCTCGGCGGGGTCGCCGTGGTCCTGCTCCTGCTCGCGGCGATGTGGATCCTGGAGATCCTCGACTTCGCGCTGCTCCTCGGGCTGGACCGGTACGGCATCGTCGCGGGCGATCCGGAGGGGCTGCTCGGCGTGCCGCTCGCCCCGTTCCTGCACGCCGGGTTCGGCCACCTCATGGCGAACTCGCTGCCCCTGCTCGTGCTCGGCATCATGGCGGCGATCCGGGGCGTGGGGCGGTTCGTCGCCGCGAGCGCGATCATCGTGCTGGTGAGCGGCGTCGGCGTCTGGCTCACCACCCCGCCGCACTACATCACGGTCGGCGCGAGCGGCCTCGTCTTCGGCTACTTCGGGTACGTGGTGGCCCGCGGGTTCTTCGACCGGCACTCGCTCGACATCGCGCTCGGCGTCGTGGTCGCGGTGCTCTACTACTCGCTGCTGTGGGGCGTGCTGCCGAGCCAGCCGGGCATCTCCTGGCAGGGCCACCTGTTCGGCCTCATCGGCGGCGTGCTCGCCGCCTGGATGCTGCGCCGCCGCACCTTCGCCCACGGCGACTACTGAGGCGGCCGCGCCGCCGGGACGAAACGGGCGCGGTCCCGGGCCGCACCGGCGGCGGGAACGGGACCGCGCCTCGTCGTCGTCGGTCACGCGTACGGCGAGCCGTACCGGCCGGGTCAGAGGCGCTCGACCACGTAGTCGATGCAGTGGGTGAGGGCCTCGACGTCGGCCGGGTCGACCGACGGGAACATGCCGATGCGCAGCTGGTTGCGGCCGAGCTTGCGGTACGGCTCGGTGTCGACGATGCCGTTGGCACGCAGGATCTTGGCGACCGCGGCGGCGTCCACCGAGTCGGCGAAGTCGATCGTGCCCACCACGTTCGACCGCTTCGCCGGGTCGGCGACGAACGGCGTGGTGTAGGAGGTCTTCTCCGCCCACGTGTACAGCCGCTGGGCCGAGTCCGCGGTGCGCGCGGTGGTCCAGGCGAGGCCGCCCTGCTCGAGCATCCACTCGATCTGCTCGGCGAGCAGGAAGAGCGTGGCGACCGCCGGGGTGTTGTAGGTCTGGTCCTTGCGCGAGTTGTCGATCGCGGTCGGCAGGCTGAAGAACTCCGGAATGTACCGGCCCGACCCGGCGATCTCGGCCGCCCGGTCGAGCGCGCGCGGCGAGAACAGGCCGATCCACAGCCCGCCGTCCGAGGCGAAGCACTTCTGCGGCGCGAAGTAGTAGACGTCGAACTGGGCCGGGTCGACCGGAAGGCCGCCCGCGGCGGAGGTGGCGTCCACCAGGACGAGGGAGTCGTCGTCCGTGGCGACCCGCTGGATCGGGAGGGCCACGCCGGTCGAGGTCTCGTTGTGGGTGAGCGCGTAGGCGTCCACGCCCTCCTCGGCGCGCGGCTCGGGGGCCGATCCCGGCTCGGCGCTGATCACGCTGGGGTCCTCGAGCCACGGCGCCTTCTTGGTGGCGGCCGCGAACTTGCTGGAGAACTCGCCGAAGGTGAGGTGCTGCGACCTGCGGCGGATGAGACCGAACGCGGCGATCTCCCAGAACGCGGTGCTGCCGCCGTTGCCGAGCACGACCTCGTAGCCCTCGGGCAGCCCGAACAGCGCGGTCAGTCCCTCGCGCACGCGGCGCACGAGGTTCTTCACCGGCTTCTGGCGGTGCGAGGTGCCCAGCAGGCCGGTCCCGGTCGCGGCGAGGGCCGCGAGCTGCTCGGGACGCACCTTCGAGGGGCCACAGCCGAACCGGCCGTCGGCGGGCTTGATGTCAGCGGGGATCAGTATGTCAGCCACTCCACCAAGCGTAGATGAACTGGTGCGATGCCCGTCGCCGGGGGTGCGCGGTGTCGGCCGTTTCCGGCGGTGGTCTCTACCACTCGGTGGCCACCCGGCGCGTGCGGCCGGGGAGCCGGAGCGGCGGTGTGGGCCGCGCCCGCCCGCCCCGTCCTCTCGGGGGTGACGGGGTGGCGCGGGCGCGGCCACCGGTGGCCGCGGTGCCGGCGCGGTCCGCGGGCGTACCCAGGGGACGTACGCCGCGGATCAGGCGTCCGGCGGGCGGCCGGTGGAGAAGCGGCCCCAGGGGAGTTGTCTCTCGTCGGAATCAGCGGTCCGGTCCGCCGGTCAACCGGCGGACACGGTCAGCGGGATGCGGTCACTGCGACAGGACCTTGTCCGCGCCGGGCACGTCGTGCACCGAGCGCTTCGCCGGGCCCACGTACCGGGCGCTTGGGCGGACCAGCCTGCCCGTGCGCTTCTGCTCCAGGATGTGGGCGGCCCAGCCGGCGGTGCGCGCGCACGTGAACATCGCGGTGAACATGTTCGCGGGCACCTCGGCGAAGTCGAGCACGATCGCGGCCCAGAACTCCACGTTCGTGGCGAGCACGCGGTCGGGCTTGCGGGCCTGCAGCTCGGCGAGCGCGGCCTTCTCGAGCGCGACGGCGACCTCGTACCGCGGCGCGCCGAGCTCCTTGGCGGTACGGCGCAGCACCCGGGCCCGCGGGTCCTCGGCGCGGTAGACCCGGTGGCCGAAGCCCATGAGCCGCTCGCCGCGGTCGAGCGCCTGCCTGACGTAGGTCTCGGCGTCGCCGATCCGCTCGACCTCCTCGATCATGTGCAGCACGCGGGCGGGGGCCCCGCCGTGCAGCGGCCCGGACATCGCGCCGACCGCGCCCGACATCGCCGCGGCGACGTCGGCGCCGGTCGAGGCGATCACGCGGGCGGTGAACGTGGAGGCGTTCATGCCGTGCTCGGCGGCCGACGTCCAGTAGGCGTCGATCGCCTTGACGTGCCGCGGGTCGGCCTCCCCGCGCCAGCGGATGAGGAACTGCTCGACGACCGTCCGGCCCTGGTCGACCAGCCGCTGCGGCACCATCGGCTTGCCGAGGCCGCGCGCGGACTGGGCGACGAAGGACAGCGCGGTCACCGAGCACCGGGCAAGGTCCTCGCGGGCCTGCTCGTCGTCGATGTCGAGCAGCGGGCGGAAGCCGTACGCGGGGGCGAGCATGGCGAGTGCGCTCTGCACGTCCACCCGGACGTCACCGGTGCGGACGGGCACCGGGAACTGCTCGGCGGGCGGCAGCCCCGGCTCGAACGCGTTGTCCACGAGCAGCCCCCACACGTGCCCGAAGGAGACGTGCCCGACAAGCTCCTCGATGTCGACGCCCCGGTAGCGCAGGGCGCCGCCTTCCTTGTCCGGTTCCGCGATCTCGGTTTCGAAGGCCACCACGCCTTCCAGCCCGGGTTTGAAGTCGGACATTTCCGGCCGCCTCCCTTTCTCAGGTGCGTTGTCACACAAGGGCGATCCCTTGATGTCGAGATACCGGCGAGTTACATTCAACCCCCTGTCCCCGCGACGCGTGCCCCCGGGATCCCTCTGAGTGCGTCGCCGCAGGTAAAGGCTGGTGTTCCCGGGAACGGGGCGGACTGCCACCTCGACGCGCCCACCGATCGCGTCCGCCTCGCCCGGCGGGCCGTACCCCGGGAATGGCGCGAGCCGGCCGCGCGGACACGGCGGAGCGGGCACGGAAGAATGGCACCTCGTGGAACTACCGCACCCGCATCCCGCCGGGCTCCGGCGGAGCTACCAGGGCAAGCCGCTGCTCGAGTCGGACCTGGCGCCCGAGCCGATCGCCCAGTTCGCCGTCTGGTTCGTCGACGCGGTCGAGGCCGGGCTGCCCGAGCCCAACGCGATGGTCCTCGCCACCAGCTCGGCCGACGGCCGGCCGAGCGCCCGGCTGGTGCTGCTCAAGCACTACGACGCCGAGGGGTTCGTGTTCTTCACCAACTACGAGTCGCGCAAGGGCCGCGACCTCGCCGAGAACCCCCGCGCCTGTCTCGTGTTCCCCTGGCACGAGATCCGCCGCCAGGTGCGGGTGGAGGGCGAGGTGGTACGGCTGCCGCGGGAGGAGTCGGCCGCCTACTTCCGCTCCCGGCCGTACGGCTCGCGCATCGGCGCCTGGGCGAGCCGCCAGTCCGAGGTGGTGCCGTCCCGCGAGGCGCTCGACGAGCGCTTCGCCGAGCTGGCGCGGCGCTGGCCGGACGAGGTGCCGGTGCCGGACTTCTGGGGCGGCTTCCGGGTGATCCCGCAGGTGGTCGAGTTCTGGCAGGGGCAGGACGACCGCATGCACGACCGGCTGCGCTACCGCCGCGACGGGGAGGCGTGGATCGTGGAGCGCCTCGCGCCCTGAGCCGGTCCGGCCCGCGGACCGGGCGGCCCACCCCCCGCTGCGAAAAACGTGGTCAATACAGATAAAGTGCCCCGGTCGATGGATTCGTCGAGAGCTGCGAGGTGACGGGGTGCCGGGGCTCCAGACGTTGCTGCGCCGGGTGGCGATCGACCTCACGCCGCTGCGCCGGCCGCACTACCGCCGGCTCTGGGCGGGGCAGGGCCTGTCGTTCATCGGGTTCCAGCTCACCACCGTCGCGGTCAACCTGCAGGTCTTCGACATCACCGGGTCGTCGCTGTGGGTCGGCATGCTCGGCCTCGCCAACCTGGTGCCGCTCATCGTCTTCGGCCTGTGGGGCGGCGCGGTCGCGGACGTGATGGACCGGCGGCGGCTGCTCGTCACCGGCGCGGTCATCACCTGGATCGCCACGCTGGTGGTGCTCCTCCAGGCGTGGGTCCGGCTCGGCAACGTGTACGTGATCCTCGCCGCGATCGCGGTCCAGTCGATGGGGTTCGCGATCACCTCCGCGACCCGGGGCGCGATCATCCCCCGGATCGTGCCGATCGAGAAGGTGCCCGCCGCGAACACCCTCAACTTCCTGGTGAGCAGCCTCGGCTCGGTGCTCGGCCCGCTGCTCGCCGGCGTGGTGCTCGCCCGCGGCGGCTACACCCTCGCCTACCTCATCGACGCGGTGCTGTTCAGCGCCTCCTTCTACGCCGCGGTACGGCTGCCGCACCTGCCGCCGCTCGGCGAGGCGAGCCGCCGGGCCGGGCTCGGCCTCGTGGCCGAGGGCCTGCGCTACATCGCCACCAGCCCGGTGGTGCTCATGTCGTTCGTCGTCGACCTGATCGCGATGGTGTTCGCGATGCCCCGGGCGCTCTACCCCGAGCTCACCGAGGTGCGGTTCGGCGACTCGCCGCACGCCTACGCCTGGCTGTCGGCCGCGATCGCGATCGGCGCGGTCGCGGGCGGGCTGTTCACCGGCTGGGTCGGCCGGGTGCGGCGGCAGGGCCTCGCGCTCACCTTCACCATCGCGGTGTGGGGGCTCACCGTGGCCGCGGCCGGGCTCGTCTCCGAGCTGTGGCTGGTGGTCACGCTGCTCGCGGTCGGCGGCGTCGCCGACCTGATCTCGGCGACCTGGCGGCAGTCGATCCTCCAGCTCCACGCCCCGGACGAGATGCGCGGGCGGCTGCAGGGCGTGTTCATGGTGGTGGTCGCGGGCGGCCCGCGGCTCGGCGACCTGCGGGCGGGGGCGAGCGCGTCGCTCGTCGGGCTCACCCCGGCGTGGGTGAGCGGCGGGCTGATCTGCGCGGTGCTCGTGGTGGTGACCGGCCTCGCGGTGCGCTCGTTCCGCGAGTACGTGCCCGAGACGCTGCGCCGGTCGTCGCCCTCGGCGTCCCCCGACCGCCCGGACGCCTCCTGACCGGGCCTTTACCGCGCCCTGACAGCGTTCCGGCCGCGGCCCGGTTCCGAGGCGGGCCGTACACCGCCGGTGACGCTTTCACACCGCCCGGCGCGTATCCGAGCGCCGCGGCCGCGCCATGTCGATCTCAAAACGGGTGAATGGCCTCAAGGGAAGGAATTCGGCGGCACCGATGTTCGAATATTAGGCCAGCACGGTCGTCCTCCCCATAGGGTCTGACCAAGACCAAACCTGTGCCCGCACGGGCGGTCATGAGTCACCCAACGGAACGGCCTCACCACACCTGGAACCGTCGAAATGGACATACCATCGAGACGGGGACTGGAGGAGTCTTGACCGCACACGGCCTCATCGACACCACGGAGATGTATCTCCGGACCATCTACGAGCTCGAGGAGGAGGGCATCGTGCCCCTCCGGGCTCGTATCGCCGAGCGTCTGCAGCAGAGCGGCCCCACCGTCAGCCAGACCGTGGCCCGGATGGAGCGGGACGGTCTGGTCAAGGTTCAGGGTGACCGTCATCTGGCGATGACGGAGCTGGGACGCACCCTCGCCACCCGCGTCATGCGCAAGCACCGCCTCGCCGAGCTGTTGCTCACGCAGGTGATCGGCCTGCCCTGGGAGGAGGTGCACATCGAGGCGTGCCGGTGGGAGCACGTGATGTCCGACGCCGTCGAGGCGCGGCTGGTGACCCTGCTCGGCAACCCCACGCGCTGCCCGCACGGCAACCCGATCCCCGGCCTGGAGGAGCTCGGCGTCGCCGAGAGCGCGGCCGAGGCCAAGGCCCTGGCCGAGGAGAAGGTCATGACGATGACCGAGGTGGCGGGCACCACCGACGAGCCCGTCGTCATCCGCCGCATCAGCGAGCAGGTGCAAAGTGACCCCGCGGTGATGCTTAAACTCAAGCAGGTTGGGATACAACCCGGACGCGAGGTGAGGCTCGCGGTGGCCGACGACGGTGTGCGGGTGATCGGTGACGGACAGGCGGACGACACTCCCGTGGATCTTCCACGTGAGGTTGCCGCACACGTATTTGTCGCAAGGCCCTGACCAGAGGGGGCGCGCTTGGTTGAATTCCCTCAGGGGAACCCCTCGCTCCCCTGAACGCCCAGCCTCCGCTTCACCAGGAGTGCCCGTGGTTCACTGCGCGCGCAACCAGCCTCGAGGAGTGGCCGTCGTATGAAGCGATGGGGGGATTCGACCCGAGCCGTCTCCGCGTCGCTGAGCCCGCGGGCGGTGCTCGACCAGGCCGAGATGGCCGTCGTGGTCACCGACCGGTTCAGCAACATCGTCTACTGGAACCCCTTCGCCGAACGGCTCTTCGGGCGCTCTTCGGAGGAGTGCGGCGCGCCGATCATCGACGCCCTTCACGCCGGCCAGCCGATCGCGGGTGATGTCGCCAAGCACGTGCTGGCCGGCGGCGTCTGGGAGGGCACCTTCGAGGTCCGGCGCACCGACGGCACCCTGCTGTACGTGCGCGCGCAGGCGGTGCCGATGCGCCAGGAGACCGGTGAGATCACCGGCATGTGCATCACCGCCCGGGAGGCGATGCGCGGCAACGAGCGGGAGAAGGACCGCTTCGGCCTGCTCGAGCGCATCGGGGAGCGCCTCGCGGGCTCGCTCGACGTCGAGGAGACCCTGCGCCGGGTCGCCGACATGCTCGTGCCGCAGTTCGCCGACCACTGCTTCATCGAGCTGATGGACGGCGACCGGCTGGTCCGCCGGGTGTCGGTGCACGTGCCCGGCTGGACGCCGCCGCCCGGCACCTGGCAGCCGGTCGGCGCGGAGATCAACTATCCCGCGGACCACTACGCGGAGATCGCGCTGCGCCGCCAGGAGACCGTGCTCGTCGAGGACTTCAGCAGGTCCTCCTTCCCGTCGCCCGGCGAGGCGGCCGCCCGGCTGTGCGGGGAGATCGGCCTCACCTCGGCGATCGTGGCGCCGCTGTGCGTGCGCGGCGAGGTGCTCGGGCTGATGTACCTCGCCCTGTCGAACCTGTCGGACCGCCGCTCCCCGCACTACGACGCGTTCGACCGCGACCTCGTCGGCGCGATCGCCACCCGGGTGGCGATCGCCCTCGACAACGCGATGCTGTTCGAGGAGGAGCGGAACACCGCCGAGTCCTTCCAGAAACACCTGCTCCCGCGCCACGTCCCCAAGCTCGACGGCCTGGAGATCACGGCCCGCTACCACCCGGCCGCGCCGCTCGCCACCCACGGGCAGGGCATCCAGACCCAGGTCGGCGGCGACTGGTACGACGTGATCCCGCTGTCGGCCGGGCGGGTCGGCATCGTCATCGGGGACGTGGAGGGCCGCGGCGCGAAGGCGGCCGCGGTGATGGGCCAGCTCCGGGCCGCGCTGCGGGCCTTCGCCCAGGACGACAAGTCGCCCGCGGACATCCTCGCCCGGCTCGACGAGTGGACCCGGATCGTCGCGCCCACCGACGCCGACGACTACGGCTGCTCCGGCACCGGCGAGGACGAGGACGCGGACGTGCTCACCCCGCCGCTGGTCACCTGCCAGTACCTCGTCTACGACGCCTGGTCGCGCGAGCTGTCGTTCGCGAACGCCGGGCACGCCCCGCCGCTGCTCATCGTCGACGGCGAGGTGACCGAGCTCGACATCGCCGAGGTGGGCCAGCCGCTCGGCCTGCGGGCCAACGGCATGCACGCCGACTTCGTGTACAAGGAGGAGACCCGGATCCTGCCGCCCGGGGCCACGCTCGTGCTCTACACCGACGGGCTCGTCGACCGCCGCCCCACCCGCGACGGCGCGGTGCTCGACAACGCCGAGGCGCTGCGGCTGCTCCGCGAGGAGATCGCCAAGGTCGCGCACGAGCCGGTGGAGCGCATCGCCGAGGCCGCGATCAACGCCGTGCCCGGCGACATCGACGACGACATGGCGATCCTCGTGCTGCGCTCCGCGGACGACACGCTCGAGTCCGCCGAGCGCACCTTCCCCGCCCAGCCGATCATGGTGGGGGAGGCCCGCCGGATGGCCGCGGAAGTGTTCGCGTCTTGGAACATTCCAGAGGAACGCGGCGAGCTCGCCTGCCTGCTCGTCTCCGAGGTCGTGACGAACGTGGTGCTGCACGCCGCGAACTCGAACGTGCCGCGGCGGGCGCTCGTGCTCGACGGGCCGCCGCTGCCGTACGACGACTGGGACGACCCGCTCCTGGGGGAGGAGGCCGAGCCGGAGAAGGAGTTCCGGCTGCGGCTGCGCCGGGGGGAGAAGTCGATCTGGGTCGAGGTGTTCGACCAGGACCTGCGGCTGCCGCGCATCCGCAGCGCGGGCGAGAACGACGAGGGCGGGCGCGGCCTCTACCTGGTGGACCAGCTCACCAAACGCTGGGGCTCCCGGCCCACGCCGGAGGGCAAGGCGGTCTGGTTCGAGATCCCGATCCGCTCCCGCTGACGCGGCGGGCCGCCCGGTCCCGGGTACGGCCCGCGCGGGCGTGGCTCAGCCGATGGTCTGGCCCCACATGGCGAGCACGACGATGATGAACACGACCATCACGCCGGCGTAGCCCACGGGGCCGAGGCGGAACGCCCGGCGCACGCGGTTGAGCAGCCAGGCGAACAGGAACGCCAGGAAGACCAGCAGGATCAGCCCGCTGTTGTCACCCATCGCCCACCATCATCCCTTCGCCTTCCCGGGCGGGTTCTCGCCGTCCGTCCGCGGCCGCCCCGGCCGGTACGGCAGGGCTCGCCGTACCGGTGCCGATGCCAACCAGTATGCGACCGGGACGCGGCGGGCGCGCGGACGCGGCGCGCGGCGGGTATGACGGACGGCGCCCACGGCGGTCGTCCTGGCCCGCCGTGGGCGCGATCGGTGTGCGGAGTGGGTCAGAAGCCGAAGGAGCGGCCGATGATCTCCTTCATGATCTCGTTCGTGCCGCCGTAGATGCTCTGCACCCGGGCGTCGAGGAACGCCTTGGCGACCGGGTACTCGAGCATGTAGCCGTAGCCGCCGTGCAGCTGCAGGCAGCGGTCGATGACCTTGTTCTGCAGCTCGGTCGTCCACCACTTCGCCTTGGCGGCGTCGACGGCGGTGAGCTCGCCGGCGTTGAGCGCCATGATGCACTTGTCCACGTAGTGCCGGGCGATCTCCACCTCGGTGGCGAGCTCGGCGAGCACGAACCGGGTGTTCTGGAACTTGCCGATGCTCTGGCCGAACGCCTGGCGGGTGCGGCAGTACTCGATGGTCTGCTCGAGCACGGTCTCGGCCGCGGCCACCGCGCCGACCGCGATCGACAGCCGTTCCTGCGGCAGGTTCCGCATGAGCTGGTAGAAGCCCTGGCCCTCGGCGTCGCCGAGCCGGTTCGCCACCGGCACCCGCACGTTGTCGAAGAACAGCTCGGCGGTGTCCTGGGCCTTCATGCCGATCTTCTCGAGGTTGCGGCCCCGGGTGAAGCCCTCCATGCCGCGCTCGACCACGAGCAGCGTCATGCCCTTGGCGCCCTTGGTGGGGTCGGTCTTGGTGACCGTGACCACGAGGTCGGAGTTGATGCCGTTGGTGATGAACGTCTTGGAGCCGTTGACCACGTAGTGGTCGCCGTCCCGGACCGCGGTGGTGCGGATGCCCTGCAGGTCGCTGCCCGCGGACGGCTCGGTCATCGCGATCGCCGTGATGAGCTCGCCGGAGGCGAAGCCGGGCAGCCAGCGCTCCTTCTGCTCGTCGTTGGTGAGGTCGACGAGGTAGGGGGCGACGATGTCGGTGTGGAGGGAGAAGCCGAGGCCGGTGGCGCCGACCCGCATGACCTCTTCGAGCATCACCGCGTTGTAGCGGAAGTCGGTGATTCCGGAGCCGCCGTACTCCTCGGGCACGCCGAAGCCGAACATGCCGATCTCGCCGGCCTTCTTCCAGACCTCGCGGGGGACGATGCCGTCCTTCTCCCACTGGGCGTGGTGGGGGACCACCTCGCGAGCCAGGAAGTCCCGCACGGTCTCCCGGAAAAGTTCGTGTTCCTCTTCGAAGAGATCCCGGCGCATCTGACTGCCTCCTTCACGTCACTCCACAGAATACGATTCTGGTTACCTATCAGTACATAGGTCACAAGTAGGGCACATTGCTCCGAGCGCGTCAGCGGGTGATTCCGCGCGGTTAGTACGATCAACCGCGATTGCGATCAACCGCCCTGGTCAGGGTGGAGCTTCGTGGGCGAGGTGTGCGGGGATGCGCTGGAGTGTGCGGCTGCGCAAGATCGCGACGGTCCTCGCGCTGGGAGTCGGAGCGGGCGCCGTCGCCGGGCTGCCCGCGTCCCCGGCCCACGCCGAGGGCCCGTACTACTTCACCTGCAGAGGACCGCTCGCGCCCGGCGGCACCGTCGCGGTCAACATCTCGGTGTCGTCCCGGGAGCCGGCGGTCGGCCAGCCGCTCGTGGTGCAGTGGCAGCTCGGCGTGCAGTCACCGCTGAAGGTGACCGACCCGTACGACGACCGCAAGCTCGACAAGGGCGGCCATCTCGCCGTCACCGGGCGCGTCTACGCGACCGGAGTGTGGACCGGGCGCGGCACGATCGACGCCACGGGCACCGAGTTCTACGACGCCGAGCGGCTGCGGCAGCCGGATAACCTGCCACTCGGTGCCGTCGCCAACGGCCAGGTGATCGCCTCCAATCCGGGGACCGGCGCGCTCCGCATCGGTTCGCTCGTCATTGACCTCGCCCCCGCCGAGTCGGTCTGGGACGACAGGTTCGACGACGCGGGCGACTTCTCCGTCGAGTACGACGGCGCCTGGAGCGC
Organism: Thermopolyspora flexuosa; assembly: GCF_006716785.1. Taxonomy (NCBI): domain Bacteria; kingdom Bacillati; phylum Actinomycetota; class Actinomycetes; order Streptosporangiales; family Streptosporangiaceae; genus Thermopolyspora; species Thermopolyspora flexuosa. Next base: position 4,478,974 of record NZ_VFPQ01000001.1, on the reverse strand, counting down.
CGACAGCGGACCCTGGGCCGGGGGCGAGACGCCGATCAACGGGAGCCTGCAGCAGACCTCCAGGCAGGGGGACACGGCCCGGTTCACCTTCGTCGGCACCGGCGTCGACCTGATCGGCATGAAGAACGTCGACATGAGCCGGTTCGAGCTCACCGTGGACGACGGCTATCCCCCGGTGGAGTACCGCCAGGTCCACGACGCCTACTGGGACGCCGCGGCCGAGCCGCGGCTGCGCGAGACGTTCACCGCGATCGACGGCCTGCCGTACGGCAAGTACACCCTGACCGTCAAGAACACCATCGAGGGCAAGTACGCCCGGGTGGACGCCTTCCGCGTGCGCGCCGCCACCGCCGACAACTCGGCGGCCTCGCCGTACCGGACCGTGTGCAAGCCGCCGGAGAACGTGCCGCTCATCCCGATCACGGTCACCGACGGCACGCCGGGTGACCCGAGCGAGCAGCCCACCGAACCGGAGGAGCCTTCGCCGACCGGGAGCAACGGCAACGGGAACGGCGACGACGGTAACGGGGACAACGGGAACGGCGACAACGGCGGTGGCGGCACCCCGAGCACGAGCGCCACGCCGAGCGGGAGCGCCACCCCGACCGGCGGTACCACCCCGACCGGCGGTACCACCCCGACCGCGGGAAGCACCCCGACGCCGAACCAGGTGCTGGTGACCACCACGGTGTCCGGCTCGCCGCGGCCCACCCAGACGGTCACCGCGACCGTGACCGCGAGCCCGCAGGTACGGATCACCCCGGTCGGCGCGGCGGCGACCGGTGAGGCGCCCGCCGCCGGGCCGTCCCCCGGCGCGCTCGTGGCGCTCGGCACTCTGCTGCTCGGCGGCGGTTTCGCCGGTGGGCTCGCGCTGCGCAGGCGCCGCGCCGCACACGCGGGCGACCGTCCCGGTCCGACGAGCTGAGCGGGGGAGGCGACGATGACGAACCAGCCGGACGGATACCGGCCGCCGCAGCCGTCGCACCCACCCGCGCAGCCGTACCGGCCCGGCCGGGTCCTGCCGCGGGCGGCCCTGCCCGCGGTGCTGCTGCTCGCCTGCCTCGCCGGAATCGCCGCGATCATGGCCGGTCTGCTCGCGTTCCTCACGCCCGCCACGACGACCCTGGAGGCGGAGGCCCCGCAGGAGCTCAACGTGGTGAACGTGGGCGGCACCGGCTCCTACCTGCCCCCGACCGTCGGCCCCGGCGGCCCGGGCGTACCGCTCACCCAGGCCGCGCCGACCGCGCCGCCGCCGTCGCCCGCCGCCTCGCCGGTGCCGCCGGTCACCACCGGCCGCACGGTGCGCCCGGTCCGCATCGCCATCCCCGACCTCGGCGTGTCGGCCCCGCTCATGCGGCTCGGCGTGAAGCGCTCGGGCGAGATCCAGGTGCCGCCGCTGAGCCGGCGCAACCTCGCGGGCTGGTACCGCCACGGCCCGGTGCCCGGCGAGCTCGGCCCGGCCGTCATCCTCGGCCACGTGAACAACCGGCAGGGCGCGGCCGTGTTCGCCCGGCTGCGCGAGATCAGGCGCGGCCAGAAGATCTACGTGACCCGCTCCGACGGGGTCGTGGCCGAGTTCACCGTGGACGGCGTGGAGCAGGTGAGCAAGAAGACGTTCCCCACCGAGCGGGTGTACGGCAACACCACCGAGGCCGCGCTGCGCCTGATCACCTGCGGCGGCGTGTACGACCGCAAGCGGCACGGCTACAGCGACAACATCATCGTGTACGCCACGCTCTCCAACACCCGGGCGGCCTGAGGGCCGATCCGGGCCGATTCGCGCGATCACCCCGCCCCGCCGGGCCCGCCGTTCTAGGCTGGGGGCGGTATGAGGTAGATCGTCCGTGACGTGACGGTTCGCCACGAGCCGTTCGGTATGTCGATGTGATCGCGACCGTACCGTGACCAAGCACTGCGATCCTGGTGCGCCCTGACGTGATCTGACAGGTTGAGTCGGAAAAGCGAAAAGAGGCTAGGAGAGACACGTGCGGATGTCCCAGGCACAGCGACGCCTCGCCCTGCTCGCCGCTGCCCTCGGAACCGTCGGCATGGGCGCTCTCCTCACCGGCCTGCCCGCCGGCGCGGACACCAGGACCGTCACCTACACGTGCACCGCCGCCGGGACCGGTACGGGCGCGGGCACCGAGGCGGGTACCCAGACCTCCACGACGAGTCCGGGTACCGGGACCACCACATCCCCGAGCACCGGAACGACCACGTCTCCGGGCACCGGTACGGGCTCCGGCGGTGAGACCACCCACGAGGTGACGATCAACCTCTCCGGCGGCACGTCGGCGACCGCGCAGGCGGCGTACCCGGCCACGGTGGTGATCGCGGGGGCGAACCCGTCGTTCAGCGCCACTGCGGAGATCCCCGCGGGCGCGCAGATCCAGCTCGTGCCGCAGGTGTCGGTGAGCGCCGCCCCGACCCCGCCGGCGGTGTCGTCGGTCACCGGTGAGGCCACGGCGTCGGTGACCACCCCGGTGCCGTCCGGGTCACCGCTCGCGCCCATCCCCACCGCGACGGTGACCGTCACCCCGGAGCCGGGCACGACGTCACTGGTCCTGCAGGCGGGCGCGTTCACCCTCCGGGTGGCCCAGCCCGGCGCCGCCGCAGTCGACCTCTACACGTGCACCCCCGCCGTCACCGGCAACACCGTCCCCGCCGCGGTCACCGCGGCCGTGGGCACGCCCGGCGCCGCCACCTCACCGACCACCACGCAGAGCCCGTCCCGGCAACCCACCCACACCGTGGAGGTGACCGTGACGGAGCACCCGACGAACGGCTCGAAGGTGGCGCGCACGCCCGCGGGCGGCGTCGCGACCGGCGGAGGCGGCGAGGCCGGGCCCGACGGGCGCACGCTCGTGCTCGCCGGATCGATCACGCTGCTCGGCGCGGCGGCCGGTGGTCTCGTGCTGCGGCGGCGACGTCTCGCCCGAGGGTGAGCGGGGCCGCCGGTGAGCATGCCACCGACCCACGGCGGCGGATACCCCGGCGAGGCGCCCCCACCCGGCGGCGTGCCCGGTGACCCGCACGGCGGCCTGCCCGCCTACCCGGCCTTCCCCCAGCCGCAGGCGATCCAGCCCTGGCCGCAGCCCGTGCCGCCGCGGCCGGACCCGCCACCGCCCCGGCCGAGCGCGCACCAGATCATGCGCGTCGTGCTCATCGTCGCGGCACTGGCGGGCGTGGTCACCGTGATCGCCGGGCTGCTGCTCATGGCGAGCAACCCCGAGGAGTACGGCCTCGCCTCCGGCAACGGCCGTACCTCGCTCAACGTGGGCGTGCAGCCCACCCCGGACGCGGCGAACGCCGGCGCGCTCACCACCCTCGCCCCGGACGCGGCGGCCCCGGTGCCGAACCTGCCCCCGGCCCCGCCGCTCCAGCCCTCCACGCCGAAACGGCTGATCATCCCCAAGATCGGGGTGAACGCGCCGATCCGCTCGGTGGGCCTCGACCGCCGGGGCGTGATCCAGGTGCCGCCGGTGAACAACCCGAACCTCGTCGGCTGGTACCGGTACGGCCCCACCGCGGGCCAGGCGGGCCCGGCCGTGCTGCTCGGCCACAAGGACACCCGGACCGGCAGCGCCGTGTTCAGCCGGGTGCACGAGCTGCGCCACGGCGACACGATCGAGGTGGTGCGCATGGACGGCACGGTCGCCGTGTTCACCGTCGGCGGCCTGGAGCAGGCCGGCAAGGACGTGTTCCCCACCCACCGGGTGTACGGCGACGCCGCCACCGCCGAGCTGCGGCTGATCACCTGCGGCGGCGTCTACGACCGCACCACCGGCCACTACACCGACAACATCATCGTCTACGCCACGATGACCGCCACCCGCATGGCGTCGGGCTGACCCGCCGCGGCCGTGCCGTACCGGATCCCCGGCCGGACCGCGCCCTGCGGGGTGCGCGGAGTGTGACCGGCCGAAACGGGCAGGCTCTCCCCAGGACGTCCTTCCGGCGTGCGCCCGTGCCCGCCGCGCCGGGAATGCCGGGAGAGGGGCTTTCGGGCCGGGCGTCCTGATGTAACCTACGAGTAACCGAATAATGCTCGGTCTCACGGGAGAGGACCTAGGAGGCACCGTGGCAGAGGCGTACATCGTCGGGGCGGTCCGGACCCCGATCGGCAAGAGGAAGGGCGGACTCTCCGGTGTCCACCCCACGGACCTGGCCGCGCACACCCTCAAGGCGCTCATCGACCGCACCGGCGTGGACCCCGCCGCGGTGGACGACGTGATCATGGGGTGCGTGATGCAGGTCGGGCCGCAGAGCCTGAACATCGGCCGGAACGCCTGGCTGTCGGCGGGCTTCCCGGAGAGCGTGCCCGGCGTCACGATCGACCGGCAGTGCGGCTCGTCCCAGCAGGCGGTGCACTTCGCCGCCCAGGCGGTGCTCTCCGGCACCCAGGACCTCGTGGTCGCGGCCGGCGTGGAGTCGATGAGCATCGTGCCGATGGGCGCGTCGCTGGTGCCGAACATGCCGTTCCCGTACGGCGAGAGCTGGGTCGCCCGCTACGGCCTCCAGGAGATCTCCCAGTTCCACGGGGCCGAGCTGATGTGCAAGAAGTGGGGCTTCACCCGCCGCCAGCTCGAGGAGTACGCGCTGGAGAGCCACCAGCGCGCGGCCAAGGCGATCGCCGACGGCCGGTTCAAGGACCAGATCGTGCCGGTCAACGGCGTGGAGAACGACGAGGGCCCGCGGCCGGACACCAGCCTGGAGAAGATGGCCGAGCTCAAGACGCTGCGCGAGGACGGCATCATCACCGCCGCCACCTCGTCGCAGATCTCCGACGGCTCCGGCGCGGTGCTCATCGCCTCCGAGCGCGCGGTACGCGAGCACAACCTCACCCCGCGCGCCCGCATCGTCAACCTCACCGTGCTCGGCGACGACCCGGTCTACATGCTCACCGCGCCGATCCCGGCCACCCGGAAGGCGCTGGAGCGGACCGGCCTGTCGATCGACGACATCGACGTGATCGAGATCAACGAGGCGTTCGCCCCGGTGCCGCTCGCATGGCTCAAGGAGATCGGCGCCGACCCGGCCCGCACCAACCCGAACGGCGGCGCGATCGCGCTCGGCCACCCGCTCGGCGGCACCGGCGCGATCCTCATGACCAAGCTGCTGCACGAGCTCGAGCGCACCGGCGGCCGGTACGGCCTGCAGACCATGTGCGAGGGCGGCGGCATGGCGAACGTGACGATCATCGAGCGGCTCTGACCGCCGGGCCGTACCCGAATCGTTGATCATTTGTGACGCCCGTCCCCGAGGGGGACGGGCGTCTTTCATGATCGGGACTACTATCATCGGCATGGCCTACGCGGGGTGCCGCGCGGGCCCGCCCCGGCCTGCCGGCCGTTCCGCACGGCGAGGATAACGGCTCTTCACCGGTGCGCGTCAGGGGTGTTTACAAACGCACGTGCATCTGTGATTGAAGCTGTACGGACAACGCGGACGGATGCAACACTTACCGAGATTCCAGGTTTCGCCCTAGGGAGGGCTGAGATGGCGATTCGGCGTGCGGAGGAAATCGAGCCCCGATCTCCCGTGGCACTCGCCAAGGGCGGACCCACGGTGCTGCGCATCCTGCTCGGCAGTCAGCTGCGGCGGCTCCGCCAGGAGCGGGGCATCAGCCGCGAGGAGGCCGGCTACGCGATCCGCGCCTCCCACGCCAAGATCAGCCGCCTGGAGCTCGGCAAGGTGAGCTTCAAGGAGCGCGACGTCGCCGACCTGCTCACCCTGTACGGCGTGACCGACCCCGCCGACCGCGCCCCGCTGCTCGAGCTCGCCCGGCAGGCGAACCGCCCCGGGTGGTGGCACAAGTACAGCGACCTGCTGCCGCACTGGTTCGAGGTGTACGTCGGCCTCGAGGAGGCGGCCTCGATCATCCGTACCTACGAGATCCAGTTCATCCCCGGCCTGCTGCAGAGCCGGGACTACGCCCGGGCGGTGATCAGCATCGGCCACCCGCGGGCGAGCAAGGAGGAGATCGACCGCCGCATCGAGCTGCGGGAGCGCCGCCAGCAGCGGCTGCTCGGGCCGGACGCGCCGACGCTGTGGGCCGTGGTGGACGAGGCCGCGGTGCGCCGCCCGTTCGGCGGGCCGAAGGTGATGCGCGGCCAGATCGAGCACCTGCTGGAGATGACCGAGCGGCCCAACATCCGCCTCCAGGTGCTGCCGTTCTCCCGCGGCGGCCACGCCGCGGCCGGCGGGCCGTTCACCTTCCTGCGGTTCAGCGAGCCGGCGCTGCCCGACGTCGTCTACATCGAGCAGCTCACCAGCGCGCTCTACCTCGACAAGCGCGAGGACACCGACGCGTACATGGAGGTCATGGACCGGGTGAGCGTGCAGGCGAACACCGTCGCCGCGTCCAAGCAGTTCCTCAAGGACCTGCTCGACGAGTTCTAGGCCACCCGGCCGCCGGTCGTCCCGGGCGTGCCGCGCGGGCACGCCCGGTGCCTTCGGCATGCCCGCGCCGCCCGGCCGTACCGGCCGGATGATCAGCTCTTCGCCGCCACCCTCGCGCGCGGCACGGCGACCCACGGGCCGTCGATCGACGGGTCGAGCACGCCCTCCTCGAGGAACGTGTACCGGCCCGCCATGACCCGGCGGGCGATCCGGGTGTCGGTGTCGTCGGTGTTGTGCCACAGGTCGTGGAAGAGCGCCTCCACCCGCTGCCGGGCCTGGCGGCAGAAGCCCTCGGCGAGCTCCTGCGGGCCACGGCCGAGCCGGGCCGCGTCCTCCCGGGCGCGCAGGCACACCGCGGTCATCGCGAACAGCTCGGCCCCGATGTCCACGATCCGGCCGAGGAAGCGCTGCCGGTGCTCCAGCCGCCCCTGCCACCGGGACATGCCGTAGAACGTCGACCGGGCGAGCTTGCGGCAGGCCCGCTCGACGTACCGCAGCTCGTGGGCGAGCGGCCCGAAGTCCGCGTACGACCCCGGCCGGTTGCCCGGACCGGCGACGAGCGTGGGCAGCCAGCGCGCGTAGAACCCGCCCGCGCGGCGCGCCGCCGCGGCCTTGGCGCGCATGTCCGCCTTCGGGTCGACGAGGTCGCCCGCGACGGAGAGGTGGGCGTCGACCGCCTCCCGGGCGATGAGCAGGTGCATGATCTCGGTCGAGCCCTCGAAGATGCGGTTGATCCGCAGGTCGCGCAGCATCTGCTCGGCGGGCACCCCGCGCTCGCCGCGGGCGGCGAGCGAGTCGGCGGTCTCGAACCCGCGGCCGCCGCGGATCTGCACCAGCTCGTCCGCGACCTGCCAGGCCATCTCCGAGGCCCACAGCTTGGCGAGCGCCGCCTCGATGCGGATGTCGTTGCGCTCGTCGTCGGCGAGCCGGCTGCACAGGTCGACGAGCGCCTCGAGCGCGTACGCGGTGCACGCGATGAACGCGATCTTGCCGCCGACCGCCTCGTGCTCGCCGATCCGGCGGCCCCACTGCACCCGGGCGTCGCCCCACTCCCGGGCGATCTTCGTGGCCCACTTGGCGATGCCCGCGCACACCGCGGGCACCGAGATGCGCCCGGTGTTGAGCGTGGTGAGCGCGATCTTCAGGCCCTGGCCCTCCTTGCCGATGAGGTTCGCCGCCGGGACCCGCACGCCCTCGAACCGGGTGAGGCCGTTCTCGATGCCGCGCAGCCCCATGAACGCGTTGCGCCGCTCCACCGTGATGCCGGGCGTGTTCGCCTCCACCACGAACGCGCTGATCCGCGACCCGGTACGGGCCATCACCACGAGCAGGTCGGCGATCGTGCCGTTCGTGGTCCACAGCTTGGTGCCGTCGATCACGTAGTGGCCGCCGTCCGGGTCGTCGACGAAGGTGGCCGTGGTGGACAGCCGGGCCGGGTCGGAGCCGACGTCCGGCTCGGTGAGCAGGAACGCGGAGATCTCGCCCCGCGCGCAGCGCGGCAGGAACGCCCGCTTCTGCGCCTCGGTGCCGAACAGCCGCAGCGGCTGCGGCACCCCGATCGACTGGTGGGCCGAGAGCAGCGTGGCGATCGCGGGGGAGTACGACCCGACGAGCGCCAGGGCGCGCGTGTAGTACAGGTGGTTGAGGCCGAGCCCGCCGTACTCGGGCTCGATCTTCATGCCGAACGCGCCGAGGTCGGCGAGCCCGGTGATCACGTCCTGCGGGACCACCGCCTCGCGCTCGATCGCGGCCGGGTCGACCTTGTCCTCCAGGAACCGGCGCAGCCTGTGCAGGAACTCGTCGCCCCGGGCGTTCTGCTCCGCGTCCGGCCGGGGCATCGGGTGCACGAGGTCGAGCCGGAGGTCGCCGAGGAAGAGCTGCTTGCCGAAGCTCGGCCGCGTCCACTCCCGTTCGCGCGCCTGTTCGGCGATCTCGCGTGCCTTCGCGTAGTCCGTCATCTCGGCCTCCCAAAGACGCCTCGGGGACGACGTTTTGTGTACGTACCGTCGACGTTGCGTGTCGTGCGAACTACGTACCCAATGGGAGGCCGACGATTGCGGCCCTGGTCAGGCCCGGTTCAGACCCTGGTCAGGGCGTGGTCAGGGCGCCGCGGGAGCCCGCGATCAGGACCCGCGCACCCGGGCGACGCAGAACACGGTCTGGCCGAACGGCGGGCGGATGAAGCGCTCGATCAGCCGGGTGAGCGGGACCACGGTACGGTCGTAGATCTTGACCAGGCGCGGGTCCGGGTAGCCGACGCCGCCGCGCCGTACCGCGACCCACCAGGCGATGCCGCCGAGCAGGTTGATCGGCTTGAGCACCTCGATGTCGAGACCGGCGCGCTCCACCGTGGCGCGCAGCGTCTTCGGCGTGTACCGGGTGACGTGCCCGACCTTCCGGTCGAAGTCGCCGTAGAGCTGCATGTAGCCCGGCACCCACAGCACGATCCGGCCGCCCGGCACCGTCACCCTCGCCACCGAGCGCAGCGCCTCGACGTCCTGCTCGATGTGCTCCAGCACGTTCATCATCACGACCGTGTCGACCTTCTCCCGCAGCGGGATCTCGGTCGGCAGGCCGAATTGGAGCACCTCGACGTTCCCGTGGTCGGCGAACCGCTTGGTGAGCTGCTCCACGCAGTACGGGTCGAAGTCGCTCACCACGAGCCGGTCGAGGCGGGGCAGGAACTGCTCGGCGAAGTGGCCGAGGCCCGAGCCGATCTCCAGCATCGAGCGGCCCACGTGCGGGGCGACCATGTCGTACTCGTAGCGCCGGTAGTTCCTCGCCTCGTCTCCGCCCAGGTGGTTCTCCAGGGCCCCCTCGCCGGCGGCCGGCTGCACAACACGGTCGTACCCAGACATGTGTCCCGTTTCCGATCGATGGTGGTGTTCCGCTCGGGATGGCGCGAGAAGTCACGGCCCGCGGGAGACGCGGTCTCGTCGGGAGTCTAGTGGCAGCGGGCCGTCCGCGTGGCCCGCCGCGCCTACGATGAGGCTCTCGCGAAAGGGGCTACATGGCGACGACCTTCGTCGGACGGCGTGCCGAACCGGCCCAGGTGATCCGCCTGCTCGGGCGGGCCCGGCTGGTCACGCTCTGCGGGGTCGCGGGCGTGGGCAAGACCCGCCTCGCCCGCCGGGTGCTCGAGGACGCCGGGCGCATCCCGGTCGACCTCACCGTCATGGTCGACCTCGAGCCGCTCGACGACCCGGCCGCGCTGCCCGGCGCGGTCGCCCGCTGCCTCGGCATCGCCCCCGACCCCGACCGCACCGCCGCCGAGTGGACGGCCGCGATCGCCGAATGGTTCGGCCACCGCCGCGTGCTGCTCGTGCTCGACACCTGCGACCGCCTCGTCGACGCCGTGGCCCGCCTCGCCACCGCGCTGTTGCGGGCCGTACCCGGGCTGCGGGTGCTCGCCACCGGCCGCCGGTCGCTCGGCGTGCCCGGCGAGCACGTGCACCTGGTGCGCCCGCTGCCCGCCTGCGACGCGGTCGCGCTGCTCCGCGACCGGCTCGGCGACCCGCCCGGCTTCGAGGCCGAGGCCGCCCGCGAGCTGTGCGGGCTGCTCGACGGCGTGCCGCTCGCCATCGAGCTCGCCGCCCGATCCCTGTCCGGACGGCCGATCCGGGAGTACATCGCCGCCCTCGGCGACGGCTGGGAGCCCGCCGGCGCCGCTCCGGTGGCCGCCGCGGACCTGCCGGAACGGCACCGCAGCGTGCGCGCCGCGCTCGGCTGGAGCCACGCCCTGTGCACCCCGCGCGAACGGCTGCTGTGGGCCCGGCTGTCGGTGTTCCCCGGCGAGTTCGACCTGCCCGCCGCGGAGCACGTGTGCGCGGGCGGCCCGCTGCCCGCCTCCGCCGTGCTCGACACGATCGGCGGGCTCGTCGACAAGTCCGTGGTGCTCCGCGCCGACCGCCCCGGCGCGGCCCGCTACCGGCTGCTGCGCGGGGTGCGCGCGTTCGGCGCCGAGTGGCTCGACCGGCTCGGCGAACGCGAGGCGGTACGGCGCCGCCACGACGATTACCGACGGTGACGGATCGGGCGCGTAGAGCGGTGGAAACCTCCACCCCGGTAGGAGGATCCTTCGCCTTCGAGGGGCTCCGCCCCACCCGCGACCACTGAGGGCACCCACACCGTTACCCACGGCATGGTTGCCTGACGGTCAGGAGGGCGGACCAGTGATGAAGACGTCATGGCAGACCGGCAACCTGCCCGCGGAGATCGGCGGCCTCATCGGACGATCGGCCGAGCTCGCCGAGCTCGCCCGGCTGATCGGGGAGCACACGCTGGTGACCGTGACCGGGCCCGCCGGGGTCGGCAAGACCCGGCTCGCCGTGGAGGCCGCCCGGGCGTGCCGCCTCCCCGACGGGGCGTGGTTCGCCGACCTCGCCGCGGAACGCGACGCCGGATTGCTCGCGCACGGCGTCTCGGCCGCGCTCGGCGTCGGCGACCAGGCCGCGCGGCCGCAGCGGGAGGTGCTCGCCGAGCGGCTCGCCGGGAAGCGCATGCTGCTCGTCCTCGACACCTGCGAGCACATGATCGCCTCCTGCCGCGAGCTCGCCGAGGCGATCCTCGCCGCCGCGCCCGGGGTGCGCATCCTCGCCACCAGCCGCCGCCCGCTCGGCCTGCCGCAGGAGCGGGTGCTGCGGCTAGAACCGCTCGCCGTACCGCCGACCGGGGACGACCGGCCCGAGCGGTACGACGCGGTCCGGTTGCTCGCCCGGCGCGCCGAGGCGCTCGGCGCGCGGCCGGAGGGGGGCGCGGCCGCGGACCGGCGGGCGCTCGGCGAGCTGTGCCGCAGGCTCGACGGCATCCCGTTCGCGCTCGAGCTCGCCGCCCGGCGGCTGCGCACGATCTCCCCGGGCGAGCTCGCCGAGCGCCCCGGCGACGTGTTCAGCCTGCTCGGCGACGACCCGGACCGGATCGCCGAGGGACGGCACCACTCGCTGCGCACCGCGGTCGGGTGGAGCCACGAGCTGTGCGGCCCGGAGGAGCGGCTGCTGTGGGCGCGGCTGTCGGTGTTCCCCGGCGGCTTCGACATCGGCTCGGCGATCACCGTGTGCACCGACGACCGGCTCCCCGACGCGGCCCGCCCGCTCGCCCGGCTGATCGAGGCGTCCGTGGTCACCCGCAGCACCGCCGGGCGGTGCCGCCTGTATGCGCCGATGCGCGAGTACGGCGCGTTCTGGCTGCGCGAGCTGGGCGAGGAGGAGGAGCTGCGGCGGCGCCACCACCGCCACTACCGGGAGGCCGCGGTGCGGGCCGAGGCCGAGTGGGCGGGCCGGGTCCAGCTCGACTGGACCGACTGGGCGCACCGCGAGTACCCCAACCTGCGGGCCGCGATCGAGCACACCGTCACCGGGCCGGACGGCCTCGAGCTCGTCGCCGCGCTGTGGTTCCTGTGGTTCTGCGCCGGCCGGATCACCGAGGGCCGCCGCCACCTGGACCGGGCGCTCGCGCACAACCGGCGGCCCACGCCCGCCCGGACCAAGGCGCTGTGGGCCTCGGCGTGGGTCGCGCTCGCCCAGGGCGACCTCGCGGTGGCGGCGGACCGGTCGCTGGAGGCGCTGGAGGAGGCCACCGACCAGGGGGACGAGGCCGGGGCGGCCTCGGCCGTGCACGTCGCCGCGGTGCTCGCCATGCTCCGCGACGACCTCGACCGCGCGCTGAAGCTCGTGTGCGAGGCGATCGACCTGTTCGCCCGGGTGCCGGACCCCGGCATCGGGCTCGCCATGGCCCGCCCCACGCTCGCGCTCATCCTCGGGCGGCGCGGCGACCACGAGCGCGCCGACCAGGTGCTGCAGGGGCACCGGGCGTGGTGCGAGCGGCAGGGCGAGGTCTGGTCCCGGTCGTACGGCGACTACGTGCGGTCCGTGCTCGAACTCGGCCGCGGCGACCTGGACGCCGCCGAGGCGCACGTGCACGCCGCGCTCGCCGCCAAGTGGCGGCTCGGCGACATGCTCGGCAGCGCGCTCGCCGTCGACCAGCTCGCCGCGGTCGCCGCCGCCCGCGGGGACGGCGAGCGCTCCGCCCGGCTGCTCGGCGCCGGGCAGCGCATCTGGTCGGCGTTCGGCGGCCCGCAGGCCGGGGCCCGGGCGTTCGCCTCCGGCCGCCACACCACCGAGCACCGGGTGCGCAGCATGATCGGCGACGAGCGGTACGAGGCCGCCTACGCCCGGGGCACGAGCCTGGAACCCGGCGGCGGCGTCATCGACTGACGCGCCGGCGAGCCGGCGGTCAGCGGCAGACCGCCGCCGGGGCCTCCACCTCCTCGACCGGGGCGGTCAGCCAGCGGTCGATCTCGCGCAGCAGCTCGAGCTTGAGCGAGTCCGGGGCGGCCGAGGAGCGGATCGACTGGCGGGCCAGCTCGGCGATCTCCGCGTCGCGGAAGCCGTACACGTCGCGGGCGAGCTCGTACTGCGGCAGCAGCCGCGCCCCGAACAGCAGCGGGTCGTCGGCGCCGAGCGCGATCGGCACCCCCGCGTCGAACAGCCGGCGCAGCGGCACGTCCGCCACGGTGTCGGCGACGCCGAGGCCGACGTTCGAGGTCGGGCAGACCTCGCAGCAGATCTGGCGGTCGGCGAGCCGCGCCATGAGCCGCTCGGACTCGGCGGCCCGCACCCCGTGCCCCACCCGGTCCGCGCCCAGGTCGTCGATGCACTCGGCGACGCTCTGCGGCCCGGCGAGCTCACCGCCGTGCGGCACGGCGAGCAGCCCGGCCCGTTTGGCGATGCGGAACGCGCGGTCGAAGTCCCGCGCCCGGCCCCGCCGCTCGTCGTTGGAGAGCCCGAAGCCGACCACGCCCCGGCCCGCGAACTGCCCGGCGAGGCGGGCGAGCGTGCGCGCGTCGAGGGGGTGCTTGGTGCGGTTCGCCGCCACGATCACCGCGATGCCGACCCCGGTGGCCTTGGCCGCCCGCTCGGCCGCGTCGAGGACGAGCTCCAGGGTGTTCGTCAGGCCGCCGAACCGGTTGGCGTACCCGGACGGGTCGACCTGGATCTCCAGCCAGCGCGAGCCCTCGGCCGCCTCGTCCTCCGCCGCCTCCCGCAGCAGGCGGTAGACGTCCTCCGGCCGGCGCAGCACCGAGCGCGCGATGTCGTAGAGCCGCTGGAACCGGAACCAGCCACGCTCGTCGGTCGCCCGGAGCCGGGGCGGCCAGTCCTCCACGAGCGCGTCGGGAAGGTGCACGCCGTGTTCCCGGGCGAGCTCGATCAGCGTCGAGTGGCGCATCGAGCCGGTGAAGTGCAGGTGCAGATGCGCCTTCGGCAGAGTGTGGAGCGGACGTGGCATTGCCATATCGTGCCGCACCCCGCGCGGTGCGCGTGGCCGTTCCGGGCGATCCCTGTCACCGGATTTCGGACGTCCGGGTCGCAACGCCGCGCAGGTGGGCGAAGCGCCGGGGTACGGCCGGCCGGTGCGATGAAAAAACCGGCGGCGACCGCGCAGGGTCGCCGCCGGGGATCGGCTCGGTACGGCGGGGCCGCCCGCCGGGCGTCAGTGCGCCTCGGCGAGCAGCTTGCCGATGCGGCTCACGCCCTCGACGAGGTCGTTGTCGCCGAGCGCGTAGGAGAGCCGGAAGTAGCCCGGGGTGCCGAACGCCTCGCCGGGCACCACCGCGACCTCGGCCTCCTCCAGGATCACCTCGGCGAGCTCGGCGGAGGTCTGCGGGCGGCGGCCGCGCAGCTCCTTGCCGAGGATGTTCTTCACCGACGGGTAGGCGTAGAACGCGCCCAGCGGCTCGGGGCAGACCACGCCGGGGATCTCGTTGAGCATGCGCACCATGGTCTGGCGGCGCCGGTCGAACGCGGTGCGCATCTCGGCCACCGCGGACAGGTCGCCGGAGACCGCGGCGAGCGCCGCGGCCTGCGCCACGTTCGAGACGTTCGAGGTCGCGTGCGACTGCAGGTTCGTGGCGGCCTTCACCACGTCCTTCGGGCCGATCAGCCAGCCGACCCGCCACCCGGTCATCGCGTAGGTCTTGGCCACGCCGTTGAGGATCACCACGCGGTCGCCGAGCTCCGGCACGGCCGTGGCGATCGAGGTGAACCTCGCGTCGCCGTACACCAGGTGCTCGTAGATCTCGTCGGTGACCACCCACAGGCCCTTCTCCGCCGCCCAGCGGCCGATCTCGGCCACCTGCTCGGGCGAGTAGACCGCGCCGGTGGGGTTCGACGGCGAGACGAACAGCAGCACCTTGGTGCGCTCGGTGAGGTGGCGCTCGAGCTGCTCGACCGAGGCGAGGTAGCCGGTGGTCTCGTCGGTGACCACGTCGACCTGGACACCGCCCGCGAGCTTGATCGCCTCAGGGTAGGTGGTCCAGTACGGCGCGACCACGAGGACCTCGTCGCCCGGGTCGAGCAGGGTCGCGAACGCCTCGTAGACCGCCTGCTTGCCGCCGTTGGTGACGAGCACCTGGGACGGCTCGACCGAGTACCCGGAGTCGCGCCGGGTCTTCTCGGCGATCGCCTCCTTCAGCTCGGGCAGGCCGCCGGCCGGGGTGTACTTGTGGAACCGCGGGTTCCGGCAGGCCTCGACGGCCGCCTCGACGATGTAGTCCGGCGTGGGAAAGTCGGGCTCGCCTGCGCCGAAGCCGATCACCGGGCGTCCGGCGGCCTTCATCGCCTTGGCCTTGGCGTCCACGGCGAGCGTGGCGGATTCGCTGATCGAAGAGATGCGCTTCGAGATGCGGGGACGGGTCATGCCTCCATCGTCCCAGACCACGGCCGAGGTTTCGCTGTGATATCCGCGACGTACGCGCCGTGGCGGGGTAGCGTTGACGTGCGCGGACGTCATTCGGTTCGACGAAGCGGCCGTTGGCACGTACACTTCCAGATCTAGTGAGCCACGAACGCGGGGCAACGCGCCCTCACGGCGTCCTCACGAACGCTGGGACAAGGCGGTCCGCCGAGGCGGTATGGTGGTTCGCGACATAGGGCACTGGCGCAATTGGTAGCGCACCGGTCTCCAAAACCGGCGGTTGGGGGTTCGAGTCCCTCGTGCCCTGCGAAGTGCGGTCCGCGCACCGGGTTAGGCGTGTTGGCGCGCCGCAAGATGCGACGGACACGACGAAGCAGGTGAGGACTGTGGCGATCGACACCCGCAGCGAGGCCGCGGACAGGCCAAGCGAGAAGAAGAAGGCCAAGCGCACCTCGCCGGCACTCTTCTACCGTCAGGTCGTCGCCGAGCTCCGGAAGGTCGTCTGGCCGAGCCGCCGGGACCTCATCACCTACACCACCGTGGTCCTCATTTTCGTGCTGATCATGGTTGCGATCGTGTTCGGCTTCGATGCATTGTTCACCCAGGGTGTGGTGGCGGTCTTCGGCGGCTCCTGAGCGGCCGGTGGACCTCGCCGCCGAACCCGCCCAGTCCGACGACGAGTAGAGAGAAAGTCACCGTGTCCGAGTTCCCACCGTCGCCCGGTGAGTCCCGCGAAGAGTGGGATCGCGAGCCGGAAGAGCCGGTAGCGGCCGCCGAGTCGGCCACCGGTTCGGCCGACGCCGACGCCACGGCCGAGGCCGGTCAGCAGGTCGGGTCCGAGGCGGGCGCCGCCGTGGACGAAGACGGTGACGTCGTGCCCGACGAGGCCGGGGTGGACCCGGTGGAGGCGTTCAAGGAGACCCTCAAGGGCCTCCCGGGAGAGTGGTACGTCGTCCACTCCTACGCCGGTTACGAGAACCGGGTGAAGTCCAACCTGGAGAGCCGCATCCAGTCCCTCAACATGGAGGACTACATCTTCCAGGTTGAGGTGCCGACCCACACCGTCGCCGAGTTCAAGGGCGGCAAGAAGACCCCGGTCAAGGAGCGGGTGCTCCCCGGCTACGTGCTCGTGCGCATGGAGCTCACCGACGAGTCGTGGGCGGTCGTGCGCAACACGCCCGGCGTGACCGGTTTCGTGGGCCTGTCGAACAAGCCGAGCCCGCTCACCCTCGACGAGGTGGCGAAGCTGCTCGCCCCCGAGCCGGAGGAGGAGACCAAGGCGGCGAAGACCAAGACCCAGGCCGCCACGGTCGAGTTCGAGATCGGCGAGTCCGTCACCGTCATGGACGGCCCGTTCGCCACCCTGCCCGCCACGGTGAGCGAGATCAGCCCCGAGCAGCAGAAGCTCAAGGTGCTGGTGTCGATCTTCGGCCGGGAGACGCCGGTCGAGCTGTCGTTCAACCAGGTCTCCAAGCTCTGATCGGAGCCCGACCGACGCGGGCCCCCGGCACGGCGGCCGGGGGTCGGCGTGTTCTTGGTAGGATTCCGATGCTCGCGATGACCAAGCGGGCTCGCCGCAGGGCTCGCGGTGACAGGGCGCGAGGACCTCACCGACGGACGGTCGGTGTCGCGCCGAGCACCGGCCTCCGGTTGAATCCCCCGTCTTCGCACGAGGCGCGGGGGCGCAGCCTGTCGGTCGCCTAAACTGGGGCGGTCCAGCGCATGTGGGAGTCGCGGTAGCGCACGCCGCTATCGGCGGTACCGGCACGATCCTCACGCCGTGAGGGGCGCCGGATGCGGCGCTGGTCACGCCCAGCTCGTCTCCCCACATCCGTGGGGCGTTCACGAAGGACCCGGAGAAAGAGCAGATGCCTCCGAAGAAGAAGATCGCCGCGCTGGTCAAGGTGCAGCTTCCTGCCGGCCAGGCCACGCCCGCTCCGCCGGTCGGTACCGCGCTCGGTCCGCACGGCGTCAACATCATGGACTTCGTCAAGCAGTACAACGCGGCGACGGAGTCCCAGCGGGGCAACATCATCCCCGTCGAGATCACCATCTACGAGGACCGCACCTTCACCTTCGTCACCAAGACGCCGCCGGCGCCCGAGCTGATCAAGAAGGCCGCGGGCATCCAGAAGGGCTCCGCGGTGCCGCACCGCGACAAGGTGGGCAAGCTCACCAAGGCGCAGCTCCGCGAGATCGCCGAGATGAAGATGAAGGACCTCAACGCCCGCGATCTCGAGGCGGCGGAGAAGATCATCGCCGGCACCGCGCGGTCGATGGGTGTCACCATCGTCGACTGATCACCGACCGTTTTCCCGTCCCGCCGGTAACGCCGGCATGTCCATCGCCCGCGCCGTACGGCTCCGCGACCGCGGAGCGTGCAGGCGTCCGGGCCCGGCAGAACTCGTGGGAGGGCCGGGCGCGGCCCATACCACGGTTCACTCGTAAGGAGTGAGCAGATGAAGCGCAGCAAGGGTTACCGCAACGCGGCCGCGCTGGTCGACCGTTCGCGGCTGTACACCCCGGCCGAGGCGGCCCGCCTCGTCAAGCAGACCTCGCCCACCAAGTTCGACGCGACGGTGGAGGTGGCGCTGCGGCTCGGCGTCGACCCCCGCAAGGCCGACCAGATGGTCCGCGGCACCGTCAGCCTCCCGCACGGCACCGGTAAGACCGCCCGGGTCCTGGTCTTCGCGACCGGTGTGCGCGCCGAGGAGGCCCGCGCGGCGGGCGCCGACATCGTCGGCGCCGACGAGCTAATCGAGGAGATCTCCAAGGGCAACCGGCTCAACGAGTTCGACGCCGTGGTGGCGACCCCCGAGCTCATGGGCAAGGTCGGCCGGCTGGGCCGGGTGCTCGGTCCGCGTGGTCTCATGCCGAACCCGAAGACCGGCACGGTGACGCCGGACGTCGCCAAGGCCGTGACCGAGATCAAGGGCGGCAAGATCGAGTTCCGCGTCGACCGGCACGCGAACCTCCACCTGGTGATCGGCAAGACCTCGTTCAGCGAGCGCGCGCTCGTGGAGAACTACGCCGCCGCGCTCGACGAGGTGCTGCGGCTCAAGCCGTCCGCCGCCAAGGGCCGCTACCTGAAGAAGGTCACCTTCAGCTCCACGATGGGGCCGGGCATCCCGGTCGACCCCAACATCACGCGGGACATCGCCGCGGAGCTCGCGAGCTGATCGCGTACCCGTCACGCGCCATCGACGTACCTGGATGGGCCCTCGCCGCCACGGCGGGGGCCCATCGGGCTTTTCCGGGCGTACGGCCGGCCGTCGCCGCGCCGGATGAGGGGCCGCGGGCGGCCGTGCCGTACCGGGGCGTGCCGTGACGCCGGGGTGGCATTGCCGTACCTCGGGGCCCGTCGGATTTGGCGGTGTGCGCGCGGAGGCCGTAAGCTGTCCTGAGCCGAAGACCGCTGGTCGTCGCCGGGCTGCTCGTGGCCCGGTGACCGAAGGTCCCACGTGTTGGGCGACCCGCGCAGGTGGTGGACGTTTCTCGCTGGGGTCATCCGTGGCGGGCCCGTGGACAGGTGCCGCGCCGACCCCCGCTTGGGAAACCCCGGAGCGCCTGCGCCCGGGGTTTTGTTCGTTCCCGGGACCTTCGCCGGCGGCACATCAGGAAGGAGGCCCATGGCGAGGGCGGACAAGGCGACGGTCGTTGCCGAGCTCACCGACCACTTCTCGAGCTCCAGCGCTGCCGTCCTGACCGAGTACCGCGGTCTCACCGTGGCGCAGCTCCAGGAGCTGCGCTCCACTCTCGGTGGACACGCGAAGTTCGCCGTGGCGAAGAACACGCTGGCCAAGATCGCGGCGAAGAACGCCGGGGTCGCCGGTCTGGACGACCTGCTCAAGGGCCCGACCGCGATCGCGTTCGTCAAGGGCGACGTGGTCGAGGCCGCCAAGGGTCTGCGCGACTTCGCCAAGGCCAATCCCCTCCTGGTCATCAAGGGCGGTGTCGTCGACGGCAAGCCGATGACGCCGGCCGAGATCACCAAGCTCGCCGACCTGGAGTCCCGCGAGGTCCTGCTCGCGAAGCTGGCCGGCGCGATGAAGGCGAAGATGGCCCAGGCCGCCGCCACCTTCAACGCGCTGCCCACCAACATGGCCCGGCTCGCCGAGGCCCTGCGCGCCAAGCGCGAGGAAGCCGGCGAGTAAGCCGTCGAGCAGGCCGCCGGGGCGCGTGCACCCCCGGCGGCCGAGGGGATTGGCGGAGCTCGCGTACCGCGGTCCCGCACGAACGTACGAAACACGGGAGGAACGACCACCATGGCGAAGCTCAGCAACGAGGAGCTGCTGGACGCCTTCAAGGAGATGACCCTCCTTGAGCTGTCCGAGTTCGTGAAGCTCTTCGAGGAGACCTTCGACGTCAAGGCCGCCGCCCCGGCCGCCGTCGTCGCCGCCGCCCCGGCCGCGGGCGGTGCCGCCCCGGCCGAGGAGGCCGAGGAGAAGGACGAGTTCGACGTCATCCTCGAGGCCGCCGGCGACAAGAAGATCCAGGTCATCAAGGAGGTCCGGGCCCTCACCAGCCTCGGCCTCAAGGAGGCCAAGGACCTCGTCGACGGCGCGCCCAAGCCGCTGCTCGAGAAGGTCAACAAGGAGACCGCGGAGAAGGCCAAGGCCGCCCTGGAGGCCGCCGGCGCCACCGTCACCATCAAGTGACGTTTCGCCGCAGTCTCGTGCCCGCGCGCTGAGGCACGCGGCACACCTCCTTCGGATAAGCCGAAGGACGCAGGAACATACGAAGAGGGCTGTCACCTGGTGCCGGTGGCGGCCCTTTTCGCGTTCCCGGCACTCCGGCGCCCCGGCGGCTCCGGTACGGCGTGGCCGTACGGCCGTGCCCGGCGGCCCCGCGGAGCCGGTGCCCCACGTGGATCCGCGCCGGCGCCGAACCCGGGCGATGCCCATCTCGTCGGACTACCCGGACGGGAATGTCAGCCCGGGTTATGATCCGGGCGACCCTCACCGGGAGGCCGGATGGAGCGCAGCACACCACGCCTCGTCGTCACGCTCGTGCTCGCCGGGTTGGTCGTGGCCCTGGCGGCCGCGCTGGTCTGGATCCGGATCGGCCTGGCCGCCGCGCGGACCGCGGCGGAGGAGCGCGAGGCGGCGATGCGGGCGGCGGCGATGCACGCGGTCAGCCTGCTCTCGCTCAACCACAAGACCGTGGACGAGGACATCCGGCGCATCATCGCCACCTCGACGGGCGAGGCGCGGCAGACCCACGAACGGCACGCACCCGAGATGCGGCGGGCGGCGCTCGCCGCCAAGGTGGTCCAGACGGGGGTGATCCGCGCGGTCGGCCTCGTGTCCATGAACGCCGAGCTCGACACCGCCGAGGTGCTCGTGGTCGCGGACGCGGTGAACCGGTTCGAGGACACCAAACCCAGGTTCGAGGAACGCTACTACCGGTGGACCATGCGGGTGAGCAAGGTGGGCGGCGCCTGGCTCGTGTCGAAGGCGGAGCAGACCCGGTGAAGCATCGCGGACCAGGCGAACCGGACAGGCCGCA
Organism: Thermopolyspora flexuosa; assembly: GCF_006716785.1. NCBI lineage: Bacteria > Bacillati > Actinomycetota > Actinomycetes > Streptosporangiales > Streptosporangiaceae > Thermopolyspora > Thermopolyspora flexuosa. Next base: position 4,458,373 of record NZ_VFPQ01000001.1, on the reverse strand, counting down.
CGCCTCCGGCGGACGGTGGGGCCGCCGCGACGCGGCGCGGGGGCGCCACGGCCGTCCCTGGCGACCGCCGTACGCGGACGAGCAGGCCGACGAGCGGCCGTCGCAGGTGGGGGCGTGGGTTCCCCGCGGGCCCGGGGGCTCCGGGCCGCAGCCGTCCCGTCAGGGGCCGTGGGCCGGCCCGGGCGACGAGGCGGCCGACGCCGGTGCCGGTGGCCTGCCCGGCGACCGGGCGGCCGGCGACGCGGCCGTGCCGTACCCGGACGGCCCGCCGGGCCCGGCGCCCGAACCGGCGGAGCTCCTGGAGATCAACCCCGGGCGCGGCGACGACGAGGCGGCCCCGCGGCGCGGCCGGGGCGGTGCGCTGCTCGTCGCCCTGCCGGCGATCGCCGCGGCCGGGCTCGCCGTCGCGGTGACGCTGAGCTACCTCGAGCTGCGCGACCTGCGGCGGACCGAGGCCGCCGCGGCGGAGGCGCTCGCCAAGGCGCGCTCGTACGCCGCCGTGATGCTGTCCTACGATCACCGGAGCGTCGAGCAGGACCTCGCCCGGGCCGCCGGCCACGCCACCGAGCGGCTCGCCGCCCGGTACCGGAGGCTCGCCGAGACCCTGGTCCCGGAGGCGAAACGCGAGCAGGCCGTGCAGCAGGTGCACGTGACCGGGGCCGCCGTGGAGTCGGCCACCCCGGAACGGGTACGGGTGCTGATGCTTATCAACCGCACCACTAGTAAACTCCCGCCCGGCGCGAAGAGCCGCAGAAGCGAGGTCGTCCTCGGGCGCGTGCGGTTCGTCATGGTCAAGGGTGGTGACGGTGCGTGGCGGGTGGACGAGCTGTCCACCCTGCTGGGTGACCCGCCCGCCCGCACCTGATGAGAGGGCTCGACCAAATTGTTGGTAAAGATAATGTTTGGAGAGGGTCCGGGCAGGGTATATCGCGGCTGCGATCACGTCGGCAGGCGGTAAGCGTTCGCCCTCCGGCCGGGCCGGGTGTTAGCGGTACTCGCGGGCGGGTATCGTCTGGGACCGGTGTCCCCGTACGGCGCCGCGAGGCCGGGAAACCCGGTGTTCTCGGCCCCTGGCCGGGCGAAATGTGGGCCCGTGGGCTTGACGTTTCGCCGCTGACGGGCGATGCTGCGACCAACGTGGAGCGCAGAGCGAGAGCAGAGTGGACAGGTGTATGCCGTTCGGCTACACTGCCCCTTTGCGCTGCCCTTTGACGACCCGCTTCTCTCGGTAACCCGTTGTGAGGCGTCGTCTGGCGTGCGTGTAGTCAGTCCGCGAGCCCTCGGAAGGACATCTGTTGGCAGCCTCGCGCAACGCCTCCGCCGTGATCACTGGCCCTCGCCGCGTGTCGTTCGCGCGGATCCAGGAGCCGCTCGAAGTTCCCGACCTTCTTGCGCTGCAGACCGAGTCGTTCGACTGGCTGCTGGGCAACGAAAGGTGGAAGGCCCGGGTCGAGGCGGCTCAGAAGCTCGGGCGCAAGGACGTTCCGACCCAGTCCGGCCTCGAGGAGATCTTCGAGGAGATCAGCCCGATCGAGGACTTCTCGGGGACGATGTCGCTGTCGTTCCGGGACCACCGGTTCGAGCCGCCCAAGTACTCGATCGAAGAGTGCAAAGACAAGGACATGACCTACTCCGCCCCGATGTTCGTGACGGCGGAGTTCATCAACAACACCACCGGTGAGATCAAGTCCCAGACGGTGTTCATGGGTGACTTCCCGCTCATGACGCCGAAGGGGACGTTCATCATCAACGGGACCGAGCGGGTCGTGGTCTCCCAGCTGGTGCGCTCGCCGGGGGTGTATTTCGGCCGGTCGGTGGACAAGGGCTCGGACAAGGATCTGTTCGACTGCCGGGTGATCCCGTCGCGGGGGGCCTGGCTGGAGTTCGAGATCGACAAGCGGGACAGCGTCGGGGTGCGCATCGACCGTAAGCGCAAGCAGCCGGTGACGGTGCTGCTGAAGGCGCTGGGCTGGACCAATGACATGATTCTTGAGCGGTTCGGCCGGTATGAGACGATGCGGGCGACGCTGGAGAAGGATCACACCTCCGGCCAGGAGGACGCGCTGCTGGACATTTACCGCAAGCTGCGTCCGGGTGAGCCGCCGACCAAGGAGTCGGCGCAGGCTCTGCTGGAGAATCTGTATTTCAACCCCAAGCGGTATGACCTTGCCAAGGTTGGGCGGTACAAGGTCAACAAGAAGCTTGGGCTGGATGTTGACATCAATCAGGGGACGCTGACCGAGGAGGACATCGTCGCGGTCATCGAGTACCTGGTGCGGTTGCACGCGGGTGAGACCTCGATGCCCGGCGTCAACGGCGAGGTCCCGGTCGAGGTGGACGACATCGACCACTTCGGCAACCGGCGGCTGCGCACGGTGGGCGAGCTGATCCAGAACCAGGTCCGCCTGGGGCTGGCCCGGATGGAGCGGGTGGTCCGGGAGCGCATGACCACCCAGGACGTCGAGGCGATCACGCCGCAGACGCTGATCAACATCCGGCCGGTGGTCGCGTCGATCAAGGAGTTCTTCGGCACCTCGCAGCTCTCCCAGTTCATGGACCAGACCAACCCGCTGGCCGGCCTCACCCACAAGCGGCGGCTGTCCGCGCTGGGTCCGGGTGGTCTGTCCCGGGAGCGGGCCGGTATGGAGGTCCGTGACGTGCACCCGTCCCACTACGGACGGATGTGCCCGATCGAGACCCCGGAAGGCCCGAACATCGGCCTGATCGGTTCGCTGTCCTCCTACGCGCGGGTCAACGCGTTCGGCTTCGTGGAGACGCCGTACCGGAAGGTCGTCGACGGCCGGGTCACCGACCAGATCGACTACCTCACCGCGGACGAGGAGGACCGGTACGTCATCGCCCAGGCGAACTCCCCGGTCAACCCGGACGGCACGTTCGCCGAGGGCCGGGTGCTGGTGCGCCGGAAGGGCGGCGAGTTCGAGTACGTCCGCTCCAGCGAGGTCGACTACATGGACGTGTCGCCGCGGCAGATGGTGTCGGTGGCGACCGCCATGATCCCCTTCCTCGAGCACGACGACGCCAACCGGGCCCTGATGGGCGCGAACATGCAGCGCCAGGCCGTGCCGCTGCTGCGCAGCGAGGCCCCGCTGGTCGGGACCGGCATGGAGTACCGCGCCGCCACCGACGCCGGCGACGTGATCATCGCCGAGAAGCCCGGCGTGGTGGAGGAGGTCTCGGCCGACTACATCACCGTCGCCAACGACGACGGCACCCGCATCACCTACCGGGTCGCCAAGTTCAAGCGGTCGAACCAGGGCACCTGCTTCAACCAGAAGCCGATCGTCGACGAGGGCGACCGGGTGGAGGCCGGGCAGGTGATCGCCGACGGCCCGTGCACCCAGAACGGGGAGATGGCGCTCGGCAAGAACCTGCTGGTGGCGTTCATGCCCTGGGAGGGCCACAACTACGAGGACGCGATCATCCTGTCGCAGCGGCTCGTCCAGGACGACGTGCTCTCCTCGATCCACATCGAGGAGCACGAGGTGGACGCCCGGGACACCAAGCTCGGCCCGGAGGAGATCACCCGGGACATCCCCAACGTCTCGGAGGAGGTCCTGGCCGACCTCGACGAGCGGGGCATCATCCGGATCGGCGCCGAGGTGGTGCCGGGTGACATCCTGGTCGGCAAGGTCACCCCGAAGGGTGAGACCGAGCTGACCCCGGAGGAGCGGCTGCTGCGGGCGATCTTCGGTGAGAAGGCCCGCGAGGTGCGCGACACCTCGCTGAAGGTGCCGCACGGCGAGTCCGGGAAGGTCATCGGCGTGCGCGTGTTCTCCCGGGAAGAGGGCGACGAGCTCCCGCCCGGCGTGAACGAGCTGGTGCGCGTGTACGTCGCGCAGAAGCGGAAGATCACCGAGGGCGACAAGCTCGCCGGCCGCCACGGCAACAAGGGCGTCATCGCGAAGATCCTGCCGGTGGAGGACATGCCGTTCCTGGAGGACGGCACCCCGGTGGACATCATCCTCAACCCGCTGGGCGTCCCCGGCCGGATGAACGTCGGCCAGGTCCTGGAGACCCACCTCGGGTGGATCGCCGCGCAGGGCTGGGATCTCTCCGGCGTCGAGGAGGACTGGGCGCAGCGGCTCAAGGACAAGGGGTTCGAGCAGGTCGAGCCCTGGACCCACGTCGCCACGCCGGTCTTCGACGGCGCCCACGAGGAGGAGATCACCGGCCTGCTCGGCAACACCCTGGTGGACCGGGACGGCCGCCGTCTGGTCGGGGTGAACGGCAAGGCGCGGCTGTACGACGGCCGCACCGGCGAGCCGTTCAAGGATCCGATCTCGGTCGGTTACATCTACATCCTCAAACTGCTCCACCTCGTGGACGACAAGATCCACGCACGATCCACCGGTCCCTACTCCATGATCACCCAGCAGCCGCTGGGCGGTAAGGCGCAGTTCGGCGGCCAGCGGTTCGGTGAGATGGAGGTGTGGGCCCTGGAGGCGTACGGCGCGGCCTACGCCCTGCAGGAGCTGCTCACCATCAAGTCCGACGACGTGCCGGGACGGGTGAAGGTCTACGAGGCGCTCGTCAAGGGGGAGAACATCCCCGAGCCGGGCATCCCCGAGTCCTTCAAGGTGCTGATGAAGGAGATGCAGTCGCTGTGCCTGAACGTCGAGGTGCTCTCCAGCGACGGCGTCTCCCTCCAGATGCGTGACAGCGACGAGGACGTGTTCCGCGCCGCGGAGGAACTCGGTATCGACCTGGCTCGCCGCCCCAACGAAGGTGCGATGAGCGTCGACGAAGTCTGATCCTGATCTGGAAGCTGAGGGGATACAAAGAGTGCTCGACGTCAACTTCTTCGACGAGCTTCGCATCGGTCTCGCCACGGCCGATGACATCCGTCAGTGGTCGCATGGCGAGGTGAAGAAGCCCGAGACCATCAACTACCGCACCCTCAAGCCGGAGAAGGACGGGCTCTTCTGCGAGAAGATCTTCGGCCCGACCCGGGACTGGGAGTGCTACTGCGGCAAGTACAAGCGGGTCCGGTTCAAGGGCATCATCTGTGAGCGCTGTGGCGTCGAGGTGACCCGTGCGAAGGTGCGCCGCGAGCGCATGGGCCACATCGAGCTTGCCGCCCCGGTCACCCACATCTGGTACTTCAAGGGCGTTCCCTCCCGGCTCGGGTACCTGCTCGACATCGCCCCGAAGGACCTGGAGAAGGTCATCTACTTCGCGGCGTACATGATCACCTGGGTCGACACCGAGGCGCGCGAGCGTGACCTGCCGTCGCTGGAGGCGAAGATCTCCGTCGAGCGGCAGCAGATCGAGCAGCGGCGCGACGCCGAGATCGAGGCCCGGCAGAAGAAGCTCGAGGCCGATCTCGCCGAGCTGGAGGCCGCCGGGGCCAAGGGCGACCAGCGCCGCAAGGTGCGCGAGGCCGCCGACCGCGAGATGCGGCAGATCCGCGAGCGGGCCCAGCGCGAGCTCGACCGCCTCGAGGAGGTCTGGACCCGGTTCAAGAACCTCAAGGTCCAGGACCTCGAGGGCGACGAGCTGCTCTACCGCGAGATGAAGGACCGGTTCGGCCGCTACTTCCGCGGTGGCATGGGCGCCCAGGCGATCAAGGAGCGGCTGGAGAGCTTCGACCTCGAGGCCGAGGCCGAGAAGCTGCGCGAGATCATCCGCACCGGCAAGGGCCAGAAGAAGGCCCGCGCGCTCAAGCGGCTCAAGGTCGTGGCCGCGTTCCTCAACACCCGCAACTCGCCCATGGGCATGGTGCTCGACTGCATCCCGGTGATCCCGCCGGACCTGCGGCCCATGGTGCAGCTCGACGGTGGCCGGTTCGCGACCTCCGACCTCAACGACCTCTACCGCCGGGTGATCAACCGGAACAACCGGCTGAAGAGGCTGCTCGACCTCGGCGCGCCCGAGATCATCGTCAACAACGAGAAGCGCATGCTGCAGGAGGCCGTCGACGCGCTGTTCGACAACGGCCGCCGCGGCCGTCCGGTGACCGGCCCGGGCAACCGCCCGCTGAAGTCGCTGTCCGACATGCTCAAGGGTAAGCAGGGCCGGTTCCGCCAGAACCTGCTCGGTAAGCGTGTCGACTACTCCGGCCGTTCGGTGATCGTCGTCGGCCCGCAGCTCAAGCTGCACCAGTGCGGTCTGCCCAAGCAGATGGCGCTGGAGCTGTTCAAGCCGTTCGTGATGAAGCGCCTGGTCGACCTGAACCACGCGCAGAACATCAAGTCGGCCAAGCGCATGGTGGAGCGGGCCCGCCCGGTCGTGTGGGACGTGCTCGAAGAGGTGATCGCCGAGCACCCGGTCCTGCTCAACCGTGCGCCGACCCTGCACCGCCTCGGCATCCAGGCGTTCGAGCCGCAGCTCGTCGAGGGCAAGGCGATCCAGATCCACCCGCTCGTCTGCACCGCGTTCAACGCGGACTTCGACGGCGACCAGATGGCGGTGCACCTGCCGCTGTCGGCCGAGGCGCAGGCCGAGGCCCGCATCCTGATGTTGTCGACGAACAACATCCTCAAGCCGGCGGACGGCAAGCCGGTGACGATGCCCACCCAGGACATGGTCATCGGCCTGTACTGGCTCACCACCATGGAGGAGGGCGCGCTCGGCGAGGGCCGTGCCTTCTCCTCGGTCGCCGAGGCGCTCATGGCGTACGACCGGCGTGAGCTCGACATGCAGGCCAAGATCAGGGTCCGCATGCGCAACGCGGTCCCGCCGCGCGACTGGCAGCCCCCCGAGGGCTGGCAGCCGGGCGACCCGTTCACGCTCGAGACCACGCTCGGCCGCTGCCTGTTCAACGAGACGCTGCCGGACGACTACCACTTCGTCAACCAGCAGGTCGGCAAGAAGCAGCTGTCCGGGATCGTCAACGAGCTCGCCGAGCGGTACCCGAAGGTGCAGCTCGCGGCCGCCCTCGACGCGCTCAAGGACGCCGGGTTCCACTGGGCGACCCGGGCCGGCGTCACGATCGCGATCGAGGACGTCGTGGCCCCGCCGCGCAAGGCCGAGATCATGGAGGAGTACGAGCGCCGCGCCGACAAGGTGCAGCGTGAGTACGAGCGCGGTCTGATCACCGACGAGGAGCGCCGCCAGGAGCTCATCGAGATCTGGACCCACGCGACCAGCGAGGTCACCGAGGACATGACCAAGGCGTTCCCGCGCAACAACCCGGTCTGGATGATGGTCCAGTCCGGTGCGCGAGGGAACCTCATGCAGGTCCGCCAGATCGCCGGTATCCGTGGCCTGGTGTCGAACACCAAGGGTGAGACGATCCCGCGGCCGATCAAGTCCTCGTTCCGCGAGGGCCTCTCGGTGCTCGAGTACTTCGTCTCCACCCACGGCCAGCGGAAGGGTCTCGCCGACACCGCGCTGCGTACCGCGGACTCCGGTTACCTCACCCGGCGTCTGGTCGACGTCGCGCAGGACGTCATCGTCCGCGAGGTCGACTGCGGCACCGACCGGGCCATCCCGCTGCGCGTGGCCGAGCGGAACTACCAGGGCAACCTGGTCAAGGCCGAGAGCGTGGAGAACAGCGTCCACGCGCGCATCCTCGCCGAGGACGTCGTGGTGGACGGCAAGCTCATCGCGGCGAAGGGCATCGACATCAACGACGCGATCGTCACCGCGCTGGTCGAGGCCGGCGTGGAGCAGATCCGGGTGCGCAGCCCGCTGGTCTGCGAGTCGAAGATCGGCGTCTGCGCGATGTGCTACGGCCGTTCGCTCGCGACCGGCAAGCTCGTCGACGTCGGCGAGGCGGTCGGCATCATCGCCGCCCAGTCGATCGGTGAGCCCGGTACCCAGCTGACCATGCGGACCTTCCACACCGGTGGTGTGGCGGGCGCCGACATCACCCACGGTCTGCCGCGTGTCACCGAGCTGTTCGAGGCGCGGGTCCCCAAGGGTGTCGCGCCGATCAGCGAGGCCTCCGGCCGGGTGCGCATCGACGAGACCGACAAGAGCCGGAAGATCGTCATCGTCCCGGACGACGGCTCGGACGAGATCTCCTACCCGGTCTCGATGCGGGCGCGCCTGCTGGTCTCCGAGGGCGACCACGTCGAGGTCGGCCAGCAGCTCGTCGCCGGTGCGGTCAACCCGAACGAGGTGCTGCGCATCCTCGGCCCGCGGGCGGTGCAGATGCACGTCGTGGCCGAGGTCCAGAAGGTGTACCGGTCGCAGGGTGTCTCGATCCACGACAAGCACATCGAGATCATCGTGCGCCAGATGCTCAAGCGGGTGAACGTGCTCGAGTCCGGCGACACCGACCTGCTCCCCGGCGAGCTGGTCGAGCGTCCGAAGTTCGAGCAGGTCAACCGCGAGGTCGTGGCCCAGGGCGGCCAGCCCGCCTCCGGCCGGCCGGTGCTCATGGGCATCACCAAGGCGTCGCTGGCGACCGAGTCGTGGCTGTCGGCGGCCTCCTTCCAGGAGACCACCCGGGTGCTCACCGACGCGGCGATCCACGCCAAGTCGGACCAGCTGCTCGGCCTGAAGGAGAACGTCATCATCGGTAAGCTCATCCCGGCCGGTACGGGCATGCCGCAGTACCGGAACATCCGGGTCGAGCCGACCGAGGAGGCGAAGGCCGCGATGTACACCGTCGGCGGCTACGACGGCTCGGCCACCGACTACACCTTCGGCTCGGGCACCGGCGAGGCGGTGCCGCTGGAGGAGTACGACTTCGGTCAGTACAACCGCTGACCCGTCCCGAACCCGAGAGGGTTCGGTGACCCCACCCGGACGCCCGGTCCCGCGAGGGCCGGGCGTTCCGGTTCTCATACGTATTTATTAGGGGTCTATTAGGGGGCCTTGCCGCGGCCATGGCGGGGCGGGTGCGCCGCGGCCCGTCCCGGAGGCCCTCCGCCGGCGGGCGCCGCGATCTCCGTGGGTTTTGACGACGGCAGGGTTTCGTTATCCGGATGTCGCCATTTGTACGCCGGGGGGTTGCGTGCGAATGCGTGAGGGACGGGCGGAGTGCCGCTACACTTGATCCGAGCCCATAACGTCCGGTGTCCGTCCCATGGCCAAGGACACCGGCGGTGAACCACAGTACGGCGGGATCCTCTGGATACCGTCGTTTTGACGCGATGCGAAGCCCTGGGTAGGCTTTTCCTTCGTGCCCGTGAGTTCATGGGCTCGCATGCGTGCGCTCGCCGCGGTCTGACGAGACCGGCGAGCACCGTGTGTCCCTCCTCCGCTCGACAGGCTCGGCTCCGGCGTGTCGGCACCTGCCGCGACACGCCCGACCGCGGGGGTCGGGGGAGACCACAAACCTGCAGGTCACGACACCGGCAGCACCTGCGAAAGCACAAGAACGAACTACCGGCGAATGCACGAACGGAGACGCGGTGCCCACGATTCAGCAGCTGGTCCGCAAGGGCCGCCAGGCAAAGGTCAGTAAGACCAAGACCCCGGCGCTCAAGGGGAGCCCGCAGCGGCGCGGCGTCTGCACGCGCGTCTACACCACCACCCCCAAGAAGCCGAACTCGGCGCTGCGCAAGGTGGCCCGCGTGCGGCTCTCCAACGGTATCGAGGTCACGGCCTACATCCCCGGGGTCGGTCACAACCTCCAGGAGCACTCGAACGTGCTGGTGCGCGGCGGTCGTGTGAAGGACCTGCCGGGTGTTCGTTACAAGATCATCCGCGGTGCGCTGGACACCCAGGGTGTCCGCAACCGCAAGCAGGCCCGCAGCCGTTACGGCGCGAAGAAGGAGAAGAGCTGACATGCCGCGGAAAGGCCCCGCTGGTCGCCGTCAGTTGGTCGCGGACCCGGTGTACGGCTCGCCGTTGGTGACCGCGCTCATCAACAAGGTGCTGCTGAACGGCAAGCGCTCGCTCGCGCAGCGCATTGTGTACGGCGCTCTCGAGGGCTGCCGGGAGAAGACCGGTAACGACCCGGTCGTCACCCTGAAGCGTGCCCTCGACAACGTGAAGCCCACCCTCGAGGTGCGCAGCCGCCGCGTCGGTGGCGCCACCTACCAGGTCCCGGTCGAGGTGCGTGCCGCTCGCAGCACCACGCTGGCGCTGCGCTGGATCGTGCAGTACGCCCGGCAGCGCCGGGAGAAGACGATGACCGAGCGGCTGATGAACGAGCTGCTCGACGCGAGCAACGGCCTTGGCGCCAGCGTGAAGCGGCGCGAGGACACCCACAAGATGGCCGAGTCCAACAAGGCCTTCGCCCACTACCGCTGGTAGCGGCAAGCCGGAATGGCGGGGACGCAGCCCCTGGCCGGCCCGGGTGAGAACAACGAGACGAGGACGCGACAAGTGGCCACTACGACCGCAACTGACCTGGCCAAGGTCCGCAACATCGGGATCATGGCCCATATCGACGCGGGCAAGACCACGACGACCGAGCGCATCCTGTTCTACACCGGCATCAACTACAAGATCGGTGAGACCCATGAGGGCTCGGCCACCATGGACTGGATGGAGCAGGAGCAGGAGCGTGGTATCACCATCACCTCCGCCGCGACCACCTGCTCCTGGCTCGGCCACACCATCAACATCATCGACACGCCCGGGCACGTCGACTTCACCATCGAGGTGGAGCGCTCGCTTCGCGTGCTCGACGGTGCCGTCGCGGTGTTCGACGCCGTGGCCGGTGTGGAGCCCCAGTCCGAGACGGTCTGGCGTCAGGCCGACCGGTACGGCGTGCCCCGCATCTGCTTCGTGAACAAGATGGACCGGGTCGGCGCGGAGTTCCACCGCTGCGTCGACATGATCGTGTCCAGGCTGAACGCCACCCCGCTGCCGATCCAGCTGCCGCTCGGCGTCGAGGCCGACTTCCGGGGCGTCATCGACCTGGTGAAGATGAAGTCCCTGGTCTGGCGGGCCGAGGCGGTAAAGGGCGAGATGTACGACGTCATCGAGATCGACGCCGACCACATCGACGCCGCCCGCGAGTGGCGGGAGAAGCTGCTCGAGACGATCGCCGAGAACGACGACGAGATCATGGAGCTCTACCTCGAGGGCACCGAGCCCACCGAGGAGCAGCTCATCGCGGCGATCCGGCGCGCGACCATCGCCGGCAAGGTGACGCCGGTGCTGTGCGGCAGCGCGTTCAAGAACAAGGGTGTGCAGCCGCTGCTCGACGCGATCGTCAACTACCTGCCGGCCCCGACCGACATCCCGTCGATCAAGGGCCACGCGGTCGGCAACGAGGACGAGGAGATCGAGCGGCACTCCGACCCCGCGGAGCCGTTCGCCGCCCTCGCCTTCAAGATCATGAGCGACCAGCACCTTGGCCGCCTCACCTACATCCGGATCTACTCGGGCAAGCTCGAGAACGGCATGCAGGTGTACAACTCGGTCAAGGGCAAGAAGGAGCGCATCGGCAAGATCTTCCAGATGCACGCCAACAAGCGCGAGGAGCGCCAGTCGGCGTCCGCCGGGCAGATCGTCGCCGTGATGGGCCTGAAGGACACCACCACGGGTGACACGCTCTGCGACATCAACAACCCGGTGGTTCTGGAGTCGATGACGTTCCCCGCCCCGGTCATCAACGTCGCGATCGAGCCGAAGACCAAGGGCGACCAGGAGAAGCTGTCGACCGCGATCCAGCGCCTCGCCGAGGAGGACCCGTCCTTCCAGGTCCGCCGCGACGAGGAGACCGGTCAGACGGTGATCTGGGGTATGGGCGAGCTCCACCTCGAGATCATCATCGACCGCATGCGCCGCGAGTTCAAGGTCGAGGCGAACGTCGGCCGCCCCCAGGTCGCCTACCGGGAGACCATCCGCCGCAAGGTCGAGGGTGTCGAGTGCACCTTCAAGAAGCAGACCGGTGGTGCCGGTCAGTACGCGAAGGTGGTCATCGACCTCGAGCCGCTGGGCGAGGGCAACGACGGCTACGAGTTCCAGAACAACATCACCGGTGGGCGCATCCCGCGCGAGTTCATCCCCTCGGTGGACGCGGGCGCCCAGGAGGCCGCCGAGTTCGGCGTGCTCGCCGGCTACCCGATGGTCGGCGTGAAGGTGACCCTGCAGGACGGCGCCTACCACGAGGTCGACTCCTCGGAGATGGCCTTCAAGATCGCGGGTTCCATGGCCTTCAAGGAGGCCGCCCGCAAGGCGGAGCCCGTGCTGCTCGAGCCGGTGATGTCGGTCGAGGTCACCACCCCTGAGGAGTACATGGGCGACGTCATCGGCGACCTCAACGGCCGCCGGGGACAGATCCAGGCCATGGAGGACCGCGCAGGGGCGAAGGTGATCCGCGCTTTGGTCCCGCTGTCAGAGATGTTCGGGTATGTGGGTGACCTGCGCAGCAGGACCCAGGGCCGGGCGGTCTACAGCATGCAGTTCGACTCCTACGCGGAGGTGCCGGAGGGCATCGCCAAGGAGATCGTCGCGAAGGCCCGCGGCGAGTAACCGTCCGGGCCGGAGTAACAGCGCAAGTCCAGTCAGAAATCTCTAAGGAGACAGATCCAGTGGCCAAGGCCAAGTTCGAGCGGACCAAGCCGCACGTGAACATCGGCACCATTGGGCACATCGACCACGGCAAGACCACTCTGACCGCGGCGATCACCAAGGTGCTCCACGACCGTTACCCGGAGCTGAACGAGGCGACCCCGTTCGACAAGATCGACAAGGCGCCTGAGGAGAAGGCCCGCGGTATCACCATCTCCATCTCGCACGTCGAGTACCAGACCGAGAAGCGGCACTACGCGCACGTCGACTGCCCGGGTCACGCCGACTACGTGAAGAACATGATCACCGGTGCGGCCCAGATGGACGGCGCCATCCTCGTGGTCGCCGCGACCGACGGCCCGATGCCGCAGACCAAGGAGCACGTGCTCCTGGCCCGCCAGGTCGGCGTGCCGTACATCGTCGTCGCGCTCAACAAGGCCGACATGGTCGACGACGAGGAGATCCTCGAGCTGGTCGAGCTCGAGGTCCGCGAGCTCCTCAGCGCCCAGGAGTTCCCGGGCGACGAGGTCCCGGTCATCCGCGTCTCCGCGCTCAAGGCTCTCGAGGGCGACCCGAAGTGGGCCGACTCGATCATCGAGCTCATGAACGCGGTCGACGAGCACGTGCCGGAGCCGACCCGTGACATCGACAAGCCGTTCCTCATGCCGATCGAGGACGTCTTCTCGATCACCGGTCGCGGTACCGTGGTCACCGGCCGTATCGAGCGCGGCACCGTCAAGGTGAACGACACGGTCGAGATCGTCGGTATCAAGGAGAAGAGCCTCACGACGACCGTCACCGGCGTCGAGATGTTCCGCAAGCTCCTCGACGAGGGCCGCGCCGGCGACAACGTCGGTCTGCTGCTCCGTGGCGTGAAGCGCGAGGAGGTCGAGCGCGGCCAGTGTGTCATCAAGCCGGGCACGACCACCCCGCACACCGAGTTCGAGGCGCAGGTCTACGTCCTCGCCAAGGACGAGGGTGGCCGGCACACGCCGTTCTTCAACAACTACCGGCCGCAGTTCTACTTCCGGACCACCGACGTCACCGGTGTGGTTCACCTGCCCGAGGGCGTCGAGATGGTCATGCCCGGCGACAACACCACGATGCGTGTCGAGCTCATCCAGCCGGTCGCGATGGAGGAGGGCCTCAAGTTCGCGATCCGTGAGGGTGGCCGTACCGTCGGCGCCGGCAACGTAACCAAGATCATCAAGTAGTTCGACCGCGGGGCGGCGGTCGGCCCCAACCCGGGGCCGACCGCCTAACCATGGGAGACGGCCGAGCCGGGCTCGCCGCGGCGCTCAGGATCGTGCGCCATGGGGCACCGCCCGCAGGACGACTCACAACAACGGCGGCAATCAGACCGCGTGAAGCTTCTACAGGACGACAGCGAAGGACACCGAGGCCACTATGGCGGGACAGAAGATCCGCATCCGGCTTAAGGCCTATGACCACGAGGTCATCGACAGCTCGGCCAAGAAGATCGTTGAGACGGTGACGCGGACCGGAGCGAAGGTCGCGGGCCCGGTGCCGCTGCCGACCGAGAAGAACGTGTATTGCGTCATCCGCTCGCCGCACAAGTACAAGGACAGCCGCGAGCACTTCGAGATGCGCACGCACAAGCGGCTGATTGACATCATCGACCCGACGCCGAAGACGGTCGACTCGCTCATGCGGCTCGACCTGCCTGCGGGCGTCGACATCTCGATCAAGCTCTGAGGGAACGCACTGACATGGCTAAGCAGATCAAGGGCGTCCTGGGCAAGAAGCTCGGCATGACCCAGGTCTTCGACGAGAACAACCGGGTCGTCCCGGTCACCGTCGTCGAGGCCGGTCCGTGCGTGGTGACCCGCGTCCGCACTCCCGAGCGGGACGGTTACTCGGCCATCCAGCTCGGCTATGGGCAGGTGGATCCGCGCAAGGTGAACAAGCCGCTCGGTGACTACCTGCGCAAGCACAACATCACTCCGCGTCGCTACTTCGCGGAGATCCGCACCGACGACGCCGCCGAGTACCAGATCGGCCAGGAGATCCGGGTCGACATCTTCGAGCCCGGTCAGTACGTCGACGTGACCGGCCGGAGCAAGGGTAAGGGCTTCGCCGGCGTCATGAAGCGGCACGGCTTCGGCGGTCTGGGCGCCTCGCACGGTACCCAGCGCAAGCACCGTTCGCCCGGTTCCATCGGCGCGTGCGCCACCCCCGGCCGCGTCTTCAAGGGTCTGCGCATGGCGGGCCGCATGGGCAACGCCCGCACCACCGTGCAGAACCTGAAGGTGCAGGCGGTCGACGCGGAGAAGGGGCTCATCCTCGTCAAGGGCGCCGTCCCCGGCCCGAACGGGGGCCTCGTCCTCATCCGCACCGCTGTCAAGAAGGGAGCCGTGGCCAAGTGACGACGACGATCGACGTCCGGGACGCCAGCGGCGCCACGACCGGCACGGTGGAGCTGCCGGACAGCATCTTCGCCGCCAAGGTGAACGTCCCGCTGATCCACCAGGTCGTGGTCGCGCAGCTCGCGGCGAGCCGGCAGGGTACGCACAAGACCAAGACCCGGGGCGAGGTCTCCGGTGGTGGCAAGAAGCCGTACCGCCAGAAGGGCACCGGCCGGGCCCGCCAGGGTTCGACCCGGGCTCCCCAGTTCACCGGTGGTGGCACCGTCCACGGCCCCGTGCCGCGGGACTACTCCCAGCGGACCCCGAAGAAGATGAAGGCCGCCGCGCTACGCGGCGCGCTGTCGGACCGGGCCAAGGCCGGCCGCGTGCACGTGGTGACCGAGCTGATCTCCGGTGACACCCCCAAGACCAAGGAGGCCCTGGCCGCGCTGCGCCGCATCACGCAGGCCAAGACCGTGCTGGTCGTGGTGGACGAGGGCGACCGCACCACCTGGCTGAGCCTGCGCAACGTGCCGGAGGTGCACCTGCTGGACGCCGGCCAGCTCAACACCTACGACGTGCTGTGCAACGAGGACGTGGTCTTCACCCGGGCGGCCTATGACAAGGTCGTGGCCCGGCTGAGCAAGAGCGGGAAGGACAACGAGTAATGGAGAAGATCGCCGACCCGCGCGACATCATCATCAAGCCGGTCATCTCCGAGAAGAGCTACGGCCTGATCGACGAGTACAACAAGTACACGTTCCTGGTCCACCCGGACGCGAACAAGACGCAGGTCAAGATCGCCGTTGAGAAGATCTTCGGCGTCAAGGTGACGGGCGTGAACACCATCAACCGCAAGGGCAAGCGCAAGCGCACCCGGCGCGGTGAGGGCAAGCGCCCGGACACCAAGCGCGCGATCGTCAGCCTCGCCGAGGGCGACCGGATCGACATCTTCGGCCCGGTCGGCTGAGGCGGGCGGGCGACCGACCCCGCAGGGGAGCGCCGATCCGCCACCGGACCCCGGCGCCCTCCCTCGCCGCGACGCAGTGCAGCCCTCCACAGGGTTCCAGAGGCGTCGTAACCGAACACGAACAGGGATGAACGAAAAAGATGGGCATCCGTAAATACAAGCCGACGACGCCCGGTCGTCGTGGGGCGAGCGTCTCGGACTTCGCCGAGATCACCCGCAGCCGGCCGGAGAAGTCGCTGCTCCGCCCCCTGCACAGTAAGGGCGGGCGGAACGCGCACGGTCGCGTGACCGCGCGCCACCAGGGCGGCGGCCACAAGCGTGCGTACCGCATCATCGACTTCCGCAGGAACGACAAGGACGGGATCCCGGCGAAGGTCGCGCACATCGAGTACGACCCGAACCGCACCTCCCGTATCGCGCTGCTGCACTACGCGGACGGCGAGAAGCGCTACATCCTCGCCCCGGCGGGGATCAAGCAGGGCGACCGGATCGAGAACGGCCCCGGCGCCGACATCAAGCCGGGCAACTGCCTGCCGCTGCGCAACATCCCCACCGGTACGTTCGTGCACGCGGTGGAGCTGAAGCCGGGCGGTGGCGCCAAGCTCGGGCGTTCGGCCGGCGCGCAGATCCAGCTGCTCGCCAAGGAGGGCATGTACGCCACGCTGCGTATGCCGTCCGGCGAGGTGCGCATGGTCGACGTGCGCTGCCGGGCCACGGTGGGCCAGGTCGGCAACGCCGAGCAGTCCAACATCAACTGGGGCAAGGCCGGCCGTATGCGCTGGAAGGGCAAGCGCCCCAGCGTCCGTGGCGTGGCGATGAACCCGGTCGACCACCCGCACGGTGGTGGTGAGGGCAAGACCTCCGGTGGTCGCCACCCGGTGAACCCGAAGGGTAAGCCGGAGGGCCGTACCCGCAAGGCGAAGAAGCCCAGTGACCGGCTGATCATCCGTCGTCGGGCCAAGAAGAAGCGGTAGGAGCAGCCGAGATGCCACGTAGCCTCAAGAAGGGCCCCTTCGTGGACGATCACCTGATGAAGAAGGTGATCGCGCAGAACGAGAAGGGCACCAAGAACGTCATCAAGACGTGGTCGCGGCGCTCGATGATCGTGCCGGAGATGATCGGCCACACGATCGCCGTGCACGACGGCCGCAAGCACGTCCCGGTGTTCATCACCGAGCAGATGATCGGCCACAAGCTCGGAGAGTTCGCGCCCACGCGGACGTTCCGCAGCCACGTCAAGGAAGAACGGCGCAGCCGACGGTAACCGCCAGGTAGCGAGGAGATTGCGATGGAAGCGAGGGCCACGGCGCGGTTCGTCCGCGTCACGCCCCGGAAGGCCCGCCGCGTGGTGGACCTGATTCGCGGGCTGCCCGCCTCGGAGGCGCAGGCCGTGCTGCGGTTCGCTCCCCAGCGGGCCAGCGAGACCGTGTACAAGGTGCTGGCGAGCGCGATGGCGAACGCCGAGCACAACTTCAAGCTCGACCGCGACACGCTGGTCGTCAGCCGCGCGTGGGTCGACGAGGGCCCGACGCTGAAGCGGTACCGCGCCCGCGCGCAGGGCCGCGCCTTCCGGATCAACAAGCGGACGAGCCACATCACCGTTGTCGTCGAGTCCCGGCCCGAGGCCAACGCGGGCCGTGGCAAGCCGAAGGGAAGGACCCGCTAGTGGGGCAGAAAGTCAACCCGCACGGGTTCCGCCTCGGTATCACCACCGACCACAAGAGCCGGTGGTACGCCGACAAGCTGTACAAGGCCTACGTGGCCGAGGACGTCGCCATCCGCCGCATGCTGCAGCGCGGCATGGAGCGGGCCGGGATCTCCAAGGTCGAGATCGAGCGCACCACCGACCGTGTGCAGGTGGACATCCACACCGCGCGGCCTGGCATCGTCATCGGGCGTCGGGGCGCCGAGGCGGACCGTATCCGTAGCGACCTCGAGAAGCTGACCAAGAAGCAGGTCCAGCTCAACATCCTCGAGGTGAAGAACCCCGAGATCGACGCGCAGCTCGTCGCCCAGGGGGTGGCCGAGCAGCTGTCGAGCCGCGTCTCGTTCCGCCGCGCGATGCGGAAGGCGATGCAGTCCGCGATGAAGAGCGGCGCGAAGGGTATCCGGGTGCAGTGCTCGGGCCGTCTCGGCGGCGCCGAGATGTCGCGCTCGGAGTTCTACCGCGAGGGCCGCGTGCCGCTGCACACGCTGCGCGCCGACATCGACTACGGCTTCTACGAGGCCCGCACCACCTTCGGCCGGATCGGCGTGAAGGTGTGGATCTACAAGGGCGACGCCCCGACGAGCCGGGCCGAGCGTGAGGCCGCGGCGGCCGGCGCCCGCGCCGGGCAGCGCCGCGACGACCGTCGCGACCGCCCGCGCCGCGAGCGTCCGCGCCGGAGCCGTGGCGAGCGCCAGGCCAAGTCCGAGGCGGCCGCCCAGGCCGCCGCCGCCGAGGCCGCGCAGGCCGCACAGCAAGGGGAGGCAAGCTGACATGCTGATCCCGCGCAAGGTCAAGCACCGTAAGCAGCACCGGCCGAAGCGCAGCGGCATGGCCAAGGGCGGCACCAAGGTGCACTTCGGCGAGTACGGCATCCAGGCGCTCGAGCAGGCCTACGTCACCAACCGGCAGATCGAGGCCGCCCGTATCGCCATGACCCGGCACATCCGCCGTGGCGGAAAGGTCTGGATCAACATCTTCCCGGACCGCCCGCTCACCAAGAAGCCGGCCGAGACCCGTATGGGTTCCGGTAAGGGCTCGCCGGAGTGGTGGGTCGCGAACGTCAAGCCGGGGCGCGTGATGTTCGAGCTCGCGGGCGTCGCCGAGCCGGTGGCCCGCGAGGCGCTGCGTCGCGCCATGCACAAGCTCCCGATGAAGTGCCGCTTTGTGAAGCGGGAAGTGGGTGAAGCCTGATGGCTAAGGGCCTGACCGCGGAAGAACTGCGGCCGCTGGAGCACGACGAGCTGGTCCAGAAGCTGAAGGAGGCCAAGGAGGAGCTCTTCAACCTCCGCTTCCAGTCGGCGACCGGGCAGCTCGAGAACACCGCCAGGCTGCGCCAAGTCCGGCGCGAGATCGCTCGAATCTACACCGTGATGCGCGAGCGCGAGCTCGGGATCATCAAGATCGAGAAGGAGGAGAGCGAGTGAGCGAGGCTGCGCAGCAGGCGGGCAAGACGCGGAACTACCGCAAGACCCGTGAGGGCCTCGTGGTCAGCGACAAGATGGACAAGACCGTTGTGGTCTCCGTCGAGGACCGCGTCAAGCACCCGCTGTACGGCAAGGTCATCCGCCGTACCAAGAAGTACAAGGCCCACGACGAGAACAACGCCTGCAGCGTCGGCGACCGCGTGCTCCTGATGGAGACCCGGCCGCTGTCGGCCACCAAGCGGTGGCGCGTGGTCGAGATTCTCGAGAAGGCCAAGTGACCGGTGCGGGGCCGCAAGGCCCCGCCACCCCCTTTATCACGGGGGATCAGACAAAGTTGGTTCCGCCAGGCTCAGAGATGAGAACCGGCGTGACACACGGGAGTTGACGTGATCCAGCAGGAGTCGCGACTCAAGGTCGCCGACAACACGGGTGCCAAGGAGATTCTGTGCATCCGCGTGCTCGGCGGCTCGGGTCGGCGCTACGCGGGTATCGGCGACGTCATCGTCGCGACGGTGAAGGACGCCCTTCCCGGCGCCGGTGTCAAGAAGGGTGACGTGGTCAAGGCTGTCGTGGTGCGCACCACCAAGGAGCGCCGCCGCCCCGACGGCTCCTACATCCGCTTTGACGAGAACGCCGCCGTCCTGATCAAGGACAGCGGCGATCCGCGTGGCACGCGTATCTTCGGCCCGGTCGGCCGGGAGCTGCGCGAGAAGAAGTTCATGCGCATCATCTCGCTCGCCCCGGAGGTGATCTGAGTGCCGCCGAAGCTGCACGTGAAGAAGGGTGACTACGTCCAGGTCATCGCCGGCAAGGACAAGGGGGCGAAGGGCCGCATCATCGCCGCCTACCCGCGGGAGCAGCGCGTGGTGGTCGAGGGCGTCAACATGATCACCAAGCACTCGAAGGTGACCCACCAGGGTCCCCGCGCCGGCCAGGGCGGCGTGCGCCGCATGGAGGCCCCCATCCACGTGAGCAACGTCAAGAAGCTCAAGGAAGAGCCGCCGAAGAAGGACGACGACAAGCCCGCGAAGAAGACCTCGAAGAGCGAGGCCGACGAATCGGGTGAGGACAGCTGATGACCGCCACCGTAACCGAGGTCGCCTACGACGGGCCTCGCCTCAAGCACCGCTACCGTAACGAGATCGCGCCGAAGCTGCGCGAGGAGTTCGGCATCCGCAACATCATGCAGGTCCCCACGGTGACCAAGGTCAAGGTCAACATGGGGATCGGCGAGGCGGCCCGGGACTCCAAGCTCATCGAGGGCGCGATCCGCGACCTGGCCGCGATCACCGGCCAGAAGCCGGCGATCGCCCGGGCGCGCCGCTCGATCGCGCAGTTCAAGCTCCGTGAGGGCATGCCGATCGGCGCGCACGTCACGCTGCGCGGCGACCGCATGTGGGAGTTCCTCGACCGGCTGCTGACGCTCGCGCTGCCCCGGATCCGTGACTTCCGCGGCCTGTCGCCGAACCAGTTCGACGGCCACGGGAACTACACCTTCGGTCTCACCGAGCAGGTGATGTTCCACGAGGTCGACCAGGACCGCGTGGACCGGCCGCGGGGCATGGACATCACGGTCGTGACGTCGGCGCCGAACGACGAGCTGGGCCGGGCGCTGCTGAAGCACCTCGGCTTCCCCTTCAAGGAAGCGTAGAAGAGGAGAGACGATCATGGCGAAGAAAGCGCTGATCGCCAAGGCGGCGCGGAAGCCCAAGTTCAAGGTCCGTGCCTACACCCGGTGCACGCGCTGCGGGCGGCCGCGCGCCGTGTTCCGCAAGTTCGGCCTGTGCCGGATCTGCTTCCGCGAGATGGCGCACCGCGGCGAGCTGCCCGGTATCACCAAGTCGAGCTGGTAGGCCGAGCCCGACGCTCGGCGTCCCGAGGAGTTGTACACCCAGGACGTGGCCGGAGCAGGCGATGGGAGGCGACCACCCCACGCCGGCCCCGGTGACGTCCGCCTGGACACCGCAGGTCCTGCAAGAGGGAAACCGCGGTGAGGAAGGCCAGCGGCCATGACGATGACCGACCCGATCGCAGACATGCTGACGCGTCTGCGTAACGCGAATGCGGCATACCACGACACCGTGACCATGCCGTACTCGAAGATCAAGGCGCACATCGCCGAGATCCTCCAGCAGGAGGGCTACATTCAGAGCTGGTCCGTCGAGGACGGCAAGGTCGGCCGGAACCTCGTGGTGGAGCTGAAGTACGGCCCCAGCCGTGAGCGGGCCATCTCGGGCCTGCGGCGGGTCTCCAAGCCCGGCCTGCGGGTCTATGCGAAGAAGGACAACCTGCCGCGGGTCCTGGGCGGCCTGGGCGTCGCGATCATCTCGACGTCCGCCGGCCTGATGACCGACAAGCAGGCCAAGAAGCGTGGAGTGGGCGGGGAAGTCCTCGCCTACGTGTGGTGACGAGGGGAGGAGGCACAGCATGTCGCGAGTCGGACGGCAGCCCATCCCCGTACCCAGCGGCGTGGACGTCACGATCGACGGCCAGCAGGTCACGGTCAAGGGCCCCAAGGGCACGCTGACCCACACGGTCGCCGAGCCGATCAAGGTCACCCGTGACGACGACGGGATGATCCGGGTCACGCGGCCCAGTGACGAGAAGAAGGTCCGTGCGCTGCACGGCCTGTCCCGCACCCTGATCGCCAACATGGTGACCGGGGTGACCGAGGGCTACACCAAGACGCTGGAGATCCACGGCGTCGGCTACCGCGTCCAGGCGAAGGGCCCGCAGCAGCTCGAGTTCTCGCTGGGCTACAGCCACCCGGTGATCGTGAACGCCCCCGAGGGCATCACCTTCCGCGTCGAGAAGCCCACGCTGTTCCACGTGGACGGCATCGACAAGCAGAAGGTCGGTGAGGTGGCCGCCAACATCCGTAAGCTCCGCAAGCCCGACCCGTACAAGGGCAAGGGCGTGCGGTACCTGGGCGAGGCCATCCGCCGCAAGGTCGGAAAGGCTGGTAAGTAGTCATGGCCTTCACGTACGGCAAGGTCAGGAAGCGCACCGCCCCGCGTACCGTCGCGCGTCTGCGTCGCCACCGGCGTGTCCGCAAGAAGGTCATGGGTACTGCCGAGCGGCCGCGGGTCGTCGTCAACCGGACCACGCGCCACATGTGGGTGCAGGTCATCGACGACACCGTCGGCCACACCCTGCTCAGCGTCTCCACGCTCGACCCGAGCCTGCGGGACGCGGAAGGTACCAAGACCGACAAGGCCAGGAAGGTCGGCGCCCTGCTCGCCGAGCGGGCCAAGGCCCGCGGCATCCAGAAGGTCGTCTTCGACCGTGGCGGCTACCGCTACGCCGGGCGCATCGCCGCCCTGGCCGACAGTGCCCGTGAGGGTGGGCTGGAGTTCTGACATGGTGCCCACCCGTACCGAGAACGAGAAGAGGAACCACTGATGGCTGCAGCTCCGCGGCGCGGTGCCGGCGGTGGTGAGCGGCGGGACCGTCGCGAAGATCGCCGCGGTGGTGCCGCAGACAAGGGCGTCTCGTACATCGAGCGCGTAGTCAAGATCAACCGAGTGGCCAAGGTCGTCAAGGGTGGTCGGCGCTTCAGCTTCACCGCCCTGGTCGTGGTCGGCGACGGCAACGGCATGGTCGGCGTCGGCTACGGCAAGGCCAAGGAGGTGCCCGCGGCGATCGCCAAGGGCGTCGAGGAGGCCAAGAAGCACTTCTTCCGGGTGCCGCGCATCCAGGGCACGATCCCGCACACGGTGCAGGGCGAGGACGCGGCCGGCGTCGTGCTGCTGCGTCCGGCCGCTCCCGGTACCGGTGTGATCGCGGGTGGCCCGGTGCGTGCGGTGCTGGAGTGCGCGGGCATCCACGACGTGCTCTCCAAGTCGCTCGGCTCGGACAACCCGATCAACATCGTGCACGCCACCGTGGCGGCGCTGAAGCAGCTCAAGCGTCCGGAGGAGATCGCGGCGCGCCGCGGCCTGCCGCTTGAGCACGTCGCTCCGGCGGCGATGCTGAGGGCTCGTGCGGAGGGCCTCGCGGAGGCCGCCGCGGCAAGGGCGGTGAGCTGACATGGCGCGACTGAAGATCACCCAGGTCCGCTCGAAGATCGGGGGCAACCAGAGCCAGCGCGAGTCGCTGCGTTCGCTGGGCCTCCGTCGTATCGGTCAGGTCGTCATCAAGGAGGACAAGCCCGAGATCCGGGGCATGGTCGCCGTGGTGTCGCACCTGGTGACCGTTGAGGAGGTCGACTAGGCATGCCGGAGAACGCTCCGCTGCGCGTCCACGACCTGCGGCCGGCCCCCGGCGCCAACCGCCCCAAGACCCGCAAGGGCCGCGGCGAGGCGTCCAAGGGTAAGACGGCCGGTCGTGGTACGAAGGGTACGAAGGCCCGCAAGAACGTGCGCCCGGGCTTCGAGGGCGGCCAGATGCCGCTCCAGCGCCGGGTGCCGAAGCTGAAGGGCTTCTCCAACGCGCTGTTCAAGACCCAGTACCAGGTGGTGAACCTGGACAAGCTGGCCGAGCTGTTCCCGCAGGGCGGCGAGGTCACGGTGGAGGCGCTGGTCGCCAAGGGCGCGGTCCGGAAGAACCAGCCCGTGAAGATCCTCGGCACCGGCGAGGTCTCCGCGGCGTACAACGTCACCGCGGACGCCTTCTCCGCCAGCGCGAAGGAGAAGATCGTCGCCGCCGGCGGCTCGGTGACCGAACGTTAGGTGCGATCCCGGGTGGCCGCACGCTGCTACGTGGCGCGGGAGCTCGTTGTGAGCTCCCGCGCTCGTGGTGCGTTAGAGTTCGCTGGACGGCAGGCGCCGGCACGGCGCCGTTCGCCGACCGAAGACATGTCGATGGGCGCTCGCCCCATCGCTGACCGATACCGCCGCACAGGCGCGCAGGAGGGACCGTGATTTCCGCGATAGCCCGGGCGTTCCGTACGCCCGACCTGCGCAAGAAGCTGCTGTTCACGCTCGGGATCATCGCGCTGTTCCGGCTGGGATCGGTGGTGCCGAGCCCGGGTGTGCACACCGAAAACGTCACCAAGTGTCTGGCGGACGCGCAGGCCGGCGACGCCGGCAGCATCTACGGGATGGTGCAGCTCTTCAGCGGCGGCGCCCTGTTGAAGCTCGCGATCTTCGCGCTCGGCATCATGCCGTACATCACCGCGAGCATCATCCTGCAGTTGCTCACCGTGGTGATCCCCCGGCTGGAGGCCCTGAAGAAGGAGGGCCAGGCCGGCCAGCAGAAGATCACCCAGTACACGCGGTACCTGACGATCGGCCTGGCGGTCCTCCAGTCGACCGCCTTCGTGGCTCTTGCGCGTAGCGGGCAACTGTTCCCGAATTGTAACCTTCCGATCCTCGTCGACCAGGATCTGCTCACCATCGTCACGATGGTGATCACGATGACCGCCGGCACCAGCGTGATCATGTGGCTCGGCGAGCTCATCACCGACCGGGGCGTCGGCAACGGCATGTCGATCCTGATCTTCACGCAGGTCATCGCCGTGTTCCCGTCGTACCTGCTGGGCATCTACCGGACCCAGCCGGTGGCCTTCTGGATCATCATGGCGATCGGCGTCGTGCTCATCGCCGCGGTCGTCTTCGTCGAGCAGGCCCAGCGGCGCATCCCGGTGCAGTACGCCAAGCGCATGGTCGGGCGGCGGATGTACGGCGGGACGTCCACGTACATCCCGCTGAAGGTGAACCAGGCCGGCATCATCCCGGTCATCTTCGCCTCGTCGCTGCTGTACCTGCCGCAGCTGTTCGTGACGCTGTTCGGCAACCGTCCGGACCCCCACCCGATCATCGAGTGGCTGGCGCAGAACTTCGCGCAGGGCAGCGAGCCGGCCTACATCGTGACCTACTTCCTGCTCATCGTGTTCTTCACGTACTTCTACGTCGGCATTACCTTCAACCCCGTTGAAGTGGCCGACAACATGAAGAAGTACGGTGGGTTCATCCCAGGCATCCGCCCGGGACGGCCGACTGCCGAGTACCTCCAGTTCGTGCTGTCGCGCCTCACGGCGCCTGGCTCGCTCTACCTGGGGGTGCTGTCGCTGATCCCGATCATCGCGTTCGCGATGCTCGGGGGCGGCGACCAGTCGACGCTGGTCAACTTCCCGTTCGGAGGCACGAGTATTCTGATCATGGTTGGCGTGGGACTGGACACCGTGAAGCAAATCGAGAGCCAGCTGCAGCAGCGTAACTACGAGGGCTTCCTGAAGTAGTGCGCGTCGTCCTGGTCGGGCCCCCCGGAGCGGGTAAGGGGACGCAGGCCCAGTTCATCGCGTCTCACCTGTCGATCCCGAAAATCTCGACAGGTGACATCTTCCGTGCCAACGTTTCCGGTGGCACGCCCCTCGGCAAGCTGGCCAAGGAATACATGGACCGAGGGGACCTCGTCCCCGACGAGGTCACCATCGCCATGGTCCGGGACCGGCTTTCCGAGGATGACGCCCAAGCAGGTTTCCTCCTCGACGGTTTCCCCCGGAACGTCCCCCAGGCCGAGGTTCTCAAAAAGATGCTCGCGGACTGGGGCGTGGCGCTCGACGCCGTGCTCGAGCTGAAGGTCGACGACGAGGAGGTCATCCGCCGGCTCTCCGGCAGGCGCACCTGCCGGTCCTGCGGCAAGGTGTGGCACATCGTCTTCGACCCGCCCTCGACCGAGGGCCGCTGCGACGCGTGCGGGGGCGAACTGTTCCAGCGCGACGACGACCGGGAGGAGACGATCCGCCGTCGCCTGGAGGTCTACCAGGAGCAGACCGCTCCGCTGATCTCCTTCTACACCGACGAGCAGATCCTCGTGAGTGTGGACGCGACGGGCCCGGTCGACGAGGTCACCCAGCGGGCGATGGCCGTGTTGCGGCGCTTCGCCGGCTGAGGTGGCGACACGCGGTTGTGCACACTCTGGGGGAGAATCGGAGGAATTGGGGTTTCCTGTTCGCCGTTAGTCTCCTCCAGGGGGTGCACGCGTGTTCAAACGAAACCGACACGGTATTCAGATCAAAACGCCTGAGCAGCTCGAGAAGATGCGGGCCGCCGGACTGGTGGTGGGCCGGACGCTCGAACTGCTGAGGCGCAGCGTGGAGCCGGGGATCACGCCCGCGGACCTCGACCGGATCGCGGAGAAGGCGATCCGCGACGAGGGCGCGATTCCCTCGTTCAAGGGGTACCAGGGATATCCCGCCACGATCTGTGCCTCGGTGAACCACGAGGTCGTCCACGGAATCCCCACCGACCGGCGGCCGCTTCGCGAGGGCGACATCATCTCCATCGACTGCGGCGCGATCCTCGACGGCTGGCACGGCGACGCCGCGATCACCGTGCCGGTGGGCGAGGTGGCGCCCGAGCTCACCGAGCTGATGCGGGTGACCGAGGAGGCGATGTGGCGCGGCATCGCCGCGCTCACCGTCGGACGGCACCTGTCGGACATCGGCTACGAGATCGAGCGTTACGTGCGCTCCCAGGGCCGCTACGGCATCCCGCGGGAGTACGGCGGGCACGGCATCGGCACCGAGATGCACATGGAGCCCTGGGTGGCGAACCACGGCCGCCCGGGCCGCGGGCCGCGGTTCGAGCCCGGCATGTGCTTCGCGATCGAGCCGATGGTGAACCTCGGCACCGATCGGACCCGGGTGCTCGACGACGACTGGACCGTGGTGACCCTCGACGGCAAGCCGTCCGCGCACTTCGAACACAGCGTCGCCGTGACCGATAATGGGCCGTGGGTCCTGACCGCGCTCGACGGGGGAAAGGCGCGTCTGGCGAGACTGCTGGCGACGGCGGAAAGTGGTGGCGATGACGTCCCCGGAGATGCGGGCCTCTGACCGCGACCGAGACCGGGTCGCGGACACACTGCGCGAACACATGGCCCAGGGTCGGCTCACGCTCGAGGAGTTCAACGAGCGGCTGGAGCTGGTCTACTCGAGCAAGACCTACGGGGAGCTGGCGAGGCTCACCGCCGATCTGCCCGACATCGACCTGAACAACCTGCCCGCCCGGCAGCCGCAGGCGGAGCGGCGTCCGGCCAAGGCCGTGGACAAGGGTCTGAAGGGCGCCTGGGCGGCCTGGGCGATGGCGAGCTCGATCAACTGGGTGATCTGGCTCATCGTCAGCGTGACGTCGTTCGAGTTCATCTATCCGTGGCCGCTGTGGGTGATGGGCCCCTGGGGCGCGGTGCTGCTCGTCACGACGGTGTTCTACCGGATGTCCGGCGGCGGGAAGGACAGGGACTGACCCCGGAGGCGGGCACGGACGTGCGGGGACGGACCGGGATGGCGGCTTCGCGGCCGTGATCCCCGCCGTCGCCCCGGCCGGCGGTACGTGCCCGGTGGAAACGGCCCGGGTGGCCGGCGGCCGGATCGGTTCCGCCGATGGTCCGGGGCGGGACTTCGGGCCGGGCGCCGGGGCGCCCGGGGGATGAGGAACTTCCCGGATCGACCTGTCCGGAAGGCCCGCGCTGAGGTACGGTGTTACCGGGTTGTGTCCTCGTACCCGCCCTCCGTTTCGCTTTTCGTCGTCGGGTGCCGTAGACTTCTTTGTCGGCTCACTATGACCATTGCGCGTAGGCGGTCCGAGCAGGCCGTCCCTCTCACGAACGCGTCGGTGGTCGCGGCTGCGTAGTGAGGCGATACCACTCAGACGACCGATCAGTGAAACGCGAGGGACATGCCCAAGAAGGACGGCGCCATCGAGATCGAGGGCACTGTGGTCGAGACGCTCCCGAACGCCATGTTCCGGGTGCAGCTCGACAACGGGCACAAGGTCCTGGCCCACATCAGTGGCAGGATGCGGATGCACTACATCCGGATCCTGCCTGACGACCGGGTTGTCGTCGAACTGAGCCCTTACGACCTGAGTCGCGGGCGGATCGTCTACCGATACAAGTGAGGCCCCGGATTTAGGGACATGAAGGTCAAACCGAGCGTCAAGAGGATCTGCGACAAGTGCCGGATCATTCGTCGGCACGGTCGCGTGATGGTGATCTGCGAGAACCTGCGCCACAAGCAGCGCCAGGGTTAGTCGCGCATCGTCCGGCCCCAGGCGGGTCGGTCCACGGCGCCCCGAGTGGGCGCCTTTGGATAGTTACGCACCACGTAATCGCGCGTCACACCCGCGCAGGCGGCATGGCGTGGCCCGCGGACGGCCGGTGACGGCCGCCGGGGGCGGGCGCAAGCCGTACCACGCGGGAGACCCCCGGTCGGAGGCCGGGGCCCTCACCCCGGGCATGGGGAGGGGTCGTGCCGCGTAGGACCTCCGCCAGAACGAAGGAGAATGCCCGACCATGGCTCGCCTGGTTGGCGTCGACCTCCCCCGCGACAAGCGGTTGGAGATCGCTCTCACCTACATCTACGGAATCGGCCGCAGCCGCGCGAAGGAGATTCTGCAGGCCACCGGGATCAGTGGCGACCTGCGGGTCCACCAGCTCACCGACGCGGAGCTGGTGCCGCTGCGTGACTACATCGAGGCGAACTTCAAGGTCGAGGGTGACCTGCGCCGCGAGGTCCAGGCCGACATCCGGCGCAAGATCGAGATCCAGTGCTACCAGGGCATCCGGCACCGCAAGGGTCTTCCGGTGCGTGGTCAGCGCACGCAGACCAACGCCCGTACCCGCAAGGGCAAGAAGAAGACCGTGGCCGGCAAGAAGAAGCCCGGTAAGAAGTAGTCCCCGCAGCAGGACCGACCACCTCAGGAGTCAGGCCAGATGCCTCCCAAGAGTCGCCAGAGCGGCGCCCAGAAGAAGGTGCGCCGCAAGGAGAAGAAGAACGTCGCTCACGGGCACGCCCACATCAAGAGCACGTTCAACAACACGATCGTCTCGATCACCGACCCGCAGGGGAATGTGATCTCCTGGGCCAGCGCCGGCCACGTTGGGTTCAAGGGCTCCCGCAAGTCCACCCCGTTCGCGGCGCAGATGGCCGCCGAGAACGCCGCCCGCCGTGCCATGGAGCACGGCATGCGCAAGGTCGACGTCTTCGTCAAGGGCCCCGGCTCCGGGCGCGAGACCGCGATCCGGTCCCTGCAGGCCACCGGCCTGGAGGTGGGCTCCATCCAGGACGTCACCCCCGTGCCGCACAACGGCTGCCGTCCGCCGAAGCGTCGCCGCGTCTGAGCAGCAGGAGATAGACAACAATGGCCCGTTACACCGGAGCGGACTGCAAGCTCTGCCGCCGCGAGAAGACCAAGCTCTTCCTCAAGGGCTCCAAGTGCGAGTCCGCCAAGTGCCCGATCGAGATCCGCCCGTACCCGCCGGGTGAGCACGGCCGCGGCCGGCCGAAGGAGACGGAGTACCAGCTCCAGCTCCGGGAGAAGCAGAAGGCCCGCCGGATCTACGGCGTGCTCGAGCGGCAGTTCCACAACTACTACGAGGAGGCGAGCCGGAAGTCCGGTAAGACCGGTGAGAACCTCCTCCAGATCCTGGAGAGCCGGCTCGACAACGTGATCTACCGCGCCGGGTTCGCCGAGTCGCGGGACGCCGCCCGGCAGCAGGTGCGCCACGGCCACATCCTGGTCAACGGCAAGAAGGTCAACATCCCGTCCTTCCGCGTCCGCCCGCACGACATCATCGAGGTCAAGGAGAACAAGCGGAACCTCATGATCTACGAGGTGGCGCGCGCCCGGGCGGGCGAGCGGACCGTGCCGGCCTGGCTGGGCGTCATCCCGGAGAAGATGCGCATCCTCGTGCACCAGCTCCCGACGCGGCAGCAGATCGACACGCAGGTCCAGGAGCAGCTGATCGTCGAGCTCTACTCCAAGTAGTAGCGGCTCATGCCCGCCGTACGGCCCGGCTCGGTCAGTGGGCCCGGCCGTACGGCGAACGCGTTTTCGCCAGCGGCGTCATATAGCGGGCGTCGCGGAACACAGGGGAGAAACCAATGCTGATCGCTCAGCGCCCATCCCTACTCGAAGAGCCCATCGACGAGTACCGGTCGCGGTTCATCCTCGAGCCGCTGGAGCCCGGCTTCGGCTACACCATCGGTAACTCGCTGCGCCGCACGCTGCTGTCCTCGATCCCGGGGGCGGCGGTCACGAGCATCCGCATCGAGGGCGTGCTGCACGAGTTCTCGACGGTGCCGGGGGTGAAGGAGGATGTCACCGACATCATCCTCAACCTCAAGGAGCTGGTGGTCTCCTCCGAGCACGACGAGCCCGTGGTCATGTACCTGCGCAAGCAGGGCCCGGGTGAGGTGACCGCCGCCGACATCGCTCCGCCCGCCGGGGTCGAGGTGCACAATCCCGAGCTGCACATCGCCACCCTGAACGGCAAGGCGAAGCTGGAGATGGAGCTGACGGTCGAGCGCGGTCGCGGCTACGTCTCCGCCGCACAGAACAAGCAGCAGGGCCAGGAGATCGGGCGCATTCCGATCGACTCGATCTACTCGCCGGTGCTCAAGGTCACCTACAAGGTCGAGGCGACCCGAGTCGAGCAGCGCACCGACTTCGACCGCCTCATCCTCGACGTCGAGACCAAGCCGTGCATGAAGCCGCGCGACGCCGTGGCCTCGGCCGGCAAGACCCTCGTCGAGCTGTTCGGCCTGGCCCGTGAGCTCAACGTCGAGGCCGAGGGCATCGACATCGGCCCGTCCCCGCAGGACGCGGCGATGGCCGCCGACCTGGCGCTGCCGATCGAGGAGCTCAACCTCACCGTCCGGTCGTACAACTGCCTCAAGCGCGAGGGCATCCACACCGTCGGCGAGCTCGTCGGCCGCAGCGAGCAGGACCTGCTCGACATCCGCAACTTCGGCGCGAAGTCGATCGAGGAGGTCAAGCAGAAGCTCGCCGAGATGGGCCTCTCGCTCAAGGACTCCCCTCCCGGGTTCGACCCGGCCACGGTAGCCGGGGGTGACTTCCGTACCTCCTCGTCGAGCAGCAGCCGTCACGAGGAGGACGACAACCGGTACGTCGAGACGGAGCAGTACTGACCACCGGTGACCACCGGCGGTACTGCGCGGGTCTGAGCGACGGCAACCAAGGGCCGATCCGGCCCCCCGGGCCGCGGCGACCGCCGCGGTCCGGGATCCGCTGAAGAAGACGGGGGTCACGCGTGCCGCGGGCCCCCGGCCCGACTCCGGTACCTGATACGGCCGGGGCGGGTGATGAGAAGGAGAGAAGGAAATGCCCAAGCCCACCAAGGGTAGGCGTCTCGGCGGCAGCCCCGCCCACGAGCGGCTGATCCTGGCGAACCTCGCCACGCAGCTCTTCCAGCACGGCCGCATCCGCACCACCGAGGCGAAGGCCAAGCGGCTGCGTCCGTTCGCCGAGCGGCTGATCACCAAGGCGAAGAAGGGTGACCTCCACAACCGGCGCCAGGTGCTGCGGTTCATCCGGGACAAGAGCGTCGTCCACCACCTCTTCACCGAGATCGCGCCGACGTACGCCGAGCGCCCGGGCGGCTACACCCGGATCACCAAGATCGGCCCGCGCCGGGGCGACAACGCGCCCATGGCCGTGATCGAGCTGGTCACCGAGCCGCTCAACAAGGTCACGGTCACCCGTACCCAGCCGGCCGCCGAGGCCAAGGCGGAGGAGCCGAAGGCCGAGGAGACCGCCGCGACCGCCGAGGCCGCGAGCGAGGAGAAGGCCGAGCAGCCCGCCGAGGCCAAGGCCGAGGAGAAGGCCGCCGAGAAGCCGGCCGAGGAGGCCAAGGCGGAGGAGTCCAAGCAGGACAACGCCTGACGTCCGGCCGGGTGCGCGCGTCCGTCCCGCGGCGACGCGGGCGGGACGCGCCCTCGCCCGCCGTACCGCCCCGGTGGGGCGGCTCCGGGCGGGCACGACGACGTCGACGGGTCCAGTGCGCCGTACCCGGGGCACTGGACCCGTTCCGTTTCCCGCGGGCGTCGGCGTGTCGCGGGGCACGCCGGGCCCGACCGGTCATGATGCGGTGGTAGGCATGGGTGCGATGAGGGAGTCGGAGACGGCACCACAGACGGCGGAGCGCGCGGCGGCGGACGGGACGGCGGCCACCGGGCCCGGCGCCGGACCCGTCGTGCGGCTGCGCCTCGACATCGCCTACGACGGCACGGACTTCTCCGGCTGGGCCCGGCAGCCGGACCGCCGTACCGTGCAGGGGGAGATCGAGTCGGCCCTCGGCCGGGTGCTGCGGCTGGACCCGGCGCCCGCGCTCACCGTGGCGGGCCGTACCGACGCCGGGGTGCACGCCCGCGGCCAGGTGGCGCACGTCGACGTGCCGGTGGCGGCGCTGGGCGGGCCGACGCCGGAGGCGAACGGCGCGGACGCCGCGGAGGCCGCTGAACGGCTTTCCAGGCTCGCCAGGCGGCTTGCCGGGGTGCTTCCCCCGGATGTGCGCGTCCACCGGGTCACGGTCGCGCCTGAGGGCTTCGACGCGCGTTTCTCGGCCGCGTTCCGCCGGTACTGCTACCGCGTCTGCGACGACCCGACCGGCGTCGACCCGCTGCTGCGCCGGCAGGTGCTGTGGCACAGCCGCCCGCTCGACGTGGACCGGATGAACGCCGCCTCCGCCCATCTGCTGGGCGAGCACGACTTCGCCGCGTTCTGCCGGAAGCGGGAGGGCGCCACCACGATCCGGGAGCTGCGCCGCCTGGAGTGGGCCCGCGAGGCGCCGCCGCCCGGCGCGGCGTGGCGCGGCGGCCTCGTCACCGCGACCGTGGTCGCGGACGCCTTCTGCCACTCGATGGTGCGCGCGCTGGTCGGCGCGCTGCTCGCGGTGGGCGACGGCCGCAGGCCGGTGGAGTGGCCGGCGCAGGTGCTCGCGGCCCGAGTGCGGGATTCGGGGGTGCACGTCGCGCCCGCGCACGGGCTGTGCCTGGAGGAGGTCGGCTACCCGCCGGATAGCGAGCTCGCCCGGCGCGCCGCGCAGACCCGCCGGGTGCGCACGCTCACCGTCCCCTGACCCCGGACGGGGCCTCGGCGGCGCGCGGCGGCCCCGGCGCGGCCGGGTCAGCCGCCGTTCGCGCGCTTCTCGATCACTTTCGCGGTGTGCTGCCGGAACGCGTCGCTGATCGGCCCGAGGTCCTTCTCGTTCTCCTTGGGCGTGTGGCCGTCGGCGTAGGTGGCGTAGCTGAACACGATGTACCGCCCCCAGACGAGCCCGGCCGCGTAGCCGCCGGAGATGTCCACCCGCTCGCCGCCGCTGCCCTCCGGGCCGGCGAGGCCGCGGAACCACACGTTGTTGGCGAGGTCCTTGGCGCCGTCCACCTTGACCGCGGCCGCCTTGTCCGGCATCACCGCGATGCCGGTGGTCACGGCGTACCTGCGCTTGGCGTCGACGTACGTGGCGCGCAGCAGCCTGGCGCACTTGTTGTCGCGCAGCGCCTCGGCGAACCTTCCGGAGGCGCCCCGCTCGCACCTGGTGGTCGTGTCGACCTGGACGCGCCGGAAGGTGTGCCCGGCGAGCGACACCTTCTTGGCCGGGAACGCCTCGGCGGGCGTCATCTCCTTGGGGTCGGTGCGCGCGGAGTCGATCGCCTGGGCCGGGGTCTGCTCCTGCGGCGGGGTGACCACCGACGGCACCTTGCCGTGGGCCGCCGCCTGGGACGAGTCGCCGAGACCCTGGTAGGCGAGGTAGGCGCCGACGCCGATGGTGCCGATCGCGGCCACGATCATCGCGCCGACGAGGACCTTCTTGCCCATGAGGCTCCGCGCGGCCGGGGTGGCCGGGCCCGGGTCGGCCGACGGCTGCTGGAAGCCGCCCTGGAACGGGGTGAAGGCGGAGGGCCTGCCGCCGGTGCCGGACGAGACGGGGCTGCCGAAGCCCACGAACGGCCCCGCCACGGTGGCGGGCCCGGGCGTACCGGTCGGCGGCGCGAACCCGGGGCCGGGCTGGGTCGGGGACGCGAGGATCGGGTTGGCGACGGTGGGCCGCTGCGGTGGCGCGGGCGGCGGGACGGGCTGGGGCACGTCGGCCGCGGCGGGGCGCGCCGGGGTGGTCGGCGGGGCCGCGGCCGCGGCGGGATCGGCGGAGGCGGCCTGCGGCTGCGCCTGCGCCGCCGGGTTCTCCTCGGCGGAGCCGAGCGACGGCCGCCACTGCACCTCGGGCGCGGCGGCCGGAGCCTGCGCCGCGGCGGCGGGATCCCCCGGCTCGGGCGTGCTCGCCTCGCCGGTCGCCGGTTGCGCCTCCGGGGCGGCGTCGGCCCCGGGCGCGTCCCCGGCGGGCGGCGTGACACCGCCGTCCGCGGGCGCGCCGCCCGGCGGCGGCCACACCGGGATGTCGACGGCACGGCGCAGCGCCACGGTGCGGGTCGTGCCCTCGGCGGGCGCGGCCACGGCGGCGTCGGCCGTACCGGTCGCGGACGCCGCGCCGTCGGCGGAGGCGCCGTCCGCCGCCTGGTCGGCGTTGTCCTCGGTGGCGGCCGGCCACGCCGAGCCGGGCGTCCAGGCGGGATCGGCCGGGTTCGCGGCCGTCCGGCTCGGGGCCCATTCGGCGGCCGGTGCGCCGCCGGTGCGCTGCGCCGCCGGGTTCTCCGCCCCGGTCGCGTCGGCGTGGGGGGCGGGGTCGGCCCCGGGCTCACCCGGGGCGGCGGGCGTCGGCGGCTGGCCGTCCTGGGCGGTTGGGGCGGAGTACGGCATCGGCCCGGGCAGCGCGCCGGGCGGCTGCGGGTATCCGGGGTGCGGGCCGCCGGGCGCGACCGTGTACGGCATGGGGCCGGGTAAGGCGCCGGGGGCCGGGGTGGGGACCGCGTAGCCGGTGGCCGCCCCGGCGTACGGCGTGGGCCCGGGCAGCGCGCCGGGCGGCTGCGGGTAGGCGCCGTCCTGCCCGGCGGGCGCACCCGGGTACTGGCCCGGTGGCCAGGCCGGGCTCTGCTGGGCCGGGGGCGTGCCCTGCGCGGGCGCGGCCGCCCCGGGGAACGGGGGAAGGCCCGTGGCCGGATCGGGAAGGAAGAACCGCGGCTCGCCCGCGATCCCGTTCGGGGGCGTGGACCCGCCGGCCGGGGTGCCGGGGCCGGGGTACGGCGTGCCGGGCGCGGCGCCGTCCTCCCGGGCCGTCGCGTCCCGCGCGGCGGCCTCCTGGGCGGCCGCGGTGGTCGCCGGGCCGGGCACGACCGCGCCGGGCGTGGCGGGCGAGTTGCCGGGCCAGGGCTCGCCGATGGGCTCACCGGTCGCGGCGGGCCACGCCGGAGCCGGACCGGACGGGCCGCGCCAGACCGGCATCCCGGCGGCCGCCGCGGTGAACGCGGGCGGCGGCTGCCACGACTGGGGCGCGGGGTCGGACATGCCCCACGGCGGGGTGTCCGCCTGACCGGCGTCCCATGGCCGGCCGAAGCTCTTCGGCGGCATCGGCGACGCCGGTGTCTCGCTCACGCGCTCGTGCTCGGACCCCGGATCCTGGCCACGCATACCGGGAAGCGTAGCGACACTCCGAGATCGCCACGCCCCGAAGAACGTTTCCGGACGGGTATCGGCGCGCTCTCCGTCCCGAAAAAGTGCCTAACTACCGTTTTGTCCGATGTGGTGCCGACCGCCGGAGCCACCGGGTACGGCACGGCAGCCCCGGCCGCGGCGGCCCGGATCAGCCCGGCGCGCCGGTGAGGGCCCGGGTGTCGAGCGCGGGGAAGACGGTCTTGTCGGCGATCTCGCTGGCCGCCCGGTTGAGGCGCTTGGTCTCCGCGGCGGACGGCTTGTGCCCGTCCTTGAACTGGAACCACAGCAGCACCGCGTAGTGCCCGTGGGTCCACGCGCCCGCGAGCGCCTCGCCGGTGCCGAGCGCCTTGGTCGGGCCCGACTTGCCCTGCAGCGGCTTGACGTAGTCCTTGCGCTCCTTCGCCGCCCCGGCCGTGGCCACCCGCTTCGCCCCGGCGGAGGTGGAGAGGTTCGCCACCCCGATCGTGCCGATGATCTTGCCGGTGGAGTCCTGGAAGCTGGCGCGGATGAGCTGCGTGCACCTCGCCGCGGTCACGGCCTTCTGGATCTTCTCGCCGACCACCGCGTCCTTGCACTTCTTGTCGACCCGCCGCGCCCGCAGCAGATAGGTGCGGCCGCCGCTGGTGACCTTGACCTTGGGGAAGAGCTCCTTGGCGGTGAGCGGGGTCGGGTCGGTCTTGCGCGATGCGGCGAAGCCGTACTTGCCCTGCGGCCGGACGAGGCCGACGTGCGCCGAGGCGGCGGGCGAGGGGTCGTCCACGGCGGAGGTGGCCGCGGCGTTCCGCTGCGCGACCGCGTACAGGCCGCCGGCGGCCGCGCCGAGCAGCACCACCGCGGTGACCGAGTAGGCCACCGGGCGGACCCAGGACCGCCGCGGGCGCGGCGGCACGGCCACGGGGTCCGGCGACCGGTCGGCCGGGTCGGGCCGGTCGGTGCCGCCGGACGCCGCGAACGACGGCCGCTCGGGCACGGGGCCCACGCCGAACGAGGGCGGCGTGCCGAAGGACGACGGGAACGACGACGGTGCGCCGCCGCCGGCCGGAGCGCTCCACGGGTCCGCCGCGCCGTACGGCCGGGCGGGGTCACCCGTGCCCGGCGCCTGGGCGGCGAACGGGTCCGGTGCGCCGTACGAGCCCGGCATGCCGTACGGGGGGCTCGAGCGCGCCGGCCGCGCCGGGCGGAACAGGTCGGACGGCCCGTCGGCGGGCGTGGGGGCGCTCAGCGGCCCGGTCGTGCCGGGGGCCGGGAACGGGCCGGTCGAGCCGGGCGTGCCGTACGGATCGCCCGCGTCGGCGGCGCCGTACGGGGTGGCCGAGCCGTACGGATCCGGCGAACCGGGCGAACCCGCGGGGGCGGACTCCCACGGCCGGCCGGTGCCGCCCCAGGACGGCCCGGGCGATCCGGCCTCCCCGGCGGACGGCCAGGCCGGGCCCGTCCCGTGCGCGTCCGCGGCGGGACCCGGAAACGGGCCGGTGCCGGGACCGGCCGGCGATGCCGGAGTCGTGTCGGGCGAGTGGTACGGCGGGCGGCGCGACTCATCCCCGGGGTAACCCATGGCTCCCGAGACTAGCCTCGTGAGAGGGGGAAATGGTCAGGAATACCCGAAGTCTTGGGTCCACCAGGGCCCGCCCGGACCGGGCTTGACGCCGACCCCGGTGGCGACGATGCGGCAGTTGAGGATGTTGGCGCGGTGGTCGGGGTGCGCCATCCAGCCGCGCACCGCCTCCTCCGCGGTGAGGTAGCCGCGGGCGATGTTCTCCGCGGCGCCGTGGTGGTAGCCCGCCTGCTCCATGCGCCGCCACGGGGTGGCGCCGTTGCGCGAGGAGTGGGACAGGCGGTTGGTGGCGGCCATCTCCGCCGAGTGACGGCGCGCCGCGCGGACCAGCCGCGGGTCGACGCGCAGCGGGCGGCAGCCCACCCGGCGGCGCTCCCGGTTCACCAGCCGGACCACCGCGTTCTCGATCGAGGCGAGGCTCGCCAGGCGGCCGGTGCCGCCGTCGCCCCCGCCCGGGATGAGCAGGCTCGCCAGGCCGCCGCCCGAGGAGCCCTCGATCGTGTTCGACGGCCCCCGGCTCGGAGTGGCGCTGGGCGACGGGGACGCGGTCCTGCGGCCGGAGCCGCCGGCCGCCGCCGGCGTGCGCTCCACGGGCACCAGCTCGGCGCGCTCGTCGCGGGCGCCGGGCGCGCCGGCGCTCGGGGTGGGGGTCGCCGGGGAGGCGCCGGGCTCGGAGGCGGCGCGGAGGTCCCCGGTGCGGGTCGGCAGCGCGCTGTCGAGGCGGATCTCGTCGGGCTCGGCGGTCTCGGCACGGTACGTCGCGCGCCCGATCACCACGCCGATGAGCAGAACCGACACCAGGCAGGCGAACAGACCCAGGTTGGTCCGGCGGCGGACGATCCGCTGGGGACGCCGGGCGTGAAAGCGCTGCCACATGCCGCAATCAAATATAGGGATCTCCCTCTTGCGGAAGAAGGGAAAGTGGCGAAAGATTAGCCTTGTAGACGTGGTGGCGGTCCTTGCGCCGTCGCCCATGTCCGCATGCGGTCGTCCGGCGTCGCGTTTTGACCCTCTCCGCGACGGCGGGTACGCTGCTCTGTTGTCATGTGTGGATCGGTCTGGCACTGACCGGTGCACGGCGCATCCGGCGTCTTCTCCCGAGCTGTGGAGACGGAGGTCCTGGGCGGCGTGCGCCCGCCAAGACCTACCGAATCCAGACAGTAACTCTCTCATCCCGGACAGAAGGCTTACCGTGCGCACGTTCTCACCGAAGGCCGCCGACGTCGAGCGTCAGTGGTATGTCATCGACGCGACGGGTGTCGTGCTCGGGCGGCTGGCCAGTCAGATCGCGACGCTGCTTCGCGGGAAGCACAAGCCCATCTACGCGCCGCACGTCGACACCGGCGACTTCGTCATCGTCGTCAACGCCGACAAGGTCGTGCTGACGGGCAAGAAGCTGGAGCAGAAGAAGGCCTACCGCCACTCGGGTTACCCGGGCGGCTTGCGCTCCGTGTCGTACCGCGAGCTGATGGCCAAGCACCCCGAGCGGGTCGTCGAGAAGGCCGTCAAGGGCATGCTCCCGAAGAACTCGCTGGGCCGGAGGATGGCGAAGAAGCTCAAGGTCTACGCCGGCCCCGACCACCCGCACCAGGCCCAGAAGCCGGTGCCGTTCGAGATCGCCCAGATCGCCCAGTAACCCGAAAGTTAGAGGAGAACCCGTGGCCGAGCCCACTGGTGTCGAGACGCCCATCGCGGGCGATTTGGACACGGACTACTCCGAGGACTACCCGTCGGAGTACACCACCGAGACCCCCGTCAGCGCCGACGCCTCGCAGCGCCCGATCGCGACGGGCAACTCCTACGGCACGGGCCGTCGCAAGGAGGCGGTCGCCCGTGTCCGCATCGTGCCGGGCACCGGCAAGTGGACCATCAACGGCCGCTCGCTGGACTCGTACTTCCCGAACAAGGTCCACCAGCAGATGGTGAACGAGCCGCTGGTGACGCTCGGCGCGGAGGGGCAGTTCGACGTCATCGCCCGGATCAACGGCGGCGGCGTGACCGGCCAGGCCGGCGCGCTCCGCATGGGCCTCGCCCGCGCGCTGGCGGCCCTCGACGTCGAGGTGAACCGCCCGCCGCTGAAGAAGGCCGGCTTCCTCACCCGTGACGCCCGGGTGAAGGAGCGGAAGAAGTACGGCCTCAAGAAGGCCCGCAAGGCTCCTCAGTACAGCAAGCGTTGACGCGTCGGCTGTTCGGCACCGACGGGGTACGTGGGGTCGCCGGGCGCGACCTCACGGCCGAGCTCGCCATGGAGCTGTCGGTCGCGGCGGCCCATGTGCTCGGCGACGCCGGTGCCTTCCGGGCATCCGCGGGGCGGCGGGACCGCCCCCTTGCCGTCGTCGGCCGCGACCCCCGCGCCTCCGGGGAGTTCCTGGAGGCCGCGGTGGTCGCGGGCCTCGCGTCGTCCGGCGTCGACGTGCTGCGCCTCGGCGTGCTGCCCACGCCGGCGGTCGCGTACCTCACCGCCGCGCTCGACGCCGACCTCGGCGTCATGCTGTCGGCCTCGCACAACCCGGCCCCGGACAACGGGATCAAGTTCTTCGCCCGCGGCGGGCACAAGCTGCCGGACGCGGTGGAGACCGAGATCGAGCGGCGGCTGGGCGAGAAGTGGCAGCGCCCCACCGGCAGGGGGGTCGGCCGGGTCTCCGACGCGTACGGCGAGGCCGAGCGGTACGTCTCCCACCTGCTGGCGAGCATGCCGGGCCCGATCAACCGGCTGCGCGTGGTGGTCGACTGCGCCAACGGCGCCGCGCACCTGGTCGCCCCCGAGGCGCTGGTGCGCGCCGGGGCGTCGGTGGAGACGATCGGGGCCTCCCCTGACGGGCACAACATCAACGACGGCGTCGGCTCGACCCACCTCGACGCGCTGCGGGCCGCCGTGCGGGAGAAGGGCGCGGACCTCGGCGTCGCCTACGACGGCGACGCGGACCGCTGCCTGGCGGTCACCGCGGACGGCGAGACCGTGGACGGCGACCAGATCATGACGATCCTCGCGCTCGCCATGCACGAGCGCGGGCGGCTGGCGAACGACACCGTGGTCGCGACCGTCATGTCCAACCTCGGCTTCCGGCTCGCGCTGCGGCGGCACGGGCTGAACCTGGTGGAGACCGCGGTGGGCGACCGGTACGTGCTCGAGGCGATGCGGTCGGGCGGCCACAACCTGGGCGGCGAGCAGTCCGGCCACGTGGTGATGCTCGACCACGCCACCACCGGGGACGGCGTGCTCACCTCGCTGCACCTGCTCGCCCGGGTGAGCGAGACCGGGCGGAGCCTCGCCGAGCTCGCCTCGGTGATGACCCGCCTGCCCCAGGTGCTGATCAACGTCCGGGATGTCGACAAGTCGAAGGTGGGGACCTCGGAGAAGCTCGCCGCCGCGATCGCCGCGGCGGAGGCCGAGCTGGGGGACTCCGGCCGCGTGCTGATCCGGCCCAGCGGCACCGAGCCGATGGTGCGGGTGATGGTCGAGGCCGAGTCCCAGGAGCAGGCCGAGCGCGTCGCCGCCGACCTCGCCGAGGTGGTGCGAACCGCCTGCGCGTAAGCCGGCCAACGACGTGACCACGGGCCGGCCCACGGCGAAAGCCGTGCGGCTGGCCCGTTTCGCGTTCTCCGGTGACTTTGCGGCGGTACGGCCGGCGCGGCCCGGCCTCGCCACCCGGTTCGCCCCGCGAGGACGGGGTAGAGGGCATCGGTGCCCGCCGCCGTCCGGACCGCCCGGCTCCCGCCCGTCCGCCCGGGCCTGCCGTACCTGCGAATGTAAAGTCTCGCTTATATAGTCTTGCGCTTATATAAGCCACTGCCGTACCTTCTCTTCGTGCACGCGTTCGATGTTCTCGGCGACCCGGTGCGCCGCAGGATCCTGGAGATCCTCGCCGACGGCGAGGCCTCCTCGGGGGACGTCTGCCGGGTGATCCAGGCGGAGTTCGGGATCTCCCAGCCGGCCGTCTCCCAGCACCTGAAGGTGCTGCGCGAGTCCGGGTTCGTCACCGTGCGGCCGGAGGGCACGCGGCGGTGGTACGCGGTGAACTCCGCGCCGCTGCAGGAGATCGACACCTGGCTCGACCGGTTCCGGCGGTACTGGAGCACCCACCTCGACGCGCTGGCCACCGAGATCGCCCGCGGCAAACGCGAGCGCCGCCTGCGCGGCCCCGGCGAGCCGCCGAATCCACGAGGGGAGACATCATGATCGACATCCGCGAGCAGATCGGGTCCGTCGACCGCCGGCTGGGGGACCGGGTCCTGGACGGGCGCGAGGCGCGGGTCCTCACCATCGGCCGGTCGTTCGACACCACCGTCGAGGACCTGTGGCAGGCCTGCACCGACCCCGAGCGCATCCGGCGGTGGTTCCTCCCGGTCTCCGGCGACCTGCGCCCGGGCGGCCGCTACCGGATCGAGGGCAACGCGAGCGGCGTGATCGAGCGCTGCGACCCGCCCCGGAGCTTCTCCGCCACCTGGGAGTACGGCGGGCAGGTGAGCTGGATCGAGGTCCGCATCGGCGAGACGCCCGACGGGCGGGCCCGGTTCGAGCTCGACCACATCGCCCACGTCGACGACCGCTGGGACGAGTTCGGCCCGGGCGCCGTCGGCATCGGCTGGGACGGGGCCCTGCTCGGCCTCACCCTCCACCTGGCCACCGGCGAGGGCATAGACCCGAAGGAGGCCGAGGCGTGGATGACCTCCGAGGAGGGCCGCGCCTTCTACCGGCTGAGCGGCGACGCCTGGTGCGAGGCCGACATCGCCTCCGGCACCGACAAGGACAAGGCCCGCGCCGCGTCCCAGCGCACCATCGCGTTCTACACCGGCGAGGCGGCCGCGGGCCAGGACGCCTGCGAATCCTGATCGGGCGCGCACCGGCCCGTGTCCGCGCCGCGGCTCAGGTACGGCGCAGCCGTACCCACCGCACCGAGTGGTCGGACCCCTTGCGCAGCACGAGCTGGGCGCGGGCGCGGGTCGGCGCGATGTTCTCCACGAGGTTGCGCTCGTTGATGTCCCGCCACACGTTGCGGGCGAACTCGGTCGCCTCCGCCTCCGACAGCTCGGTGAGGAACCGGAAGTAGGACTTGGGGTCGGAGAAGGCGGTGCGCCGCAGCTTGTGGAACCGGGCGAGGTACCACTCGCGGATGTCCTCGACCCGCGCGTCCACGTAGATCGAGAAGTCGAAGAAGTCGTTCACCGCGAGCGCGGCGGGCGGGGCGGGCTGGAGCACGTTGAGCCCCTCCACGATGAGGATGTCCGGCCGCCGCACCGTCTGCCGCGCCCCGGGCACGATGTCGTACTCGAGGTGGCTGTAGACCGGGACGTCGATCTCCGGCACCCCGGCCTTCACCGCGGCGACGAACCGCACCAGGGCCCGCCGGTCGTAGCTCTCCGGGAAGCCCTTGCGGTGCATGAGCCCGCGCTCCTGCAGGATCTTGTTCGGGTAGAGGAAGCTGTCGGTGGTGACCAGCTCCACGCGCGGGTGTTCCGGCCAGCGGGCGAGCAGGGCACGCAGCAGCCGCGCCGTCGTCGACTTGCCCACCGCGACGCTGCCCGCGATGCCGAGGATGTACGGCGGCGGGTCGGAGCGCTCGCCGAGGAACTCGCTCACCGTGGCGCCGCGCGCCCGTACCCCCGCAAAGTGCAGGTTGAGCAGGCGGCTCAGCGGCAGGTAGATGTCGGTGACCTCGGTGAGGTCGATGGGGTCGTCGACGCCGCGCAGCTCCTCCAGCTCCTGCTGGGTGAGCGTGAGCGGGGTGTTCTCCCGCAGCCGGCTCCACTGCTCGCGGCTGAGTTCGACGTACGGTGACGGAACTCCGTCCCATCCGTTGGCCATATCGGGTGAGCCTACCGGGGGCGTTGATCCCGGCCCGCAGGCCGCCCCCCGTCCCGGGGTGCGGGCGTCTACCCTGGCCACATGATCGTGGGCATCGGCGTGGACGTGGTGGACGTGGCGCGGTTCGGCGCCGCGCTGGAACGCACCCCGGCGCTGCGCGACCGGCTGTTCACCCCGGTCGAGCGGGACCTGCCCACGCCGTCGCTCGCGGCCCGGTTCGCCGCCAAGGAGGCGGTGGCCAAGGCGCTCGGCGCGCCGCCCGGGCTCGCCCACCGGGAGGCCGAGGTGCGCCGGGAGGCGGGCGGCCGCCCCCGGCTGCACCTGTACGGCCGGGCCGCCGAGGTCGCGGCCGAGCTCGGGGTGGCCCGCTGGCACGTCTCGCTCAGCCACGACGGCGGCGTCGCGATCGCGTACGTGGTCGCGGAGGGCGGCGGCACGGAGGTTCCGCCCGGCCGGGGCGCGGCGGGCTAGATTTCCGTACCGTGCGTACCGCATACACCGCCGAGCAGATCCGTGCCGCAGAACGCGTGCTCATGGCCCGCCTGCCCGAGGGCACGCTCATGCAACGCGCCGCCGCCGCGCTCGCCGCGGTCTGCGCCCGCACCCTGGGCCGGGTGTACGGCTCCCGCGTCGCCGTGCTCGCGGGCGGCGGCGACAACGGGGGCGACGCGCTGTTCGCCGGGGCCCGGCTCGCCCGCCGCGGGGCCCGGGTCACGGCGATCCTCGCCTCCTTCCGCACCCACCGGGCCGGGCTCGCCGCGCTGCGCGCCGCCGGTGGCCGGGTCGTCGCGCTCACCCCGGCGGACTCCGGGGGCGGATCCGGGGGCGCCGCCGCCCTGCCCGAGGAGGCCGTCCGGGCCGTGGCGTCCGCCGACCTGATCGTGGACGGGCTCGTCGGCATCGGCGGGTCGGGCGCGCTGCGCGAGCCGTACGCGGGGCTCGCCCGGCTGGCGAACGACGCGCCCGGCATCGTCGTCGCGGTCGACGTGCCGAGCGGGGTGGACGCGAGCACCGGGTGCGTGCCCGGTGCGGCGGTGCGCGCCGACCGCACGGTCACCTTCGGCGCGTGCAAGATCGGCCTGCTCGTCGACCCGGGGGCGAGCCACGTCGGCGCCCTCCACGTGATCGACATCGGCATCGGCCCGTACCTGCCCGAGCCCGGGGTGACCGCGCTCACCGCGGCCGACGTCGCCGACCGGCTGCCGCGGCCTGCCGCGGAGTCCGACAAGTACCGGCGGGGCGTGGTCGGCGTGGTCGCGGGAAGCGACCGATTCACCGGGGCCGCCGTGCTCGCGGTGGGCGGCGCGGTGCGCGGCGGGGCCGGGATGGTCCGGTACGCCGGTCCGGCCGAGCCGGTACGGCTGGTGCGCGCCCGCTGGCCGGAGGCGGTGACCACGATCCTGGAGCCGGGCGACGACGTCTCCGGCGTGGGCCGGGTGCAGGCCTGGGTGCTCGGCCCCGGCATGGGCACCGACGACCGGGCGCACGCGCTCGCCCGGTCGGTGCTCGACACCGGCCTGCCCACGGTGCTCGACGCCGACGGGCTCACCCTGCTCGCCCGCGACCGGTCGCTGCTGCGCCCGAACCTGCTGCTCACCCCGCACGCCGGGGAGCTGTCCCGGCTGCTCGGCGTGCCCGCCGCGGACATCGAGGCGCGCCGCCTGGAGCACGTGCGGCGCGCCGCGG
Organism: Thermopolyspora flexuosa; assembly: GCF_006716785.1. Classification (NCBI taxonomy): domain Bacteria; kingdom Bacillati; phylum Actinomycetota; class Actinomycetes; order Streptosporangiales; family Streptosporangiaceae; genus Thermopolyspora; species Thermopolyspora flexuosa. The sequence goes on along the minus strand of NZ_VFPQ01000001.1, from coordinate 4,414,182 downwards.
CGGAGCTGGGCGTGACCGTGCTGCTCAAGGGCTCGACCACGCTCGTCGCCGAGCCCGGGCGGCCGGTGCGGGTGAACCCGACCGGCACCCCGTGGCTCGCCACCGCGGGCACCGGGGACGTGCTCGCGGGCCTCGCCGGCGCGCTGCTCGCCGGGGGCCTCGACACCTACGACGCGGGCTGCTGCGCGGCGTTCCTGCACGGCCTCGCCGCCCACGTCGCCGCGGCCGGGCCCGGCGGCGCCACGGAGGCCGCCGAGGCGGTGCTCACGACCATGCTCGACGCGGTCGCGGGAGCCGGCACGGCCGGCCGCGCCGACGTGCCCACGGCGCCGATCTCGGCGCAGGACCTCCCCGACGCTCTGCCCGAAGCGCTCCGCTTGCTCGAGTCACCTGCCAAAATGGAGGAATGAGCGCTGTGACCCCCGCCGAGGCACGGGTGGACCTGTCGGCCATCGCCCACAACATCGGCGTCCTGCGCGAGCACGCCTCCGGCGCCGAGGTGATGGCGGTGGTCAAGGCGGACGGCTACGGTCACGGCATGGTGCAGAGCGCCCGCGCCTGCCTGGAGGCGGGGGCGACCCGGCTCGGCGCGGCACTGGTGAGCGAGGCCGTGGCGCTGCGCGAGGCCGGGTTCACCGTACCGATCCTCGCGTGGATCATCACCCCGGGCGAGTCGCTCGACGCGGCGGCCGAGCACGGCATCGAGCTGTCCGCGGGCTCGACGGTGATCCTCGACCGCATCGCCGACGCGGCCCGCCGTACCGGGCGCACGGTGCGGGTGCACCTGAAGGTCGACACCGGCATCTCGCGCGGCGGCGCGCCGCTCGCGGCCTGGCCGGAGCTGCTCGACCGCGCGGCGGCGCTGCGCGCCGAGGGCGTCATCGAGGTCACGGGCCTGTGGTCGCACTTCGCCTGCGCCGACATCCCCGGCCACCCGTCGATCGCCGCGCAGCTCGACGCGTTCGACGAGGCGGTCACCCAGGCGGACAAGAAGGGGGTGGGCGCCGACGCGATCCGGCACTTCGCCAACTCCGCCGCGGTGCTCACCATCCCCCGGGCGCGCTACGACATGGTGCGGCCGGGCATCGCGATCTACGGCCTCAGCCCGATCCCGGAGCTGGGCGACTTCGGGCTGCGCCCGGCGATGACGCTCGTCGCCCGCGTCGCCCTGGCCAAGCGGGTGCCCCCCGGCTCCGGCGTCTCCTACGCCCACCTGTACGTCACCGACCGCGAGACCACGCTCGGCCTCGTGCCGCTCGGGTACGCCGACGGCGTGATGCGCGGCCTGTCGAACCGGGGGGAGGTGTTCGCGGCGGGCCGCCGGCGGCGGATCGCGGGGCGGGTCTGCATGGACCAGTTCGTGATCGACGTGGGCGACGATCCCCTGGCGGCGGGAGACGAGGTCATCCTGTTCGGGCCGGGGGACCACGGCGAGCCGACCGCCCAGGAATGGGCGGATTCCCTCGGCACGATCACCCATGAGATCGTGACGAGGATCGGTTCGCGCGTGCCGCGCGTTTACCGGTATGACGGTGTGCGGTAAGGAGGAGCCGTGAGCAGGCGGCGAAGGGTCGGAATCGCGGGCGCGATCGTCGGAGCCGCTTCGGCGGGAGTGGCGACGGCGGCACTGGCGAAGCGGTATGCGGTCGGGCGCATCCGGTTGCGGCCCGACCCGGCGGCGAACGAGCCCTTCGGCGAGCTGCGCGGACGCGAGGTGGCGGTGACCACCTCCGACGGGGTGCGGCTGCACGTGGAGCTCGACGGCCCGGAGGACGCGCCGCTCACCGTGGTGTTCTGCCACGGGTACACGCTCAACCTCGACTCCTGGCACTACCAGCGCCGCGACCTGCGCGAGACGCACCGCCTGCTGCTGTTCGACCAGCGCTGCCACGGCCGGTCGCAGCGGGAGGGCGTGGCCGACCGCACCATCGAACGGCTCGGCGAGGACCTGTACGACGTGCTCAACGCCCAGGTGCCGGGCCCGTGCGTGCTCGTCGGCCACTCGATGGGCGGCATGACGATCATGGCGCTGGCGGAGCGGCACCCGGAGCTGTTCGGCGACCGGATCCAGGGGGTGGCGCTCATCGCCACGTCCGCGGGCAAGCTCGCCGAGATCACCCTCGGCCTGCCCGCCCTGGTGGCGAAGGCGGTGCACTTCGTCGCCCCGCAGGCGGTCGCCGTGCTCGGGCGGCGGGCCGCGCTCGTCGACCGCGGGCGGCAGTTCGGCAGCGACGTGTCGTTCCTCGCGATGCGGCTGCTCGGGTTTGGCGACTCCCGGAACGTCAGCCCCACGCTCGTCGACTTCGTCGACACCATGATCCGCTCCACGCCGACCGACGTGATCGCCGACTTCTACCCGGCGCTCATGTCGCACGACGCGCTGGGCGCGCTCGACGTGCTCGACAAGGTGCCCACCTCGATCATCGTGGGGGAGAAGGACTGGATCACCCCGCCCGACCACAGCCGGGCGATCGCCGAGGTGGTGCCGTCCGCCCGGCTCGAGGTGGTGCCGAACACCTCCCACCTGGTGCAGCTGGAGCGGCCCGAGGTGGTCAACGAGGAACTCCGTGATTTGATCAAGCGGGCGCAGGGGGAGAAGCGGTGAGGACGGCGCGTACCCCGGAGGAGATGCGGGCGATCGGCGCCGAGCTCGCCACCCGGCTGCGGCGCGGCGACCTCGTCGTGCTCTCCGGCCCGCTCGGCGCGGGCAAGACCACGCTGGTGCAGGGCATCGCCGAGGGGCTCAAGGTCCGCGGGCCGGTCACCTCGCCGACGTTCGTGATCGCCCGGGTGCACCCGTCGCTGTGCGACGGCCCGGCCCTGGTGCACGTCGACGCCTACCGGCTCGGCGGCCGGCTGGAGGTCGACGACCTCGACCTGGACGCCTCCCTCGACGAGTCGGTCACGGTCGTGGAGTGGGGCGAGGACCTGGTCGAGGCGCTCACCGAGGACCGCCTCGAGATCGAGATCACGCTCGGCCCCACAGGGGACGAGCGCACCCTGCGCATCACCGGCGTCGGCGCGCGCTGGGCCGGCGAGTTCTGACCCGCGCCTCCGTTTTTACCGCTTTCGTCGCCATTTTCCCGATAGCGGGCATTGGCAGGACCCTGTCCGCGTCGCCAAAACCCGGATCCGGCCGGAAATTGTCGCATCAAAGATCGTCGGGAGGGGGTTGGCTTATATTTTCGGGGTATGACGGTCAACGGTTGGTAGCGTGATCGACCGGTCGTGGTGAACGACGAGGCGGGAGTGTACGGCGTGCGCAAAATCGGTCAAGTCACGTTGGCGGGCACGTTGGTGCTGTGCGGGGCCGCCGCCTGTTCCGCGGAGGAGGATCTGCCCTCCCCGCCGACCCCTGCCGCCGCCACCGAGTCGGCCTCCCCCGAGCAGGTCGTGGGCCGCCAGCCGATCCGGGTCGAGCTGGACCCGGCGCGCGTCTCCGCCGAGGGCCGCACCAGGTCGATCCGCATCCGGGCGTACTGCCCGGTGCCGCAGGGCGGCACCGAGCACCGGGCGACGGCCCGCTCGGAGGCCTTCACCGGCGTGGTCACCCTCGTCCCGCCGACCGGGGCCCAGGAGGGCGGCGGGACCCCGGCGGCTCCGGTGGTGACCGGCTCCGCGGTGCTGCGCCGCGACGTCAACCCGGGCCGCTACCCCGTCGAGGTCCGGTGCGAGGGCACGAACGACTCCGGCACGGCCCGGCTCACCGTCACCCGGCCGCGCCCCACCCCGACCCCGACGCCGACCCGCACCTACCCGACCCGGGCGCCGCACGCGGGCGGCGGCGGCACGGCCGCGAGCGGGCCCGCCGACGAGCAGGGCATCCCGCTGCCCCTGACCGGGCTCGGGGTCGCCGCCCTGGTGGCCGGCGGCGTGGTGTTCGCCCGTCGCCGATTCGGATGAGATGAGCCAGTGGCGAACCGTCGTGGTGGCCGGGGTGATCACCGGCACCCTGCTGTACGCGGTCGCCGGTCGTGACCGGCAGGAGGAACGGGCCGAGGCCCCGAAACGGGCCGCCGCGGTCACGCCGCAGCGCCTCGACATCCCCTCGCTCAAGCTCAAGGCCCCGCTGATGCGGCTCGGCCTCACCAAGGAGGGCGACGTCGAGCTGCCGCCGTTCGAGAAGCCCCAGGTGGCGGGCTGGTACGAGGGCAGCGCCGTACCCGGCGAGAAGGGCGCCTCGGTGATCATCGGCCACGTGGACACCAAGACCGCCGCCGCCGTGTTCTACCGGCTGCGCGAGGTCCGCAAGGGCGCCGAGGTGAGGATCTCCCGCAGCGACGGCAAGGTGGCGCGGTACCGCGTGGACCGGATCGAGCAGGTGAACAAGGAGCGGTTCCCGGCCGAGCGGGTCTACACCGAGGACGGCCTGCGCCTGGTCACCTGCGGCGGGCCGTTCGACCGGAGGCGGGGACAGTACCGGGACAACATCATCGTCTACGCCTCGCTGGTCACCTGAGCCCGGGCCGGCGCGGGCGTGCGAACCCGCCCGGGTGCGGCGCGGACTAGGATTGAGGCTCGTGCTGGTCCTGGCCTTTGACACCGCGACGCCCGCGGTCACCGCGGCGGTGCACGACGGGGAACGCGTCCTCGCCGAGCGTACGACCGTCGACGCCCGCAGGCACGGCGAGCTGCTCGTGCCCACGATCGAGGAGGTGTTGCGGGCCGCCGGGGTCTCGCTGCGGGACGTGACCGCGATCGTCTCGGGCATGGGGCCGGGGCCGTACACCGGGCTGCGCGTCGGGCTGGCCACGGCGCAGGCGCTCTCCTCGGCGACCGGCGCCCCCGCGTACGGCATCTGCACGCTCGACGCGATCGCCCACGCGGTCGAGATCGACGGCCCGTTCCTGGTGGCGACCGACGCGCGGCGCAAGGAGGTCTTCTGGGGCTCCTACGACGCCGATCGGCTGCGGCTCGCCGGGCCCGCGGTGGACCGCCCCGACATGCTCCCCGGCGTGCTGCCGGTCGCGGGCGCCGGGGCGCGCATGTACGCGGAGGTCATCGGCCCGGACCGGGTGATCGACCCGGAGTACCCCTCGGGGGCGGCCCTCGCCGCGCTCGCCGCCGAGCGGCTCGCCGCCGGGGCCGAGCTCGATCCGCCGCGGCCGATCTACCTGCGCCGCCCGGACGCCCGGATACCCGGACCGCCGAAGCGGGTGACGGCATGACCGAGCCCGCGGCGCCCCGGGTGCGGATCCGGCGGATGACGTACCAGGATCTCCCGGCCGTCATGAAGCTGGAGCGGGAGATCTTCCCCGAGGATCCGTGGACCGAGGGCATGATGCGCGGCGAGCTCGACGAGCAGCCGCGCACCCGGCACTACCTCGTCGCGACCGACGGCGACGAGATCGTCGGCTACGCGGGGCTCGCCGCCGCGGGCGACCAGGCCGACGTGCAGACGATCGCGGTGCGCGCCGGCCACCGGCGCGCGGGCATCGGCCGCACGCTCATGGCGGAGCTGCTCGAGGAGGCGGTACGGCGCGGCGCCGAGGCGGTCTTCCTCGAGGTGCGCGCGGACAACACCCCGGCGCAGACGATGTACGAGCGCTTCGGGTTCGAGCGCATCGGCGTGCGGCGCCGCTACTACGCCGACGGCACCGACGCGTACACGATGATGAAGAAGCTGCGATGAAAAAGCCTCGGTGAGGCCCGGCGATCCCGTTCCGCACGGCGGCGCGCGGGAAGCGGACGAGAAGACGGATGAGAAGGCGTGACGATGGGCGACGCACCCCTGGTCCTGGGCATCGAGACCTCCTGTGACGAGACCGGCATCGGGCTCGTGCGCGGCCACACGCTGCTGGCCGACACGATCGCCTCGAGCGTGGACGAGCACGCCCGGTTCGGCGGCGTGGTGCCGGAGGTGGCCTCGCGCGCCCATCTCGAGGCGCTCACCCCGACCCTGGAGCGGGCGCTGGACCGGGCCGGGGTGAAGCTGTCCGACGTCGACGCGGTCGCGGTCACCGCCGGTCCCGGGCTCGCCGGGGCGCTGCTCGTCGGCGTCGCCGCGGCGAAGGCGTACGCGCTCGGCCTCGGCGTGCCGCTCTACGGGGTGAACCACCTCGCCGCGCACGTCGCCGTCGACCAGCTCGAGCACGGCCCGCTGCCCAAGCCGTGCGTGGCGCTGCTCGTCTCCGGCGGCCACTCCTCGCTGCTGCTCGTCACCGACGTGGCCCGGGAGGTGATCTCGCTCGGATCGACCGTGGACGACGCGGCCGGCGAGGCGTTCGACAAGGTGGCCCGGGTGCTCGGCCTGCCGTTCCCGGGCGGCCCGCACATCGACCGCGCCGCCGCCTCCGGATCGGGCGACGCGATCGCGTTCCCGCGCGGCAAGTACGACGACGGCACGCTCGACTTCTCCTTCTCCGGCCTGAAGACCGCGGTCGCCCGGTGGATCGAGGCCCGGGAGGCCGCCGGGGAGCCGGTGCCGGTCGCCGACGTGGCCGCGTCCTTCCAGGAGGCCGTGGTCGACGTGCTCACCCGCAAGGCGCTGCAGGCCTGCGCCCGCTACGACGTGAAGGACCTGCTCATCGGCGGCGGGGTGGCGGCGAACTCGCGGCTGCGCGCCCTCGCCCAGGAGCGGTGCGACGCCGCCGGGGTACGGCTGCGCGTGCCGCGGCCGAGTCTGTGCACCGACAACGGCGCGATGGTCGCGGCGCTCGGGGCCGAGATGCTCGCCGCGGGCGTGCCCGCCTCCCCGCTCGACATCCCGGCCGACTCCTCGCTCCCGGTGACCACGGTCCGGGTCTGACCGTACGGCCGTGCCGTACCGGCCGGGGGTCAGTCCTTGGCCCGGGTGGGGCGGAGCAGGGCCTCGGCGAGGGCGAGCATGGTCTCCTCGAGCGCGCCGAGGCGGCGGCTGACCGCGGCGGCGAACTCGTCGCGGTCCGGCCGGGCGTTGATCGCGTCGAGGATCGGGGGCAGGCTCGCGGACGCCTCGGCGATGCGCCGCTCGACCGCTGCGAACCGGTCGGCCTGGTCGGCCTGGAGGGCGGTGACCGCCTGGGCGACGCGGGTGCGCAGCTCGCCGAGGTCGAGGGTGGCGGGCAGCTGGCCGACGCGCTGGTTCACCGCCTCGATGTGGTCGTCGACGAGGTCGAGGCGCTCGGTCACCTGCTCCAGGTGCGTGCCGGTCTCCGCGATCCGGTTGTCCACGCCGAGCATGCGGCTCTCGATCGCGAGCATGCGGTCGTCGAGGGAGGCCAGGCGGGCGTCGATGCGCCCCTCCATGCCGTCGAACCGGTCGTCCTGGCCGCCGACGCGGCCGTCGAGCGCGGCGAGGCGGCCGTCGAGGCCGGTGAGCCGGGCGTCCAGGTCGCCGAGGCACTCGTCGACGTTCTCGATCCGGCCGTGCACGGCGCCGAGGCGGCGGTCGAGGTTGCCGAGCCGGTCGTCGAGGTTCGCCTCGACCACCTCGATGCGGCCCGCCACCTCCTCGACCCGGCCGGTGGCCTGCTCGACCGCGGAGGTGAGGCTCTCCGACAGGTCGAGCACCCCGCACTCGAGCCGCTCGGTGCGCTGGGTCAGCTCGGCGACCGCCTTGTCGAGCCGGGAGAACCGGCCGGCCGCGGCCTCCATGCTCGCCTGCATCTGGGCCAGGCGCGTCGCGGTCTCGGTCATCTGGGCGGCGACCTGCCGGGTGCCGTCGAGCACCGCGTGCAGGTGGGTGAGCGCCTCGCGCACGCCCTCGCCCGCGGTGCCGAGGTCCGTCCACAAATTCGGCAGGTCGGCGACGGGCCGGACGCGCTCCTCCACGCCGTCGATCCCGGCGCGCAGCCCGTCGATGCCGCCGCGCAGGCCGTCGATGCCGCCCTGCACGGTGTCGAGGCGGCGCCGTACCGCGTCGACGTGCTCGCGGACCGCGTCCACGTGCTGGGCGAGCGCCTCGGCCCACGACGGCGGCTTGCTCGAGATGTGCTCGAGCCGTCCGTTCACCGTCTCCAGGGTGCCGCTGAGCCCGCCGAGCTCGCGTTCGCGGACCTCGCGCAGCAGCCATTCCATGCCTTCGAGCCGCTGCCGGATCTCGTCGAGGATCGCGCCCTGGGTGCGCTGCTCGTACACGTGATCCTGGGCCGCGCGGGCGAGCAGCTCGCGCATGCGGTCGCTGATCGCGGTCTGGCTTCCCGCCTGCAGCAGGGTGTGGTTGGAGTGGTCCACGCAAGGCTCCTTCTCGCCGAGGGGCGGGAGCCACGGTAGTGGCGGGCGGGCGGGTTTCTCGGCGGGCTTTGATAGATCGTGACTAGGCGTCGACGGCGCGGTTACGCATAGTCGTGCAGATCACGGCATAAGGCTTGGCGCCGATGCGGGTGAGCACGACCACCGCGCTCGCGTCACCGGCCAGGCGCAGGTCGCGGCGGAGCCGCTCCACGTCCACGGCCGAGCCGCGCTTCTTGATCGTCACCTCGCCGACGCCCCGCTCGCGCAGCGCGGCGCGCAGCCGCTTGACCGAGAACGGCAGCAGCTCGGCGACCTCGTAGCAGGACGCCCAGGGCGTGGCGACGTACCGATCGCTCGTGACATACGCGATCTGCGGGTCGAGCAGGTGCCCGCCGACCAGCTCGGCCACCTCGGCCACGAGCCCGGCCCGGATCGCCGCGCCGTCGGGCTCGTACAGGTAGCGGCCGACCGGCCCGGCCTCGGCCCGCCGGGGCTCGCCGTCCGCGGTGAGCGTCTCGCCGTACGGCAGCAGCGTGGCCCGCCGCCGGATCCGGGCGCCCGGGGCGAGGCCGGCCGGGCCGAGGGCGCCGCACCACAGCGCGGCCTCCTTCACCTCGCCGGCGAAGGACACCCACTCGGCCTCGGCGCCGTTGGGCACGTACTCGTACGGCAGGCCGGGCGCGGCCTTGACGCAGGCGGCGGCGGACCGCTCGACGAGGGCGAGGACCTCGGGCCACGGCGGCGAGTACGCCATCGGGTCGAACACCCGGCCGCCGGTGCTCCGGCGGCGGGCCGGGTCGGCGAACAGGGCCTGATAGCCGCGCGGGTCGACCTCGGCGGCGTCGCCGGTGCGCACCCGCACCTCGGTGAGGCCGAGCGCCTCGGCGTTCGCCCGCGCCACCGCCGCGGTCAGCGGGTCGCGGTCGACCGCGTCCACGGCGCAGCCGGCCCGGGCGAGCGCGATCAGGTCGCCGCCGATCCCGCAGCAGGCGTCGACGACGCGGACCGGCGGGCCGAGGGCGGCGATCCGCGCCGCCCGGTGCGCGGCGACCTCGGCCCGGGTCGCCTGCTCCAGCCCGTCCGGCGTGAAGTACATGCGCCCGGCGTCCGCGCCGAACTTCGCGGCCGCGCGCCGCCGCAGCACGGCCTGGGTGAGCGCCGCCGAGCTGAGCGCCGCGTCGTGGGTACGGCGCAGCGCGGCCGCCGCCGCGACCACGTCGGCGCCCTCGGCGACGAGCTTCACCGCGTCGTCGAGGGCGTGCCGGCCCGGTGGGGTGAGCAGCCGCAGGAAGGCCTCCAGATCCACGGGCTACGACGGTAGCAGCAGCCGAATGATGTCTGACTTGCTCTGATATATGCGAAATGCGGCTTTATTCGGGAGAGATATGGACGTGAAGTCATATATCGGGCGAAACATGCGATCAGTCCAAAAACGCTCTAGAAACCGCGGGTGAATCGATGCGGCCGTTTAGCGGTTTCTTGCCGTGGCTCGTGTTGCGGCCTGAGGCGATTGTCCGTTCTACTGACTGATGGCCCGTTCGCTGGAATCGGGTCATATCGGGGGATCAATCAGATTCATTCGGGGGAATGGTAATGCTGAGAAAGCTCGCGGTCCTCGGTGCCGCGATCACCACCGCCGCCGGCCTGGGGATGCATACCCCGGCCGCGGCCGCGGATTCGGCCGACCGGGCGGTGGAGAGCGCGTTCCAGTTGACCTGCAGCACGCCGCTGGTGATCGTCAACGGGAAGGTCGTGCGGCTGTTCCCGAACACCACGGAGAACGAGAGGACTTTCGCCTTCGTCTGCACCCTTATCCGGGGGAAGGTACGCACCACGTTCGACGCCGAAAATGACGCGACGGACTCGGGCGACACCTCCGCGACCGAAACGTCGAGCGCCGCCCAGGAGAACAGCACCTCGACCGCCCCCGAAACGAAGGCCGTGACGGCCGAGGCCGCCAAGGACGCGGCGGAGCCGGCCAAGGCGGAGGCCGACACGGCTGAGGCCGAGCCGGCCAAGGCCGAGGCCGCGAAGGAGACGGCGGAGCCGGCCAAGGCCGAGACCACCGCGGCGGACGCCGAGCCGGTCACGACCGATGCCGCCCCGGCGGCTGAGCCGGCGAAGGCGGAGACCACCGGGGACGCGGCCGAGCCGGCCAAGGCCGAGGAGGCCAAGGAGGACGCCGCCGCGGAGAGCGCAGCGGGGGCGACGAACGCGCAGCCGGCGGAGAGCGGCGCCGACGCGTCGGCGAGCGACGCCTCGGTGAGCAGCGCCGCGTAGCGCGTCGGCGAGGGCGTGTCCGCCGCGGCAGGCGGGAGCGCGCCGGGGAAGGGCGGTCCCGTTCGCGGCCTGCGCGGAACGCGTGGGGCACGTGGTCCGCGGACGCGTCCTGAGGACGCTCGTCTCGCCCGGCCTCCCGGCGGGATGAGCGGCGCTCGGGTGGCCTGTGTCAGCGTCCGGTTCGCCGGGTCCGTGTGGCCGGGCGGCCGGACGCGTCCCGGCCGCTTCGAGCCGCGTCGCCGCGCCCATGCGCCCGCCGCGCCCGGCCACGGCCATGTGGTGCACGACGGCGGGCCATTCGGCGCGAGGCGCGGAGGAAACAAACCGACGAGCCAGGAAAAATCACTGGATCGTCAGGTCTGTCGCGTTTGCGGGATTTTCTGCCGCAAACTCGAAATTTCGGGAAAGCGGCTCGTTCTTTGCTGGCGATTCGCGCAGAGCCCTTTTGTCAGGCTCTTACCCGGCGGGCCTTGTTCCGTGGACTGCTTGCTCGGTCTACTTATTGACGGCTCGCCGCCAGGAAAGAGGGCAGAGCTGATCTGAGGATCAATCCAAGATCGATCAGGAGATCTAAATGCTTAAGAAGCTTGTAGTGGCTAGCGCCACGGTCGCCGCGGCCGCCGGCCTCGGGCTCGCCACTCCGGCGTACGCCAACGGTCCCGCCGACGTCGCCTGTGTGCTCACCAACACCGGCAACACGCACCACCACACGGCGAACGGCCTCGGCATTCTCGGTGCGCTCGGTCTCTACGACCTCCTCAGCAACCGCAACGTCGACGTCAACTGCGATGTCGACAAGCAGATCAACAACAACCACCACGTCGACTCGCACAAGACCGGCCGCTGAGCGGGTTTGACAGGTCGACCGTGACGAGGGGACGACGTCTCGCGCGTCGTCCCCTTGCCGGGAGGCCGTACCCGGTGCCCGGCTCCGCGGGCTTCCGAGCCCCGGGCGGGGCGCGGTCGCCGATCGTGCCCGTGGACCGCGGGCCACGGTGGGCCGGAGAACGGTTCACCCGGCCGGCGGAGGATGTTTTCCCGGCGGGCACCGGAACGGTGTCCCGAAACCCAGGAAAAGTGGGCGGTACACCTACCGCCCTCTTTTTCTGGCGCAAATCGGGTGTTGTGGCCGGTTTCCTGGCAAATGCTGGTCGCGGACGCCCGATTGCTTTAACCGGAACTTACTTGTCGTGCTTGCTATTTCGTGCGATCCTCGCTCTAATTGTTGTCGGCTCGACCGGACGAAAATGACGGCCGGGCTGATCCGAGGATCAACCGAAATCGATCGGGAGTTTCGATGCTGAAGAAGTTCGCGGCATTCACCGCGGTCGCCGCCGCCGCAGGCATGGGACTGGCGAGCCCGGCCCACGCCAATGAGCCCAAGGACCTCGCCAAGAACGTCGACTGTGTGATCGTCGACACCGGCAACACCAGCAACCGGTCGGAGAGCGCCCTCGGCGTCCTCATCGGCAGCCTCGGTCTCTCCGACCTCCTCAGCCACCGCAACGTGAACGTGGACTGCCACGTCACCCACCAGATCAACAACAACCAGCACACGGACTCGCACGAGACCGACGCCAAGCCGGGCTACCGGTTCCGCGGCCGGCGCTGAGGTACGAGGGCGTAAGACGTACCACCGGGGGCGGCCCGCGACGGCCGCCCCCACGCTCTTCACGCCGACGTCCACAGGACGCGGCCGGTCGATCGGACCTTCGATCGAGGGGGCCGCGGCCGACGGGAATCGGCCGGCAAGAGGGCGGCGACACCGGTCCGCCCTCTTGCCGTTTTGATTACCGGGGAGGCGTCGCGGCCCGGGCAGGCCGGCAGGGACGGTGCGGGTACACGAGCACTGACCTGCGTGGCGGGTTCGGTTGACTGTGCTGACCGGCTTGCATACTGTTCCTGTTGGCACTCTCGGCCTGAGAGTGCCAACCACGCGACGAGGCAGGTCTGACACCCGCGACGGCAGGCCGCTGGTCGCCTCTTCAGCTGAGCAACGAATTCTGAAGGGGAGGTCCGATCGTGACGACCGCCACCAAGGTTCCGGTTAAGCCGCTCGGTGACCGCATCGTGGTCCAGCCGCTCGAGGCCGAGCAGACGACCGCCTCCGGGCTGGTCATTCCTGACACGGCCAAGGAGAAGCCCCAGGAGGGCAAGGTGCTCGCGGTGGGCCCCGGCAACTGGGACGAGGACGGCGAGAAGCGGATCCCGCTCGACGTCAAGGAGGGCGACATCGTCCTGTACAGCAAGTACGGCGGCACCGAGGTCAAGTACGGCGGCGAGGAGTACCTGGTCCTCTCCGCCCGGGACGTGCTCGCCATCATCGAGAAGTAAGCCCGCCGGGCCTTACCCCCATGACGTGTCGAGCCCCGGGCCGGTGCCCGGGGCTCTGATGCGCTCGATCACCTCGGCGCCCAGGTGAACCGGGGCCGGGTCCGCGCCGCGGAGTCGGAAAACGCCGCGGATGCCGGCGACAGTGCGTTCGAGACCTGCCGTGGCGGCGTTCGATCAGCGCCGTTCCATCAGCGCCGCGATGCTGTTCTGCTCAGGTGGCTCACGGTGTTCACGCGGTCACCGGACCGCCCCGGTTCCCGCGCCCGGGTTCGCGACGTGAGGCGTCGCAACGACAAGGAGTGCCTTAATGCCGAAGATCCTGGAGTTCAACGAGGACGCGCGCCGCGCCCTGGAGCGTGGTGTCAACACCCTCGCGAACGCCGTGAAGGTGACCCTCGGTCCGCGTGGCCGCAACGTGGTCATCGACAAGAAGTTCGGTGCCCCGACCATCACCAACGACGGCGTCACCATCGCCCGCGAGATCGAGCTGGACGCGCCGTACGAGAACCTCGGCGCCCAGCTCGCCAAGGAAGTGGCGACCAAGACCAACGACATCGCCGGTGACGGCACGACCACCGCGACCGTGCTCGCCCAGGCGATGGTCCGCGAGGGCCTGCGCAACGTCGCCGCCGGCGCCTCGCCGCTCGCGCTCAAGCGCGGCATCGACAAGGCCGCCCAGGCGGTGAGCGAGCGGCTGCTCAGCTCCGCCCGCCAGGTGGAGGACCGCAAGGAGATCGCGAACGTCGCGACGATCTCCGCCCAGGACCCCAAGATCGGTGACCTGATCGCCGAGGCCTTCGACAAGGTGGGCAAGGACGGTGTCATCACCGTCGAGGAGTCCAACACCATGGGCATGGAGTTGGAGTTCACCGAGGGCCTGCAGTTCGACAAGGGGTACCTGTCGGGCTACATGGTCACCGACCCCGAGCGCATGGAGACGGTGCTCGAGGACCCCTACATCCTGCTGCACCAGGCGAAGATCTCCTCGATCTCCGACTTCCTGCCGCTGCTGGAGAAGGTCGCCCAGACCAAGAAGCCGCTGCTCGTCATCGCCGAGGACGTCGAGGGCGAGGCCCTGGCCGTCCTGGTGACGAACAAGATCCGCGGCACGTTCACCTCGGTCGCGGTGAAGGCGCCCGGCTTCGGCGACCGCCGCAAGGCGATGCTGCAGGACATGGCGATCCTCACCGGCGGCCAGGTGGTGAGCGAGGAGGTCGGCCTCAAGCTGGAGAACGTCGGCCTCGAGGTGCTCGGCACCGCCCGCCGCGTCGTGGTCACCAAGGACTCCACCACGATCGTCGACGGTGGCGGTGACCCGGCCGCGATCGAGGCCCGGATCCGGGAGATCCGGCTCGCCATCGAGCAGACCGACTCCGACTGGGACCGCGAGAAGCTGCAGGAGCGGCTCGCCAAGCTGGCCGGCGGCGTGTGCGTGCTGCGCGTCGGCGCCGCCACCGAGGTGGAGCTGAAGGAGAAGAAGCACCGCCTCGAGGACGCGATCTCGGCGACCCGCGCCGCGATCGAGGAGGGCATCGTCTCCGGCGGTGGCTCCGCGCTCGTCCACGTCAGCAAGGAGCTCGACGACCTCGGCCTCACCGGCGACGAGGCCACCGGCGTGTCGATCGTGCGCCGCGCGCTGATCGAGCCCGCCCGGTGGATCGCCGAGAACGCCGGTCTCGAGGGCTACGTCGTCACCAGCAAGATCGCCGAGCTGCCCGCCGGCCACGGCCTCAACGCCGCCACCGGGCAGTACGTCGACCTGATCGCGGACGGCGTCATCGACCCGGTCAAGGTCACCCGCTCGGCGGTGCAGAACGCCGCGTCGATCGCCGGCATGCTGCTCACCACCGAGGCCCTCGTGGTGGACAAGCCGGAGGAGGAGGCCCCGGCCGCCGGTGGCCACGGCCACGGTCACGGCCACGGCCACTGATCGGCCCGGCCGCGCATGCGTTGACGTACGGCTCGCATCCCGCCGCGGGGTGCGAGCCGTACGCGTTCCCGGTGCCCGGTCCGGCGGCGCGCCCGGCGGCCGCCCTCTTCGCGGCCGGGCCCGGACGCACGGAGGGCCGGGCGGACGACCCGCCCGGCCCCCTGGTGCCGGCGGCCGTACGGGCTCGGCGGTCATAAGACCCCCTCCGCGCTCAAATGACCGCTTACCGTACGGCCGGGGACACGTACCGTAATGCTCCATCGTGCGCAGGCCGGGCGCAACGTGAGAAGCTGCAAGTGCAGCAAGCTGTATCCGATCGAGCACAAAGGCGCGGACCGGCGGACAAACAGGGGATGCCGAGTTACCATCTCGACACTCTCTGTGACACATGGAGTCGGTGATGCGCCAGGACACCCCGCCGGTGGAGGAGCAGCTGCGGCCTTTTGGTCTGAACACCTCCCAGGCCGCCGTCTACACCGCCCTGTTGCGCCTGCGGCTCGCCCGGTCGCCGGAGGTGGCCGCGGCCGTGGACCAGCCCGAGGAACGGGTCGAGCCGGACCTGCAGGCCCTGACGAGGCTCGGCGTCGTCGACTCCCACGACGGCCGCTACCTCGCCCGGCATCCGGCCGCCGCGCTGAGCCCGCTGATCGCGCGGCGGCTCGAGAAGATCGCCCAGGAGACCCGGCAGATCGAGGAACTGCTCAGCTCGGTCCGGACGCTCGCCCAGGACTACGACGCCGGCCAGGACCTTCGTTCCGGCCGGTTGACGATCGAGACCCACAGCGGACCCGAGGCGCTCCGCGCCACCATGGCCGCCGCCGCCGGGGAGACGTCGTCGCCGGAGCTCATCGCCGTGGTCCCGGATCGGCGCACGGTACGGGACCTGGCGTGCGCCTACGGCGACGAGTGGGTGCTGACCCAGCGCGAGGGGCTCGTCTCCTCGCGGGTGATCATGCCGGTGGGCGCGCCGGCCGTCCCCGGGGCACGGGAGCTGTTCGCCCGGCTGGCCGAGGCGGGCGCGCGGGTGCGGTTCCTCGACCGGCCGCCCGGCTGGTACGCGGTGATGGGCGACGAGACGTCCTGGCTGCCGGTGCGGTGGGGCGGCAACCTGCCCGACTGCGCCTACCACTTCCGGCTGGTCCGCTCGCCGCTCATGGTGGCCGTGCTGCGCGCCCTCTTCGAGGAGCTGTGGACCCGCGCCGCGCCGATGTCCCCGCCGAGCGGCAGGGAGGGGGTGGTCACGGTCCTGCGGCTCGCCGCCCAGGGGCTGCCGGACGAGGTGATCGCCCGCCATCTGGGCGTCTGCGTGCGTACCGTGCGCAGCAGGTTCGCCGAGGCGATGGCCGAGCTGGGCGTGCGGTCCCGCTTCCAGGCGGGCGTCGAGGCGGTACGGCAGGGCTGGCTGGACGGGGGCGCGGCCGTGACCGGGGCGAGGCGCCCGGCGTCACGTCCGTGAACCGCCGGGCGTCCTCCCGTCCGCGGGCGCGTCCCGGCTTACCTTGTGCCGCCGAGGGAGAGCAGCCCGCCCAGCACGCCGTTGAGCAGGCCCGTGAGCGGGTCGACCGCGAGCACGCTCGCCTGCGTCGGCGTGCCCGGCCCGGGGATGTCGGCGTGGGCGGCGGGTGTGGTCAGGAAGGCGGCCCCGGCGCAGGCCGAAAGGAGCAGAATGCGACGCACCATGTGTTCCCCCGTGTTTGATGTGCCCTGGCCGCGGTTATCGCCTTCCGTGTCCAGGGAATAACGTAACGTGCCCGATCAGTATTCCATCCCCCACCGCGATTCCAACATCATTTCCGTCGCGCGTGGCGGCGCACCCCGGGCCCGGACGGCCGAGAGGACGGTTCGATCGGCCGGACGGTCGACGAGACACCCCTCGGGCGTCGTAGTGTGGATCCGTGCTGGACGATGTCCCCCGCGACCCGTTCGCGGACGACCCCAACGACCCCGCCGCCATGCTGGGCGAGCTCGACGGTGTCGACCCGCTCACCACCGCGGAGCGCGAAGAGGCCCTCACCGACCTCGCCGACGTGGAGGTCTTCCGTGCCCTGCTGGAGCCGCAGGGGATCCAGGGCCTCGTTCTGGAGTGCCCGGAGTGTGGTGAGCAGCACTATTTCGACTGGGATCTGCTGCGCGGCAACCTGCGCCAGATGATCGACGAAGGCCGGCCCCAGGTGCACGAGCCGGCCTACCAGCCCGACCCGTCCGCCTACGTGAGCTGGGAGTACGCCCGCGGCTACGTGGACGGCGTGATCGACACCGAGGAAAGCCGCTGACCGGCGTCGCCGCCCGTGGCGGCGGACGGCCCCGGGGCGATGGCGCGCCCGCGGCCCGGACGCCGCGGGCCGTGCCTCCGGCGGGGCTGCTCGCGCGGCGGTGCGGAATCCTTCGGCGGGCCGTACCCGAGGTGCGGCAGCCGGGGCGCGCCCGCCCCGGCGCGGCGGCGCCCGGTCAGGCGATCGACTGATCGGCGAGCTGCCGCAGCCGGGCGAGGGCCCGGTGCTGTGCGACCCGTACCGCGCCCGCCGACATGCCCAGCACGTTCCCGGTCTCCTCCGCGGACAGCCCTGACACCACGCGCAGCATGAGCAGCTCACGCTGGTTGTCGGGGAGCCGCGACAGCAGCTCGCGGGCCTGGGCCGCCTCGGTGTGCCGTACCACGGTCTCCTCCGGCCCCGGCCCCTCGTCCGGCCCGTCGGGCAGGTCCTGGGTCGGTACGGCGGAGCGCACCGAGTTGCGCAACGCGTCGGCGACCTTGTGCGACGCGATGCCGAAGACGAACGACGCGAACGGGCGGCCGATGTCCCGGTACCGCGGCAACGCGGCGAGGACGGCGATGCACACCTCCTGCGCCACGTCGTCGGCGATGTGGTAGTGACCGGAAATCCTCCCCAAGCGTGCCCGGCAGTACCGCACGACCATCGGGCGCAGCTGCGCCAGCAATGACTCGATCGCGGCGCGATCCCCCTGAACGGCGAGACTCGTCAGTTCCCGGAGGTCGGATTCCTCCGAACTCGCCGCAAGCCCTACCCCTGTTACGGCGTCGGTGACGCATCCCTCGGTCACGATACGCATGATGCCCGCCACGATCGCCGATGTCCTCATATCGGACGGCTACGGATTGGTCACATTGATGCGTCGATTGCGGACGGTAATCCGCTGAACACGAGGATGGAGGAATAAATAACCCGTCCCGGTTCTTCGCAGGAATATCCTGATGGTTTCGCGTCGTTCGTGGATCACGGCATTGCGCGGCGTCTTTTGCCTTTATCGCGCAATTGCGGGCGCGCTCCGGGGACGGTGCGATGGGCCGCGCGGGTCCCGCCCCGGCGTGCGTGCCCGCCGTCCGGTGCCGGGATGACGTGGGCCGGGCCAGGCGGGGAGGGGTGGCCGTGCCCAGCCGTTCCGCTCCGCCACCGGCGTGCGGTTTTCTCGGTGCGTGCCGGATCGGTCACCGAACGTGCGGTCGCCGTGAACGGCGTGTCCGCGCCGTGCCGTTGCGTGAAATCCCGCGCTTCGGAGAGCCGCCGGCACGATGGGAAAGGAATGCGCGGCGCCCGGCGGAATGGCGGTCGTGCCGGTGGCGGGGCGTGGCCGCGGGGCCGTGCGCCGTTTCCCGCCCGGCGCCCCGGCCGCGGATTAATCCCGTTATCGCCCTCCGTGTGTTTCCCGTCGCATATGCGGACTCCCGCGAATGTTTTCCCGCGCGCCCGCCCGCGCCCGGGGCGGGCGCCTCCGGTCCCGCTTCCGCGCCGCCCGGGCGGGCATTCCGCGGATGTGCGACGAATTGTGATCCGGCAGGACTTGAAATGGTCACTTTTCGCGGTCCGCGGCGCCGTTGCGGGTGTGTGCCGCGCGCCGTTCCGCCGGGACCTCGGTCGTGTCCGGCCCCGCCGCGGCGGGGCCGCCCGGCGCCGGGGCCGGGGCCGGGCGAGCGCGAGGTTTCGGTCAAAGCCGCCGGGGTCCGGAACCGCGACCCGCCGGACCGGCCCCGGAATCCTCGCCCCGCCGCGGCGTGTTGTGCTGGTGTGACGACCGCGCCGGACCGCACCCGCGGTCACCGGACGACGGCGTGCGGCGACGGCACAGGGCGGCGTGCGGACGGTGTGGACGGCGTTCGGGGCGGGCGCCCGGACCGCGAGGGCGTCCCGGCACGGCGGGCAGGCCGTACCCTCGGCGGCGTCCGGCACGGATCCGGCAGAGACGGGCCAGGAAAGGGGCGTGCCCGCGCCGCGGCGTGAACCGCTCGGGCGGCATGCCGCGTACCGGCGAGGCGGCCGGAGACCGGCCACTAGACTGGCCGAGGGGCTCGGGCGGCCCCATCACGGCGATAGGGGGTTGCGGATGGCGAGATTCACCGAGCCGGGGCTGACGTTCGACGACGTACTTCTCGTCCCGGCCTATTCCGATCTGCAGCCGGGTGAGGCCGACACCACCACTCGGCTCTCCCGCAATATCACCCTGCGCATCCCGCTGATCTCCGCGGCGATGGACACCGTGACCGAGGCGCGGATGGCGGTCGCCATGGCCCGCCAGGGCGGCATCGGCATCCTGCACCGCAACCTGTCCATCGAGGAGCAGGCCCAGCAGGTCGATCTCGTCAAGCGCTCCGAGGCCGGCATGGTGACCAACCCGGTCACCTGCTCGCCCGACGACACCCTCGCCGAGGTGGAGCGGCTGTGCGCCCGGTACCGGATCTCCGGCCTCCCGGTGGTCGACGCCTCCGGCGTGCTCGTCGGCATCGTCACCAACCGCGACATGCGGTTCGAGACCGACCAGAGCCGCCCGGTGCGCGAGGTGATGACCCCGATGCCGCTGGTGACGGCCCCGGTCGGGGTCTCCCGCGAGGAGGCGTTCCGGCTGCTGCGCACGAACAAGGTGGAGAAGCTCCCGATCGTCGACGCGGACAACCGGCTGCGCGGCCTCATCACCGTCAAGGACTTCACCAAGAGCGAGCAGTACCCGCTCGCCACCAAGGACGCCGACGGGCGCCTCCGGGTCGGCGCCGCGGTCGGCGTGAGCGGCGACGCCGAGGAGCGCGTCAAGGCGCTGGTCGAGGCCGGCGTCGACGTGATCGTCGTGGACGTCGCGCACGGCCACTCGCGCGGCATGTGCGAGATGATCGCCAAGATCAAGGCGAACACGACCGTCGACGTGATCGGCGGCAACGTCGCCACCCGCGCGGGCGCCCAGGCGCTCATCGACGCGGGCGTCGACGCGGTGAAGGTGGGCGTCGGCCCCGGCTCGATCTGCACCACCCGGGTGGTGGCGGGCGTGGGCGCCCCTCAGGTGACCGCGATCCACGAGGCCTCCCTCGCCGCCGGCCCGGCGAACGTCCCGGTGATCGGCGACGGCGGCCTGCAGTACTCCGGCGACATCGCCAAGGCGATCGCGGCGGGCGCCGACTCGGTGATGCTCGGCAGCCTGCTCGCGGGCTGTGAGGAGTCGCCGGGTGAGCTGATCTTCGTCAACGGCAAGCAGTACAAGGCCTACCGCGGCATGGGGTCGCTCGGCGCGATGCGCAACCGCGAGCGCGGCGGCACCTCGTTCAGCAAGGACCGTTACTCACAGGGCGACGTGTCGAACGAGGAGCTGCTCATCCCCGAGGGTATCGAGGGGCAGGTGCCGTACCGCGGCCCGGTGGCCGCCGTGGCGCACCAGCTCGTCGGCGGCCTGCGCCAGGCGATGTGGTACACCGGCTCCCGCACCATCGAGGAGCTGCGCACCAAGGGCCTGCTCATGCCGATCACGGTCGCGGGCCTCAAGGAGAGCCACCCGCACGACATCATCATGACCGTCGAGGCGCCGAACTACCACCGGCGCTGACGGGCAGGGCCCACGGGACGGTACGGCGGCGCGGACGGAAGATCGGAGAGCTAGCAGATGAGCCAGGTGGAGATCGGGCGCGGCAAGAGCGGGCGGCGGGCCTACGCCCTGGAGGAGATCGGCATCGTGCCCGCGCGGCGCACCCGCGACCCGGAGGAGGTGTCGATCACCTGGCAGATCGACGCCTACCGGTTCGGCATGCCGCTCGTGATCAGCCCGATGGACAGCGTGGTCTCCCCGGAGACCGCCATCAAGATCGGCAAGCTGGGCGGGCTCGCCGTACTCGACCTGGAGGGGCTGTGGACCCGCTATGAGGACCCCACGCCGCTGCTCGAGGAGGTCGCCACGCTGCCCCAGGAGCAGGCGACCAGGCGGCTCCAGGAGATCTACAACGCCCCGATCAGCGACGAGCTGATCGGCCGCCGGATCGAGCAGATCCGCGAGGCCGGGGTGACCACCGCGGCCCGGCTCTCCCCGCAGCGCACGGTGCAGCACTACAAGGCCGTGATCGAGGCCGGGGTGGACATCTTCGTCATCCGCGGCACCACGGTCTCGGCCGAGCACGTGTCCGGCCGGGCCGAGCCGCTCAACCTCAAGCAGTTCATCTACGAGCTCGACGTCCCGGTGATCGTCGGCGGCTGCGCCACCTACACCGCGGCGCTCCACCTGATGCGCACCGGCGCGGCCGGCGTGCTCGTCGGCTTCGGCGGCGGCTCCGGCCACACCACCCGCACCGTGCTCGGCGTGGCGGTGCCGATGGCGACCGCGATCGCCGACGTGGCCGCGGCGCGGCGTGACTACCTCGACGAGTCCGGCGGCCGGTACGTGCACGTGATCGCCGACGGCGGCATGCGGCTGTCCGGCGACATCGCCAAGGCGATCGCGTGCGGCGCGGACGCGGTGATGGTCGGCTCCCCGCTCGCCCGGGCGGTGGAGGCCCCCGGCAGGGGCTACCACTGGGGCTCCGAGGCGCACCACCCCGAGCTGCCGCGCGGCGCCCGGGTGCACGTGGGCACCATCGGCACGATCGAGCAGATCCTGTACGGCCCGAGCACGCTCGCCGACGGCTCGATGAACCTGCTCGGCGCGCTCAAGCGCACCATGGCCACCGCGGGCTACTCCGACCTGAAGGAGTTCCAGCGCGTCGAGGTCGTGGTCGCCCCGCACAACGGCTCCTGAGACCCGGACGGGGGCGGGCCGCCGGCCCGCCCCGGCGCACGGTCAGGCCGGCGGCACCACCCAGGTCCCGCGCTTCATCACACCCTCGACCGCCAGGTCGGGGGAGAGCACGACGAGGTCGGCGTCCTTGCCCGCGTCGATCGAGCCGATGCGGTCGTCCAGGCCGAGCACCCGCGCGGGCACAAGGCTCGCCGCCCGCGCCGCCTCGGGCAACCCGAGCCCGACCTCCTGCACGGTACGGCGGAACGCCTCGTCCATGGTGAGCGTGCTGCCCGCGATCGCCCCGCCCTCGACGATCCGGGCCACGCCGCCGGTCACCCGCACCGCCATCGACCCGAGCGTGTACTCGCCGTCGCCGAGCCCGGCCGCGGCCATCGCGTCGGTGACCAGGGCGACCCGGTCCGGCCCGGCCGCGGCGCAGGCGAGCCGCAGCATCGCCGGGTGCACGTGCACGCCGTCGTTGATCAGCTCGACCGTGACCCGCTCGTCCTCCAGCAGCGCGGCGACCGGCCCGGGCTCGCGGTGGTGCAGCGGCGGCAGCGCGTTGAACAGGTGGGTGGCGACCGTGGCCCCGGCCTCGATGCCCGCGCGCGTCCGCGCGTAGTCCGCGTCGCTGTGCCCGAGGGCGGCGATCACCCCCGCGTCCACCGCCCGCCGGATCGCCTCGAGCGCGCCGGGCAGCTCGGGGGCGATGGTGAGCATGCGCACGTGCCCGCGCCCGGCCGCCACGAGGGCGGCGAGCTCGTCCGCGTCCGGGTGGCGCAGCTGCGCGGGATCGTGCGCGCCGCACCTGGCCGGGGAGATGTACGGGCCCTCGAGGTGGATGCCCGCGAACACGCCGTCGTCACACAGCTCGGCGAGCACGGCCACGGCCCGGGCGAGGTCGTCCGGCGCGCCGGTGACCAGGCTCGCCACGCCCGTGGTGGTGCCGTGGCGCAGGTGGAAATCGGCCGCCCGCCGCGCCTGCTCGGCGTCCCCCGCCGGGTAGGAGCCGCCCGCGCCGCCGTGGTTGTGGATGTCCACGAAGCCGGGCACCAGGTAGCGGCCGCCGAGGTCGACGCCGCCGGCCGGGGCGGTGCCGTACCCGACGTGGGTGATGCGCCCGTCCTCGATCGTCAGCCAGCCCTCCCGCACCTCGTCGGCGCGGACGAGCCGGGCGTTCGCGAGTGTCATGCCCATGGGTCCAAGCATCACAGACCCGCGCCAGGACGTGTGCGGGGGATCACGCCAGGCCCGCGAGCAGAACGGGATTCGACTACGGCGACGGGGTAAAAGGACAGTACGGACAAGCCTGGACCGAGGGGCAAGGGTGCCGAGCTGGACAGACCGGAAGAAGGGCTAAGGACGGACCGCCACGACAGGGGGGCACGATGACGGTGCGCATGGGTACGGCAAAGCTCGGCCCGGGGGAGCGGTCGGCGGCGCTCGCGCGGATGGCGGCCGAGGAACTCGACGTGGTCGTGGTGGGCGGGGGCGTGGTCGGCGCCGGCGTCGCCCTCGACGCGGTGACCCGCGGCCTCACCGTCGGCCTCGTCGAGGCCCGCGACTTCGCCTCGGGCACCTCGTCCCGCTCCTCCAAGCTCATCCACGGCGGCCTGCGCTACCTGGAGCAGTACAACTTCGACCTGGTGCGCGAGGCGCTGCAGGAGCGCGCGCTGCTGCTCCAGCGCATCGCCCCGCACCTGGTGCGGCCGGTGCCGTTCCTGTTCCCGCTCACCCACCACGTGTGGGAACGCTTCTACGTCGGCTCCGGGCTGGTGCTGTACGACTCGCTCGGCTTCGCCCCGGGGATGACCAGGGGCGTGCCGGGCCACCGCCACCTGTCCCGGCGCCGCGCGCTGCGCCTCGCCCCGGCGCTGAAGCGCTCGGCGTTCACCGGCGCGGTGCTCTACTGGGACGCCCAGGTCGACGACGCCCGGTACGTGGTGACGCTGCTGCGCACCGCCGCGGCGTACGGCGCGCACGTCGCCTCCCGCACCCAGATGATCGGCTTTCTCCGGGAGGGCGAGCGGGTCACCGGCGTGCGGGTGCGGGACCTGGAGGGCGGCCGCGAGTACGACGTGCGGGCCCGCCAGGTGGTGAACGCGACCGGCGTGTGGACCGACGAGATCCAGCAGCTCGTCGGCGGCCGGGGCAGCATCCACGTGCGCGCCTCCAAGGGCATCCACCTCGTGGTGCCCCGCGACCGCATCCACTCCTCTACCGGGATCATCCTGCGCACCGAGAAGTCGGTGCTGTTCGTGATCCCGTGGGGCCGGCACTGGATCATCGGCACCACCGACACCCCCTGGGACCTCGACCGCAGCCACCCGGCCGCGTCCCGGTCCGACATCGACTACGTGCTCGACCGGGTGAACGCGGTGCTCTCGGTGCCGCTCACCCGCGACGACGTCGAGGGCGTGTACGCGGGCCTGCGGCCGCTGCTCGCCGGGGAGTCCGACGAGACCTCCAAGCTGTCGCGGGAGCACGTGGTCACCCACCCGGTGCCCGGCCTGGTGATGGTCGCCGGGGGCAAGTACACCACCTACCGGGTGATGGCCCGCGACGCGGTCGACGCGGTGGCGCACGGCCTCGACCAGCGGGTGCCGCCGTCCTGCACCGACCGCATCCCGCTGGTCGGCGCGGACGGCTACCCGGCGCTGTGGAACGCCCGATACCACATCGCCGAGCGCGCCGGGCTGCACGTCGCCCGCATCGAGCACCTGCTGCAGCGGTACGGCTCGCTCATCGACGAGGTGCTCGCGCTCATCGAGGCCGACCGCACGCTCGCCCGCCCGCTGGAGGGCGCGGACGACTACCTGCGGGCCGAGATCGTGTACGCGGCCACCCACGAGGGCGCGCGGCACCTGGAGGACGTGCTCGCCCGCCGTACCCGGATCTCCATCGAGACCTTCCACCGCGGGACGGGGGTGGCGCAGGAGGTCGCCGAGCTGCTCGCCGGGCCGCTCGGCTGGGACGGCGACCAGATCAAGCGCGAGGTGGAGTACTACGCCAAGCGGGTGGAGGCCGAGCGCCTCTCCCAGGAGCAGGACACCGACCAGGCAGCCGACGCGATCCGCCTCGGCGCGCCGGAGATCGTCCCGGTCGCGGTGCCGGAGCGGCGAGCGGCAAGCTGAGCGCAGGGCACCGGGCGGAGCCCCGTAAACTGAGGGTTCCACCCCGAGATGCATGGAAGGGTCGTCCCGGTGTCTGATTTCGACACGGTCCTGGTGGTCGATTTCGGAGCGCAGTACGCGCAGCTCATCGCGCGTCGGGTGCGCGAATGCCATGTCTACTCCGAGATCGTCCCGTCGACGATGCCCGTGTCGGAGCTGCTCGCCCGCCGCCCGAAGGCGATCATCCTGTCCGGCGGCCCGTCGTCGGTGTACGCCGAGGGCGCGCCGCGCGTGCCCGCGGAGCTGTTCGCCGCGGGCGTGCCGATCTTCGGCATCTGCTACGGCTTCCAGGCGATGGCGCAGGCGCTCGGCGGCACGGTGGCGAAGACCGGCGTCGCCGAGTTCGGCCGCACCCCGCTGCGGGTGACGACCGAGGGTGTGCTGTTCGCCGGGCTGCCCGCCGAGCAGACGGTGTGGATGTCGCACGGCGACAGCGTGGCCACCGCGCCCGAGGGGTTCACGGTGACCGCGAGCACCGAGGCGACCCCGGTCGCCGCGATGGAGGCGCCCGAGCGCGGCCTGTACGGCGTGCAGTTCCACCCCGAGGTGCTGCACACCGAGCACGGCACCGCGGTGCTCAAGCGCTTCCTCGACGCGGCCGGCTGCCGCCCGACCTGGACGATGCTCAACATCGTCGAGGACGCGGTGGAGAAGGTGCGCGAGACGATCGGCCCGAAGGGCCGGGCGATCTGCGGGCTGTCCGGCGGGGTCGACTCGGCGGTGGCCGCCGCGATCGTGCAGCGGGCCATCGGCGACCGGCTCACCTGCGTGTTCGTCGACCACGGGCTGCTGCGCAAGGGCGAGGCCGAGCAGGTCGAGCGCGACTTCGTCGCCGCCACCGGGGTGAAGCTGCGCGTGGTGGACGCCGCCGACCGCTTCCTCAAGGCCCTCGCCGGGGTGACCGACCCCGAGGCGAAGCGCAAGATCATCGGCCGTGAGTTCATCCGGGTGTTCGAGGACGAGCAGCGGGCGATCATCGCCGCCGCGGACGCGCCGGTCGACTTCCTCGTGCAGGGCACGCTCTACCCGGACGTGGTGGAGTCCGGCGGCGGCACCGGCACCGCGAACATCAAGTCGCACCACAACGTCGGCGGCCTGCCGGACGACCTGAAGTTCACCCTGGTCGAGCCGCTGCGCACGATGTTCAAGGACGAGGTGCGCCGGGCGGGTGAGGAGCTCGGCCTGCCCCCGGCGATGGTGTGGCGGCAGCCGTTCCCCGGCCCCGGCCTCGCCATCCGGATCGTCGGCGAGGTGACCCGGGAGCGGCTCGACATTCTGCGCGAGGCCGACGCGATCGCCCGCGAGGAGCTGTCCCGGGCCGGGCTCGACCGGGAGATCTGGCAGTGCCCGGTGGTGCTGCTCGCCGACGTGCGCTCGGTGGGCGTGCAGGGCGACGAGCGCACCTACGGCCACCCGATCGTGCTGCGCCCGGTCACCAGCGAGGACGCGATGACGGCCGACTGGGCGCGGGTGCCGTACGACGTGCTGGAGCGCATCTCGACCCGGATCACCAACGAGGTCCGCGAGGTCAACCGGGTCGTGCTCGACGTGACGAGCAAGCCGCCCGGCACCATCGAGTGGGAGTGATTTGACACAAAGGCGGCCCGATTTGCCAAGAGGTGGAGTTTGATCCACCTTGTCGCGGTAAGTTGGGGCAGGTGCCTGAGACGACTCCCAGCGGCGCCACTCAGACCGCCCCCTCCGTCGCGACCGCCTCCGGGCAGCCGCGCATGGCCTGGCTGGACGCGTTGCGCGGGATCGGGGCGATGGCCGTGGTCGCCGAGCACATGCTGCCGTGGACGGCGCCGTCGCTGCGGCCGTACTGGTTCAACCTCGGCATGTACGGCGTCCTGGTCTTCTTCCTCGTCAGCGGCTACATCATCCCCGCGTCCCTGGAGCACCGGGGCGACGTGCGGACGTTCTGGGTGAGCCGGCTGTTCCGGCTCTACCCGATCTACCTGCTCGTGATCGCCGCCGTGCTCGCCACGGCGTACTGGATGCCGATCCGGCCCGCGGTGCAGCGTGACCCGTCCGCGGTCGCGGCCCACCTCACCATGCTCATGGACGTGGTGAACGGCGCCGGGGTGGTGGACACCATGTGGACCCTCTCCTACGAGATGGTCTTCTACCTGCTCGTCACCGCCCTGTTCACGGCAGGGCTGCACCGCCGCAGCGGGCCGATCGCGGTCGCCTTCGGCCTCGTCGCGGTCGGCACCGGATTGGTGGTGACCGCGCCGCTCTTGCCCGGCCCGCCCGCGGCCGTGGTCTCCGCCGTGGTCTTCGTCGCCGGGCTCGCCTGCCTGATCGGCGGCCGGTGGCGGGTGCAGGCGGCGTACCTGCTCGGCCTCATGGCCCTGGTGCTGCTGCTCACCGGCGCCCGGGTGATCTGGTTCGGCGCGGCGATCCTCGCGGTGATGTTCGCGGGCACCGCGATCCACCGCTGGGAGCGGGGGACGGGCTCGCTCTGGCCGGTGGCCGCGGTGGCGGTGCTCGTCGGCGTCGCCCCGGTCTGGGCGCCCCAGGCGGGCTGGTGGTGGGTACGGCCCGGCCCCTGGCTCACCACGCTCGCGCTGGCCGCGGCGACGTTCGCGGGCGCGATGGCGCTGCGGCGCCGGCGGGTGCCGCGGGCGCTCGTGTGGCTGGGGCTGATCAGCTACTCGGTCTACCTGCTGCACCACCCGCTGCTGCGGTGGGTGCCGGAGATCGTGGGCGACGTGCGCACCGCGGACGCGGCCGTGCAGGCCGCGGTGATCGCCGGGTACCTGGCGGTCGTGCTCGTGCTGAGCCGGCTCACCTACGGGCTCGTCGAGCTGCCCATGCAGCGCCTCGGCCGCCGCATCGGCGCCCGGATCGCTCAGCGCGGGAAGCTCGCCCCCGGGGCGAGCCTGCCCGGGCCCGCCAGGGCCGAGACCGTCACCAGGTGATAGCCCCGCTTCCGCAGCTCGCGCAGCACGCGCGGTATCGCCTTGACGGTCTGCGGTACCACGTCGTGCATGAGGATCACCCCGTTCGGCCTGGCGAGCCGCAGCACGGTGTCGCCGATCCTGCGGGTGTCGCGCAGCGACCAGTCGAGGGTGGTGCCGGTCCACAGCACCTGCGCGAGCCCGAGCCTCCCGGCGGCGGCGCGCACCCGGGCGTCGGTGTGGCCGTACGGCGGCCGCATGAGCCGCGGGCGCCTGCCGATCGCCCGGCGGAGGACGTCCTGGGTACGGCTCAGCTCCTCGGTGAGCTCGAAGTCGGGCAGCGCGGGCAGGGATTGGTGGCTGTAGGAGTGATTGCCGATCTCGTGGCCCTCCCGGGCGATCCGGCGCGCGAGCTTTCGCCGTTCCTCGACCCGCTTGCCGACGAGGAAGAACGTCGCCTTGGCCTTGTGCTTCTTCAGCGTGTCGAGCAGCCGGGCGGTGTACGGCCCCGGGCCGTCGTCGAAGGTGAGCGCGATGCACTTCACCTTCGCGCAGTCCACCCGGGCGGCCGCGGGCTTGGCCGAGGCGGCGGCCGCGGGACTGGCCGAGGCGGCCGGCGCGGCGGACGCCTGCGCGGGCAGCGCGAGGGCGGCGGGGGCCGAGGCGACGGCGGCGAGCGCGAGGGCGGCGACAGGACGCTTGACCATGATCATGATCATTCCACGATGGCGCGCGGGGAGGGGACCGCTTCCGGAACGGAACCGCGGCCGGCGAGGATCGCGCGCCGCGACCGGCCCGCCCGGGGAACCGGCGGCCGGTCGCGGCGGTGCGGCGCCACGGCGCCTCGCCGTACGCCGGGTCAGTCGTTGGGCTGGACCAGCGGGGTGTCCTCGGGGCTGATCGTGGCGTCCGCCGGCCACACCTCGCCCGGCTTCAGCTTCCTGCCGCGCAGCAGCGAGTCGACGGTCACCACGTGGAAGCCCCGCTTCTTCAGCGCGGTGAGCAGGCGGGGCATCACGTCGACGGTCGCGTCCACCCAGTCGTGCATCAGCACGACCGAGTCACGCCGGGCGCCCTTCAGCACCTCCCGGTAGATCGCGTCCTGGTTCCGGCTCGCCCAGTCGTGCGACGTGGTGTTCCACAGGATGATCGGCAGGCCGAGCTCGGTGGCGATCTGTTGGACCTTGTCGTTGTAGAGGCCGTACGGCGGCCGCAGCGTGGTCGGGTACTTGCCGGTGAGCTTGTGCACCAGCCGCTGGGTCTCGACGATCTCCGAGCGGATCCGCTCCTCGTCGATCTTGGTGAAGTCGGGGTGGCGGTAGCTGTGGTTGCCGAGCTGGTGGCCCTCCTTCGCGATGCGCTTGGCCAGCTCGGGCCGGGCCTTGACGTACTGGCCCTCGAGGAAGAACGTCGCCTTGGCGTTGTGCTTCTTGAGGGTG
This sequence comes from Thermopolyspora flexuosa, assembly GCF_006716785.1. Lineage (NCBI taxonomy): Bacteria > Bacillati > Actinomycetota > Actinomycetes > Streptosporangiales > Streptosporangiaceae > Thermopolyspora > Thermopolyspora flexuosa. The sequence continues at coordinate 4,384,985 of NZ_VFPQ01000001.1, read as the reverse complement.
TCGAGCAGCGTGCCCACCCGCTTGCCCGGGCCGTCGTCGAAGGTGAGCGCGATGCACTTCACCTTCGCGCAGTCCACCGGCCGCGCCTTCTTTTTCTTCTTCGTGGTCGCCTGCTCGGCCGGCTTCTTCTCGGTCGCCTTGGTGGTTCCGGCGCCGGCCTCCGGGGCGGCGGCCACGCTCCACGCCGGGGTGGTGGGTGCGCAGACGGCGGCGATCAGCGCGAGACATGTCGCGGCCCTGATCGGCAGTCGCATGACGGAACACTCCTCAAGTCGGGGGTAACTCGGGACGCTTTGCTGTTTTTACGGCACTTTGTTCACTTTGGTAAGCCCAGCATCCTACCTTTCCCACGGAGCGGGCGTCGGGTAGTACGCCTCGAGAAAGCTCCGCAGCAGCGCGTCCTGCTCCGGCGTGGTCGGCGCGGTGTCGTTGAGGCAGAACGTGTCGTGCTGCCGCAGCGCGAGCATGTTCCGCAGCTTGCGCCGGGTGCGGTGGAGCGCGAGGTCCACGTAGGTGTAGCCGATCGTCCCCGGTACGGCCCGGCCGGTCAGGTAGCCGTAGTAGTGCGCGAGCGAGGAGACCACCGAGATGTCGGTGCAGTCGCGGAACCGGTGGGAGGCGGTGGCCGCGAACTGCTCGGCGAACCGCTCCTCCAGCTCCGCGAGCAGGCTGCGCCGCAGCGCGTACGGCGCGTGCCGCATCTTCAGCGTCAGCGTGCGCCCGGTGAGGTCCTCGAGCAGCCGCCGGTTGTTCATGCCGGCCGCGTGCACCGGCGACTCCTCGGCCTCCGGCGTGCCGAACGGCACCGGCACCGCCGAGGGGAAGAACCGGGTGATCCCGTTCGCCTCGAAGAACGTGCTCGGCGGCAGCGGGCGGCCGAGGAAGAAGTCGTCGTTGAGGTAGAGGAAGTGCTCGCTCAGCCCGTCGATGTGGTGGAGCTGGGTCTCGATCGCGTGCGAGTTGAACACCGGCAGCACCGACGGGTCGCGGAAGATTTCCTTGTGGTCGACGACGGTGACGTCCGGGTGGCCGGTGTCGAGCCAGTCCGGGCACTGCCCGTCGGTGACGATCCACACGTGCCGGATCCACGGCGCGCACGCGTACAGCGAGCGCAGCGAGTAGCGCAGCTCGTCCCGGCTGGTGTACCGGGCCGCGCCGGCCGCGAACTCGGTGAGCCGCCCCGCCTCGGCGAGCGCCGCGTCCCGCCGGGCCCGCCACGCCGGGTCGGCGCCGTCCACCCAGGTGTAGACCGCGTCGATCGGGAAGTCGATGTCGTCCACGTGCCGCACGGTGAACTCGCGCCGGGTGCGGTACCGCCGCCCGCTCCGCCGTACCGGGGACACCAGCGGGTTGAACAGCTCCTCGGTGCCCTCCACCGGCGTGTCGTCGGCGGGCAGCGTGCGCGTGGTCGGGTTCGGCCGCGGCGCGACGAGCAGGTGCGGCCCCTCGCTCGGCCAGAACTCCAGCTCGCAGCCGTACTCCGGGCCGAGCACCAGGGTCTGCGACGGGCTGACGTAGTAGGCGGCCACCCGTACGGCGGGCACGGTGCGCAGGGAGGGCAGCGCCCGGCGCAGCGGCCGGGTCGGCCCCTCCGGGTCGGTGCCGGCGAACAGCGGCCCGGCGCCGCCCGCCCCGGTCCCGGCGGCGTCGGCGAGCGCGGCCAGGGCCCGGGACCGGTGCACCGCGGGCACGCCCACCGTGGGCGGCTGCCCGGGCAGCGGGCGGACGCAGAAGTACGGCACGCCCGCCGCGTCCAGCGTCGCGCAGACGAGGTCGAGGTTCTCCCGCATCGCCTGCAGCGGGCAGGCGTCCTGCCGAACCCGCGCCGGACGCATGCCCTCGGCGGTCCGGACCAGGACCAGCCCGTCGGGCAGCCTGCGGGTGCGGAGATCGGTGATCAGCCGTCGGACCGGCCTAGCCCCGCGGAGGTAGATCCTGCGGGCCCGGCGCACGGCTTTGCGCATCTGTCCCTCCAAAACCGTGAGTGACAGGAATGTAGCTTAGAGCGATCGCCGCCGGTCCCGCGGTTGAGCTAAAACGGATCCGGCGGTCAGGGGCGGGTCAAGAGATCGCAACGAGATCATCCGATCGTCACCGAAGGTCGACGCATGACCACGAACGGTGGCCATTCTTACCTTCATGGCGGCCTTCACGATCGACGATGTCAAGGCGGTACGTAAACCGCGGGACTCCTGGTGGACGGTGTTCCTGGTGGATCCCGTGGCGTGCCGGCTCACCCTGCTCCTCGCCAACCACACGACGATCACCCCCAACGGGGTGACCCGGCTGTCCATCCTCCTCGGCCTCGCCTCGGCCGCCTGCTTCGGCGCCGGATGGCTCGCCGCCGGGGCGGCGCTGTTCTACCTGAGCTTCTTGGTGGACTGCGTGGACGGCAAGCTCGCCCGGCTCAAGGGGAACGGCACCCCGTTCGGGCTGTGGCTCGACTACGTGGGCGACCGGCTGCGGGTGGCCTGCTGCGCCGCGGGCCTCGGCTACGGGCAGTACGCCGCGACGGGGGAGGCGGCGTACCTGCTCATGGGCGGCGCGGTGATCGTGCTCGACCTGTTCCGGTACATCAACGGGCCGCAGCTCAAGCGGGTGCGCGAGGCCAGCCGCCAGCAGGCCCGCGCCGCGGCGGAGGCCCGCTGGTCGGCCGAGTGCGTGTTCGTCGAGGACATCCTCAGCCGCGCCCCGCAGACCGGGGTGCGCGACCTGCTCGCGGGCGGCACGCTGCCGTCCGGCCTCGTGCCGCGGCCGACGCGGCCGGGGGACGGCGGGCCGGGCGACCGATCGGACGGGACGCGCGATCCGCGCGGCGACCGGGCCACGGGGGCGGGCCCGGAACGCGCGGACGCCGAGCCCGCGGAGTGCGGCGAGCCGGCCGGTTCGGTCACCGTCCGCCGGATCCGCCCGGGGGCGACGCCACCCGACGGGCGGCCGCTCATCGACCTGTACGCCCGGTTCCGCGCCCGGTTCCCCTGGTACGACCGGGTCCGGCGGGCCCTCGCCCGGCACCGGGTGCGCACCCACGTGGTGAGCGGCATCGAGTACCACGCGCTGGTGTTCGTGATCGCGCCGCTCATCGGCCCGGCCGCGCTGCTGCCCGCCGTGGTCGCGGGCAGCCTGCTGCTCCTGCTGTTCGAGGCGGTGCTCGTCTACCGCATGTGGCTCGTCTCCCGGGAGCTCGCCAACGTCACCGCCGCGCCGTACCCCACCCATGTGATCACCGGCCTGCCGTCCGGCGAGGGGCCGGACGCCGGGGCACGGACCGCGCAGCGCCGCGTGGCCGACCACAGGGAGGGCGTCTGTGCCTGAGCACGCATCCGACCGGCCGATCTTCATCGTGGGCTGCCCGCGCTCGGGCACCACGCTGCTCCAGCTCATGCTGCACGCCCACCCGCGCATCGCGATCCCGCCGGAGACCCGCATCCTCGTGCACGCCTACAACCGGCGGCTGCGGTTCGGCGACCTGTCCCAGCGGCGCAACCGCGAGGCCCTCGCCGAGTGGATCGTCAGCCGGCCGCGGCGGCAGTTCGGCGACCTCGGCATCGACGCCGCCACGTTCGTCGAGCGGGCGGGCGACGGGCCGGGCACGATCGGCTCGGTCGTCGCGACGGTCTACCGCATGTACGCCGAGCGGCACGGCAAGCCGCGCTGGGGCGACAAGCGTCCGCCGTACATCCGGCACATCGACGCGATCGTGCGGATGTTCCCGGACGCCCAGTTCATCCACCTGATCCGGGACCCGCGGGACTGCGTGGCCTCGCTGAAGGAGATGCCGTGGTTCCGCGGCACCACCGCCGAGGCGGTGCACCGCTGGGCGGAGGCGATCGACCTCGGCCGCCGGGCGGCGCGCCGGCTGCCCGCCGACGCCTACACCGAGGTCCGGTACGAGGACCTCACCGCCGACCCGCGCGGCACGCTCACCGAGCTGTGCGCCTTCCTCGGCGAGGAGTTCGACGAGGCGATGCTCGAGCCGAGCCAGGTCGCCGACGTCGTGCCGGGCCACAAGCACTGGCACCGCAACGTGCGCCGGGAGGTGATGACCGGGCGCGCCGGGAGCTGGACCCGCCGGCTGGAGCCGTGGGAGGCCGGGCTGTGCGAGGCGGTGCTGGGGGAGCGCATGGCCGCGTACGGCTACGCGCCGAGCGGCGCGCCCCGGCCGAACCGGGCGCTGCGCCGCGAGTACCGCAAGGTGGCCGGGCGGGCCCGGCGGCGGCTGCGGTACGACGCGATCCGCGACCGGCTGATCCGGCTGCGGGAGCCGAACCCGGTCGCGTCGCTGCTCACCACGGGGAACCGCGAGCCAGAACTCATACGGGGGAATTGATCGTGTTCGAATCCGACCGGCCGATCTTCATCATCGGGTGTCCGCGTTCCGGGACCACGCTGCTGCAGCTCATGCTGCACTCCCACCCGCGGATCGCGGTGCCGCCGGAGACCCGGTTCGTCATCCCGGCGTACTTCCACCGCAAGGTGTACGGGGACATGCGGGAGCCGGAGAACCGGCGGCGGCTCGCCGAGTGGATCGCGACCGGCAAGGGGACGAAGTTCCACGAGCTCGGCCTCGACCCGCAGGAGTTCGTCGAGGAGGCGGTGCACGCGCCGGGCAGCCTCGGCTCGGTGATCGGCACCGCGTTCGCCGCCTACGCGCGGCGGTTCGGCAAGCCGCGCTGGGGGGACAAGCGGCCGAGCTACTTCCAGCACGTCGGCACGCTCCGGCGCATGTTCCCGGACGCCCAGTTCATCCACCTCATCCGGGACGGGCGGGACTGCGTGGCCTCGCTCAAGGAGATGCCGTGGTACCGCGGCAACGTCTACACCGCGGTGGCGAACTGGGCGGAGGCGATCGACTTCGGCCGCAGGCACGCGGCCGAGCTGCCCAAGGACTCCTACTTCGAGCTGCGCTACGAGGACCTCACCGCCGACCCGGAGGGCGCGCTGCGCGCGCTGTGCACCTTCCTCGGCGAGGAGTACGACCCGGCGATGCGCGACCCGCGCGAGGTGGCGAGCATCGCGGTGCCGCCGCACAAGGTGTGGCACCGCAACACCCACCGCGAGGTGACCCGCTCCCGGGTGGGCAGCTGGGCGAACCGGCTCGAGCCGTGGGAGATCTCGCTGTGCGAGACGGTGCTCGGCGAGCGGCTGACCGCCCTCGGCTACGAGCTGTCCGGCGCGCCGCGCGCCTCCCGCGAGCACCTGTCCGCCTACCGCTCGGCCGCGGCGCGGCGCCGCCGCGTCCGCTGGAAGCGGCAGGCCCGGGACCGGATCAGCCGGCTGCGCGAGCCGGGCCCGGTGGCCGCCATGCTCACCCGCTACCAGCGGCTGCACTGCGTGGCGGTCTGACCTGCCGCTTTCCGCTCCGTTCCGCCCTCCCGGCCCGCCGATGACCCGGTTCCGCCGGGCGTACGGCTCCCCGCCCACGTTGGCGCTGTCGCGCACGTTTTGCGGGCGAAGTCTGTGACGCATCTATAAAGCCGATCTCTGCCGTGTTTTGGGAGGCTTTTCGGCGGAACCTTGGGCGAAGGAGCGGGCCATGAGTGACAAGGAAGCGCGGCCGAGCCTGGCCGACCGCTACCTCCTGGAAGCCGGAACGGTCCACCTCACCGGGATTCAGGCACTGGCCAGACTCCCCATCGACGCCCGGCGCGCCGACCGGCGGGCCGGGCGTCGCACCGCCGCCTTCGTCTCCGGGTACGAGGGCTCCCCGCTCGGCGGCTACGACCTGGAGCTGGAGCGGCAGCGCGCCCTGCTCGACGAGTACGACGTCGTCTTCCGCCCCGGCGTCAACGAGGAGCTCGCCGCCACCGCGGTGCAGGGCACCCAGCTCGCGCCCACCTACCCCGACCGCCGGGTCGACGGGGTGATCGGCTTCTGGTACGGCAAGGCGCCGGGGCTCGACCGCGCCACCGACGCCCTCCGGCACGCCAACCTCATGGGCACCCACCCGGACGGCGGGGCCGTGGCGTTCGTCGGCGACGACCCGGCGGCGAAGTCGTCGACCGTGCCGAGCGCGTCCGAGGCGCTGCTGGCGGACCTCGGCATGCCCGTGCTCTACCCCGCCGACCCGCAGGACGTGCTCGACCTCGGCCTGCACGCGGTGGCGCTGTCCCGGGCGAGCGGCCTGTGGGTCGCGATGAAGATCGCCACCAACGTGGCCGACGCCTCCGGCCGGGTCGAGGTGCACCCCGAGCGCGTGGTGCCCGTGCCGGTCCCCGGCGAGAACGGCGGCGAGCCGTACCGGCACCACCTGGAGATCCGCATGCTCGGGCCCGCGCTCGACGGCATGGAGCGCACCCGGGAGGGCGTGCGGCTGGACGTGGCCCGCCGGTACGTGGCGCTCAACGGGCTCAACCGCATCGTCGGCGGCGCGCCCGGCGACCGGATCGGCATCGTCGCGGCCGGGAAGACCTTCCTCGACCTGCGGCAGGCGCTGCGCACCCTCGGCCTCGACGACGCCGAGCTCGCCCGGCGCGGGGTACGGCTGCTGCGGCTCGCCGTACTCCACCCGATCGAGCCGGAGATCATCGCGCGGTTCGCGGCCGGGCTGCGCGAGATCATCGTGGTCGAGGAGAAGCGCCCGCTCATCGAGACCGCGATCAAGGACCTGCTGTACGGCCGGCCGGACGCCCCGGCGGTGCGCGGCAAGCGCAACCCGGACGGCACCGCGCTGTTTCCCGGCACCGGCGAGCTCGACGCCGACCTCATCGCGGGGCGGCTCGCGCCGGTGCTCGCCGGGCTGGGGGACTTCCCCTCGGTGCGGGCCTGGCTGGACGAGGGCGGCCGGGCGGGGCGGGTGCGGCGCAGGGTGAGCCTGCCGCTGCTGCCGCGCATGCCGTACTTCTGCTCGGGCTGCCCGCACAACTCCTCCACCACCAGGATTCCCGAGGGGTCGCTCGTCGGCGGCGGCATCGGCTGCCACGCGATGGTGCTGCTCATGGACCGGCGGCAGGTCGGCGAGGTGACCGGGCTCACCCAGATGGGCGGCGAGGGCGCGCACTGGATCGGCATGGCGCCGTTCGTGGAGCGCGGCCACCTGCTGCAGAACCTCGGCGACGGCACCTTCCACCACTCCGGCAGCCTCGCCATCCGGGCCGCGGTCGCGGCCGGGGTGAACGTCACCTTCAAGCTGCTGCACAACTCGGTGGTGGCGATGACCGGCGGCCAGCTGCCCGCCGGGGTGATGCCGCTGCCGGAGATCGTGCGCTCGCTGCTCGCCGAGGGCGTCAAGCGGATCATCATCACCACCGACGACGTGCGGCGGTACCGGCGCGCCGGGCTGCCCCGGGGGGTCGAGGTGTGGAGCCGGGACCGGCTGGTCGAGGCGCAGGAGACGCTCGCCAAGGTGCCCGGGGTGACCGTGCTCATCCACGACCAGGAGTGCGCCACCGAGCTGCGCCGCCGCCGCAAGCGCGGGCTCGCCCCGGAGCCCGCCGAGCACGTCATGATCAACGAGCGGGTGTGCGAGGGCTGCGGCGACTGCGGCGCCAAGTCGAACTGCCTGTCGGTGCAGCCGGTGGAGACCGAGTTCGGCCGCAAGACCCGCATCCACCAGCCGTCGTGCAACAAGGACTTCTCCTGCGTGGCCGGGGACTGCCCGGCGTTCCTCACCGTGGTCCCGGCGTCCGGCACGCGCGGCAGGCGCACGGTGCGGGAGTCGCCGCTGCTCAAGGACCTCAAGGAGCTGGCGGATCCGGCGCTGCTGCCGGCGCCGCCGCGGCTCACCCCGGCCGAGGAGCACACCACCCGGATCACCGGCGTCGGCGGCACCGGCGTGGTCACCGTCTCCCAGGTGCTCGGCGTGGCCGCCACGCTCGCGGGCCGGTACGTGCGCGCGCTCGACCAGACCGGGCTCGCGCAGAAGGGCGGCGCGGTCGTCTCCGACATCAAGATCGGCGACCGGCCGGTGGAGCAGTCGAACAAGGCCGCCGCGGGCGGCTGCGACCTCTACCTCGTCTGCGACCTGCTCGTCGGGGCGAGCCCGCGCAACCTCGAGGCGACCGACCCCGGCCGTACCATCGCGGTGGTGTCCACCACGAAGGTGCCCACCGGCCAGATGGTGGTCGACCCCGGGACGACGTTCCCCGACGTGGCGGAGATCACCGACGGCATCCGCAAGGCGACCCGCGGCGAGCACGCGGTGTTCCTCGACGCCCGGGAGCTCGCCGAGGCCGCGTTCGGCGACGACCAGTACGCGAACGTGCTGCTCCTCGGCGCCGCCTACCAGGTGGGCGCGCTGCCGCTGCCCGCCGAGGCGATCGAGGAGGCGCTGCGGCTGAACGGCGTGCGCGTGGAGGCGAACCTGCGCGCGTTCCGGCTCGGCCGGCTCGCGGTCGCCGACCCGGAGCGGATCGCCCCGCTCACCGCGGCCAAGGAGGAGCCGGTACGGCGGGCCGCGGCGGAGTGGCCCGCGGACGTGCCGCCGGTGGCGGCCGAGCCGGGCTCCGAGCTGGAGCGGCTGGTCCGCATCCGGGTGCCCGACCTCGTCGCCTACCAGGACGCGGCGTACGCCCGCCGGTACGCCGAGGTGGTGGAGCGGGTGCGCCGGGTCGAGGCCGAGCGCATGCCCGGGTCGACCGCGCTCGCCGAGGCGGTCGCCCGCAACCTCTACAAGCTCATGGCCTACAAGGACGAGTACGAGGTGGCCCGGCTGTCGCTCGACCCCGAGCTGGCGGCCACGGTGCGCGCCCGGTTCGGGGACGGCGCCCGCGTCCACTACCGGCTCCACCCGCCGACGCTGCGCGCGCTCGGCCTGCGCCGCAAGCTCAGCCTCGGCCGCTGGTTCCGCCCGGCCCTCGCCCTGCTGGTACGGCTGCGCCGGCTGCGCGGCACCCCGTTCGACCCGTTCGGCCGCGCCCACGTGCGCCGGGTGGAGCGGGAGCTGATCACCGAGTACCTGGGCGTGGTCGACGAGCTGCTCGCCGGGCTCACCCCGGGCACGCACGAGACCGCGGTGCGCATCGCCGAGCTGCCCGACCTGGTGCGCGGCTACGAGCAGGTCAAGCTCGACAACGTCGCCCGCTACCGGGCCCGGCTCGCCGAGCTCACCGCCGAGTTCGCGTCCCTGCGCGCCAAGGTGCGCTCCGGCGAGTAGCCACCGCCGGTCACAGGCGGAGCCGGGCGAACAGCTCCTCCCAGCGGTCGAGCACGTGCCCCGGCCGGTACGCGGCCACCCGGTCCCGGGCGGCGGCGCCGAGACGGCGGCGGGCCGCGAGGTCGGCCATGAGCGCGGTGAGCTCGGCGGTGAACGCGGCCAGGTCGCCGGGCGGCACGGTGCGCGCGGCGACCGCCCGCACCCCGCTCGACACGTCGAAGGCCACCGCGGGCACGCCGTACGACGCGGCCTCGGCCACGGCGAGCGGCAGCCCCTCGTGGTCGCTGGTGAGCGCGAGGATCGAGCCGTGGAGGTAGAGCAGCGGCATGCGCTCGGCGGGCACCCGGCCGTGGAAGGTCACCCGGTCGGCGACCCCCTCGGCGGCGGCGTGCTCCCGCAGCCGCGGCTCGTCCTCGCCCTCGCCGACCAGGTGCAGCTCCCACCGCTCCGGTACGGCCCGGCAGGCCGCGGCGAACGCGGAGATCAGCCGGTCGAAGCGCTTCACCCCGGCGAGCCGCCCGACGCCGAGCACCCGCGGCGCGGTGAGCGGCGAGGTGCGGGCGGGCCACACCGGCAGCGGGTTCGGCACGTCGGCGGCGTTCGGCAGCAGGCAGTCCTCGGTGAAGCGCCACGCGTCCTCCGGGCTGAGGAACACCGCCTGGTCGAGCTCCGGGTAGTGGCGGCGGATCGACCGCAGGTGCCAGGTGGACCGGGCGTGCTCGTACGAGCCGTGGTACTGCCCCACGGTGAACAGGTGGCGGGGGATCGCCTCGCGGGCCCAGGCCACCGTCCCGGGCGAGGTGAGGACCACGTACCCGGAGCGCAGCGCGCCGAGCAGCGCGGCGAGCCGCCGCCGGGACGGGCGGCCGAGCCGGCCCTGCAGCACGTGCCGGTGGTAGCCGGGCTCGGCCACATGCCGGAACGGGGCGGCGCTGCGGTGGATGCCGACCACGTGCACCTCGTGGCCGCGCACCGCGAGCCCCTGCGCGAGGGTGTGGGTGACCCGCTGCACGCCGCCGAGCGCCTCCGCGTCCCAGGCGACGAACACCACCGGATCCCGGCCGCCCGCCCGCACCGGCGTCACCTCCCCTCGCCGAAGAACGCGTCCACCACCCGGGCGGCCGCGTCCCCCTTCTCGTCCGCGCACCAGGTGCGGCGGAACTCCGCGTACCGGGCCGCGTAGGCCGCGCTCACCGCCTCCAGGTCGCGCAGCGCGTCGATCACCTCCTCGGTGGTGTACAGGCAGGGCCCCGGGGCGATCGCGGGCAGGTCGTGGTAGACGCCGCGCTCGGTCCGCCGGTACTCCTCCCAGTCGTCGATGAGGAAGAGCATCGGCTTGCCGGTCACCGCGTAGTCGCACATCACCGACGAGTAGTCGGTGAGCAGCGCGTCCGAGGCGAGGATGAGATCGTTGATCTCCGGGTGGCCGCCCGCCGGGCGGACGAAGTGCCGCACCTCCTGCGGCACCGTGTACCTCTCGGTCGGGTGGGGGCGCAGGATGAGCACCCACTCGCCGGCGAGCGCCTCGGCCATCATCCGCAGGTCGGCCCGCACCGACCGGCCCTTCCCCGCATCCCGGTAGGTCGGCGCGTACAGCAGCACCCGCACCCCGTCGGGGATCTCCAGCTCGGCCCGGACCCGCCGGGCGGTCTCGGCGTCGCCGCGCACGAGCACGTCGCAGCGCGGCGAGCCGTACCGGAGCACCGGGCCGGTGTAGCCGTTCGACGGCACGAACAGCCGCTCGAACTCCGCGCCGGGGGAGACGAGCGCGTCCCACCGGGCGACCGCGGCCCGCCACCGGCGGCGCGGCTCCTCGAAGTCGCCGCGCAGCTCGGGCGCGTCGAAGCCGATCGTCTTGATTCCCTGGCCGTGCCAGGTCTGCAGGTAGCGGGTGCCGCGCGGCTTGGGGAACGCGGGCGCAAGGTTGTGGCTGTCCACCCAGTACGCGGCGCGGGCGAGCGTCCACACGTACCGCCAGCTCCACCGCCGTACCAGCGTCACGCCGTCGGGGAAGCCGCGCCGCCCGCGCGAGGTCGACCACACTGCGCGCAGCGGCAGCCCGCGCCGCCGGATCTCCTCGTGGATGTAGCGGGGGTTGCCGGTGTAGCCCCGGCCGCAGTCGGCCTCGAACAGCACCAGGTCCCGGCGGCGCGGCACCACGTGGATCAGCACCTTGTAGGCGGCGAGCTTCACCTCGCCCGACCCCAGCCGGCGCACCAGCGCCGCTGTCACCCGCCGCCGCAGCCGGTGCATCCGGTGCGGCCGGCCCGCGTACCGCCAGTCGAGCCGCAGCACCCCGGCGTGCCCCTCGGGCCGCACGGTCACCTCGTGGCTGGCTGCGTGCAGCACGGCCGGGTCGGCGGCGGGCGGCAGCAGCAGCACGTCGCGGGTGGCGTGCCCGTCCGCGCGCCGGGTGACGACGACCCGCGGCACGCAGTGCCCGGTGAAGCCGTGGCGGGGGAGCGGCACCTCGGCGAGGTCGAGCTCGACCCGGGACAGGTAGCCGCCGTCCGGGTGCCGCTCGGGCGCGAGCGGCACGCGCAGCCCGCGCACCCGGAGGTGCACGTCGAACCGCTCCCCGACGCCGTCGCCGAGCACCCCGAACGGGTCGTACGTGCGCACCACGAGGCCGAGCCGCCCGCCCGCGGCGGTCACCCGCTCGATCTCGTGCCGCAGCCGCGCGGCCGAGAACGGCAACTCGGCCATGCGGCAGGCGGTGATGTCCCGGCCCGGCTCCGGCACGGTGCCCCAGTAGGTCCGCCCGCCCACGCGTACCGCGTGCCGCGGCGGCACCCGCGGGCCGGTGAGCGAGCGCGCCGCCTCCCGCAGCTCCTCCGGCGTGCCGGTCGCGACGAGGTGGCAGCACACCCGGATCAGCGGGTCGATCCCCTCGTACGCCTCGGGCCTGATCTCCGCCAGGTAGGGCCGTACGATCCGCTGCAGGCCCTCGATCCAGGACACGGGCGCCACCGGCACCGCCTCGTTGAGGTAGACCCGCAGGTCCTGGCGGAGGAACCGGCGCTGCCGGGCGGCGAGCAGGTCCGCGAACCCCGCCGCCACCAGGTGCCGGTCGCACAGCCGCGCCATGCGCACCCGGTCGGCGAGGTTGCCGAGGTCGCGCACGCCCCGCGAGATCGACACCCGGTACGGCCCGCCCTCGGGGGCCCGGTGCCACAGGTAGACCACCCACGGCACCACGGCGAACCGGCGGGCGGCGCACAGCAGCCGGGTCGACCACAGGTGGTCCTCGTACCGCAGGTCCTCCCGGAACCACAGCCCCTCCCGGCGCAGGAACGCGGCCCGGTAGAGCTTGTTGGTGGAGAAGCAGTCGAGGAACATCTCCGGGTCCTCGCGCACCCCGTGCACCACCCGCCGCCGGTACAGCTCGGGGTAGTAGCGCCGGGTCCGGCCGTTCTCCTCGTAGAGCCGGGCGAGCTGCCCGGTGACGAAGTCGGCGCCGGTGCGCTCGATCTCGGCGAGCAGGCTCTTGCAGGCGTGCCGGGGCAGCTCGTCGTCGCTGTCGAGGAACATCACGTACGGCGCGCGGATCCGGCTGAGGCCGTCGTTGCGCGGCGCGCCGCAGCCCCCGCTGTTCGCCCGCCGCCGCACGTAGCGCACCCGCGGGTCGTCGATCGCGGCGATCGCGTCGGCGGTGCCGTCGGTGCTGGCGTCGTCGACGACGATCACCTCGAGCGCGCGCAGCGTCTGCGCGAGCACCGACCGGACGGCCCGGACCAGCCGTTCCGCGTCGTTGTAGGAGATCACGATGACGCTGACCAGCGGATCGTCCGGGCCGGCGTCGGCGGCGGGGCGGGCCGGGACCGGGACGACCCCGGTCGCCGGCCGTACGCCGGACGCCGCGCCGTCGGCGCGCTCGGGGGCACCGGGGACCGGGCGGTGCGGCGGGTCCGTCCGCCGGGGGGTGGGCGGGGCCGTGACGGGCCCCGCGGCGTCGGGCGGCCATGCCCGCGGACGGGACCGATGTGGCGAAGCGGGCCGGGTGGACCTGGCAACGCGGTGTTCCACGCCCGCTTCGTGCCCCACGGGCGGGGCGTTTTGTCCGTTATTTGCTACTTCTGACCGGTGGTCATCCAGACCTTTGCCGGGTACGGCGACGCGGTCAGCGCTTGGCGATCTTCCTGATCAGCCAGATGACCAGGCCGATCGCGGCGAGCGCGCCCACGGCCGGCAGCACCCGCTTGAGCACCGGCATGCCCGCGACCTCGAGCAGGTCGAGCGCCTCCTCCTCCGCGGTGCGCGAGGACCGCGTCGGTACGGCGGGCCGGCTCGGCTCGGCCTTGGCGGCGGGCTCCTGGGCGGCCTCGGCGGCGGGCTTGGCGGCCTCCGCGGCGGGAGCCTCCCCGGCGGCGGGCGCCTCAGCGGCGGCGGGCTCGGCCGGGGCCGCGGCGGGGGTGGCGGCCGCGGTCTCCGCGGCGGGCTGCGTGGCGGTGGCCGCCTCGGTGTCGCCGCGCAGCAGCTCGGCGAGGTTCTCCGCGAACCGGTCGATCAGCTTGGCGCCGACCTCGTTCATCACGCCGCGCCCGAACTGCGCCGGCCGCCCGGTGACGTTGAACGAGGTCTCCACGGTCACCCTGGTCCTGCCGCCGTCGTCGTGGAGCCGGGCGTTCACGGTGGCGTTCGCGGTGCCCGAGCCCCGCGTCTCCCGTCCCGCGGCCTTGAGGACGACCCGGTGGGCGTCCTTGTCGACCTCCTCGAAGCTCGCCTTGCCGCTGTAGGCCACGGTGATCGGGCCGACCTTGACCTTCATCTTCCCGGTGAAGGTGTTGCCCTCGACCCCGTCGATGGACGCGCCCGGCAAACAGGGTGCAATCCGCTCCACGTCCAGCAGCACCGGCCAGGCCTGTTCGACCGGGACCGGAACCGTGAACTCGTGCTCAAACCGCATCGCCATGGAAAAACTCCTGTTCTGCCGTATGGGTCCCCACCTGCGACCTTAATGACCTGCCCGCGGCGAACCGCCACCACCCCTCGCCGGGGGAAAACGTGGCGTGCCGTACCGGTGGGGACCCTCGCGGAGCCGGGCGCGTCCGGCCGGCGGCTACTCGGCGCGGTAGGTGTAGACGACCCCGGTCGGCTTCCAGTCGCCGGTCGCCGCGTCGTAGGTCTGCACCGTCACGTCGTTGATGATGTACGGGTCCTTCGGGCCGTTCATGCTCTGCTTCGGCTGGAGGAACGTGGTGCGCTCCACCTGCGCGTTCCACGCGGCGTTCATCAGGTTGACCCGGGTGAGCCCGCCCTCCATGCGCGCGGCGGCCCGCAGGTTGTGCACGAGCAGGTTGCCCGCCTCGTACCCGTTGAGGGTCATGGTCACGGTCGGGTCGGCCTTCGGCTGGTACTTCGCCAGGTCGTCGAAGTACCGCCGCATGCCGGGGTCGGTGCGGGCGCTCGGCGTGCTCGGGTCCTTCTGGAAGAAGAGCGCGGCGACCCCGTCGGCGGCCTTGCCGAGCGGCTGCATGAACTGCTTGGCGCCGTTGCACGCCGAGGTGAGCACCACGCTGCCCGTGAACCCGGCCTTGGCGAGACTCTGCAGCAGGGAGACGCACATCGGGCCCTGCACCTCGGCCATCACCGCGTCCGCGCCGGAGGCGGTGAGCTTGGCGGCCGGGGCGTCGAGGTTGGTCTCGGTCGGCGCGATGTGCTGCACCTCGAGCAGCCGCAGGCCGCGCCGCTGCGCCGCGCCCGGGAACACCTGGGCCCAGTCCTCGCCGAGCGTGACCTGCTGGCGGAACTCCATCACCGCGCCCTGCGGGTGCACCTTGGCGAGGTACTCGGCGGCGGCCTCCGCCTCGGTGACCGCGGGCGGGATGGTCACCGTCGTCCACGCGTGCCGCTCCGGGTCGGCCGCCTCCTTGTGCTGGGAGATCGTGCCGAGCTGGGGCACGCAGGCCGCCTCGTAGATCGGCCGGGTCGCGATGATCGAGGCGTTGCTGATCTGCAGCAGGGTGGCGAACACCTTGTCCTGGCCGGTGAACGCCTGCGCGTTCGCGGTGGCCCGGGCCGGGTCGTAGGCGTCGTCCTTCACCACGAGCTCGATCGGGTGCCCGTCGATGCCGCCTTCGTCGTTCGCCGCGGCGAACACCGCGCGCAGGCCGTCGATGTTCGGGGCCCCGACCGCGGCGAGCGGCCCGCTCAGCGCCATGCTCACCCCGACCTTGATCGGCGCGCCGTCGGGGAGCGGCTCGGAGGCGTCCGGCGGGCAGCCGTCCGCGTTCACCCGGAACACGCCGTCCGCGCCCATCGTGCCGCCGCGCGGCGCGGCGCCGCCGGCCGTGTCGCCCCCGGCCCGGCTGTCGCCGCACCCGGCGAGCGCCAGCGAGAGGCAGGTGGCGAGCGAGAGTGCCGTGATCAGCTTTTTCGCGGTCATACGACCTCCTGTTCGTGCCGGACCCGCGGCGGGCCCGCAGGAAGGAGAGGGGAGGGGAGGACCGAGGAGAGGAGAGGGAGACGGAGACAGGAGGAGAAGGAACGGAGAGGTGAGGCGGAGAGGGAGAGGAGACGGAAGAGGAGAGAACGGAAAGAACGGCGGAGAGGATCAGCGCGGCGCGGGCTGCCCGGCGCCGGCCGTCCGGCCGACCGCCGGCCTGCCGTGGGCCGGGCGGGCGTGCACCCCGGGCGGCACGAAGCGGAGCAGCCGTTCCCGCTGCGCGGTGACGAGCGGCATCACCCCCTGGGGCAGGAAGAAGATGCACAGGACGAGCACGACGCCGTAGATCACGGTGGCGAGCAGCCCGGGCTGCGGCAGGTCCGCGAGCACCGGCACCCGCAGCGCCAGCTCCGAGGTGAGGAACGGCAGGAAGACCATGACGAACCCGCCGACGAGCGCCCCGGCCACCCGGGCCGCCCCGCCGATGATCATCGCGGTGATGAAGAGCAGGCTGAGCGGGAACCCGACGCTGTCCGGGCTGACGATCGGCACCATCAGCATGAACAGCGAGCCGCCGATCCCGGCGAGCATCGTGCTGAACGCGAACGCGCCCACCTTCACCTGTGCGAGGTGGATCCCGGCCGCCGCGGCCGCGGTCGGGTTGTCGCGCAGCGCGGTCATCGCCCGGCCGACCCGGCCGCGTACCAGCATGCCGGTGAGCGCGAAGACCACCGCGCACACCGCGCCGACGAGTACGAACCGGAACCCGACCGGCGTCACGTCGAGCAGGAACCACGACGGCTTGCCCCAGTCGAGGGCCACCGGCTTGCCGCTCGACCCGCCGGTGCCGAGCTCCTGCGCGAACGGCTGCACCACGACCAGCGGGAACGCGGTCGCCGCGGTGATCGTCACGATCGCGAGGTAGAGCCCGGAGAGCCGCAGCGCGGGCAGTCCGATCACCACGCCGAAGACGATCCCGATCCCGGCGGACGCGGCCAGGGCGACCGGGAACGGCACGCCGTGGTCGGAGACGAGGATCGCGGTGGTGTAGGCGCCGATGCCGAACATCGCGCCGTGCCCCAGCGAGATCTGCCCGCTGATCCCGGTCACCAGGGTGAGCCCGAGCAGCGCCACCGCGTACGCCAGGGCCTGGCCGAGCAGGGTCACCTGGTAGTCCTCGAGCAGCACCGGCGCGAGCAGCAGGAACAGGGCCGCGGCCGCCGCGCCGGCCGCCTGGTAGGCGCGGTGCACCGCGCCGCCGCGTGCCACGACCAGCGACCTCATACCCGCTCCAGCCGCGTCCGTCCGAACAGGCCCTGGGGGCGGAGCAGCAGCACCGCGAGCACGAGCACCAGGGCGATGACCAGCCCCATGTCCCCGGAGACGAACCGCAGCAGACCGGGGAGGAGGTTGACGACGAGGCCGAGGGCGAGCCCGCCCACGACCGCGCCGGTGAGGCTCTCCAGCCCGCCCACCGTGGCGGCGGTGAGCCCGAACACGAGCAGCGGCGTCATCATCGTGTAGTCGAGCGTGCCGTTGCGCAGCCCGAGCAGCACCGCCGCGAGCGTGGCGATCACCGTCGAGAGCGCCCAGCCGAGCGCCCCCATGCGCGGCAGCGGGATGCCGGCGAGCGCGGCCGACTCGCGGTTCGCCGCGACAGCCCGGTAGGCGAGCCCGAACCGGGTGCCGCGCAGGAAGGCCGCGAGCGCCCCGACCACGATCGCGAGCACCGCGAACGAGGCGAGGTCGCCGTACGTGAGGTACGCCTGGGGCGGGCCCTGCAGCAGCACGATCTGCGCGTCCGGGCCGGTCGGCACGAGCCGCGGCGCGGGGACCGGCTGGGTGCCCCAGACCAGGCCCACCGCCGCGTTCACCACCAGGTAGATCGCGAGGGTGAGCAGCACGACCGGGAACACGCCCTTGGTCTCCACGTGCCGGACCAGGCCGCGGTGCACGGCCGCGCCGAGCACGGCCGCCCCGGCGAGCACGAGCGGCAGTGCGAGGTGCGCCCCGGCCCCGGCCGCGACCAGGCTGCCCAGCGTGAACACGCCGAGCGAGCCCAGCTCGCCCGCGGCGAGGTTGAGGTGCGAGGTGCTCGCCCACGCGATGGCGAACGAGACGGCGAACAGCGCGTACACCGATCCGATCGACAGCCCGCTGAGCACGAGCTGCAGCAGGTACGCCGGATTGGTGATCGTGTCGTACATGTCTTCCTCCTCACGCGCGGAGGACACGGAGTCCGCGGCGGGCGCGGACGGGACGAGGGCGGCGGTCAGAGCCCGAGATAGGTACGGCGGATCGCGTCGTCGGCGCGCAGCCGTTCCGCCGGGCCGGACCGCTCGATGTGCCCGGCGGCGATGACGTAGGCGCGGCGGGCGAGGCCGAGCGCGAGCTCGGCGTTCTGCTCGACGAGCAGCAGCGCCGTGCCGTCCCGCTCGTTGATCTCGCGCAGCCGCTGGAACAGGCCCTCGGTGATCATGCGGGCGAGGCCGAGCGACGGCTCGTCGAGCAGCAGCAGCCGGGGCCGGGACATCAGGGCCCGGGCGATGGCGAGCATCTGCTGCTCGCCGCCGCTCATCTGCCCGGCCGGCTGGTCGCGGCGCTCGCCGAGCCGGGGGAACACCTCGTACCAGCGCCGGATGTCCCGGGCGACGCCCGCCGGGTCGCGCCGGGTGAACGCGCCGACGCGCAGGTTCTCCTCGACCGTGAGGTCGGCGAAGCAGCCGCGCCCCTGCGGCACGTGGCTCATGCCGCGGCGCACGATCCACTCCGGGCGGCGGCCGAGGATCGGGGTGCCGCCGAAGGTGATCCGCCCCTCGGCCCGGACCAGCCCGGACAGCGCGCGCAGCAGGGTGGTCTTGCCGGCGCCGTTCGCGCCGAGCAGCACCACCGCCTCGCCCTCGCCGACCTCCAGGCTCACCCCGTGCAGCGCCTGGAACCGGCCGTAGTAGGCGTTCACCGACTCCATGCGCAGCAGCGGCGCGGTCATGCCGGGCTCCCCAGGTAGGCGGCGATCACCTCCGGGTCGCGCTGCACCTCGGCGGGCGGGCCCGCGGCGATCCGCCGGCCCGAGGCGAGCACCACCACCGTGTCGCTGATGCCCATGACGAGCCGCATGTGGTGCTCGACGAGGAGCACGGCGACGCCGAAGGTGTCGCGCAGCCGTACGATCAGCTCGCCCAGCTCGGCCACCTCGTCGTGGTTGAGGCCGCCCGCGGGCTCGTCGAGCAGCAGCAGCCGGGGCCGGAGCACGAGCGCCCGGGCGAGCTCGACCCGCTTCATCGTGCCGTACGGCAGGTCGGTGACCCGGTGCAGCGCGACGTCGGCGAGGCCGAGCAGGTCGAGCACGCCGAGCGCCTCGGCGGTGGCCCGCCGCTCCGACCGGGCGGTGTAGCCCGGCAGGAGCGACGTGAGCCAGTTGCCCCGGCAGGCCGGGTGGGCCCCCACCATGACGTTCTCGAGGACCGTCATGGTGGGGAAGAGCGCCAGGTTCTGGAACGTGCGCGCCACGCCCGCGGGACCGATGCGGTGGGGCGGCAGGCCGAGCAGGTCCCGCCCGGCGAACCTCACCCGTCCCGCGTCGGCCCGGTAGACGCCGCTCAGCACGTTGAGCAGCGTGGTCTTGCCCGCGCCGTTCGGGCCGATCAGGCCGCAGATCTCGCCCTCGCCGACGGTGAGGTCGACGCCGGCGAGCGCGGTGATGCCGCCGAACCGCACGTGCACGCCGCGCACGTCCAGCAGGGGCGCCCGATCAGCCATCCGCGGCCTCCGCCGTGCCCGTCAGGTCGAGCCGGAACACCTCGATCGCGTTCGTCTCGTAGAACCGGCGCAGCTCGGGCAGCGGGAGCGGGAGCGCGTCCTGGGCCCGCACCTCGTCCGGGACGTACTCGTAGGGGTAGTCCATCGCGTACATCACCCGGTCGGGGCCGAGCACCTCGCGGCAGAACATGATCGCCGGGGCCCAGGCCATGCCGCTCGTGGTGACCCAGACGTTCCGCCGCAGGTACTCGCTCACGGTGAGCTCGAGCCGCGGATTGCCCTGGTACCGGGCCGCCCGCTGCTGCGCGGCGTGCATGTAGTCGAGCCGGTAGAGCCAGAACGGCAACGCCTCGCCGAGGTGGCCGACGACGACCCGCAGGCCGGGGAACCGGTCGAACACCCCGCGCACGATCATGCGCAGCAGGTGCATGCCGGTCTCCACCCCGAACCCGAAGATCGCCCCGTCGAGCCCGGCCTCGAGCATCGGCCGGATCATGTCCCGCGGCGGGGTCTGCGGGTGCAGGTAGATCGGCACGTCGAGCGCCTCGGCGGCCTCGAGGATCGGGTAGAAGCGTTCCTCGTCGAGGTAGTGGCCGCGGATGTGCGAGTTGCACACCAGGCCCTTGAGGCCGAGCTCCTTCACGCCGCGCTCCAGCTCGGCGACCGCCGACGGCGCGTCCTCGAAGCCGACCGCGGCGAGCCCGGAGAACCGGTCCGGGTGGGCGCGGCACGCCTCGGCGATGCGCTCGTTGGCGAGCCGGGCGACGTCCCGCGCCCGGGCCGGGTCGAACACCTGGGTGCCGGGCGCGGTGAGCGCGAGGATCGCGTGGTCGACGCCGGCCGCGTCCATGTCGGCGAGCCGTTCCTCGCCCAGGTCGGCTAGCTTGCGCCGTACCGCGGCCGGCCGTTCGGCGTCGCTGCGCAGGTAGAAGCCCATGAGGCTGGCGAAGCCGGGGTCGATGTCGGGCTCGTCGAGCAGCTCGCGGTAGAGGTCGAGCATCTCGGCCGGCGCGTACGCCTCCTCGGTGGCGATGCGCAGGTAGCCGACCTCGCCGCCGGTGGTGAGCGGGGTCCCGGCCATCAGATCGCCTTCCCCGCCGCCGGGTCCCACTCGGCCCCGGTCACCGGGTGCGGGTAGTGGAACGGGATCGTGTCGGTGGCGGGGAACAGCGCGAAGTCCCCGACGATCTCGTCCGGCCCGAGCGGGTCGGCCGGGTAGGTCTCGGTGGCGATCACCGCGGTCGCCGGGTCGGTGTTCGACCAGCCCTTGCCGTACTCGCCGTGCCAGACCGGCCGGTACTCCAGGCGCTGGAACTTCCACACGCCGTTCTCGTTGACGTACCGGTTCTCGTAGATGCCGCCCTCCCACCACTGCTCGTACGTGACCTTGCCGGGGAAGGTGTCGCGGACGGACTTGTGCACGCCGGCCTGCATGATGCTGCGGAACCGGCCCCGGGCGGTCTTCAGGTCGGGGGAGACCGTGATCACGTCCTGGAGCTGCGGGTGGTCGAGCAGGAAGCCGACCATCGGCCCGTTGTGCCCGCGCACGAACCGCTGCCCGAACCGGCCGATGTACAGCCGCTCGATCCCGGCCCGGCCCTTGTACAGGCCGCCGCAGAAGTAGACCTCGCCGTCGTCGCTGAACAGCTCGGTCACCTCGCGGTAGTGGCACTTGTCGAGGTAGTAGCCGTAGGCGTGCTGGAGCCGGCGGATCGCCTGCTGGGCCTCGAGCACGGCCACACGGTGGGCGAGGTCGGCGACGGTGGCCCTGAGGTCGTCCTCGGTCATCGAAGATCCTTCCGATAGGGGCGGTGGGGAGGTCGTGGGGATCGGGGGAGCCGGTACGGCCCGGCTCAGTCGGTACGGCCGGCGAGCTCGGCGGCGGAGACCCAGTTGCCGTGCACGCCCATGCGGATGCGCATGGGGAGGGAGAGCGTGCACACCGGCTCGCCGTCGAGGCGCTGGGCGTCGAGCAGCACCAGGTCGCTGCGCATCTCCTTGCGGCGGGCCACCACGGTGAGCACGTAGCCGACGCCGGGCGGGGCGTCCGGCGCCGCCGGGACGAAGATCGCCTCGCCGAGGGTGCAGTGGTCGCCGGGGTAGTAGATCTGCTTGCGCCCGGTCTTCAGGTCGATGCCCATGAGCCAGCGGAACCCGCCGCCGGGGGCGTTGCGGCCGGGCACGTCGGTGAGGAGCATGATGCCCCAGTGGTACGGCAGCGTCTCCTGCCGGTCGTCCATGCGGGGGAACTCGCCGGGCAGGTCGCTCAGCCGGGTCTCGGTGAAGCCGTCGGACTCACCCTGGGTGTCGATCGTCCACCGGGACAGGTAGCCCTTCGACCGCTCCGGGTCGTACGGCGCGCCGGTGATGTCGGGGAACCAGGGGAAGTAGTTGGTCTGGCCGACCGGGGTGTCGATGTAGACGTACCGGCCGTCGTCGTAGGCGCCCATGATGTGGCTGGCGAACCGGTTCGAGCCGCGGTACCAGCGCAGGTCCTTGGCGGTGCCCTTGCGCGGCATCACGCCGAGGTAGACGTCCTCGTACGGGTCCCACTGGAAGTAGGACTGCCCCTTCTTGATCCACTCGATGTCGCTGCGCAGCGGGATGATCGGGAAGATCACGAAGTTCTGGGTGACCGCCCAGTCGTGCACCATGCTCGTGTACGGCGCCTCGAGCCAGGCCTCGTGGATGATCCGCCCGGACGGGTCGGCCTCGTAGTAGGCGATGTCCGGGGTGCCCGGGCCCTTCGCCTCGTAGCCGAAGAACACCATCTCGCCGGTGACCGGGTCGAACTTCGGGTGCGCGGTCGCGGTGCGCGAGGTGAGCGCGCCCTCGAAGTCGTACTCGCCGATCGTCTCCAGCGTGTCCGGGTCGATCAGGATCGGCGGCGAGTCCTCCTTCGACGCGTACAGCTTGCCGCCGTGGAAGAACACGTTGGTGTTCGCCAGGCCGCGGCTGATGCCGGCGACCGACGGGTCGTCGTCGAACGGGTTGCGGTAGGCGCCGAACAGCGCCCGCCCGGCCTTCTCCTCGGCGACGAAACGCGGGGTGCGCACGTAGCGGCTCTTGAAGTCGACCCGGCCCTTGTGGAACCGGAACGAGATGATCATGCCGTCGCTGTTGAACAGCTCGAGGTCGTTCTCCACGTACGACGGCCACTGCCGGTCGGAGACGCACCGGTAGTAGGTGCCGTCGAGGTGCTCGGGCACCTCGCCCTGGGTCACCTGGACTCCGCGGATGTCCGCCTCGACCCGCATGGGGGCGTCGAACGGATCCTTCGGCGGCGGGAACCAGACCATGACACCTCCTCGCCACCCGGGCAACAGCGGGTAGCCCCGTGTGTCCGGGACGTGAATTCGGACACACAGAGGTGATATACGTCACATTTCCGCCTGACAAGAAAGAGCTAGGGCTTTTCCCGCATGTGGAAAAAACTGACGCTATGAACTCGGCGGAGTACGCTCTGCAGACGGTTCTTCTCGTCGCGCAGCGTGGCTCGATCAGCGTCACCGAGCTCGCCCTCGCCCTCGACGTCGCGCCGTCCACCGCCCACCGCGTGCTGGCGAACTGCCGCAGGTCCGGGTTCGTCCGGCAGGACGTGCGCGGCGGGCCGTACGTCCCCGGGCCCGTGCTCCACGAGATCTCCCTGCTCGCCTCCCGCCCGGTACGGCTGCGCGACGCGGTCGACGAGGTGGTCCACGAGCTGCACGAGGAGACCGGCGAGACGATCGGCGTGATGATCCTGGAAGGCCGCAACGCCCGGACCGTGCAGAGCGTGGCCGGGGCCCCGCCCCGCGCCATCGGTCCCCGCCTCGGCCGGGTGTTCCCCGCCGACCTGGTCGCGGGCGGCAAGGCGATGCTCGCGGTCGAGCGCCCCGAGCGGCTGCTGCGCCGCTTCCCGGACCGGAAGCTCAGCGTCGCCGCGGACGGCACCCGCCGCTCGTGGCGGGACTTCGAGCGCGAGCTCCACATCATCCGGCACCGCGGCTGGGCCTACGCGATCGGCGACACCGACCCGCGGATCAGCGCGATCGCCGCGCCGCTGGTGCTGGCGAGCGGCGACCCGGTCGCGGCGATCACGGTGGTGATGCCGCGCGGCCGGCTCAGCACGCGCTCCGAGGTCGAGCAGATGGCCGGTCCGCTGCTGCAGGCCGCCGCCCGCGCCCAGTCCCGCCTCCGCGGCGGCGAGGCCCACCGCCTCTCCCCGGAATCCGCCTCGCGCTGACCAGAAACGGACATACGGCGAGGCGCCTGTGAAAGCCGGTGGAATCGCCCGGCTGGGCGGGCCGGAGGTGGCGAACGGTGTCGCCGCCACGCGCGGAGGCTCCACGCCTGCCTGATGTCCGGATGCCGCGGCAGGCGGCCTCGCGGGCCGGGCGTCGATTTCCTCCGCCCATCGTCCTGTCGCACGTTGCGTACGACCGGGAAAACCGCCGCCAGCTGGAGGCCGGCCGCCGGTGGAATATCGGGAGGAAAACGGCCGGCGGGCCGTCCGAAGGCGAATACCGCGACTGCCAGCCCGATTTACCGAAACGGCACGGGAAAACGAGCCGCCGTGGTCGGCGGCGCCGTTTGCCGTAACGGCGGAAACCGCCGCGACCTCACCGCGGTGCACCCGGCCACGGAAAACCGAACCGCGAAGAGGTCGCCTTTCCCCGCCGCCGCGCCGCCGGACGCCGGAAAGCGTTCGGCCCGCCGGCGCGGGGCCGGCGGGCCGATCGGTCGGTCCTACGGGACCGGGTCAGGTCAGGAGGACGACTCGTTCACCGCGCCCTCGTTGGGGCGGCGGGCCAGGTCGATGCCGAGCTCCTCGGCGGCGCGGAACACGTCCTCGCCGGACTCGCGCATCTCGATGGACATGCCGTCCTTGGAGAGCACCTCCACGTTGAGGCAGAGGGACTGCATCTCCTTCATGAGGACCTTGAAGGACTCGGGGATGCCCGGCTCGGGGATGTTCTCCCCCTTGACGAGCGCCTCGTAGACCTTCACCCGTCCCGGCACGTCGTCGGACTTGATGGTGAGCAGCTCCTGCAGGGCGTAGGCCGCGCCGTACGCCTCCAGGGCCCACACCTCCATCTCACCGAACCGCTGGCCGCCGAACTGCGCCTTACCGCCCAGCGGCTGCTGGGTGATCATGGAGTAGGGACCGGTGGACCGGGCGTGCATCTTGTCGTCCACCATGTGGAGGAGCTTGAGGATGTAGATGTAGCCGACGGCCACCGGGTGCTTGTACGGCTCGCCGGTGCGGCCGTCGTACAGCCGCGCCTTGCCGTTCACCCCGACCAGGCGGATGCCGTCCCGGTTCGGCAGGGTGTTGCCGAGCAGGCCGGTGATCTCGTCCTCGTGGGCGCCGTCGAAGACCGGCGTGGCGACGTGGGTCCAGGGCTCGGCGCGCTCGTGGCCCTTCTCCTTGAGCCGCTCGGCCCATGGTTCGTCGACGCCGGTGATGTCCCAGCCTTGTGACGCCACCCAGCCCAGGTGTGTCTCGAGCACCTGGCCGACGTTCATCCGGCCGGGGACGCCCAGCGGGTTGAGGATGATGTCCACCGGGGTGCCGTCCTCCAGGAACGGCATGTCCTCCACCGGCAGGATCTTCGCGATGACGCCCTTGTTGCCGTGGCGGCCGGCGAGCTTGTCGCCTTCGGTGATCTTCCGCTTCTGCGCGACGTACACGCGCACCAGCTCGTTCACACCCGGCGGCAGCTCGTCGCCGTCCTCACGGGAGAACACGCGCACGCCGATGACCTTGCCGGACTCGCCGTGCGGCACCTTCAGCGAGGTGTCGCGCACCTCGCGGGCCTTCTCACCGAAGATCGCCCGCAGCAGCCGCTCCTCCGGGGTCAGCTCGGTCTCACCCTTCGGGGTGACCTTGCCGACCAGGATGTCACCCGGCACCACCTCGGCGCCGATCCGGATGATGCCCCGCTCGTCGAGGTCGGCGAGGACCTCCTCCGAGACGTTGGGGATGTCCCGGGTGATCTCCTCCGGGCCGAGCTTGGTGTCGCGGGCGTCG
The DNA here is from genome assembly GCF_006716785.1 of Thermopolyspora flexuosa. NCBI lineage: Bacteria > Bacillati > Actinomycetota > Actinomycetes > Streptosporangiales > Streptosporangiaceae > Thermopolyspora > Thermopolyspora flexuosa. The sequence goes on along the minus strand of NZ_VFPQ01000001.1, from coordinate 4,359,734 downwards.
ACCTCGTGCTCCTCGATGTGGATAGAGGAGAGGATGTCCTCCTGCACGAGGCGCTGGGAGATGATGATGGCGTCCTCGTAGTTGTGGCCCTCCCAGGGCATGAACGCCACCAGCAGGTTCTTGCCGAGCGCCATCTCGCCGCGGTCGGTGCACGGGCCGTCGGCGATGACCTGGCCGGCCTCGACCCGGTCGCCCTCGTCGACGATCGGCTTCTGGTTGTAGCAGGTGCCCTGGTTCGAGCGCTTGAACTTGGCGACCCGGTAGGTGATGCGGGTGCCGTCGTCGTTGGCGACGGTGATGTAGTCGGCCGAGACCTCCTCCACCACGCCGGGCTTCTCGGCGATGATCACGTCGCCGGCGTCGGTGGCGGCGCGGTACTCCATGCCGGTGCCGACCAGCGGGGCCTCGCTGCGCAGCAGCGGCACGGCCTGGCGCTGCATGTTCGCGCCCATCAGGGCCCGGTTGGCGTCGTCGTGCTCGAGGAAGGGGATCATGGCGGTCGCCACCGACACCATCTGCCGCGGCGACACGTCCATGAAGTCCACGTCCTCGGGCCGCGCGAGCTCGGTCTCACCGCCCTTGGTCCGGACGAGGACGCGCTCCTCGGCGAACGTGCCGTCGGGGTTGAGCAGCGAGTTCGCCTGCGCCTTGACGTACCGGTCCTCCTCGTCCGCGGTGAGGTAGACGATCTCGTCGGTCACGCGGCCGTTGACGACCTTGCGGTACGGGGTCTCGATGAACCCGAAGGCGTTGATGCGGCCGTGGCAGGCGAGGTAGCCGATGAGGCCGATGTTCGGGCCCTCGGGGGTCTCGATCGGGCACATCCGCCCGTAGTGGGACGGGTGCACGTCACGGACCTCCATACCGGCCCGCTCCCGGGACAGACCACCCGGACCCAGCGCCGAGAGACGCCGCTTGTTGGTGAGGCCGGCCAGCGGGTTGGTCTGGTCCATGAAGGTGGACATCTGGGACGTGCCGAAGAACTCCTTCAGCGACGCCACCACCGGCCGGATGTTGATCAGCGTCTGCGGCGTGATCGCCTCGACGTCCTGGGTGGTCATGCGCTCCCGGACCACCCGCTCCATCCGGGCCAGGCCGAGCCGCATCTGGTTCTGGATGAGCTCGCCGACGGTACGGACGCGGCGGTTGCCGAAGTGGTCGATGTCGTCCACCTCGACCGGGACCTCGCCGTTGACGCCGGGCATCGAGGTCTCACCCGCGTGCAACCGCACCAGGTACTCGATGACCGCGACGATGTCCTCCTCGGTCAGCGTCCCCTGATTGATGTCAACATCCAGCCCAAGCTTCTTGTTGACCTTGTACCGCCCCACCTTGGCAAGGTCATACCGCTTGGGGTTGAAATACAGATTCTCCAGCAGAGCCTGCGCCGACTCCTTGGTCGGCGGCTCACCCGGACGCAGCTTGCGATAAATGTCCAGCAGCGCGTCCTCCTGGCCGGAGGTGTGATCCTTCTCCAGCGTCGCCCGCATCGTCTCATACCGGCCGAACCGCTCAAGGATCATGTCATTGGTCCAGCCCAGCGCCTTCAGCAGCACCGTCACCGGCTGCTTGCGCTTACGGTCGATGCGCACCCCGACGCTGTCCCGCTTGTCGATCTCGAACTCCAGCCAGGCCCCCCGCGACGGGATCACCCGGCAGTCGAACAGATCCTTGTCCGAGCCCTTGTCCACCGACCGGCCGAAATACACCCCCGGCGAGCGCACCAGCTGGGAGACCACGACCCGCTCGGTCCCGTTGATGATGAACGTCCCCTTCGGCGTCATGAGCGGGAAGTCGCCCATGAACACCGTCTGGGACTTGATCTCACCGGTGGTGTTGTTGATGAACTCCGCCGTCACGAACATCGGGGCGGAGTAGGTCATGTCCTTGTCTTTGCACTCTTCGATCGAGTACTTGGGCGGCTCGAACCGGTGGTCCCGGAACGACAGCGACATCGTCCCCGAGAAGTCCTCGATCGGGCTGATCTCCTCGAAGATCTCCTCGAGGCCGGACTGGGTCGGTACGTCCTTGCGCCCGAGCTTCTGAGCCGCCTCGACCCGGGCCTTCCACCTTTCGTTGCCCAGCAGCCAGTCGAACGACTCGGTCTGCAGCGCAAGAAGGTCGGGAACTTCGAGCGGCTCCTGGATCCGCGCGAACGACACGCGGCGAGGGCCAGTGATCACGGCGGAGGCGTTGCGCGAGGCTGCCAACAGATGTCCTTCCGAGGGCTCGCGGACTGACTACACGCACGCCAGACGACGCCAAGCCATCACAGGGACATGGGTCGATCAATGGACGGCGCGTAAAGGCAGCATAAGCCACCACGCAAGCGCCTGTCCACACGCTACATGTTCGTCAACCTCGACCCCACCTCACAATGACATGCCAACCAGCAGCCGTCAAGCCCGCAGGCCGCCCGGGTGCGCGCCCCCGGGCGTGACCGCAGGCTCGCGCGACGGCGCGCGGGCGGTCGCCGGTCGGCTCGTCGTGCGGTGGTCCGCGGTCGGTGTGTGATGGCCACGGCGTTGACCGGCGTGCCGGCGCGCATGGCCGCGGGCCTCCGGGCGTACCGCCCGCCGCGGGTCCGAGGCGAGAGGACCGGCCGCCGCGCGGGCGCCTCCTCGATCGCTCGGCCGCGGGGTCGCGGGACGCGGGCCGCGACGGCCACGTCGGCACCGGCCGATAGAGCGCCGATAGAGCAAGGTTAGTGCCGTTCGGGCCGTGCACGCTGTCAACCGTGCCGATTCGCATGGTGAAGATGGCCCGGTCCGGTCGCGCGGTGCACGATCCCCTAGAGTCAGTGTCGCCGCAAAATGCGGCAAAACGGGGCTGATGGCTCCGCGCGGAGGGAGACGCCGGTGCTTGTCGAGGTGTGGTCCGATTTCGTCTGCCCGTGGTGCTACATCGCCGGGAGCCGGCTGCGGCGGGCGCTCGCCGAGTACGAACGCGCGGACGAGGTGGAGGTCGAGTGGCGCAGCTTCCTGCTCGACCCGACGCACCGCAGGGGCGTCCGCAAGGGCGTGCACGAGATGCTCACCGAGAAGACCGGCGCCTCGCTCGACGACGTGCGCGCGATGACCGACCGGGTGCGCGGCCTCGCGGCCGAGGAGGGGCTCGTCTACGACGTGGAGCGCGCGGTCGTGGTCAACACCGTCGACGCCCACCGGCTGTACCACCTCGCCAAGGCGCACGGCGTCGCCGACCAGGTCCACCGGCGGCTGATGCGCGCCCACTTCGCCGAGGGTGAGCTGCTCGACGACATCGACACCCTGGTACGGCTCGGCGCCGAGGCCGGCGTGCCCGAGGAGGAGGCGCGCCGCGCGCTCACCGGCGACGACCACGCCCGCGACGTCAAGCTCGACGTGCGCCAGGCCCGGGTGTACGGCATCGGCGGCGTGCCGTTCTTCGTGCTCGACCGCACCTACGCGGTATCCGGCGCGCAGCCGGTCGAGGTGCTGCTCTCCGCGCTGCGCACCGCGCACACCGCCGGGGACGCCGCGGCGGACGCGCCGGCCGGCTGACCGCCCGGCCGTACCCGTCGGGCTACTCGAACGGTGCCGGGTCCCCGGTGCCCCGGCGCAGGATCTCCGGCTCCTCCCGGGAGAGGTCGACGACCGTGGTCGGCTCGGCGCCGCAGTCCCCGGAGTCGAGCACCGCGTCGAGCAGGTGGTCGAGCCGTTCCTTGATCTCCCAGCCCTGGGTGAGCGGCTCGGACTCGCCCGGCAGCAGCAGCGTGCTCGACACCAGCGGCTCACCGAGCTCGGCGAGCAGCGCCTGGGCCACCCGGTGGTCCGGGATGCGCACGCCCACCGTCTTCTTCTTCGGGTGGAGCAGCCGCCGCGGCACCTCCTTGGTGGCGGGGAGGATGAACGTGTAGCCGCCCGGGGTCACCGACTTGACCATCCGGAACCGCGAGTTGTTCAACTGGACGAACTGCCCGAACTGCGCGAAGTCCCGGCACACCAGGGTGAAGTGGTGGTCGCTGCCGAGGTGCCGGATCTCCCGGATGCGCTCGATGCCCTTGCGGTTCCCCAGCCGGCAGCCCAGCGCGTAGCTCGAGTCCGTCGGGTAGGCGATCAGCCCGTCCTCGTTGAGCAGATCGACCACCTGGCGGATCGCCCGCGGCTGCGGGTCCACCGGATGCACGTCGAAGTATCTGGCCATGCCATCGAGCTTAGGAACGTCCACGTCCCCTCCCGGTCTGTGCATCGGTGCCCTGGGCACCGGGGTGTGCCGGACCGGCGCCCCGGCCCGCCACGGGGTACGGCGGGCGGCCCCGGCGGGGGAGACCGGCCGGGGAAAAGGAACGCGTGGTCGCGGCCTGGCCGCGACCACGCGTCCTCGCAGCGCCGTGCTTCCCTCGCCGTGTGTTCTCTTTGCCGTCTTCTTTGCCCGGTTTTCCGCTGCTTGCTCTTTGCCCTCTCCTCCTTTGACCCTTTCTTTGCCGTGCCGGGCTAGGCGGCGGCCGCGGCCATGAGGGCGCGGTGGGTGAGGACCTGCGCGAGGTGCCGGCGGTAGTCGGGCCCACCGTGCAGGTCGGAGGGCGGGTCGGTGTTCTCGGCCGCGTGGGCGGCGGCGCTCCGCAGCGCCGAGGTGTCGGTGACGGCGGCCCCGCGGACGGCCTCCTCCACGGCGGCGGCGCGCACCGGCCGGGTGGCCATGTTGGTGAGGCCGATGCGGGCCTCCTCGACCGTGCCGTTCGACCGCCGGACCGCCGCGGCCACGCCGACGATCGCCCACGCCTGGGCGGTGCGGTGGAACTTCTCGTAGTGGAAGCCCCAGCCCGGGCCGAGCTTCGGCACCTGGACGCCGACGAGGATCTCGCCGGGGGCGAGCGCCGTCTCCAGGTAGTCGACGAAGAACTCGGACGCCGGGATCACCCGCTCGCCGTCCCGGGACCGGGCGACCATGCGCATGTCGAGCGCGACCGCCACCGCGGGCAGGTCACCGGCCGGGTCGGCGTGGGCGAGCGCGCCGCCGAGCGTGCCGCGGTGCCGTACCGCGGGGTCGGCGACGGTGGCCGTGGCGAGCGCGACCAGCGGGCACTCGGCCCGCACGACCTCCGAGTGGAGCACCTCGTCGTGCGTGGTCATCGCGCCGATGAACACGTGGTCGCCCGCGTCGCGCACGCCGCGCAGCTCGGGCACCCGGCCGATGTCGACGAGGGTGGAGGGGTAGGCGAGGCGCAGCCGCAGCAGCGGCAGCAGCGACTGGCCCCCCGCGAGGACCTTGGCGTCCTCGCCCGCGTCGGCGAGCGCGGCCACCGCCTCGTCGAGCGAGCCGGGCCGAACGTAGTCGAACGGTGCCGGGATCATGAGGCGGCCCCTTCCTGTACGGCCCGCCACACCCGCTCGGGTGTGCACGGCATCGGTACGTCGTGGACCCCGTACGGCCGGAGCGCGTCCACGATCGCGTTCACCACGGCGGGCGTGGACGCGATCGTGCCGGCCTCGCCGACGCCCTTGACGCCCAGCGGGTTCGAGGTCGCCGGGGTCTCGGTGCGGTCGGTGACGAAGTCGGGCAGGTCGGCCGCGGACGGCAGCAGGTAGTCGGCCATCGTCGTGGTGATCAGGTTGCCCTCGGAGTCGTAGACCGCCTCCTCGAACAGCGCCTGGCCGATGCCCTGCGCGATGCCGCCGTGCACCTGGCCCTCGACGATCAGCGGGTTCACCACCCGGCCGACGTCGTCGACCGCCACGTACGACCGGATCTTCACCGCGCCGGTCTCGGTGTCCACCTCGACCGCGCACAGGTGGGTGCCGTGCGGGAAGGAGAAGTTCTCCGGGTCGAACGTGGCGCTCGCGTCCAGCCGCGGCTCCACGCCGTCGGGCAGGTTGTGCGCGGCGAACGTGGCGAGCGCGATCTCCTGGATCGTCTTGCCGGACTGGGTGCCGCGCACCCGGAAGACGCCGCGGTCGAACTCGATGTCGTCCGGGGACGCCTCGAGCAGGTGCGCCGCGATCTGCCTGGCCTTCTCCCGCACCTTCTCGCACGCCCGCACGATCGCGATGCCGCCGACCGCGAGCGAGCGCGAGCCGTACGTGTCCATGCCCTTGTGCGAGGAGGCGGTGTCGCCGTGGATCACGGTGACGTCCTCGAACGGCACGCCGAGCTGGTCGGCGACGATCTGGCTCCACGCGGTCTCGTGGCCCTGCCCGTGCGGGCTGCTGCCGGTGACCACCTCGACCTTGCCGGTGGGCAGCACGCGCACGTCCGCGTGCTCCCAGCCGCCCGCGCCGTACGACAGCGAGCCGAGCACCCGGCTCGGCGCGAGGCCGCACATCTCGGTGTACGTCGAGATGCCGATGCCGAGCTGCACCGGGTCCTTGCGCTCGCGGCGGTCGGCCTGCTCGGCGCGGAGCTTGTCGTAGCCGAACAGCGCGAGCGCCTTCTCGGTCGCCGCCTCGTAGTTGCCCGAGTCGTAGGTGAGCCCGCAGATCGTGGTGTACGGGAACTCCTCGTGCCGGATCCAGTTGCGCCGCCGCAGTTCGATCGGGTCGATGCCGAGCTCGTGGGCGAGCTCGTCCATGGCGCGCTCCAATGCGTACGTCGCCTCGGGGCGGCCCGCGCCGCGGTAGGCGTCGGTCGGCATCTTGGTGGTGAAGACGCCCGTGCAGGTGAAGTCGTAGGCGTCCATCTTGTAGATGCCGTTGTACATGAACGCGCCGAGCAGCGGCACGCCCGGGGTGACGAGCATGAGGTACGCGCCCATGTCGGCGAGCAGGTTCACCCGGATGCCGCGGATCCGGCCGTCCCGCTCGGCCGCGATCTCGATGTGCTGGAGCTGGTCGCGGCCGTGGTGCACGGTGAGGTTGCCCTCGGTGCGCGACTCGGTCCACTTCACCGGTTTGCCGAGCCGGCGGCAGATCAGCAGGCACAGCACCTCCTCGGCGGTGACCTGCAGCTTCGAGCCGAAGCCGCCGCCGACGTCGGGCGCGATCACCCGCAACCGGTGCTCGGGGATACCGGTGGTGAGGGCGAGCATCACCCGGAGGATGTGCGGGATCTGGGTGGCCGAGTAGAGCGTGAACGTCTCGCCGTCGGTGTCCACGACCACCGCCCGCGGCTCCATCGCGCTCGGGATGAGCCGCTGCTGGCGGTAACGCCGGTCGATCACCACGGGCGCGTCGCGGAACGCCGCCTCGACGTCACCGTTGGAGAACTTCCAGGTGAACGCCTTGTTCCCGGCCTCGTGGACCTTCGGCGACTCCGGCTTGAGCGCCTCGTTCATGTCGAGCACGGGCGGCAGCGGCTCGTACTCGACCTCGATCGCCTCGAGGGCGTCCGCGGCCCGGTAGCGGTCGGTGGCGACCACGCAGGCGACCGCCTCGCCGACGTACCGGACCGTGTCCACCGCCATCGGCGGGTGGTCGGGGTGCACCATGTCCTCGGTGACCGGCCAGGCGCACGGCAGGCTGCCCTGCTCCTCGGCGAAGTCCCGGCCGCTGAACGCGGCGACCACGCCCGGCTTCTCGCGGGCCGCCGACACGTCCACCCGGGTGATGCGGGCGTGCGCCATCGGGCTGCGCAGGAACGCCACGTACAGCATCCCGGGGAGCTGGATGTTGTCGGTCCACCGGGTACGGCCGGTGACCAGCCGGGTGTCCTCCTTGCGGCGGCGCGCCCGGCCCACCTCGGGTACGGTCTCGAGCGTCTCGGTCACGTGGCGCTCACCTCCCGCCCGCTCATCTCGGCGGCCGCGCGCCGTACGGCCCGCACGATGTTGCAGTAGCCCGTGCACCGGCACAGGTTGCCCTCAAGGCCCTTGCGGATGGCGTCGTCGGACGGGTCGGGGTTCTCCCGCAGCAGGTCGAGCGACGCCATGATCATGCCTGGAGTGCAGTAGCCGCACTGGAGCGCGTGTTCTTCGTGGAAGGCCTTCTGCAGGGGGTGCCAGGTCCCGTCCGTGGACAGGCCCTCGATGGTGACGATGTCGGACTGGTCGGCCTGGACGGCGAGCACCGAGCAGCTCTTCACGCTCTTGCCGTCCATGAGGACCGTGCAGGCGCCGCAGTTGGATGTGTCGCAGCCGATCGGGGTGCCGGTCTTCCCGAGCCGGTCGCGCAGCAGGTGAACGAGGAGAAGCCGCGGCTCGACCTCCACCTCGTGTGTGATGCCGTCAACGGTGACGGTGATCTGGGGCATACGTCCTCCAGGCGATCAATGGGTGGTGACGCGGACGTACGGCACGGCACGGCGGACCCCGGATCTGCCACCCGGAGGTGGGGCGCAACTCTCCCATAGCGCACCAACCGTGGCGAATGTGAGATTTCTAACACCCCAACGGTATTCAGCTGTTGCAGAGCGTCAACCCCTGAACGCATGTGAAAAGACGCCGGTCCCGATGGGGAACCGGCGTCCGCACGACGGTGGTCGTCGCGGCCGGGCGCTCAGCGGCGGCCCCGGGCCGCGGTGACGATCACGGCGACGAGGCCCGCGAAGGCGAGGCCGGTGAGCAGCACCGCGAGCATGGTCACCGGGTCGGCGGGCGGCCCGGCGATGAACCGGACGCCCATGCCGATGAAGAGCAGCCCGCCGAGCAGCGACAGCCAGTCGGTGCGGTGCCGCAGCCGCCGCCGCTCGCCGCGCGGCTCGCCCGGGGACGCCCACTCCGGGCCCCACTCGTGGAACGCCGCCCACTCCGCCGCGGCCTCGGCGCGGCGGGCCGGCCGGTGGCGCCGCCTAGCCATGCCGTACCTCCACGTCCCCGAGGTCGGCCCGGATGTGCAGCTCGAACACCGGCGGCGGGCCGCCCGAATCCTCCTCGGGCTCGAGCACGGTGGTCACGGCGAGGTCGGTGCCGCCGCGCGTGGTGCGGCCCACGGTGACGTCGCCGATCCGGACCCGCACGTCCACCTCCGCCCGCGCGGCCGGCGGCACGATCACGCGCAGTTCGCCGACCGCGATCCGCAGGTCGAACCGGGTACGGCTGCCGGGCGCGGCCTCGATCTCGGTCAGGTCGAGCGTGCCGTCGCCGATGCCGATGTCGTACCGCTCGATCAGCGCCTCGGCCGTGGTCGCGGGCACCCAGGTGTAGCTGCCGATGCGGTGCGGCACCCCGCCCACCGCGGTGGACGCGATGAGCAGGCAGGACACGAGCGTGCCCGCGGCGATCAGCCCGACGCCGCGGCCGAACCACGCGGTCACGAGCAGCCCGGCGCCGATGGTGACGAGCACGGCCCCGCCGATGAGGGCGACGTTCGCCGTCGGCCCGGACGGCTGCGTGGCCGCCATGATCCCTCCAACGACTAGCGCGACAAGGATGGTGATCGTGCCCACGAAGGACCGCGGGCGCCTGGGGGCGGGGGGTGCCGGTGGCCCGGCCTGGCCGTACCCGGGACCCAGGCCGTGGCCCGGCCCGGCGGCCTCGAGGTCGAGCAGGGTGTCGTCGGGGTACCGGCCGGGGGAGTGGTAGGGGCCGTGCGGCGCGAACGGCTCGTGCGCGGCGTACCCGTAGCGCGCCTCGTCGGCGAGGTCCCTCAGCCGCCGGTAACCGTCGCCGGTGCCGCCGGCCGTGGCGCCCGCCGGGCTCGGCGGGGGCAGCACGACGGTCGGATCCGTGGCGCCGGGCGGCGGTGGCGCGGTACGGGCCGCGGAGCTCGCGGGCGCGGCGTCCGGGCTGTCCGGTACGGCGCCGCCGGGTGCGCCCGGGTGGTCCGGAGCGGTGCCGGCGGGCGCCTCGGGGGCCGCGCCCGGGACGGGCTCGGCGGGTGTCCCGGAGCGGGCCGGCTCCGGTGCGCCGGGCTCCTGCCGCGGGGCCGCGCCGTGCTCCGGCGCGGGGGCGGCGGCCGGGGCGTCGGGCGCGTCCGCCGGGTGCGGGGACGCCTGCCGCGGTGGGACCGCCGCCGCGGTCGGGTCCGCGTCCTGCGTCGTCGTGCCCCCGCCCGCCTGGGCCGCACCCGCCGGGGCCGCGGCGGCCACCCCGGCGTCCGGGATGCGCCCGGCACGGCGCCAGGCCGCGCGGGTCGGCAGCGAGCGGGCGACCGCGATCAGGTCCACGCCCCGGCCGCGCGCGGTGAGCAGGGCGATCGCGACCACGGTGCCGACGACGACGGTGCGCGGGCCGGTGGTGTCGGAGACCAGGTTCATCACCAGGCCGAAGGCGAGCACCGCGGCGAGCAGGGCGAGCACGGTCTGCGCGTCGAACCGGCGGCCGGTCCACTGCTCGGCGTACCCGGGGCCGCCGTCGTCGCGGCTCATCAGCAGGAACGCCGCGATATACAGGAAGAACCCGATGCCCGAGCCGAGGACGAGCACGGCGAAGCCCACCCGGATCAGCACCGGGTCGATCCCGGCGTACCGGCCCAGCCCTTCGCACACCCCGGTGAGCATGCGCCCCTCACCGGCGCGCCGCAGGGTGCCCTCGCCGGTCTCGGCGGGCCGGACGTCCGGTTCGGGCGTGGTCGTGCTCATCATGCCCCCTATCCTGCTCGGACCGGACGGGACGGGACCATCGGGGAGACCCCTGAGCCGTCCCGGAGAACCCAGGGAGCAGATCAGGGCGTCCCCTGATGCGCTACCGCCGCCTGACGTGTGACGATGCAGGGACCATGCCCGACAAGCCGCCGAAAACGCCGAAACCGCCTCCCGCCGCCGACGCGCCGTACCCGCGGCTGCGCCGGCCGGTCGAGGGCCGCCTGATCGCCGGGGTCGCGCAGGGCGTCGCCGACCACCTCCGGCTCGACCCGGTGGTGCTGCGGCTCGCCTTCGTGCTGCTCACCGTCGTCCAGGGCGTGGGCGTGGTCGCGTACGCGGCGCTGTGGCTGTTCACCCCCAGCGTGCCGCACACCGGCCCCAAGCCCGCCCGCGACTGGGTGCAGCTCACCGCCTACGCCGCGATCGGCATGGCGCTCACCGCGTTCACCTGGCTCACCGTCGGGACCCTGCGGGGGTTCGGCGCGTGGGCGATCGCCGTGGTCGGCATCGGCGGCCTCGTGCTGTGGCAGCAGGCCGACTCGGTGCGGCAGCGCTGGGTGAGCGGCGCGGTCCGCAAGGTCCGCCGCTCCTGGCTGCGCACCGCGTTCGGGCTGCTCCTCGTCGTCGTGGGCGCCATCGGCTTCCTCGCGGCGAGCGGCGAGCTCGCCGCCGCCCGGACCGGGCTGATGTTCACCGGCGTGGTGGTCGGCGGCATCGCGGTGATCGCCGCGCCGTGGATCACCGTGCTCGTCAAGGAGCTGCAGAACGAGCGCCGTGAGCGCATCCGGCAGGAGGAGCGCGCGGAGCTCGCCGCCCACGTGCACGACTCGGTGCTGCACACCCTCACCCTGATCCAGCGCAACGCGCACGATCCGCGCGAGGTGCTGCGGCTCGCCCGCGCCCAGGAGCGGGAGCTGCGCAACTGGCTCTACCAGCCCAAGGCCGACGCCGACCGCACCGTGGCCGCCGCGGTACGGCGGGTCGCGGCCGAGGTCGAGGACGAGCACGGGGTGCCGATCGAGGTGGTCTGCGTCGGCGACGCCGACCTGACGCCCCGGCTGAACGCGCTCGTGCAGGCGGCCCGGCAGGCGATGGTCAACGCGGCGAAATATTCTGAGGCGTCGGTCGTCTCGGTGTACGCGGAGGTGGAGCCCGACGAGGTCACCGTCTTCGTCCGCGACCGCGGCAAGGGGTTCGACCTCGACGCGGTGCCGCCGGACCGCATGGGCATCCGCGAGTCGATCATCGGGCGGATGGAGCGGAACGGCGGGGCCGCCCGGATCCGGACGGCTCCCGGCGAGGGCACCGAGGTGACGTTGACGATGAAGCGGGAGGAGCCATGACGACCAGGGTGCTGATCGTGGACGACCACCGGTTGTTCCGCGCCGGCGTGCGCGCCGAGCTGGGGCCGGAGGTGGAGGTCGTCGGCGAGGCCGGGGACGTCGACTCCGCGGTCGCGGCGATCGAGGAGCACAGGCCCGACGTCGTGCTCCTCGACGTGCACATGCCGGGCGGCGGCGGCGTGGAGGTGCTGCGCCGGGTGCTCGGCAAGGGCTCCTCGGTGCGGTTCCTCGCGCTGTCGGTGTCCGACGCGGCCGAGGACGTGATCGGCGTGATCCGGGCCGGCGCCCGCGGGTACGTCACCAAGACGATCAGCGGCAGGGAGCTGACCGACGCGATCCTCCGGGTCGCCGACGGGGACGCGGTGTTCTCGCCGCGGCTCGCCGGGTTCGTGCTCGACGCGTTCGCCTCCACCGAGGCGCCGCCGATCGACCCCGAGCTCGACTCGCTCACCCAGCGGGAGCGCGAGGTGCTGCGGCTCATCGCGCGCGGCTACGCGTACAAGGAGATCGCCAAGGAGCTGTTCATCTCGGTCAAGACCGTGGAGACCCACGTCTCCTCGGTGCTGCGCAAGCTCCAGCTCTCCAACCGCCACGAGCTGTCCCGCTGGGCCACCGCCCGCCGTCTCGTCTAGCTTCGCGCGGTTCCGTACGCGTCGTGTGGTTCGCTAGTCAAATATTGCGTTCTGCACGACATGTCCGAGACGGATGGGTCACGATTGATCCGTGAAGCCTCGTGGTTTAGCCCCCTTGGCGACCGCGCTCGCCGCGGCCGTCGCGGTCGCCTGCGCTCCGATACCCGGCTTCGAGGACGTCCTGGGTGACCCCCGCAACGCCGCGCGGGTCGACGAGGGGGAGTTCGAGGAGGCGAACTCGGCCCGCGAGGGGGGTTCGCTGACGCGGAAGTCGACCACCCTGGCGGGCGACAACTTCGCCGAGGACGTCGTGCTGGCGCGCACGCTCACCGAGGAGTACTGGGAGCAGCAGTTCGCCGCCGACGGACGCGAGTACCGGCCGATCCAGCGCTTCATCCCGTACGTCGGCCGGAACGGCCCCGCCTGCGGTGACCAGGAGGCCGTGCCGGAGAACGCCTTCTACTGCCCGATCGGGCACTTCGTCGCCTTCGACGAGCGGTGGCTCGAGGAGCTGTACGACGAGATCGGTGACGGCGCGGTCTACGTGATCATCCCGCACGAGATCGGCCACGCCGTACAGGCGCAGCTCACCACGGACTTCCGGCTCAACAAGAACCGGGAGCTGCAGGCCGACTGCTACGCGGGCGCGGTGATCGGCTGGCTGGTGCAGGCCGGCCGGCTCACCAAGGAGGAGGGCGACGACGAGGAGCTGTTCGCGAACCTCGCCGCGGCGGGCGACCCCACCGACGAGTGGTGGCGCCCGGACGCCCACGGCACCGGCCCGGAGCGGCAGGCGGCCTTCCAGGCCGGTCAGAGCCAGGGCATCTCGGCCTGCGCGAAGTTCGGCGACCCGGTGCCCTGATCCGCCCGGCGCCCGCGCCGCCGGCCGGTCCGCACGGCACGCCCGGCCGGCGCTGTCTCGTTCGTGCGCGCAGGACCGCACGCGTGGCCGTGCACACGGGCGCCGTGCACGGCGCCGCCCACATCGGCGCGTGCGGGTCCGCGCGTTCCGGCGCGCGGCGATGTTGACTGGAAGGCATGCTGCCGATCATCGCCGTGCTGGCGGCCGCGAACGTGCTCAACAACCGGGTCGCCCCGCGCCTCGCGCCGCTGACCTCCGCCGCCGCCACCGGCGCGCTGGTCGCGCTCGCCCGCCGGCGCGGGCTCTCCTGGCGCGACATGGGGTTCACCGACGGGCGGCGCGGCGCCCTCGCCGGCGCGGCGCTCGCGGCCGGTGTCGCCGCCGGGTACGCCGCCGCCGTGGCCCATCCGCGCGTCCGGCCGCTGCTGTACGACGAGCGCGCCCTCGGCATCTCCCGCGCCCGGCTCGCCGAGGAGATCCTGCTCCAGGTGCCGGTCGGCACCGTGCTGCTGGAGGAGGTCGGCTTCCGCGGCGTGGTGTACGGGCTGGTCGAGCGCTCGCGCGGGCGCCTGGCCGCCACCGCGGTCTCCTCCGGCCTGTTCGGCCTGTGGCACGTGCTGCCCGCGATCGCGATGGCCCGCGCCAATCCCGCGGTCGCCACCCTCGCCACCAAAACGCCCAAACGGGGCAAAAGCGACACGGGTGCGGATGAAAACTCCATGAAAATGGGTGTGGTTAATTGCACCGTTGGCACGGTGCTTGCCACCGCCGGGGCCGGGGTGATCTTTTCCGAGCTGCGCCGGAGGTACGGGCTTCTCGCCCCGGCGATGCTGCATTCGGCCACCAACGCATTTGGGTATGTGACGTCCCGGATCGCCCGAAGGTTGCCTCGCAACTGAATTGCCACGCATTGCGACGGGACAATCACAGGTAAAAGCCTCACATCCCTGGTAATTTTCTGGTAAAAATCTTTTACCGGGACTTTGCCGGAGTCCGGCCCGGAGTTGTCGGCACGGCGACCGTCCCTTCGCACTGCAACTCGACGATTGGAGTTCGCACCCTCATGAAGTCGACGAACGTCCGCAGGTTCGCGGCGGCCGGCGTCGGTGCGGCGATGCTCACCACCGGGCTGATCGGCCTGTCGGCCACGCCCGCGTCGGCGAGCACCACCGACTGGCGCACGCCCAAGGCCTTCGTGACCGCCCCCGAGGCGACGCCCAAGCACTACGTCGGTGCCTGCCCGGCCACGGTCTCCTTCGAGTCGAAGATCAAGGTCCGGGTCAAGGGCACCACGAAGGTGGCCTACCAGTGGCTGCACGGTGACGGCTCGAAGAGCAAGGTCAAGGTCGTGACCGTGCGCGGCCACGGCGTCAAGACCATCACCGTCAAGGAGGACGCCACCTTCTCCCGCAGCATCCGGGGCTGGCAGGCCCTCCGGGTGCTCGCCCCGTTCAAGGCGACCACCGCCAAGACCCACTTCTCCGTCGCCTGCGCGCCGAAGCGGGCCAAGAAGCCGGCCGTCGCCAAGGCCTTCGTGGACGTGGAGAACTTCCACGGCGTCTGCACGCCGTCCCGGCGGGTCATGGCCGAGGGTGTGATCCGGGTCAGCCGGCCGACGTCGGTGACGTACCGGTGGATCCACAACGGCAAGGTCGTGGACTGGGGCCGGACCAAGGTGTGGGGTGCCAAGAAGGTGTCCTACTCCTTCGCTCCGGGGCGCAGCCACCGTGGCTGGGTGAAGCTGGACATCGTTCACCCGCGCCGCGCCAAGGGCGACGCTGACTCCTACGTGGTGAACTGCGTCCGCCCGGGCGGCCACCACAAGCCGGGCAAGCCGCACCACCCGCGGCCCGAGCACCCCAAGCCGCGCCTCCCCAAGCCGGCGCCGGCCACGACCGCGCAGGTCGCGGGCATCAGCGTGTCCCCGGACAACTCCTCCTGCGTGGGCACCAAGGGTCCGCGGGTGAACTTCACGGGTCGGATCTCGATCAGCGGCCCCGGCACGTTCTCCTACCGCTGGACCGCCAACGGCGTCTCCAAGAGCGGCAGCATGAGGGTGAACCACGCCGGGACCTACCCGGTCTCCTTCTCGATCGACGGTGACCCGCACGGGTCGAAGACCTACGGCACGGTGACGCTCGAGGTCACCTCGCCGAACGCGTCGAGCGCGTCGGAGTCGTTCTCCTTCAGCTGCCCGCAGCCGAAGGACGCCTGACGACCGTCCGCGCGATCCCAGGTTTCACTCGCGCCTGACGGGCCCCGGCCGGGCTTCCCGGCCGGGGTTTTCCCTTTCCCGCCCCTGCCGCCCGCCGTACCGCGGTCAGGCCGTGTCGACCACCTGGAACAGCTCGGCGTACCGGCCCTCGGGCAGCCCGAACTCGGCGGCGTTCGCCGCGAGGTTGCGGCGGACCCAGTCCTCGAGGTCCGGGCGGTGGGCGGTCTGGCTCTTGTGCGCCCGCAGCGCCGCGAGCTTGCGGTCGAGCGTCTCGGTGACGTCCACGGCGTGGTCGGGGGTCGGGCTGGTCAGCCACACCTCGCGTACCGTCCACGCCTCGAGCCCCTCCTCCTCGAGCAGCTCGGGGAAGGCGTACGGGTTGCGCGCGTCCGGGTAGACGGCGTCGAGCGTCGCCCCGCCCACCACCCGGTGGTCGGGGTGGCTGCGGCCGATGCGCCGGTAGTCCCGCTCCGGGCTCATCGTGATGACGCGGTCCGGGCGCACCTGCCGGATGACCCGGGCGATGTCCCGCCGCAGCGCGAGCGACGGCTCCAGCCTGCCGTCCGGGTAGCCGAGGAACCGTACGTCGGTCACGCCGACGCACGCGGCCGCCGCGAGCTGCTCGGCCCGCCGCAGCTCGGCCATGCCGCCGTTGTCGACCTCGCGGTCGAAGCCGCCGGCGTCCCCGTCGGTCACCACCAGGTAGACCACCTCGACGCCCCTGCCGGTGAGCGTGGCGATCGTCCCGGCGGCGGAGAAGTCGACGTCGTCCGGGTGGGCGGTCACCGCGAGCACCCGGCGCACCTCAGCGTCATCCAGCACCTTTACCTCCTCTTTGCGCACCATAACCGGTGCGTTACGTCCGGAATTCCGGTGGTCCGGCGCGGATGATCACAGGGATTCGAAAGGGTTTTCGCGCGACGGGCGCGACCCCGGTGGCCCGCGGCCATAACCTAGGGGACGTGCCGACCGGAACTTCCCACGCTTCGCCCCTCCTCGACGGACTCAACCCGCAGCAGCGCGAGGCCGTGCTCCACCAGGGCTCGCCGCTGCTCATCGTCGCCGGTGCCGGGTCCGGCAAGACGAGGGTGCTCACCCACCGCATCGCCTACCTGCTCGCCGAGCGTGACGTGCATCCGGGGGAGATCCTCGCGATCACGTTCACCAACAAGGCCGCCCGGGAGATGAAGGAGCGCGTCGAGCGGCTCGTCGGCCCGCGGTCGAAGGCGATGTGGGTGATGACCTTCCACAGCGCCTGCGTGCGCATCCTGCGCCGGGAGGCGAAGCGGCTGGGGTTCCCCGGCGGCTTCTCCATCTACGACCAGGCCGACGCCCAGCGGCTGATGGCGCTGGTCTGCCGGGAGCTCGACCTCGACCCCAAGCGCTACCCGCCGCGCTCGTTCTCCGCGCAGGTGAGCGCGATGAAGAACGAGCTGGTCGACTACGAGACCGCGGCGAACCGGGCCCGCACCCACCTGGAGAAGACGCTCGCCGAGGCGTACGCGGCCTACCAGCGGCGGCTCACCGAGGCCGGGGCGATGGACTTCGACGACCTGATCATGCTCACGGTCTCGCTGTTCCAGCTCTTCCCGGACGTGGCCGAGCACTACCGCCGCCGGTTCCGGCACGTGCTCGTCGACGAGTACCAGGACACCAACCACGCGCAGTACGTGCTCATCCGCGAGCTGGTCGGGCGGCCGGAGCGGCGCACCGCCGACGGCGAGCCGGTGCTCGAGGGCGGCGGCGACGGGGTGGAGCCCGCCGAGCTGTGCGTGGTGGGCGACGCCGACCAGTCGATCTACGCGTTCCGCGGCGCGACGATCCGCAACATCCTCGAGTTCGAGCGCGACTTCCCGGACGCGCGCACGATCATGCTGGAGCAGAACTACCGCTCCACCCAGACGATCCTCGACGCGGCGAACGCGGTGATCTCCCACAACACCGGGCGCAAGCCCAAGAACCTCTGGTCCGACCAGGGGCCGGGCCCGAAGATCGTCGGGTACGTCGCGGACAACGAGCACGACGAGGCGATGTTCGTCGCCGAGGAGGTGGACCGGCTCGCCGACGAGGAGGGGGTACGGCCCGGCGACGTCGCGGTGTTCTACCGCACCAACGCGGCCTCCCGGGTGTTCGAGGAGATCTTCATCCGCACCGGCCTGCCGTACAAGGTGGTCGGCGGCGTGCGCTTCTACGAGCGCAAGGAGGTCCGCGACCTGCTCGCCTACCTGCGGGTGCTCGCCAACCCCAACGACACGGTGTCGCTGCGGCGCATCCTCAACGTGCCCAAGCGGGGCATCGGCGAGCGGGCCGAGGCGATGCTGGAGGCGTTCTCCGCGCGGGAGCGCGTCCCGTTCTGGGAGGCGATGCGGCGCGCCGAGGAGGTGCCCGGGCTCGCCACCCGCTCGATCAACGCGATCCGGGAGTTCACCGAGCTGCTCGAGGAGCTGCGCCGCAAGGAGCTGCCGGTCGCCGAGCTCGCCGAGGAGGTGCTCACCGCCACCGGGTACCGGGCCGAGCTGGAGAACTCCGAGGACCCGCAGGACGCGAGCCGGCTGGAGAACCTCAACGAGCTGATCGCGGTCGCCCAGGAGTTCCAGGAGGCGAACCCCGAGGGCGGGCTCGTCGACTTCCTCGAGCAGGTGTCCCTCGTCGCCGACGCCGACCAGGTGCCGGACAACGACGACGGGCAGGGCGTGGTCACGCTGATGACCCTGCACACCGCCAAGGGCCTGGAGTTCCCCGTGGTGTTCCTCACCGGCCTGGAGGACGGGGTCTTCCCGCACCTGCGCTCGCTCGGCGAGCCGCAGGAGCTGGAGGAGGAGCGCCGCCTCGCCTACGTCGGCATCACCCGGGCGCGGCGCCGCCTCTACCTGTCCCGGGCCCTGGTGCGCAGCGCGTGGGGGGCGCCGTCGTTCAACCCGGCCTCCCGGTTCCTCGCCGAGGTGCCCGAGGAGCTGATCGAGTGGCGTACCGACCCGGGCAAGACCGTCACCACGGCGGCGACCGCCCGCGAGACCCGGGCCCCGGCGGCGGCACCGCCGCGGCGGGGCGGCCGGACGGTGCCGAACCTCGCGCCCGGGGACCGGGTCAACCACGACAAGTTCGGCCTCGGCACGGTGCTGTCCGTGGACGGCGCGGGGGACAAGACGAGCGCGAAGATCGACTTCGGCAGCCTGGGGGTGAAGACCCTGCTGCTCGCCTACGCGCCCATCGAGAAGCTCTGACCGCCCCGGAAACGTGACGGGCCCCGGCGGGCCGGAACGGCCGCCGGGGCCCGGGTGTGACTCGTCACCTGCGGTCGGTCACCGCTGGGACGTCACTCCGCGATGGTGTCGAGCTTCAGGCCCTTGAACGGGTCGGCGAACGGGATGAGGACCTCCTCGATGTCCCCGCTCGTCAGCTCCTTGAGGTCGATCACCTGGTCGGCGGGCGGCGCCGTGATCTTGACCTTGGTGCCCCAGCCGCTGTAGCGGACGTCGTCGAGGAGCTTCACCGAGCCGACCTTCTTGTCCTCGAACAGCACGAGCTCCGTGGAGAGCCGGCGGGGGAGCCCGTCACGGCCGCCGACGTAGAGCTTCCAGCGGATGAAGGGCGGCTTGATGCCCTTGGCACCCTTGAGCGCGGTGTCGAAGTCGCGAAGGTTCGGGGAGACCTTGGCGAGCCGGCTGACCGGGATCGTGCCCCGGTAGGCCACGGTCCGCACGCCGTCCAGCCTGCCGCCGGAAACCTTGGACTTGGCGCCGGCCAGCAGGACCTTCAGCACCTTGGGGTTGGTCCCGTCGACGGTCGACAGGCCGCGCAGGGACGCGAACTCCGTGGTGCTCACCCACGTCTTGCCCTCGGGCAGCTCGTCCTTGAGCAGCGGGCTCTGCAGGTAGTGCTCCTTGCCGCCCGCGCGGAGGATGCGCAGCTTGACGCTCTCCTTGTCGACGACGATCCGGCCCGTCACGTCGTAGAACTCCTTGCGGCGGGGGTCGAGCCTGACCACGCCGACCTGCTTCGCGGTCAGGAGGGTCTTCCCGTCGACCGTGACCCGGGTGGTCTCGTTGATCCGCACGCCGCTCTTCTTGGCGACCTGCTTCTGGACCGCGGCCACCGGGTTGCGCGGCGCGGCCTGGGCGGCCGCCGGGGTCGCGGCGGCCACCAGCGTGGGTGCGATGAGCGTGGCGGCGAGCACCGCCAGGAATCTCTTCATGGTGTCCTTTCACGGGGTACGGCGAGCGGGACGCGTCGGCCGCGTCGGCGCGCCGTACGGATGTCGTCGGGGTGAGTGCGGGTGTCGTCCCGCGAACGGTCACTTCACAGGGAGCGGGGGCTTGATCTCGGATTTGGGTATCTGGATGACCTCGTGGTCCGCCGGAGGTTTGATCGAGATCTTCCTGCCCCACCGGGTGAACGTGCTGTCGGCGGTGAACCTGCCCTTGGTCACGCCGAGCGCGGCCGGCGACCACGAGGAGACCACGCGGCGCGGCAGCCCGTCCGCGCCGACGTACAGCTTCCAGTCGACCGTGGTCTTCGCCAGCCTCGGGGTGGGTTTGGTCAGCAGCGCGTCACGCAGCCAGGGGGAGACCCGGTACAGCCGGCCGATCGTCACCTTGCCCTGGTAGAGCGTGGTCCTCGTGCCGCCCACCACCCCGCCGGGGCGCTTGGACCTGCTCTGCGCGAGCAGGGTCTTGAGCGTGGCGGGCTCGGTGGGGTTGACGAGCTGACCGAGCACGCCGTACAGGCCGGTGGCGGGTCCGTCCTTCACCTGCGCCCACGGCCGGCGCTCACGGTGGCGGAGGACGAGTTCCACGTTGCGGAGGTAGGCGGTGCGGCCGATCTTCACCGTCTCCTCGGGCAGCGCCTCGAGCAGGGGGTTCTCGCGCAGGCTCGGGAGTTCCACGCGAAGGCCGGTGGACAGGCGGCTCGCGGCGAGGCCGGACCGGCCGAACCGGAAGGCGCCGGTGGTGGTGGCGATGCGCTTGTTCCGCAGCGTGGTGCGGGACGTGTACGTCACGCCGCCGCCGGCGGTGAGCTGCTTGCGCAGCGCGGTTAGCGGGTCGGGGGTGGGTTTCGCGTGTGCAGGGGAGGCCACCGCCACGGGCGCGAACAGCGCCGCGACGGCGAGCGCGGCTAATTTGGGCGTGACACGCCTCATCTGGGGGGTTTCCTCTCGAATTCTCGCCTGCTCTCCTGCGCTGCGCAGTCTGCCGAACGAAGATCACGAGTCAATGTCAAAACGGAAAACATCGGCAGTAATTTAATCTTTGACGAATGTGCGGGTAAATGACGAAAGTCATCCGGAGGAAATGACGAACGTCACTGTGTGGCGAATCCGGATACCGTTTGGCGGCGCGATATCGAAATCGCGCGTGCGCATGACGTGACGGCGGCCGGCGGTGTGCTGAAACGGCAAGGTCGTGCCGGGCGTCGCGGGCGGTGAATCCGCGGGGCCGCGACGGGGAGGGCGGCGGGGACGCGGATGCGCCGGTGGCCTGGGATACAGGCGTGACGGGACGCGCGCCTCGCTCCGGCCGGTTCGTGAGGGGTTTCGTGGCGGCGGGCCGCGTTCCGTGGCGGTGGCCGGAGGTCGCGCGGCGCCCGAATCGTCCGGGAGTGACGGCGCGCCGGGTCACTCCCGGACGTCATCGAGCGCCGCGAAGGTCACCGGCCGAGCGGGGAGGCCGTGGTGAGGTGACGGGGGTCGACCCGGACGATCTGGTCGTCGGCCGGGGGCTTGACGCGGACGTTCGCGGCCCACGAGGTGAACCGGCTGTCCACGGTGAACTTCTGCGAGCCCAGGCCGAGGGCGGCCGGGGACCAGGAGGTCACGATCCGGCGGGGCAGGCCGTCCTTGCCGACGTACAGCGCCCAGTCGATCGCGGTGTTCGCGGCCTTGGGGGCGGACTTCAGCGGCAGCGTGGCGCGCAGCCACGGGGAGACCTTGTGCAGCCGCCCGATCGTCACCGTGCCGCGGTAGACCGTGGTCTTCGCGCCGTCCAGCACCACGCCGGAGCGGGTGGACTTGGTGGTGGCGAGCAGGGCCTTCAGCGTGCCGGGCTCGGCGGGGTTGACGAGCTGCCCGAAGACGCCGAGCGCGCCGGCGACCGGGCCGTTACGCGTCTCGATCCACGCCCGGCCGCTGGTGAGGGGATCGGTGAGCAGGGCGGCCTCCGGGCCGTTCTCCTCCACCAGCGGGCGGTCCGTGGGGAGGTTCTTGCGGAGCAGCGGGCTGTTCAGGTACGTGACGTCGCCGATCTTGATCGTGCGCTCGGGCTTCACGGCGAGCCCGGCGTCCTCACCGAGGGCGGCCGCCTTCACGGTGAGGCGGGAGGTGACGTCGCTGGCGGCGAGCCCGGACCGGTCGAGCCGGAAGGTGGCGGAGGTGGTCGCGACGACCGTGCCCTGCACCGTCGTGGCGGAGCGGTACGTCACGCCGGCCCCGGCGGCGAGCCGCCCGCCGACCGCGGCGACCGGGTCGGGCGTGGTGCTCTTCGACTTCTTCGCGTTCTTCGCGGTGGCCTGCGGCGCCGCCTGCTTCGTCTCCGGGCGGTCCGCGTCCGCGTACGCCGCGGCCGCCGTGGGCGTGATCAGCGCGGCGGCGGCGGCACAGGCCAGTCCAGCCGTCAGGCGCCTCATATCGGGATTCCTCTCGAAAGCTCATATGCCGACGTCGGTAGAGAGTGGGCGGGAGTCTGCCATACCAAGATCACAGTGATGTATCGGGCGTATGTGACGTCCGATGTTGGACGCGACTTATGACTGAAATGTCGTGAATAGCAGAATTCCCGGCGAAGCGGCAGGCGCCGCGACGGATGGTCCGCCCGCCGCGGGGTAGTGCCGGACCATGGCCGACCATGCGCACAACCGGCGTGTCCTCCGCTACCTCCTC
Source organism: Thermopolyspora flexuosa (assembly GCF_006716785.1). NCBI lineage: Bacteria > Bacillati > Actinomycetota > Actinomycetes > Streptosporangiales > Streptosporangiaceae > Thermopolyspora > Thermopolyspora flexuosa. The sequence goes on along the minus strand of NZ_VFPQ01000001.1, from coordinate 4,337,392 downwards.
CGCACCGCCCCGGCGGTCGGTGCGGCCGCCGCGCTCGGCGGGATCGCCACCGACCCCGGCTCGTCCTGGTACCGGCGGCTGCGCAAGCCCCGCTGGCAGCCGCCGCCGGCGGCGTTCGGGGTGGTGTGGCCCGTGCTCTACGGGCTGATCGCGTACGGCGGAGCCCGTGCGCTCGCCGCGACCGGCGAGAACGGCGAGAACGGCGAACGCGGCGCCGTGGCCCGCGCGCTCGCCGTCAACCTCGCGCTCAACGCCGCGTGGACCCCGCTGTTCTTCCGCGCCCACGCGCCCCGGCTCGCCCTCGCCGACCTCGCCGCGCTCAACGCGTCCAACCTCGACCTGCTGCGCCGCTTCGGCCGCGCCGACCGCCGCGCCGCCGCGGCGCTGACGCCGTACCTCGCGTGGACCGCCTTCGCCACCGCGCTCAACGCGACGATCGCAGCACGCAACCCGGACAAACGACGCACCCGGATCCCTGGATGGTGGCGCCGGACGTTCTAGCCTTGTGCCGAGGAAACGTCGGTCTGGGAGGTCGGCATGGGCGACGGTCCGCTGGCGGGCATTCGGGTGGTCATCGCGAAGGCAGGGCTCGACGGGCACGACCGGGGTGCCAAGATCGTCGCGCGGGCGCTGCGGGACGCGGGCGCGGAGGTCATCTACACCGGGCTGCACCAGACGCCCGAACAGATCGTGCAGGCCGCGATCCAGGAGGACGCCGCGGCGATCGGCCTGTCGATCCTGTCCGGCGCGCACATGACGCTGTTCCCCCGGGTGCTGGAGCTGCTGCGCGAGCAGCAGGCCGAGGACATCGTCGTGTTCGGCGGGGGCATCATCCCCGACGCGGACATCCCCGAGCTGGAACGGCTCGGCGTGGCGAAGATCTTCACCCCCGGGGCGAGCATGGAGGAGATCGTGGACTGGGTGCGCTCGGCGGTGCCCGCGAGCGTATGACCTTCGTCTCATTCACGGTCCCGTTCCCGGCGCCGGGCGGCCCGGAGGGCCTTTACCGGGCCTCCGCACCCGCCGTTCGGATCGCCGGTCTGCGAACACCCTGCCCCGATGTTCCGAAAGTCGGAGTTAACAGAGGGGCGGGTGAACGCGTGAGGTGTCCGTTCCGTACCTGAATGGTGGTCGCGCGCGTCGCGTGGACCGGGGCATTCGGGACCCGATGCCGCTTCACCGAGGCGTGACGACTAGGCTCACTGGCGAATACGCCAGGCTCCTGGCAGAACCCCCCTGGCATGCCCTTGGAGGGCGCGGCGGCCGAGCCTGGTTGACGACAGTCAAGTCAGCCGGAAAGCAAGGACGGACCCTCGTGGACCTGTTCGAACATCAAGCGAAGGAGCTCTTCGCGGAGTACGGCATCCCGGTGCCGCGCGGAAAGGTCGCGCACACCGCGGAGGAGGCACGTGCCGCGGCCGCGGAGCTGACCGGGCGGGTCGTGGTGAAGGCCCAGGTCAAGACCGGCGGCCGGGGCAAGGCGGGCGGTGTCAAGGTGGCCGAGGATGCCGACGACGCCTACCGGAAGGCCACTGAGATCCTCGGCATGGACATCAAGGGCCACACGGTCCACAAGGTCCTGATCGAGGAGGCGAGCGCGATCGCCGAGGAGTACTACTTCTCCTTCCTGCTCGATCGCGCGAACCGTACCTTCCTGGCGATCTGCTCGGCCTCCGGCGGCATGGACATCGAGGAGGTCGCGCACGCCACGCCGGAGAAGGTGGCGAAGATCCCGGTCAACCCGCTCACCGGCGTCGACCGCGCCCGCGCCCGCGAGATCGCCAGGGCCGGCGGCCTGCCCGAGAAGGCGATCGAGGGCGCCGCCGAGATCATCGAGAAGCTGTGGGCGGTCTTCGTCGACGAGGACGCCACCCTGGTCGAGGTCAACCCGCTGATCCTCAGCGCCGACGGGCAGGTGCGCGCGCTCGACGGCAAGGTCACGCTCGACGACAACGCCTCCTTCCGGCAGCCCGAGCACGAGGCGTACGTCGACGCGGCCACGACCGACCCGCTGGAGGCCCGGGCCAAGGAGAAGGACCTCAACTACGTCAAGCTCGACGGCACCGTCGGCATCATCGGCAACGGCGCGGGCCTGGTCATGTCCACCCTCGACGTCGTCGCGTACGCCGGCGAGGAGTTCGGCGGGCAGCGTCCGGCGAACTTCCTCGACATCGGCGGCGGCGCCTCGGCCGAGGTGATGGCGAACGGCCTGGAGATCGTGCTGTCCGACCCGGACGTCAAGTCGGTGTTCGTCAACGTCTTCGGCGGCATCACCGCCTGCGACGCCGTGGCCAACGGCATCGTCTCGGCGTTCAAGCTCCTCGAGGAGCGGGGCGAGTCCGTCAAGCACCCGCTCGTGGTCCGCCTCGACGGCAACAACGCCGCCCTCGGGCGGAAGATCCTCCAGGACGCGGCCCTGCCGCGGGTGGAGCTGGTGGACACGATGGACGAGGCGGCCAAGCGGGCCGCCGAGCTCGCCGCGGTAGGTGCGTGATGGCTATCTGGCTGACCGAGAACAGCAAGATCATCGTCCAGGGCATGACCGGGTCGGAGGGCTCCAAGCACACCCGGCGCATGCTCAAGGCCGGCGCGAAGGTCGTCGGCGGCGTCAACGCCCGCAAGGCCGGGCAGACCATGGACTTCGACGGCACCGTGCTGCCGGTGTTCGGCACCGTCGCCGAGGCGATGCGGGAGACCGGCGCCGACGTCTCGGTGGTGTTCGTGCCGCCGAAGTTCGCCAAGGACGCGGTCAAGGAGGCGATCGACGCCGAGATCGGCCTCTGCGTGGTGATCACCGAGGGCATCCCGGTGCACGACACCACCGAGTTCTGGGCGTACAACGTCTCCAAGGGCAACAAGACCCGCATCATCGGCCCGAACTGCCCGGGCATCGCCTCGCCGGGCGCGTCGAACGCGGGCATCATCCCCGCCGACATCACCACCCCGGGCCCGATCGGCCTGGTGTCGAAGTCCGGCACGCTCACCTACCAGCTCATGTACGAGCTGCGTGACGTCGGCTTTTCCACCTGCGTCGGCATCGGCGGCGACCCGGTGATCGGCACCACCCACATCGACGCCCTCGAGGCGTTCGAGGCCGACCCCGACACCAAGGCGATCGTGATGATCGGCGAGATCGGCGGCGACGCCGAGGAGCGGGCCGCGGCCTACATCGAGCAGCACGTCACCAAGCCGGTGGTCGCCTACGTCGCCGGGTTCACCGCCCCCGAGGGCAAGACCATGGGCCACGCCGGCGCGATCGTCTCCGGCTCCTCCGGGACCGCCCAGGCGAAGAAGGAGGCCCTGGAGAAGGTCGGCGTCCGCGTCGGCAAGACGCCGAGCGAGACCGCCCGCCTCATGCGCGAGATCATCAAGAGCCTCTGACCGGGCCGGGCCGTACGCCGGGATCGCCGGAGCACCACCCCTCCGCGCGATCCCGGCGTCCCGCCGTCCCGCAACGCCCGAGCATCGGGTACGAGCGCCGGGCGTGCTCGTCACCCTGCGCGAATCCGATCGCGGTGCCGCGCGGCCCGCGGCCCTGCCGGCTCGTCGGCGGTGCACCCGCCGTACCGGGCCGTGTGCTCGTCCCGACGTTCTCGCGCCTCACGCGGGGCGTGGCCAGGCGGACCTCCGCCACGGCGGCGTTCGTGAACCGCCCGTGGCGTCCTTCACCCCGGCCTGGACGTTCCGGCCGTTTCTCCTGCGCCAACCGGGTGTGGTGCATACGTTTTCCTGACCATCGCGCGTCCACCTCGGGGAAGGCGGGATCCAGGGCCCGTCGGACGAGGTGATCGCATGGAGCCGTTCCCGGACATCCCGCTGGCCGCCTGGGCGGACACGAAGGCCACGCTGCACAGGTTCGAGCAGATCGTCGGGAAGGTGCGCCTCGGGGCGAGCGTGCGCCGCAACCACTGGTGGCACGTCCCCTTCCACGTGACCGGGCGGGGCATCACCACGCGTCCGATGGGCGGGCTGGACGACAACCCCGTGTTCGCCATCGACTTCGACTTCGTCGGCCACCGGCTCACGGTCGACGTGATCGACGGGCGCAGCGTCTCGTTCGCGTTGCCCGGGCGGTCGGTGGCCGCGTTCCACCGCGAGCTGTTCGCGGCCCTGGACCACCTCGGCATCCACGTCGCCGTCAAGGCCGAGCCGTTCGATCTCGACGACGACGTGCCGTTCGCGAAGGACACCGCGCACGCGGCGTACGACCCGGTCATGGTCACCCGGTACTGGCAGGTCCTCGCCCAGGTCGCGCAGGTGCTGGAACGCTACGCGGCGGACTTCTCCGGCAAGACCAGCCCGGTCCACCATTTCTGGCACACCTTCGACATCGCCGTCACCCGATTCTCCGGCCGGAAGGTCGAGCAGGGGCCCGAGGTCGACCCGGTCACCCGCGAGGCCTACTCCGAAGAGGTGATCAGCGCCGGCTTCTGGTTCGGCGACCGGAACATGCCCGAACCCGCCTTCTACTCCTACACCGCGCCCGAGCCCGCCGGCCTCACCGAGGAACCGCTCCGCCCCGAGGAGGCGTTCTGGATGCCGTCCCGCGGCAGCCACCTCGCGATCCTGCGCTACGCCGACGCCCGCTCGGCCGCCGATCCGCGCGGCACCGTGCTCGACTTCCTGCACAGCGCGTACCGGGCGGGCGCCCGCAGGGCCGGATGGGACATCGACGCCACCCGATCCCCCGGCGGGGTCACCGACCCGCTGGCGTGAGGCGGCCCCGGCGCGCCGCTCCGTCACCACCGTCCCGGCCGATCCCGGAACCCGCCCGGGTGAGGAACCCCCGCACGGGCCGCTCGATGAACTCCGTGCCGATCGGTGCGCCCGTCACCGGGACGCCGTCCCTGCCCGCGCGCCTTGACCGCCCGGCTGGGGCCGAGCCGTTCCGCCGCGGCCCCTGTGACCTGCGGCGGAGCGGGCGCCTGCCGTGCCGTACCGCGCCATGACGCAAAAGAAAAATGGCAATAAATGCGGTTTTGTCTGGCAAGCGGTGATTCGGAAAATCGGCGCACTCGGCGCCTTTCCCTTGGTGAGTTCGTTAGATTGGTCGGGAGGCGGGGGAGTGAAAGGCGCGTTGCTGGAAGAATAAAATGGGCGGAAAGCGACTCAGTGGAAAAGCCGGGTCCTTTGATAATAATTCACGTGGGCATTCCGACTCCACGTCACGGCAGGTCACCCAGGAAGGATGGTGGACGAAATGGGAGGGCATCGCGGCGATCGTCGCCACGGTGCTCGGCATCGGTAGCGCGTGCTTCTACCTGTACGACCGGTTCATCGATCCGCCCGGGCACGCCGCGCCGGCGTCGGCGCGTCCCACGTGTGACAGCGGCTCGATCTGCCTGTGGCCGGAGGGGCGGTTCGGCGGCAAGGTCTGGACCTGGACGCCGGGGGTGAGCGAGGAGGGGCGCATTCCGGATTATCTGCGCGAGCACGTCGGTTCCTTCGACGCCCAGGCGCAGGCCTGCTTCGTGGACAGCGAGACCGGGGAGCGGCGGCCGGTGCACTTCCGGGACTGGAGCGAGCGGTACCACGACCCCGGCCGGTTCGGCAGGGTGATGGACACCATCAAGGCCAGGTGCTGACGCCGGGCGCGCGGTATCTACCCGGCGCTGACGCGGGCGAGGGGCGACCGGGAGGCGAGGCCGGTGTCCGTGGCGGGCGGCGGGGATCGCGGAGGGCGGCGGATGGGCGTCCGCAGGGATTCCGTTGGACAAACGGTGCGACACGCGGCGCGGTGCCGTCGCGGGAGCGCCGGGGCCTGAGAACATCGAAGGCGTGACGGCCCTTCTCGACCAGCTTCGGGCGGCCTCCGGCGGTGACGAGGTACGGCGGCCGCTCCCCGTGTCCGGCATGCTCGCGGCGGCCTGGACGCTCGGGGTCGGGCTCGCCGTGCTCACCACGCTCACCCTGCTCGGCTGGATCGCCGACCCCAAGGGCGCCCTCGGCGAGGGCATCCCGGGCGTGTTCCGCACGGCCTGCCAGATCTGGCTGGCCGCGCACCACGCCGGGTTCGCCATCCCCGGCGGCGGCCGGATCGGCCTGCTGCCGCTCGGCCTGATGATCATGCCGGCGGCGCTGCTCTACCGGGCCGGGCTGTGGATGGCCCGCGACGCCGACCTGCGGGTACGGCTGCCCGCCCGGCTGCCGAAGGGCACCCCGAAGGAGAAGCAGAACGCCCGCCGCCGGGCCCAGCTCGCGCTCATCGCGCGCGCCGGCATCTCGCTCGCCGCGCCGTACGCGCTGCTCGCCGGGCTGGTCGCGCTGGTGGCGCGGAACGAGATCACCCGGCCGTTCCTCGCCGAGGTGCTCGCCGGGCACCTGCTGCTCGCCTTCGTCGCGGGCTCGCTCGCCGTGGCCCGCACCATCGGCCCGTGGCGGGTGATGCTGCGGCTGCTGCCCGAGCGGTCCCGCTCGCTCGTGGTGGGCACCGCGGCGGCGCTGGCCATCCTGCTCGCCGCCGGGCTCGTGCTCGTGGTCGGCGCGATCGTGGTGAGCCTCGACGAGATCAGGCGCCTGACCGACCTGCTCGGCCCGGGGCTGATCGGCGGCGTGCTGCTGCTCATCGTCGAGGTGCTGTACCTGGTCAACGCCGTGGTGTGGGGCATGGCCTACATCGCCGGCCCGGGCTTCGCCATCGGCACCGGCACCCTGGTCGCCCCCACCGGCGTGAGGCTGGGCCAGATCCCCACCCTGCCGCTGCTCGGCGCGCTGCCCGAGCCGGGCGGCGCGCCGGTCTGGGCGATGGGGGTGGTGGCGATCCCGTTCCTCGCCGGCGCGGTCGCCGGGGTCGTGGTGGTGCGCATCGCGCCCACGCCCACCCCGGAGGCGGCGCCGATGTGGGGCTTCGTCTGCGGGCTGTGCGCCGGGGCGGCCTCCGGCGTGCTCGCCGCGCTCTCCGGCGGCCCGCTCGGCGGCAACCGGCTCGCCGCGGTCGGCCCGTCGCCGTGGGAGGTGGCGTTCTCGGTGACGCTCGAGGTGGGCATCGCCGCGGGCATCAGCGCGGGCGTGGCGAACTGGTGGCTGATGCGCCGCAGCGCCGCGGTGTCCGCCGCCGAGCCCGCCGCCGCGCCGAAGGCGGTCGCGGCCGTGCGGGCCCCCGCCGAGCCGGTGGAGCCCTCCGACGGCCGGACCCGCCCGCTCGCCAGGCTGTTCCGGCGGCGCGAGCCGTCCCGGCCGCTGCCCGGCCACTGGCTCGACGCCACCGAGTGCGAGACCCAGCCGCTGCCGAAGCGCCGCGCGGGCCGGGCCGACGAGGACGCCGCGGCGGGCGCCTTCGGCGACGTGACGCCCGCGGACGGCCCCGCCAGGCGGCCGCGCCGGCTGCCCGGCATCCCGCGGCGCAGGCGGGCCGAGAAGGCCGAGCCCGCGCCCCGGCCCACGCCGCGCCGGGACATCGTGGACGAGACCGACGACCGCGGCGGACACGTGATCTACATGGACCCGTACGCCTGGGACCGCGACTGAGCGCCCGGCCGCCGCGGCCGGGCCGTACCGCGGGCGCGGGCGTGAACCTTTCACGCGCCGTGCCGCCTGGGCGCGCGCGGGCATGACAAAGATCCGTTTCTCGCGGTTTCCGCCCGCGGTGGCGGCGGCGTTCGCTAGCGTGCCGCAGTGGCATGCGCCTGTTGCGACGTTTGACGTCTCCGCACGGATTGCTGATCGTCGTCGCGGTCCTGTACGGCTGTGCCGCCCTGTCCCAGGTGCCGTCCTTGGTGGCGTTCAACTGGGATGAGGTGGTTTACGCCAGTCAGGTGCGGCCGGGCGTGCCCGCGGTGCCGATGTCGGCCCCACGCGCCTGGGGCATGCCGCTCCTCCTCGCCCCGGTCGCCGCGCTGACCCAGTCGATCCCGGTGATCCGCTGCTACCTGGCGGTGCTCGCCGGGGTCTGCCTGTACGCCGCGTTCCGCCCCTGGCTCGGCCTGTTCGGCCCGGTGGCCGCAGGCCCGCCTGAGCCCGGGCGCGACCGCCTGGGGGAGCGGCCCGCGGTGGTCTCCGCGTACGCCGTGCCGCTCGCGGCCGGGCTGCTCGCCACGCTGTGGAGCACCGTGCTCTACGGCGCGATGGCCTACCCGAACCTGTGGCTGGCGTTCGCGCTCGTCGCCGCGGTCGGCTGGTTCTGCCGCGCGCTGCGCGAGCCGGGCCGTACCGGGCCGCTCGCCGGCGTCGCGGTCGCCCTCGCCGCGGCCTCGCTGCTGCGGCCCGCCGACGCGGCCGCGGCGGCGCTGCCGCTGCTCGTCGCCGGCGTGGTCCGGGCGGTACGGCGGGCGCCGCGCGGGCCCGCGCTGCTCGGCGCGGCCGCGGGCGGGCTCGCGGTGGGCTGGACGGTGTGGGTGGCCGAGGCGTTCGCGCGGTTCGGCGACCCGATCACCCGGCTGCGCGCGGGCGCGGAGGTGAACGAGGCGCGGTTCGGCTTCATCCTGCTGCGGCACCTGGAGGCGGTGGACGGCCCGGCCCTGCTGTGCCGCCCGCCGAGCGTCTGCTCCGACCTGCACTGGCTCGAGGTGTCCTGGTGGTTCACGCTGCCGGTGCTCGTCGCCGCGGCGTTCGTGCTCGCCGAGGCGGCCCGGCCCGTGCTCACCCTCACGCTGGCGTGCGCGGTCACGTTCGCGCTGCCGTACCTGACGCTGTTCGACTACGCCAACCCCCGGTTCCTGCAGCCCGCCTACGCGCTGCTGGCGGTCTGCGCCGGGGCCGCCCTGGTCCGGCTGCCGCTGTCCCGGCTCACCCGGGTGCCCGCGATCGCGGCGCTCCTCGCCGCGCTCGCCGTGCACGTCTACGGCCAGAAGTCCTCGCTCGACCGGGTGGTCGGCCGGGTGGAGCCGATCTTCGCCGCGCAGCGGGCGCAGGCGGACGCGCTGCTCGCCCAGGGCGTGCGGCCGCCCTGCGCGATCGTCGGGCGGGGCGCGATCCAGCTCGGCTACCTCACCGGCTGCCGCTCGGTGCGCACCGGCGACGACCCGCGGCCGGGCGACGAGGAGGTACGGCGGGCGCTCGCCACCGGCGAGCGGGTCGTGCTCGTCACCCGGGAGACCGCCGGGCGGGCGCCGGAGGGCTGGACGCGGCTGCGGCTGCCGGGCGGGCGCGCCTACGCCCGTCAGGGCGCGAACGGCAGCTCGAACTGACCCGGCTCCAGCACCGGGATGCGGCGCTCGATCGCCCGCTCGAGCTCGTCCACGCAGTGCTGCTGGGCGCTCAACGTGCCCGCGCCCTTCTTGCAGTTGTAGTAGGCGGCGAGCTCCTCGGCGAGGTAGAGCTGCACGAACGCGGCGCCGCCCGCGAACAGCAGCGAGAACGCCGAGATGGCCACGCCCGCGACCGCGGCCCCGATCCGCTCCCTGGCCCGGCGCAGCTCGAGCGTGGTGCGCAGCGACACGCCGAGCGCGAACAGCGTGAACACCAGGCCGACCAGGGGAATGAGCATCGCCATCGCGAGACCGGCGAGCGCGATGAGCAGCGCGCGCCCACCGCTGGTGTCGACGATGCTCTGCCGCGGGGTCCGCTGGGGCGTGGGTGAGGGGGTCGTCACATGGCCTCCTTCATGCCCTGGCCGTCGGAGCCGGGCAGGCGGGCCGATACGCTGGCAGCGTCGGCCCGGGAGCCGGGCCGGGGCGTGCGGGGACACCTGCCCCGCGCGCCGGGCCGTACCCCTCCCGGAGAGCGAAAGGAGCTCGGAGCTGTCATCCTCGCCTCGTGCCGCCGCCACGGGGCCCGCCCGGCGGGCCGCCCGGCTCGTCGTGCTGGTCTCGGGTTCTGGAACCAACCTACAGGCCCTGCTCGATGCGGCAGACGACGAATCGTACGGCGCGCGCGTGGTGGCGGTCGGCGCGGACCGGGACGGCATCGCGGGCCTGGAGCGCGCCCGCCGCGCCGGGGTGCCGACCTTCGTCGAGCGGGTCGGTGACCACCCCACCCGGGAGGCGTGGGACGAGGCGCTCGCCGCACGGATCGCCGAGCACGAGCCGGACCTGGTGGTCTCGGCGGGCTTCATGAAGATCCTCGGCCCGCGCGTGCTGGGGAAGTTCACCGTCGTCAACACCCACCCGGCGCTGCTGCCCGCGTTCCCGGGCGCGCACGCGGTGCGGGACGCCCTCGCCTACGGGGTGCGGGTGACCGGCTGCACCGTGCACCTGGTGGACGCCGGGGTGGACACCGGGCCGGTGATCGCGCAGGAGCCGGTGCGGGTCGAGCCGGGCGACGACGAGCACTCGCTGCACGAGCGGATCAAGACCGTGGAGCGGCGGCTGCTCGTCGACGTCGTGGGACGCATGGTGCGCGAGGGCTGGACGGTCACCGGCCGTATAGTTTCGATCGGTGCTGGCCGCCGGTGACACACCGGCACACGTGGAAGGACGCACATTTGACCCGGATCGCGATCAGGCGCGCGTTGATCACGGTTTACGACAAGTCCGGTCTCGAGGAGCTTGCCCGCGCCCTCGACGCGGCGAACGTGGAGATCGTATCCACCGGTGGCACGGCCGCGGCGATCGCCTCCTGGGGCGTGCCGGTCACCCCGGTCGAGTCGCTCACCAACTTCCCCGAGTGCCTCGACGGCCGGGTCAAGACCCTCCACCCGCGGGTGCACGCCGGCCTGCTCGGTGACCTCACCAACCCGAGCCACGCCAAGCAGCTCGAGGAGCTGGAGATCGAGCCGTTCCAGCTCGTCGTGGGCAACCTCTACCCGTTCGCGCAGACCGTGGCGTCGGGCGCGTCGCCCGCCGAGTGCGTGGAGCAGATCGACATCGGCGGCCCGGCGATCCTGCGGGCCGCGGCGAAGAACCACGTGAACGTCGCGGTGGTGACCTCGCCGGCGCGGTACCCCGACGTGATCCGCGCGCTCGCCGAGGGCGGGTTCACGCTCGAGGAGCGGCGGCGGCTCGCGGCCGAGGCGTACGCCCACACCGCGTCGTACGACATCGCGGTGGCCTCGTGGTTCGCCGAGACGTACGCCCCGGACGACGACGTGGCCTGGCCGCGGTTCCGCGCCGCCGCCTGGCGGCGCAAGGCCGTGCTGCGGTACGGCGAGAACCCGCACCAGGGCGCGGCGCTCTACACCGAGGGCTCCGGCGGGCTGGCGAACGCCGAGCAGCTGCACGGCAAGGAGATGTCCTACAACAACTACGTGGACGCGGACGCCGCCTGGCGGGCCGCGTGGGACTTCGCCGAGCCGTGCGTGGCGATCATCAAGCACGCCAACCCGTGCGGCATCGCGATCGGCGCGGATATCGCCGAGGCGCACCGCAAGGCGCACGCCTGCGACCCGGTGTCCGCGTTCGGCGGCGTGATCGCGGTGAACCGGGAGGTCACCGTGGAGCTCGCCCGGCAGATCGCGCCGATCTTCACCGAGGTCGTGGTCGCGCCCGCCTTCGCCCCCGAGGCGGTGGAGGTGCTGCGCGAGAAGAAGAACATCCGGCTGCTGGTCTGCCCGGAGCCGCCGGCGAACGCCGTCGAGTTCCGCCGGATCGACGGCGGGCTGCTCGTGCAGCAGGCCGACCGCATCGACGCGCCGGGCGACGACCCGGCGAACTGGGAGCTGCGCGCCGGCCCGGCCGCCGACGAGCGGACCCTCGCCGACCTCGCCTTCGCCTGGCGGGCGTGCCGCGCGGTGAAGTCGAACGCGATCGTGCTCGCCTCCGGCGGCGCGACCGTGGGCGTGGGCATGGGACAGGTGAACCGGGTGGACTCGGCGCGGCTCGCGGTGTCCCGGGCCGGGGACCGGGCCGCGGGCTCGGTGGCCGCGTCCGACGCGTTCTTCCCGTTCGACGACGGGCCGAAGGTGCTCGCCGAGGCCGGGGTGAAGGCGATCGTGCAGCCGGGCGGGTCGGTCCGCGACGAGGACGTGATCGCGGCCTGCGAGGCGGCCGGAATCTCGCTCTACTTCACCGGCACGCGTCACTTCTTCCACTGATCCTTACGGTTTGTGGCAAAAAGTGAGTCAGTGACCGGTTAACCTTTTCGGGTCCCCTCCCTCGTCCCGTCCCCGGACCCGGAGCCTTTCATGTCCCTGACCAACCCGCTGCTGTCGTTCGTGCTCGGCGACGGATTCTGGAGCAGCCCGATCCCGCTGCTCATCCTCGCCGTGGCCTCCGCGTACGTCGGCTGGGTGGCCGTGGAGTACATCCCCGCCACCCGCCGGCTGCTGGAGCGGCGCGAGGGCGGCATGACGCCGCGGGGCGAGAACGCCGACGGCTGATCCGCCCGCGGCCGGGGGCCGTCGCCCGGCGGGGCACGGCGGCACGTTCGTGAATCCGTTTACCGGCGGCGGACGGCCGGTTGCCGGCCGCCGCCCACCGAGCATGGCAGGATGACGAGTCATGACCGCGCGCATTCTCGACGGCAAGGCCACCGCCGCGAAGATCAAGGCAGACCTCACCGCCCGGGTCGCGGCGCTCGCCGAGCGCGGCCTGCGGCCGGGCCTCGGCACCATCCTCGTGGGTGACGACCCCGGCAGCCAGGCGTACGTGGCCGGCAAGCACCGCGACTGCGCCGAGGTGGGCATCGCCTCGATCCGGGTGGAGCTGCCCGCCGACGCGAGCCAGGCCGACGTCGAGGAGGCGATCGACCGGCTCAACGCCGACCCGGCGTGCACCGGCTACCTCATCCAGCTCCCGCTCCCGTCCCACCTGGACGCGCGGCCGCTGCTGGAGCGCATCGACCCGGCCAAGGACGCCGACGGCCTCCACCCCGTCAACCTCGGCCGGCTCGTGCACACCGTCGACGCCCCCCTGCCGTGCACCCCGCGGGGCATCGTCGCCCTGCTGCGCGAGTACGACGTGCCGCTCGACGGCGCCGAGGCGGTCGTGGTCGGCCGCGGCCTCACCGCCGGGCGGGCGCTCGGCCTGCTGCTCACCCGGCGCAGCGAGAACGCGACGGTCACGATGTGCCACACCGGCACCCGCGACCTGGCGGCGCACACCCGCCGGGCCGACATCGTCGTCGCCGCGGCGGGCTCTCCGCACCTCATCACCCCCGACATGATCCGGCCCGGCGCCGCCGTGCTCGACGTGGGCGTCTCCCGCGTCGACGGACGCATCGTCGGCGACGTGGCGCCCGAGGTCCGCGAGGTCGCGGGCTTCTTCGCGCCGAACCCGGGCGGCGTGGGCCCGATGACCCGGGCGATGCTGCTCACCAACGTCGTCGAGGCGGCCGAGCGCGCGGCCGCCTCCTGACGACGTCCGGCCTCAGCTCGCCCGGCGGTTCACCACCCGCGGCGGCGGATCGTTCGCCGGCGGGTTGCCCCGCTGCTGCGGCACGACCGGCGTGGGCCGTACCAGCCCGAGCGCGACCACCTCGTTGGCCAGCCGGGTGCGCCGGTTGCTGCCCTCGGGGATGCGGAACTTCTGGTACAGCCGCAGCAGGTGCTGCTTCACCGCCGCCTCGGTGACCACGAGGTCGTCGGCGATCTCGCGCGCCGTCGCCGGAGACACGAACGCCTCGTCCGACAGCGCGGGCCGGCACAGCGACGTGAGCACGTCGATCTCCCGCCGGGTGAGCTCGGGCGCGGCGGCGCGCCGCAGCTCGACCTCCGGCTCGAGATCCTCGCGTGGTATGCCGCCGATCCGGCAGCGCGCGGCGCCGAACGAGATGACGTCGCCGTCGTCGAGGACCCTTCGGGCGATCGGCCTGCCGTTCACCCGTGTGCCGTTCCGGGACAGGCCCAGGTCAACGACGTACACGTAGGGTCCCCGCCGGACGAACTCGGCGTGCAGCCGGGACACGCTCGGGTCCCGCAGGCGGATGTCGACTCCGCGGCCACGTCCGACAGTCGTGATCTCGGGGCGCAGCGGGGCCACCTCTCCGGTGTCCTCGATGCGTATGAACGGCCCCTCCACGGCAGTTCCTCCCCAGGTAGCCCGCCGTTACTTCCGCTACAGCACCGGCTTACCCAAACGAGGCGATGGAGAATCGCCTTTTCCCAAAACAGAATCCCGAACAAATTTGGTCTTGACCGCAACGAGGAATTTTGCCTGGTCACGGGTAGACTCGGCGCAACGCTAAGCGGAGGAAACACGTATGGCGGACAAATTTTCCAAGGGTCTCGCCGATGTCGTGGCCGCGTCCACAGCGCTGAGCGACATCGACGGCAAGGCCGGTCGCCTGTTCTACCGCGGATACGACATCCACGACCTGGCCGGGCGCACCACGTTCGAGGAGATCGCCTACCTGCTGCAGTGCGGGACGCTGCCGACGCGCCGGCAACTGCAGGAGTACGGCGAGGAGCTGGCCCGGGGGCGCACCCTCGGGGCGCTCGTGGAGAGGCACCTCCCCGACGTGGCGGAGCGCCAGGCCCCGATGGAGGCGTTGCGCACCCTCGTCTCCCTCGCCGGGGCGGACGATCCCGACAAGGACGACAACTCGCTCGAGGCCAACCGGCGCAAGGCGGCGCGGCTGGTCGCGCAGCAGCCGATCCTCGTCGCCCGCTACCACGCGGCGCGGACCGGCGGGAAGGCTCCCGACCCCGACCCCGAGCTGGGCATCGCCGGGAACTTCCTGCTCCAGATCACCGGCCGCAGGCCGGAGCCGCGGCACGTCGAGATCTTCGACACCTGCCTGGTGCTGCACGCCGACCACACGATGAACGCCTCGACGTTCGCCGCCCGGGTGTGCGCGGCCACGCTGTCCGACATGCACTCGGCGATCGTCGCGGCGATCGGCACGCTCAAGGGCCCGCTGCACGGCGGCGCGAACGAGCGGGTGATGCGGACGCTGGAGGCGATCCGGGCCGAGGGCGGCAAGGTCGCCGAGGCGGTACGCGCCAAGCTCGCCGCGGGCGAGAAGATCATGGGCTTCGGCCACCGGGTGTACCGGACCGAGGACCCGCGGGCCACACATCTGCGCGAGATGTCGCGCGAACTGGCCGAGGCATCCGGCGACGACACCTACTATCGGATGTCGAGGGAGATGGAAGAGGTCGTCCACGCGGAGAAGGGCCTCTATCCGAACGTGGACTTCTACGCGGCGACCGTCTACCACTATCTCGGCATTCCGACGGACCTGTTCACCCCGGTGTTCTCCGTCAGCCGGATGTCGGGATGGACCGCACACGTGATCGAGCAGCACGCCGACAACCGCCTGATCCGGCCGGACAGCGAGTACGTCGGCGAGCGCGATCGCAAGTGGGTGCCGATCGACGAAAGGGAGTAAGTGGCGCAGGAGCCGAAGAAGGATCGCATCGGCTGGCCGTACTGGCTGGTGCTGGCGGGCGCGGCCGCCGGCGTGGCCGTGGCGCTCACCGGGCCACAGGTGTGGCACGGAGCGGTGGTGATGGGCGCGGCGATCCTCCTCGGCGCGCTCATCCGGCTGGTGGTGGCGAAGCCCGGTGACCTTGCGGTGCGGACCAAGGCGCTCGACGTGCTGACGCTCGGGGGCCTCGGGGGCGCGTTGGTGCTGAGCGGGGCGCTGATGGTCATGTTCTGACCGGGCTTGTGACCGAGCGGAGAACCGGAACGGCCGGGCGGCTCCGGTGACATTCCGGGGCCGTTCCGGCCGGGGCTCCGGTGGACCCTGGGTGGGCCGGGCTCCGATCTCCGGTAAGGGTCCGATAATCTCACTGGCCAGCGAGCCTCAAAAAGGACCGGTCTGGCCAGTCAGCTCAGAAGGGGAAACCACACACCATGCCGAAGATCAAGGTAGCGGGCCCCGTCGTCGAACTCGACGGCGACGAGATGACCCGGATCATCTGGCAGTTCATCAAGGACCAGCTGATCCTGCCCTACCTGGACATCGACCTGAAGTACTACGACCTGAGCATCCAGAACCGCGACGCCACCGACGACCAGGTCACGATCGACGCGGCGCACGCTATCAAGAAGTACGGCGTCGGCGTCAAGTGTGCGACGATCACTCCTGACGAGGCCCGCGTCAAGGAGTTCGGCCTGAAGAAGATGTGGAAGTCCCCGAACGGGACGATCCGCAACATCCTCGGCGGCGTGGTGTTCCGTGAGCCGATCGTGGTTTCCAACATCCCCCGGCTCGTGCCCGGGTGGACCAAGCCGATCATCATCGGCCGTCACGCCCACGGCGACCAGTACAAGGCGGCGGACTTCGTCGTGCCCGGCCCCGGCACGGTGACCCTCACCTACGTGCCCGAGGACGGCGGCGAGCCGATCGAGATGGAGGTCGCGAAGTTCACCGGCCCCGGCGTCGCCATGGGCATGTACAACTTCGACCAGTCCATCCGGGACTTCGCGCGCGCCACCATGCGGTACGCGCTCGACCGGAAGTACCCGCTCTACCTGTCCACGAAGAACACGATCGTCAAGGCGTACGACGGCCGGTTCAAGGACATCTTCCAGGAGGTCTTCGAGAGCGAGTTCAAGGCCGAGTTCGAGGCCGCCGGCATCACCTACGAGCACCGGCTCATCGACGACATGGTCGCCCAGGTGCTCAAGTGGGAGGGCGGCATCGTCTGGGCCTGCAAGAACTACGACGGCGACGTGCAGTCCGACGTGGTGGCGCAGGGCTTCGGCTCGCTCGGCCTGATGACCAGCGTGCTCATGACCCCGGACGGCCGGACCGTCGAGGCGGAGGCCGCGCACGGCACCGTGACCCGGCACTACCGCCAGCACCAGCAGGGCAAGCCCACCTCCACCAACCCGATCGCGTCGATCTTCGCCTGGACCCGCGGCCTGCAGCACCGCGGCAAGCTCGACAACACCCCCGAGGTGACCGAGTTCGCCCAGACGCTCGAGCGGGTCTGCATCGAGACCGTCGAGAGCGGCAAGATGACCAAGGACCTCGCGCTGCTCGTCGGCGGCGACACCCCCTGGCTCACCACCCAGGAGTTCCTCTCCGCGATCGACGAGAACCTCAAGCGCGCGATGAACGTCTGACCACGTCGCCGCAGCCGCGGCCGCGACCGCCCCGTGGCCCGGTGCGCTCCCCGAGGACGCATCGCCGCCCGACGGCCGTCCCGCGGCCGCGTGCCCGCGCACGCCGTGCGCGCGTGACGTGACGTTCGGGGCCGTCCCCGGTGCCGGGGGCGGCCCTGTGCCGTACCCGGGTGCGGGCCGGGCCTCCGGCGCGGCGGCGTCGCCCGAACCCCGGGGTGACAACGTCCCTCCCACCGCACCGGGCAGGGCCGAGATCACCGTAAAGTCATGCACGTCACATTCACGTTTCCAGACGCAAGGACGGTGGCATGCCGCAGATCTCGCCGCTCATGGCGGGCGACCCGGTACGGCTCGGGCCCTTCACGCTGACCGGTCGCATCGGCGAGGGCGGACAGGGCACCGTCTACCTCGGCTACACCAGCCACGGGGAGCGGGCCGCGGTCAAGCTGCTGCACGTCAAGTTCACCGGCGACGCGGCGGCCCGGTCGCGGTTCGCCCGGGAGCTGCGCGCCGCCACCCGGGTCGGCTCGTCGGCCTACACCGCCCGGGTGATCGCGGCCGACCTCGACGGCGACACGCCGTACATCGCCAGCGAGTTCATCGACGGGCGGTCGCTGCGTGAGGTGGTGGAGACCGACGGGCCGCTGCGCGGCCCCGAGCTCGACCGGCTCGCGGTCGGCACCGCCACCGCGCTCGCCGAGATCCACCGGGCCGGCATCGTGCACCGCGACTTCAAGCCGGACAACGTGCTCATCGGCCCGGACGGGCCGCGGGTGGTGGACTTCGGCATCGCCCGCATCCTCGACTCCACCGGCACGGTCACCAGCCGGGCGGTCGGCACCCCGGCGTTCATGGCGCCCGAGCAGATCGCGGGCGCGGCGGTGGGGCCGCACACCGACGTGTTCGCCTGGGGCTCGGTGATCATGTTCGCCGCGACCGGGCGGTCGCCGTTCGACGGGCCGTCGATCGCGACCGTGCTCAGCCGCGTGCTCACCCACGACGTCGACGTGACCGGCCTGCCCGGGCCGCTGGGCGAGGCGGTGCGGGCCAGCCTGAGCAAGACGCCCGCGGACCGGCCCACCGCGTTCGACATCCTCGGCCGCCTGCTCGGCGGGTCCGGGCCCGACGGCGATCGGACCGTGCTCATGCCCCGGCCGCGCCGCTAGCCCGGCGTTCCGGGCCCCGCGTACGGCACGGCGTGCGCCGATGCGGCAGGGCCGTACCCTCCGACGGACCGAGAAGGGGCGCCGGGTAGGGTCCCCCTGACAGGTCAATACGTCGGCTCGTCGAGTTGGGGGAAGGTATGGCCAAGACTCCCGTGAAGGTCACCGTCACCGGTGCCGCCGGTCAGATCGGATACGCGCTGCTGTTCCGCATCGCCTCGGGTCAGCTCCTCGGCAGTGACGTCCCGGTGAAGCTGAGCCTGCTGGAGATCCCGCAGGCCATCAAGGCCGCCGAGGGCACCGCCATGGAGCTCGACGACTGCGCCTTCCCGCTGCTGCGCGGTATCGAGATCACCGACGACCCGAACGTCGCCTTCGACGGCGCCAACGTCGCGCTGCTCGTCGGCGCCCGCCCGCGCACCAAGGGCATGGAGCGCCGTGACCTGCTGGAGGCGAACGGCGGCATCTTCGGCCCGCAGGGCCGTGCGATCAACGAGCACGCCGCCGACGACATCCGGGTGCTCGTGGTGGGCAACCCGGCGAACACCAACGCGCTCATCGCCAGGTCCGCGGCCCCGGACGTACCGGCCGAGCGGTTCACCGCGATGACCCGCCTCGACCACAACCGCGCGCTCAGCCAGCTCGCCCAGAAGCTCGACGTGCCGGTGAGCGACATCAAGAAGATGACGATCTGGGGCAACCACTCGGCCACGCAGTACCCCGACCTCTACCACGCCGAGGTCGGCGGCAAGATCGCGGCCGAGCTGGTGGACGAGGCCTGGCTGCGGGACACCTTCATCCCGACCGTGGCCAAGCGTGGCGCGGCGATCATCGAGGCCCGTGGCGCGTCCTCGGCCGCCTCCGCGGCGAACGCGGCGATCGACCACGTCTACGACTGGGTGAACGGCACCCCGGAGGGCGACTGGACCTCCGCTGCGGTCGTCTCCGACGGCTCGTACGGCGTGCCGGAGGGCCTGGTCTCCTCGTTCCCGGTGGTGTCCCGGAACGGCCGCTGGGAGATCGTCCAGGGCCTGGAGATCAACGAGTTCTCCCGGGAGCGGATCGACGCCTCGGTCCGCGAGCTGGAGGAGGAGCGCGACGCCGTCCGCGCCCTCGGCCTCATCTGAGCCGCCGCCGAGCCCTTTCCGAGCCACGGCCGGGCCGCGCGGTTCGGCGACGCGTCCGGCGCCGGCGCGCATCCGAGACGCGCCGGCCCACCTGACGAGACCCGCATGCGCCGGGCAGGACCGCCTGCCCGGCGCATGCGCGTTCCGGGGCGCACAGGCCCGTGGTCGTCCGGGTACGGCACGGCACGCGCCGCGGGGGAGCCCGCGGTCAGCCGCGCTTGCCGGGCACGCAGGTGGGCGTGGGGGAGGCCGGGCCGGGCGGGGGAGTGACGAACACCACCCCGGCGGTGGTGAGGAGGGTGGCGAGGAGGATGACGGCGCTCGCGGCGAGATGAAGGGACCAGGAAGGGAGCGGCCGGGGCGATAAGCCGCCTCTCATCATCACAGAGCAGATTTCACCATAAACCCGGACGGTAGGGGCGGAAATCCGCGTGATGCCGGTCTCATCGGCGGTCCCGCCGTCGTGTCCGCGTCACCCGGCCAGGGCGGCCCAGGCGTCGGCGACGATCTGCTTCAGCGACGGGTGCTCGGGGGACCAGCCGAGGTCGCGCCGGATGCGCTCGCTGGAGGCCACGAGGATCGCCGGGTCGCCGGGGCGGCGCGGGGCGACCTCGGCCGGGATCGGGTGCCCGGTGACCGCGCGGCACACCTCGATCACCTCCTTGACCGAGAAACCGGAGCCGTTGCCGAGGTTGTAGATCGCGTGGCGGCCCGGCGTGCACGCGTCGAGCGCGAGCAGGTGGGCGCGGGCGAGGTCGGCGACGTGGATGTAGTCGCGGACGCAGGTGCCGTCCGGGGTGGGGTAGTCGTCGCCGAAGATCCGCACCGACGGGCGCTCGCCGCGGGCCACGGCGAGCACGTTCGGGATGAGGTGGGTCTCGGTGTCGTGGCGCTCCCGGTACACCCGGCCGTCCGCGGCCGTGTAGGCCCCGGCGACGTTGAAGTACCGCAGGCTCACCGCGCCGAGGCCGTACAGGCCCGCGAACGTGGTGAGCGCGGTGTCGATGGCGAGCTTGGACGCCCCGTACGGGTTGGTCGGCCGGGTGGGGTCGGTCTCCTCGATGGGGCAGCGCTCCGGCTCGCCGTACGTCGCGGCGGTGGAGGAGAACACGATCCGGTCCACGCCCGCCCGGCGCATCGCGTCCAGCAGCGCGAGCGTGCCGCCGAGGTTGGAGTGCCAGTACTTCGCCGGGTCCGCCACCGACTCGCCGACCAGGGACTTTGCCGCGAAGTGCAGCACGGCGTCGAAGCCGCGCTCGAGCACCGGGCCGGCCTCGGTGATCGAGCACCGTTCGAATCGGGCGCCGGGCGGCACCGCGTCCGCATGCCCCGTGGACAGGTCGTCGAGCACGGTCACCTCGTGCCCCGCCTCGAGGAGCTGCGCGGCGACGACGCTGCCGATGTACCCGGCCCCGCCGGTGACCAGGAGCTTCACGGAATCACCCCATCGGTTTTTACTTTGGTTGGATTCTGTTTGATTTTGAGGCTATTGCGGTATGCCGCCCAGCATACGCGCCTTTGCCCCCGGTACCCTGGCAGACCAGGCCGCCGGCCTGTGCGACCCAGCTGACCTCGGGAAACGGACATCGATGTGGGCACCGTCGCCGCGAACATCGCCCTGGTCCTGCTCTTCATCCTGATCGGCGGCTTCTTCGCCGCCGCCGAGATCGCCCTGGTCTCGCTGCGGGAGAGCCAGGTGCGCCGCCTCGCCGAGCGCGGCCGCCGCGGCGCCCGGGTCGCGCGCCTCGCCCGGGACCCCAACCGCTTCCTCTCCTCGGTGCAGATCGGCGTCACCGTCGCCACCATGCTCTCGGCCGCGTTCGGCGCCGACACCCTCGCCCGCGACCTCGCGCCCGCGCTCGCCGCCCGCGGGGTGCCCGAGGCGGTGGCCGCGCCGCTCGCGCTCGTGCTCGTCACGCTCGCCATCTCGTACGTGTCGCTGGTGCTCGGCGAGCTCGCGCCGAAACGGCTCGCGCTGCAGCGCTCGGCCTCGCTCGCGCTCGTCGTGGCCCCCGTCATCGACCGCATCGCCGTACTCTCCCGGCCGGTGATCTGGCTGCTGTCGAAGTCCACCGACGGCGTGGTGCGGCTGCTCGGCGGCAACCCGGCCGCCGACCGCAGCGCGGTCACCGTGGAGGAGCTGCGCGACATGGTGGTGGGCAGCCAGGTGCTCACCCCGGACGAGCGGCGGCTGATCGGCGAGGTGTTCGCCGCGGGCAAGCGGCAGGTGCGCGAGGTGCTGCTGCCACGCACCGAGGTGGAGTTCATGGACGCCGACACGCCGTTCGCGCAGGCCGCCGCCCGCGCCGCCGCCTCCCCGCACTCCCGGTTCCCGGTGTTCCGCGGCTCGCACGACAACGTGATCGGGTTCGTGCACATCCGCGACCTGCTCAACCCGGCGCTCCGCGGCCACGACGAGCCGCTCGGCGAACTCGTGCCGGTACGCCCGGTGAAGTTCGTGCCCGCGAGCAAGATGGTGCTCGCCGCGCTCTCCGAGATGCGCGACGAGGGCCACCACCTCGCCATCGTGGTCGACGAGTACGGCGGCACCAGCGGCATCGTCACGCTCGAGGACCTGGTCGAGGAGCTGATCGGCGACATCCGCGACGAGTACGACCGCACCGCCGCGCCGGTGCGGCGGGTCTCCGGCGAGCTCGACCTCGACGGCCTGGTCAACCTCGACGGCTTCGCCGCGGAGACCGGCATGCGGCTGCCGGACGGGCCGTACGAGACGCTCGGCGGCTTCATCATGGCCGCGCTCGGCCGGGTGCCCCAGACCGGGGACGAGGTGCGGATCGGCGGCTACCTGCTCACCGTGACCGAGATGGACGGCCGGCGGGTCGCCCGGGTGCGGGTGTCCCCGTACGCGCCCGGCGCCGCCGTACCGGGCCTCGCCGGACCGCCCGGTACGGCCGAGCCGGCGCCGCCGGACGGCGACGACGGCGGGCCTTCTCCGCCACGCGGCGGCGGTGGCGTCGAGTCGCAGAACGCCTCCGGAACCTGACACAATTGCGGGTATGGCCAGACCCCGTGTTCTCTCCGGCATCCAGCCGACCGCAGACTCCTTCCACCTGGGCAACTACCTGGGCGCGCTGCGCCAGTGGGTCGAGATGCAGGAGACGCACGACTCCTACTACATGGTCGTCGACCTGCACGCGCTCACCGTCGAGTGGGACCCGGAGCTGCTGCGCCGCCGTACCCGGGTCGCCGCCGCCCAGCTCTTCGCGATCGGGCTGGACCCGGAGAAGTGCACGGTCTTCGTGCAGAGCCACGTGCGCGAACACACCGAGCTGGCCTGGATCCTCACCTGCCTCACCGGCATGGGCGAGGCGTCGCGCATGACCCAGTACAAGGACAAGTCCGCCAAGCAGGAGTTCGTCGGCGTGGGCCTGTTCACCTACCCGATCCTGCAGGCCGCGGACATCCTCCTGTATCAGGCCGACCAGGTGCCGGTCGGGGCCGACCAGAAGCAGCACCTGGAGCTCACCCGCGACCTCGCCCAGCGGTTCAACCACCGGTTCGGGGAGACGTTCCGGCTGCCGCAGCCGTACATCCTCAAGGAGGTCGAGAAGATCACCGACCTCCAGGAGCCCACGGCGAAGATGTCCAAGTCCTCCTCGAGCCCGCAGGGCATCCTCGACCTGCTCGACGAGCCCGGCCCGCTGCGCAAGAAGATCATGCGCGCGGTGACCGACACCGGCACCGAGATCCGTGCCGACGAGGAGAACAAGCCCGGCATCACCAACCTGCTGCGCATCCTCTCCGCGCTCACCAAGACGCCCATCCCCGAGCTGGAGAAGCGCTACGAGGGCCAGGGCTACGGCACGTTCAAGAAGGACGTCGCCGAGGCCGTGATCGAGACCTTCACCCCGATCCGCGAGCGCACCCAGCGCCTCCTCGCCGACGAGGCCGAACTCGACAAGCTCCTCGCCATCGGCGCCGAGCGCGCCCGCGCCGTCGCCCAGGAGACGATGGAGCAGGTCCGCGAGCGCGTCGGCTTCCTGCCCATCCCGCGCTAGCCCGCGTCCTGAACGAGCAGAGCCCCTGATCACCTGAGGACATGCCGCCCCGGGTGATCCAGGGGCTCAGATCGTCTGTGGCGGTTTTCCCGGTTGCCGTATCTGGCAGCGCAATCGCACTGGCCAACGACACTCACGACGAACGGCTCGATCTGAGACTTATGGTGACCGTCCGCCGCTGGGCGTCGCGGTGGCGTCACCTAGCGCATCCTGGCCGGGTTGTGGCCGACTACACGTCAATGTCCTTCGCGGTGGTGATGGGGAGAACCGCATGGAGGTCGGCCACGGCCGGATGGTTGCGCTGATGGACGGGCACCGCGCGGAGGATGCGGCGCGCCGTCTCGGTGATCATGAGGTTGCAGTAGGGCCTGGGAATGGCTGCAAGGACTTCCGTGGCCTGCCGAACGCCTTCGCCGATGCCGCCGTTCACCACCGTGCACTGCGCGGCGTGCAGGCGCGCGTTGATGGGCACCTGGTAGCCGGCCGGGTCGCCTTTGAGGATGGACTCCTGCGCCTTGGCCGCCGCGGTCTCGTCGCCGATCGCAGAGAAGACCTGGCTGTGGGTGAAGTAGATGCGGTAGTCGGACGATTCCCAGAATCCCGGCACGACGGGAAAATTCGCCTCAGCGATGTCGGTGAACCGCTGCACGGCCTTCCGGGCCTCGGCGCGGCGGTTCGTCAGTGCGAGCGCGTGCGCCTGCGCCCGCGTGACGAATACCAGGCCGACCGAGGGACGCGGGCTCGAACCCGCAATACGCAGCGCATCCTGGGTCAACCGCAGCACCGCCTCCGGGCTGCGCAGACCATAGAGGCTGTGATCCGCCTCGTGGCCGCGGATCAGGAGACGCAGATCGCGGTCGCCGGAGCTGTCGGCGGCGGCACGTGCCGTCTCGTACCAGCGCAACGCCCCGCCGCGTTCGCCCAGGCGCGTCAGGACGCTGGCGTGGAATGCGGCGAGCACGGCCGCGATGCGGTACAGCTCGGTCCGCTCGCCGTCGTCGGCGTGAAGCAGTTCGCGGTGAATGCGAAGGAGATCGACCAGTAGATCGTCGTGCACCTCGGCGGCCGGCCGGGTGCGAATTGCGTGCAGATGGTCGTCCCGGACCAATTCCCAGTCTTCGACGCTGCGCGGCGCGGTGTTGAGCGCGATGTCGACCAGGCGGCGCACCGATTCGTCCGGTGCGATGAATGCGCCGACCCCCATGCCGGTAGCGGCGAGCTGGAGAAGCCTTCGGCGTTCCGTTTCGTCCTCCTCGGCTTGTGACGGACTAACGGCGAGAGTACACCGGGATGCGTGATCGAATTTAGTGATCAGGCAGTAAAACTCCGTTATCTTCCCTTCCGCGCGATAGGCCCGGTCCAGCTGTGAGACGAGATCGGCCGTTAGAGGCCGCCGGTTACGTTCCAGTTTGCTGAGATACGAGTGGCTCAGGGGAATGCGCATGCCAGCCTGGCGAAGGCTCATCCGGGCGACGCTCTCGCGCCACCAGCGGATCGCGTAGGCCATCATCTCGGCTGCGAAATCATCCGGGCTTGCCGGCGCGGGAGGCCTGTTCATGTGTCTCCTCGTGGCGTAACCCGGCAGGTGCGAAGCAGGCACCAAATGCGCCGGGTGAGGCTGGTGATGCGTAAGCACTGCTTCAAGTATGGCCTTATCGCTCGTCAATGAGAGGGAAAGGCGGAGATCTGTCAGTCCCTCGTGATGGAGAAATTCTTTCACCTTAAGGAGGTGGTGCTTATACGTACTCGTTGTGTAATGTGGATAACTAACTCTCGAATTCGGAAATCGACACTTATCGAGATATAGTCCTAAAAGAGGTGAACTGACCAAATCGCACTGCAGGGCATCAGAGAAGATGCCGATCTCGGCCGACAGCAATGCCTCGGCCATGGGTTTCACCATGGCTCGCAATGGCTTGGGATCTCCGGCTGGATCTGCCCGGCGCGATAAGAACTCGTCGTCCGGATGCGTGAGGGCTACCCGTCTGGTGCGTTGCGACCCCTCTCAGGGGCGATGAGGACCAGGCCGACGGCTGGTACGGCTACATCAACGGGTTGCGACCCCTCTTAGGGGCGATGAGGACCCGACGGTAAAGGCGCAGATTGAAAGCCTGTTGATCAAGGTCGGCAAGGGCCGTTTTGCAGTGAACCTCCGGTAGTGCAGCAGACCCGGGAGGTTCGCTGCAACTTTACGGTCGGTCAAGGTCATGGGTGGTTATCGCAGTGCCGTGGCGTACGGCATGCCCACCCGGCGTGCCACCGCCGGGGTGGCCGGGTCGCCGGTCAGAGCGAGGCGACCACGGCGGCGGCGACGAGCAGGAGGGCGGCGCCGAGGGCGGAGAGGGGGACGGGGGACCAGGTCACGGTGAGCGTGCCCGCGGTGTCGCCTGTGCGGGTGCGGGCGCGGGCCGACTCCTCGACGATCTGCTCGGCGACCCAGTGGGCGTGGGTACGGCCGGCGAGGGCCGCGGCGTGGTCGTGCGGGGTGCGGGGCGGCCGGTCGTCCGTGCCGTCCGGCTCGCCGGCGCGGCGGGTGGCGGCCCGGTCGCGGGCCATGCGCATGAGTTCCCGGTTCGAGACCTGCGGGGTCCAGGAGCGGATGGTGCGGCCGCCGGACTCGATGAGGATCGCGTGGGTGACCCGGACGTCGCCGAGCGCCGACCAGGGGATGAACGCGTCGCGGAGCGGGTTGCGGACGAGCACGCCGTCCTCGCGCAGGAAGATGCCGGGGCGCAGGCAGGTCACGTAGATCACCGCGGTGAGCACGCCGAGCACGGCACCGGCGATGAGCGAGGAGGGCATGCTGCCCCGCGCGATCAGGTCGACGGCGTTGAGCGCGGCGAAGATCAGCCAGATCCAGCCGAGGACGAACGCGCCCTTCGACCGGAACACGCGGGGCTTCATGGCAGGCCCGCCCGCCACTTCAGCCGGGCGAAGCCCGGCTTGATCACGCCGTTGATCAGCGCCAGGCGCTCGTCGAACGGGATGAACGCCGACTTCATCGCGTTCACCGTGAACCACTGCAGGTCGTCCCAGCCGTAACCGAAGGCGTCGACGAGCTTGGCGAACTCCTCGGACAGCGAGGTGTTGCTCATCAGCCGGTTGTCGGTGTTCACCGTCACCCGGAAGTAGAGCCGCCGCAGCAGGCCGATCGGGTGCTCGGCGATCGACGGGGCCGCGCCGGTCTGCAGGTTCGAGGTGGGGCACATCTCCAGCGGGATGCGCTTGTCCCGCACGTACGCGGCGAGGCGGCCGAGCTTCGCCGTGCCGTCCGGGGAGACCTGGATGTCGTCGATGATGCGCACGCCGTGGCCGAGCCGGTCGGCGCCGCACCACTGGATCGCCTGCCAGATCGACGGCAGGCCGAACGCCTCCCCGGCGTGGATGGTGAAGTGGGCGTTCTCCCGCTGCAGGTACTCGAACGCGTCCAGGTGCCGGGTCGGCGGGTAGCCCGCCTCGGCGCCGGCGATGTCGAAGCCGACCACGCCCACGTCCCGGTACCGGACCGCGAGCTCGGCGATCTCCATCGAGCGGGCCTGGTGCCGCATCGCGGTGAGCAGCGTGCCCACGCGGATGCCGTACCGCGCCGAGCCGTCCTTGAAGCCGTCGAGGACCGCCTGGACCACCTCGTCGAGGCCGAGCCCGGCCGAGGTGTGCTGCTCGGGGGCGAACCGCACCTCGGCGTACACGACGCCGTCGGCGGCGAGGTCCTCGGCGCACTCGAGCGCCACCCGGTACAGCGCCTCGCGGGTCTGCATCACCCCGACCGTGTGGGCGAAGGTCTCCAGGTACCGTTCGAGCGAGCCCGAGTCGGCCGCCTCGTGGAACCACTGCCGCAGGTTGTCCGGGTCGGTGCTGGGCAGCCGGTCGTACCCCGACTCGCGGGCGAGATCGACGATCGTCTCCGGCCGAAGGCCGCCGTCGAGATGGTCGTGGAGCAGTACCTTCGGCGCCTTGCGGATCTCCTCTAGAGTCGGCTTCTGGTCCATTCGCTCATCCTATGCCGCGCCGCCGGTACGGCCCGGCCGCGTGCGTCATTCGTCCTCCCGGTGGGCGGTGTCCGGCGAGAACGCGGGCAGGCAGATCGCCACGTACTCGGCGCCCTCCGGGCCGACGCCGTACCGGATGCGCTCGCCCGGCTCGGTCACCACGGCCTGGCCCGCGCCGACCTCGATCACCTCGCCGTCGTGCTCCACGTGCAGCGTGCCGCGCAGCACCAGGGTGAACTCGGCGAACTCTGGCGTCTGCGGCGGCTCGGTCCACCCGGGCGGGGCGACCATGTGGGCGACCGACAGCCGCTCGTCCCCGGTGTTCACCCGGCCCACGTACTCGTCGATGATCTTGCCGCCCGGCACCGGGATGCGGGTGGCCGACTCGATCTTCCGCACCATGGTTCCCCCGTCCTCTCGCGGTCCTGCGGGCTCAGGCGGTCACCCGCTCGATCACCAGCGGGAGCAGGCCCGGGTCGGGCGCCATGCCGATCTCGTACGCGCCCTCAAGGGCCGCCAGGGCCCGGTCGAACCGCGCGGGCTCGTCGGTGTGCAGGGTCAGCAGCGGCTGCCCCTTGCGCACATGGTCGCCGGGCTTGGCGTGCAGCGTGACGCCCGCGGCGTGCGACACCGGGTCCTCCTTGCGGGCCCGGCCCGCGCCCAGCCGCCAGGCGGCGACGCCCACCGCGTAGGCGTCGAGGCGGGCGAGCACGCCGTCGGCCGGGGCGGTGACGTCCATGGTCTCGGCGGCGCGCGGCAGCGGGGCGTCCGGGTCGCCGCCCTGGGCCCGGATCATGCGCCGCCAGACGTCCATCGCCGAGCCGTCCTTGAGCGCGTCGGCCGGGTCCCGGCCGTCCACCCCGGCGGCGGCGAGCATCTCCCGCGCGAGCCGTACCGTGAGCTCGACCACGTCCTCCGGGCCGCCCCCGGCGAGCACCTCGACCGCCTCGGCGACCTCGAGCGCGTTGCCGACCGCGCGGCCGAGCGGCCGGTCCATCGCGGTGAGCAGGGCGACCGTGCGCACCCCGGCGTCCTCGCCGAGCTCGACCATGGTGGTGGCGAGCTCCCGGGCCGAGGCCACGTCCTTCATGAACGCGCCGGAGCCGACCTTCACGTCGAGCACGAGCGCCCCGGTGCCCTCGGCGATCTTCTTCGACATGATCGACGAGGCGATGAGCGGGATCGACTCCACGGTGCCGGTCACGTCGCGCAGCGCGTACAGCTTGCGGTCCGCCGGGGCGAGCCCCTCCCCGGCGGCGCACACCACCGCGCCCGCCTCGCGCAGTACGGCGAGCATCTCGTCGGCGGACAGCGACGCCCGCCAGCCGGGGATCGACTCGAGCTTGTCGAGCGTGCCGCCGGTGTGGCCGAGGCCCCGGCCGGACAGCTGCGGCACGTACGCCCCGCACGCCGCGACCAGCGGCGCGAGCGGCAGCGTGATCTTGTCGCCGACGCCGCCGGTGGAGTGCTTGTCGGTGGTCGGGCCGCCCAGGGCCGACCAGTCCATCCGGGTGCCGGAGGCGACCATCGCCGCGGTCCACCGGGCGATCTCCCGCCGGTTCATGCCGTTGAGCAGGATCGCCATGGCGAGCGCGGACATCTGCTCGTCGGCCACCTCGCCCCGGGTGTACGCGTCGACGACCCAGTCGATCTGCGCGTCGGACAGCTCGCGGCCGTCCCGCTTGGTGATGATCACGTCGATCGCGTCGAAGCTCATGAAACCCCCATCAGGTCACCGGGGAACCGGCCCGGGCCGAGGCGCGCCGGGCCGGTTCGGAAAGGGCTCAGCGCACCCGGCCGAGGTCCTCCGGGCCGAACGCGAGCGGCAGCACCTCCGCCATGCGCTTCGGCCCCTCGGCGGTCTGCAGCAGCATCTCCGGCCCGCCGTGCTCGTACAGGAGCTGCCGGCACCGCCCGCACGGCATGAGCGGCTCGCCGTTGCCGTCCACGCAGGCGAGCGCGACCAGCCGCCCGCCGCCGGTGGCGTGCAGCGCGGACACCAGGCCGCACTCGGCGCACAGGCCGAGGCCGTAGGAGGCGTTCTCGACGTTGCAGCCGACCACCACGCGCCCGTCGTCGACGAGCGCCGCCGCGCCGACCGGGAACTTCGAGTACGGCGCGTACGCGCGGCGCATCGCCTCGACGGCACGCTCGCGCAGCAGCCCCCAGTCGATCTCCCGCTCGGTGGTCGCGCCGCGGTCCGGCGCTTCGGTCATGACGCCTGTCCTCTCCGGTACGGCACGCCGTCCGCGGCCGGCATGCGCAGCCGCTGCGAGGCGAGCGACAGCACGAGCAGCGTGGCCAGGTGCGGCGTGAACGAGGTGAACTGGTCGGGCACCGTGTCGGTGACCGCGAACACGACGAACACGGCGAGCGCGCAGGCCGCGGAGATCACCGCCGCCCGCACGTGGCGGTGCCGTACCGCCTGGTAGACCGCGAACGCCACGAGCAGCAGCACGATCACCAGCAGCAGCGCGTGCACCGACACCCCGCCCTGGCGGAGCTGGAGCGCGTCGGTGAACCCGAACAGCGCCGCGCCGCCGGCGAGCCCGCCCGGCCGCCAGTTCCCGAAGATCATCGCGGCGAGGCCGATGAAGCCGCGGCCGCCGGTCTGGCCCTCCCGGTAGATGCCCGCCGCGACCAGGGAGAGAAACGCCCCGCCGAGCCCGGCGAGCGCGCCGGACACGATCACCGCGACGTACTTGTAGAAGTAGACGTTCACGCCGAGCGACTCGGCCGCCACCGGCCGCTCGCCGCAGGAGCGCAGCCGCAGCCCGAACGCCGTCCGCCACAGCAGCCAGTAGCTGAGCGGGACGAGCAGGATCGCCACGATGGTGAGCAGCGAGACGTTCTGGGTGAGCCCGCGCAGCAGCCCGGCCACGTCGGACAGCAGGAACCAGCCCTTCGCCTCCAGGGTCTGCAGCGGCTCGCCGATGCCCGGGATGCTCACCCGCTCCGGCGCGGGCACCCGCGGCGACTGGGTCTCGCCGCCGCCCGGCATGCCCTCGAACACGAGCTTCGACAGGTACTGGGTGACGCCCTGGCCGAGCATGGTGATCGCCACGCCGGAGATGATGTGGTCGACGCCGAAGGTGACGGTGGCGATCGCGTGCAGCAGGCCGCCGAGCGCGCCGCCGATCAGCCCGGCGATCACCCCGGCCCAGGGGCTGGAGAACTGCAGCGCCCCCCACGCCCCGAACCAGGTGCCGAAGATCATCATGCCCTCGAGGCCGATGTTCACCACCCCGGCCCGCTCCGACCACAACCCGCCGAGCGCGGCGAGCCCGATCGGTACGGCGAGCCCGAGCGCGGCCCCGAACGTGCCGCCGGAGGTGATGTCGTTCGCCCCGGTGAGCACCCGGGCGACCGACAGCAGCACGAGCAGTCCGAACAGGCCGAGCAGCAGCACCTGCCACGACATGCGGAACCGGGACGGCGCCGCGGTGCCCGCGGCCCGCGCCGGCGGGGCCGCCTCGGTGACGCTCACGCCTTCACCTCCCCCAGCTCACGGCCGACGCGGCGCTGCAGCGCCACCTGGCTGTACCGGTGCGCCAGCTCGTAGGCGACGATGACGGAGAGCACGATCGTGCCCTGCATGATGGTGACGATCTCCTTGGGGATCGCCTCCAGGTCGAGGATCTGGGCGGAGTTGTCGAGGAAGGCCCACAGCAGCGAGGCGAACACGATGCCGACCGGGTGGTTGCGGCCGAGCAGCGCGATCGCGATCCCGGTGAAGCCGAGCCCGGCCGGGAAGTCGAGGCTGTAGGTGTAGGAGTGGCCGAGCAGCTGCGGCATGCCCACCAGCCCGGCCGTACCGCCCGAGATGATCATCGCGAGGACGACCATCCGCTTGACGTTCACGCCGCTCGCCACCGCGGCGGGCTCGGACTGCCCGGTGGCGCGCAGCTCGAACCCGAACCGGGTGTGGTTGAGCATCACGTGGAAGCCGACGCCGACGAGCGCGGCGACGATGATGAACCCGAACACCTGCTGCGTGGTGCCGGGGATCAGCTCGAAGCCGGGGAAGCGCCCGGACTCCGGGATCGGCCGGGTGCCGATGTTGTTGCTGCCCGAGATCGGCACCGCCCACTGGGTGAGCAGCCACGCGCCGAGGCCGGTCGCGATCGCGTTCAGCATGATCGTCGAGATGACCTCGCTCACCCCGCGGGTGACCTTGAGCACGCCCGCGATCGCCGCCCAGAGCGCGCCGACGAGCACCGCCACCACGACGATGAGCGCGATGTGCAGCGGCGCGGGCAGCACCACCGCGCCGCCGACCGCGGCCGCGATCAGCGCGGCGAGCCGGTACTGGCCGTCCACGCCGATGTTGAACAGGTTCATCCGGAACCCGATCGCCACCGCGACCGCGGACAGGTAGAAGGTGGTGGCCTGGTTGATGGTGAGCACGAGCGTGCGAGGCCGCGTGCCGTACTCGACCATGAGCAGCAGGGTGTCGACCGGCGGGTTGCCGGTGACGATCAGCACGATCGAGGTGACCAGGGCCGCGAACAGCACGGCGAGCAGCGGCGCGACGATCGCGAGCACGCCGTTGAGCGGGACCCGCCCGAGCAGGCGGTCGACGAAACCGGTCACGCAACCTCCTGAGCACCCGTCATCGCCGACCCGAGCTCGTCCGGGGTGACGCGGGACGGGTCGAACTCGGCGACCAGCCGCCCGCGCAGGATCACCTTGAGCGTGTCGGAGAGGCCGATGAGCTCGTCGAGGTCGGCGGAGATGAGCAGTACGGCGAGCCCGTTGGCGCGCGCCTCGCGCAGGTGGTCCCAGATCGCCGCCTGGGCGCCGACGTCGACGCCGCGGGTCGGGTGGGCGGCGATGAGCACCACGGGGTCGCCGCTCATCTCCCGGCCGACGATGAGCTTCTGCTGGTTGCCGCCGGAGAGCGCGGACGCGGCCACGTCGATGCCCGGGGTGCGCACGTCGTAGCGTTCGACGATGCGCTGGGTGTCCCGGCGTGCCCCGGCCCGGTCGATCCAGAAGCCCTTGACGTTCGGGCGGCGGGTCTGGTGGCCGAGGATGCGGTTCTCCCACAGCGGCGCGTCGAGCAGCAGGCCGTGCCGGTGCCGGTCCTCGGGGATGTAGGCGATGCCGCGCTCGCGGCGGCGCAGCGTGGGCCAGTGCGTGATGTCCTCGCCGAGCAGCCGGATGGTGCCGGAGTCGATCGGGCGCATGCCCATGATCGCCTCGACCAGCTCGGCCTGCCCGTTGCCCTCCACGCCCGCGATGCCGACCACCTCGCCCTTGCGGATGCGCAGGTCGATGCCGGAGAGCAGCGGCCGGCCGTCCTTGACCATGGACAGGCCGGACACCTCCAGGGCGACCTCGTCGGTAACCGTGGACTCGCCGGTCTGCGGGCTGGGCAGCTCGCTGCCGACCATGAGCTCGGCGAGCCTGCGGGCGGTGACCTCCTTGGGGGAGACGTTCGCCACGGTCTCGCCGCGCCGGATCACGGTGATCGCGTCGGCGACGGACAGCACCTCGTCGAGCTTGTGCGAGATGAAGATGATGGTCAGGCCCTGCTCGACGAGCGAGCGCAGGTTGCGGAAGAGCTCCTCCACCTCCTGCGGCACGAGCACCGCGGTGGGCTCGTCGAGGATGAGGATGCGCGCGCCCCGGTAGAGCACCTTGAGGATCTCCACGCGCTGCCGCTCGCCGACCCCGATGTCCTCGACGAGCGCGTCCGGGTCGACGCCGAGACCGTACGTCTCGGAGATCTCCTTGATCCGGCGGCGGGCCGCGGCGAAGTCGATGCCGAACATCCGCCGCGGCTCGCTGCCGAGGATCACGTTCTCCAGCACGGTCAGGTTGTCGGCGAGCATGAAGTGCTGGTGCACCATGCCGATCCCGGCCGCGATCGCGTCGGCCGGGGAGTGGAAGGTGACCTTCTCGCCGTTGACCCTGATCTCGCCCTCGTCGGGGCGCAGCATGCCGTACAGGATCTTCATCAGCGTCGACTTGCCGGCCCCGTTCTCGCCCACGATGGCGTGAACGTGGCCGGCGGCGACGCTGAGCTCGATGTTCTTGTTGGCGACCACTCCGGGGAATCGTTTGGTGATTCCCCGGAGTTCGACGGCGGGTTTCACGTCAGGAGAGCTTGTCGGGAACGGTGATCTCGCCGCTGATGATCCTTTGCTTGAGCTCGTCGAGCTTGGCGGTGATGTCGTCGATCTTGCCGCCGGTGGTGGAGTAGTCGACGCCGCCCGCCTTCAGGTCGTAGACCTTCGGGCCGGCCTGCACCGAGCCGTCGCTCACGCTCTTGATGAAGTCGAAGACGGCGACGTCCACCTTCTTCAGCATCGACGTGATGATCACGTCCCGCACGCCCGGGTCGGCGGTCTTCGCCTGGTCGGAGTCGACGCCGATCGCCCACGCGTTCGCGGCCTTCGCGGCCTCGAACACGCCGCCGCCGGAGCCGCCCGCGGCCTGGTAGATGACGTCCGCGCCGGCGTCGTACATGCCCTCGGCGGTGGTCTTGCCCTTGGCCGGGTCGTTGAAGCCGTTGAAGTCCGGCGGGTCGGTGAGGTAGTCGGACTGGATCTTGATGTCCGGCTTCACCGACTTGGCGCCCGCCTCGTAGCCGGCCTGGAACTTCTCGATCAGCGGGGTGCGCACGCCGCCGATGAAGCCGATGTTGTTCTTCTCGCTCTTCAGCGCCGCGGCCGCGCCGACCAGGAAGGAGCCCTCGTGCTCGGCGAAGAGCAGGTTGGTGATGTTCGAGCCCTCGACGGCGTCGTCGACGATGGCGAACTTGACGTCCGGGAACTCCTTGGCGACCTTGCCGAGCGCGCCGGAGTACGCGAAGCCGACCGCGATGATCGGGTTGTAGCCGCTGCTGGCGAGCAGCCGCAGCCGCTCCTCCTTCTGCGCGTCGGTCTCACCCGGGCCCGCCGACAGCTCGCGCGCCTCGGCGAGGTTCAGCTCCGCCTTCGCCTTGTCGAGGCCCGCCGCGGCGGCGTCGTTGAACGACTGGTCACCGCGCCCGCCCACGTCGTAGGCGAGGCCCACCTTCAGGTTCGAACCCCCGGACGCGGCGCCGCTCGGAGCGGCCTCACCGCTGCTCTCCTCGCCTCCGCCACACGCGGCGGCCCCCATGGTGACGAGGGCACCCGCGAGTACGGCGGCGCCCAGTCTGCGAACTCGATCGCGGAGCAAGGTGGACTCCCTCAGTGCCGAACCAACATCGCCCGGCGAAAACTACGCAGGGCGACCCTTCACGGAAGATAGTTCTCCGCACTTCGGGTACCAAAGTGGCGGCACCGCTCCGCAACAGGTCCGTTATGCAGCACACGCCACCCTGTGACCAGCGGCATGCCCGGTACGGCACCGGCCGGCGCGCCCGCGGAGCCGCCCGGCGAGATCGCCTGAGCCGGGCGGGGCGTGACGCATTTCACGTGGCGGCACCAGGCGGACGGCGGTGGGGCGGCGGTACGGCCGCGCCACCGCGACGGCCGGGCGGGTCTCAGGCGACGACCGCCTCCGCGGCGGCCTCCTCGCCGACCGGGCGGCCGCCCTCCCACAGCGCGGTGAGCGCGGTGGCCGCGAGGGTGCGCACGCCGACGGCGATGCAGCGCTCGTCGACGTCGAAGGTGCCCTGGTGGATGTCGAGCTCGCGCGGGTCGCCGGGGGTGCGGGTGCCGAGCCGGGCCATCGCGCCCGGGATCGACTCCAGGTACCAGCCGAAGTCCTCGCCGCCGAGCGACTGCGGGGTCGGCATCGCGGCCTCCGGGCCGAGCACCTGCTCCACGGCGTCCCGCATCATCTGCACGCTGGTCGCCTCGTTGATCGTGGGCGGCACGCCGCGCACGTAGCCGAGGTCGGCCTCCACGCCGTAGGCGCTCGCCACCGACTCCAGCAGCGCCTTGAACAGGTCGGGCGCGTCGTGCCAGGCCTGCTCGTCGAGGCAGCGCACGGTGCCCTCGGCGAGGCCGTCGTCGGGGATGGCGTTCGCCACCGAGCCGGCCTGCACCCGGCCCCAGACCAGGGAGAGCGAGGACCGCGGGTCCACCCGGCGGGAGAGCGCCGCGGGCAGCTCGGTCACGATCTTGGCGAGCGCGTAGACGAGGTCGGCGGTGAGGTGGGGCCGGGCGGTGTGGCCGCCGGGGCCGCTGAGCCGTACCGTGACCTTGTCGCAGGCGGCGGTGATCGCGCCGACCCGCATGCCGATGTGGCCGACGTCGAGGCGCGGGTCGCAGTGCAGGGCGAAGATGCGGTCCACGCCGCTGATGCCGCCCGCCTCCATCACCCGCAGCGCGCCGCCGGGCACCTCCTCGGCGGGCTGGAACACGAGCCGGACCCGGCCGGGCAGCAGCCCGGCCTCGGCCTGCTGGGCGAGGAAGAGGCCCGCGCCGAGCACCACGGTGGTGTGCACGTCGTGGCCGCAGGCGTGGCAGACGCCCTGCACGGTGGAGCGGTAGGGAACGTCCTTCTCGTCCATGAGGGGAAGCGCGTCAAGATCGGCGCGGAGCGCGACCGTGGGGCCGTCGCCGCTGCCGATGTCGCAGATGAGGCCGGTGCCGCGGGGAAGCCGCGCCGGTTCCAGCCCGGCGCGGATCAGCCGGTCCATGACGCGCTGGGTGGTGCGGTGTTCGGCGAATCCCAGCTCGGGATGCGCGTGAAGGTCACGGCGGAAGGCGATGAGCTCGTCCTCCCGCGCGCTCAGGAACGCGTCTAGTTCCCCCCGCAGTTCACGTCCCCGCATGATCCACCGTTCCATCCACCAAGTGTTGTCGTGACGTCACAAACCGGTTCTCGGCGAGCTCGATCATCGTGGCGTCCACCACGTCCTCGAGCGTGCCGCCCTCCGCTATCACTGCCCGCTGTCGCTCGGCCGACCCGCCGTGCTCCAGAACCTCGCTCATCACGGCGAGCTCCTCGGCGCAGCCCAGCCGGTCCGCGATCGGCTCGAGCTCCCGGTGCAGCTCGTAGAGCACGTCGCGCAGCGGCGCGGTGGCGCCGCGGTCGTCGGTGACGATCACGGCGTCCATGCCGTACCGGGTGGCGCGCCACTTGTTGTCCCGCACCACCCACGCCGGCGGGCGCGGCAGCCTGTAACCGCGGTCGAGCTGCTGGTCGAACTGGTGGACCAGGCACTGCGACAGCGCGGTCACCATCCCGACCTCGCGGAGGGTCGGGATGCCGTCGAACATGCGAATCTCGATCGTGCCGAGATCGGGGTGTGGCCGGACATCCCACCACACCTCCTTGATGCTTTTGATGGTCCCGGCACGCATGAGCGTTTCCATGTACTCCTCGAACTCCGCCCAGTCGGCCAGCAGGTGGGGTGGGCCGGCCGTGGGCAGGGCTCCAAAAACGATGGCCCGACTGGAGGCGAGTCCGGTGTCCTGACCGCCCCAGAACGGGCTGGAGGCCGTCAACGCGAGAAAATGCGGCAGGTAGGCCGCGAGTGCGTTGACGATGGGGATGACTTTATCCCTCTCCCGCACCCCCACGTGGACATGTACGCCAAATGTTTGTATGCGCCATGCCAGCCACTGCATCTCCTCCACCAGCTCGGCGTAGCGCTGGATGGGGGCGTAGACGGCCTCACGCCAATCGCTGATGGCGTGCGTCCCCGTGCACGCGAGCCCGGTGCCCCGCGGTTCGACGACCTGGCGGATACGTTCGATGGTACCGCTAAGATCCTGCAGCACCTCCGCTACCGTGTGACAGACCCCGGTAACGATCTCGATTTGCGATTGCATCAGTTCGTGCATCGCCTTGGGTCGCGGGGCCTCGCTCAGGTCGCGGATCTCGGCGAGCACCTCCCCGGCGTCCTGCCGTAGCCGGCGGGTCTGCCGGTCCACGAGCTGGAGTTCCCATTCGACGCCCAGGCTGGCGCCACGCGAGGGCGTGAACTCGATCCCCACCATCGACCTCCCGGTCCGGTGATCTCCTTAACGATGGCGCAACCATTCGCGCCGCCATGACTTCCGGCCATCACCAAACCGGTCGAAACAGCGGCACAAGTGCATGGTGAACCGCAAACAGGCAGGTTTCTAGATCACGTCCGGGTTCTGGACAGTCGGCACACCCTGTACCAGAGTGTGGGGATTTATGCCTCTTTGTGCGTTATGCGCCATTCAAGGTGCGCATCGAGTGGAATCTATTTTGTCACTTAAGTCAGAATCATCACTCCTGTCCCATGTGTCCCTCCGCACACCTCGTTCCGGCGCCGGGTGCGCTCAGGCCCGGGTGCTCCCCGACGGGGTCCGCTCGCCGGTGCCGGTCCGCCGCGCGTCGTCCCCGGTGGCCCGCCAGGCGCGCAGGCCGATCACGCCGAGGATCGCGCCGAGGATCACGTTCACCACGATGAGGATGCCGTGGATCACGTAGAACGAGGTCTCGTGGCCGTCCTGGAGGTTGAAGCCCAGGTTGATCCACTCGATGATCATGAAGGCGGCGAGGCCGAGGAGGAACGCCGCTCCGCGTCGCGTCATTTGGGGCCTATCTCCCTGTCGTATCCTTGACGATCTCCGAGGGTGCCTATGGGCGCCGCGGGGCATCACACTCCCCATCGAGGACGCGAACGCTACGCTGAGGGCTCTATGCGAAGGTTGTGGGGGTGCTGGGGCGTACGTCCGGTCTCGGTGGTCGTCGCGTGTGTGCTGCTGCCGGCGGCTCCGGCATACGCCCTCCAGGCGCCCACCGGCGCGCCGGACTCCGGCCGCATGGTCCGGGCCGGGGTCACGGTCCAGCCTACGGCCCAGGGGGACCGCCTCCCCAACGGGCCCGCCGCCCGCCGGTCCGGTACGGCGGAGCCGCGGCCCGTGGTCGGCGGGGAACGGCTGGCGAGCCGCGGGCTCGTGCTGCCCCGCGGGGTGAAGCCGCCGCCGAAGACCAAGGCGGCCGCGTTCGTCGTCGCCGACGCCGACACCGGCGAGGTGCTCGCGGCCAAGGACCCGCACGGGCGCTACCGCCCGGCGAGCACGCTGAAGATCCTCACCGCGGTCACCCTGCTGCGCGCCGGCATCGACAAGAACATGAAGGTCAAGCCGAGCGTCACCGCGGTCAACCAGGAGGGCAGCGCGGTCGGGCTCAAGCCGCAGCGCATCTACACCGTCGACGACCTCATGCTCGCGCTCATGATGGTCTCCGGCAACGACGCGGCGAT
Organism: Thermopolyspora flexuosa; assembly: GCF_006716785.1. Classification (NCBI taxonomy): domain Bacteria; kingdom Bacillati; phylum Actinomycetota; class Actinomycetes; order Streptosporangiales; family Streptosporangiaceae; genus Thermopolyspora; species Thermopolyspora flexuosa. Next base: position 4,299,134 of record NZ_VFPQ01000001.1, on the reverse strand, counting down.
GGCGCTCGCCGAGGCGAACGGCGGCCTCGCGGCCACGCTGCGCGCGATGAACGCCGAGGCGCGGCGGCTGCAGGCGTACGACACGGTCGCCAAGACCCCGAGCGGGCTCGACAAGCCGGGGCAGCTCACCTCCGCCTACGACCTCGCGCTGATCAGCCGGGCGGGCCTGGCGTACCCCGACTTCCGGCGCTACGTCGGCACCCGGCTCGCCGACTTCCCCGCGCCGCGCGGCAAGACGTACCAGATCGCCAACCACAACCGGCTGCTCGGCCGGTACAAGGGCATGATCGGCGTGAAGAACGGCTGGACGTCGAAGGCGCAGGCGAGCTTCGTGGGCGCGGCGCGGCGCGACGGCCACACGATCATCGTCGCGATCATGCGGCACAAGGGCTACTTCTGGGACGAGGTCGCCGCGCTGCTCGACTGGGGCTTCGCGGTGCGCGGCAAGGCCGAGCCCGTCGGTCACCTCGTCGACCCGCTGCCGGAGCCCGCGCTCAGCCCGTCGCCCGACGGGCCGAAGGCCGCCGCCCCGGCCGCCACCCCGAGCGCCTCCGCCACGGCCGCGGCGAACCCGGACGGCGGTACCGGCGACGCGCCGGGCGCCGCCGCCTCGGCGGAGTCCGCCACGTCCGGCGTGGTGCCGTACACCGTGGGCGCGGCCCTGCTCGCCGCCCTGCTGTGGATCGTTACAGGCCTGGTGCGGGGCGCGACCCGGTCGCGCGGGCGGCGCGCCCGCCGCCGCTGACGCGGGTCAGTCCACGATCGCGGCGAGGTCGTCCCGGATCGCGTCGAGCGCCCGGTCGGCCCGCGCCCGCGCGTCGGGGACCGAGCCCGCGACCGGGACCACCACCTCCATGTAGCACTTGAGCTTCGGCTCGGTGCCGCTGGGCCGGATCACCACGCGCGCGTCCCCGGCGAGCCGGTAGCGCAGCCCGTCGGTCGGGGGCAGCCCGTCGACCCCCTCGGCGAGGTCGTCGGCGGACTCCACCGCCCGGCCGCCGAGCTCGCGCGGCGGCTCGGCGCGCAGCCGCGCCATCGACCGGTGGATGCGCCCGAGGTCGGTGACCCGCACCGACAGCTGGGCCGTGGCGTGCACGCCGTACCGGCGGGCCTGGTCGTCGAGGAGGTCGAGCAGGGTGCGGCCGTCCCGTTTCGCCTCGGCGGCGAGCCCGGCGATGACGAGCGCCGCGCCGATGCCGTCCTTGTCGCGCACCGGCAGGCCCTTGTCGGTGCCGACCGTGTAGCCGAGCGCCTCCTCGTAGCCGAACACCAGCCGCTCGCCGGGGCGTGCGGCCCGGGCGATCCACTTGAACCCGGTGAGCGTGACGGCCTGCCGTACCCCGTGGGCCGCGGCGATGCGGCCGAGCAGCGAGGAGGACACGATCGTCGTCGCCACCACCCGGTCGTCGCCCGAGGTGCGCGCGAGCACGTGCTCGGCGAGCAGCCCGCCGACCTCGTCGCCGGTGAGCATGCGCCAGGATCCGTCCGGCCCGGGTACGGCGACCGCGCACCGGTCGGCGTCCGGGTCGTTCGCGATCGCGATGTCCGCGCCGGTCTCGGCGGCGAGGTCGAGCAGGCGGTCCATCGCGCCCGGCTCCTCCGGGTTGGGGAAGCCGACGGTGGGGAAGTCCGGGTCGGGCTCGGCCTGCGACGGGACCACCGCGGGCTCCGGGAACCCGGCCCGCCGGAACGCCGCCGTCAGCACCTCGCCGCCGACGCCGTGCAGCGGGGTGTAGGCGACCCGCACGTCGCGCGCGTCCCCGATGGGCAGCGCGGTGACCGCCTCCAGGTACGGCTCGACGATGCGCTCGGCGGTGAGCGTCTCCCACGCCGAGCCGAGCGGCAGCTCGTCCACCCGGCCCACCGTGGCGATCGCGTCGGCGATCTCCCGGTCGACCGGCGGCACGATCTGCATGCCGTCGCCCCAGTACACCTTGTAGCCGTTGTCCCGGGGCGGGTTGTGCGACGCGGTGACCATGACCCCGGCCGCGCAGCCGAGGTGCCGCACCGCGAACGCGAGCACCGGGGTGGGCCAGGGCGCGGCCATCAGCGACACGCGCAGGCCCGCGCCGGTGAGCACCGCGGCCGAGTCGCGGGCGAACAGCTCGGACTTGTGCCGCGCGTCGTAGCCGATCACCACGTGCCCGCCCGGGCCGAGCACCTTCGCCAGCGCGGCCGCCGCCCGCATCACCGTCACCCGGTTCATGCGGTTCGGCCCGGCGCCGAGCTCGCCGCGCAGGCCGGCCGTACCGAACCGCAGCTCGGCGCCGAACCGGTCCTCCAGCGGCGCCCCGGCCTCGAGCAGCGCCTTCAGCTCGGCCCGGGTCTCCGGATCGGGGTCCTGGGCGAGCCACTCCCGGGCCCGGGCCACCAGCACGTCATCGGATGCCATCGCGTTCCCTCACGCCATCTCGGATCGCCGGCCCGCGTCGCGCGGGCGGGCCGCTACAGCTTGTCGACCAGCCTGGCGAGGAGGGCGCCCATGCGGCTCGCCGTGGCCCGGCCCACGGCGAGCACCTCCTCGTGGTCGAGGGGTTCGCCGACGAGGCCGGCCCCGGGGTTGGTGACCAGCGAGATGCCGAGCACCTCGGCCCCGCCCTCCCGGGCGGCGATCGCCTCGAGCACGGTGGACATGCCGACCATGTCGCCGCCGAGGGTGCGCAGCATGCGGATCTCGGCGGGGGTCTCGTACGTCGGGCCGCGCAGCGCGACGTACACGCCCTCGGCGAGGGACGGGTCGGCCTCCCGGGCGAGCTCGCGCAGCCGGGCCGAGTACACCTCGGTGAGGTCGATGAACTTCGCGCCGGTGACCGGGTTCGCGCCGGTGAGGTTGATGTGGTCGCTGATCAGCACCGGCTCGCCGACCTTCTGCCACTCCGGCCGCAGGCCTCCGGCGGCGTTGGTGAGCACGACGACCCGGGCGCCCGCGGCGATCGCGGTGCGCACGCCGTGCACCACCGGCTCGACGCCGCGGCCCTCGTACAGGTGGGTGCGGCCGAGGAAGATCAGCACGTGGCGGCCGGCCTCGGTGCGGACCACGCGGGCCCGGCCGGCGTGGCCCTCCACGGCGGGCGGGGCGAAGCCGGGCAGCTCGGTCACCGGGAACTCGGCGATCGCCTCGCCGATCGCGTCGGCCGCCGGGCTCCAGCCCGAGCCCATCACGAGCGCGATCTCGATCGAGGCGAGGCCCGTGCGGGACAGCAGCGCCGAGGCGGCCTCGGCCGCGGTCGCGAAGGGGTCCGGCGACGCGGCGCCGGTGGGGGAGGACCCGTGAGAGGAGAGCATGTCAGTCTCCAAGTGACTTGCAGGGGCGGTTGCGCAGGTCGCGCACGTAGTCGTCGGGCGCTCCCGCCTTCTCCGCGGCGTCGGCGAGGATGCCGAGGTAGTGCGCGGAGGGCAGCCCGCCCTCGTAGTCGTCGAGGACGTAGAACCAGGCGACGACGTCGCCGTCGAGCGTGGCGACGGGGAGCCGGATCTTGCGGTAGAGGCCGAGCGCGGCCCCCTCCCACTGGTCGAGCAACGGCTCGTCCCACTCCGGGACGTCGTAGAGCACCACGAACACCTGGCTACCGGGATCCTCGACGATGGTGGCGAGCGCGCCCGCCCAGCCGATGTCCTCGCCCCCGAACGTCAGCCGCCAGCCCTGCAGCCAGCCGGTGCCGCGCATCGGCGAGTGCGGGGCGCGCTGGGCCATCTGCTTGGGATCCATGTTGCTGCCGTAGGCGGCGTAGACAGGCACGGCATCCCAGGGTAATCCAAGATCGCCGGCCGGCCGGGTCGCGCGGCCCACGGGCGCTTCGGGGCCGGGTCGGTCCGGTCACCGGGATACGGGAGAATGGGATATGTGACGAGGATCGTGATCATAGGCGGCGGACCAGGAGGATACGAAGCGGCGCTGGTGGCGGCACAGCTCGGCGCGGAGGTCACCGTGGTCGAGCGCAACGGGCCGGGCGGCTCCTGCGTGCTGACCGACTGCGTCCCGTCCAAGACGCTGATCGCCACATCGGTACGCAAGCAGGCCCTGCTCGACGCCGCGTCGCTCGGCGTGCGCTTCGACGGCGCCGCCGACGGCGGCACCGGGGTGCGGGTGGACCTGCCCCAGGTGAACCGGCGGGTCAAGGAGCTCGCCCGGGCACAGTCGAACGACATCGCCAACCGCCTCGCCGCCGAGGGCGTCGAGGTGATCGAGGGGGAGGGGCGGCTCGTCGACCCGCAGCGGGTCCGCGTGGGCGACCACACCATTCGCGCCGACGTCGTGATCATCGCGACCGGCGCCACGCCGCGCGTGCTGCCCGGCTCCGAGCCCGACGGCGAGCGCATCCTCGACTGGCGCCAGCTCTACGACCTCGACACCCTGCCCGAGCACCTCATCGTGGTCGGCTCCGGCGTGACCGGCGCCGAGTTCGCCGGCGCGTACCGGTCGCTCGGCTCGCAGGTGACCCTCGTCTCCTCGCGCGACCGCATGATGCCGAACGAGGACCAGGACGCGGCCGAGGTGCTCGAGGAGGTCTACCGGCGCCGCGGCATGAACGTCATGGCACGTTCCCGCGCCGCCTCGGTGAAGCGCACCGCCGACGGCGTGGTCGTCACCCTGGAGGACGGCCGCACCTGCGAGGGCACGCACTGCCTGATGACCGTCGGCATGGTGCCGAACACCACCGGCATCGGCCTGGAGGAGGCCGGGGTACGGCTCGGCCGCGGCGGGTTCGTCGAGGTGGACAAGGTGTCCCGCACCTCGGCCCCCGGCGTGTACGCGGCCGGTGACTGCACCGGCGTGCTCATGCTCGCCTCGGTCGCCGCGATGCAGGGCCGGATCGCGGTCTGGCACGCGCTCGGCGAGGCGGTGCAGCCGCTGCGGCTCGCCACGGTCGCCTCGAACATCTTCACCGACCCGGAGATCGCCGCCGTCGGCGTCACCCAGGCCCAGATCGAGCGCGGCGAGGTCGAGGCGAACGTGGTCAAGCTGCCGCTGGCCACCAACGCCCGGGCGAAGATGCAGGGCTTCACCGACGGGTTCGTCAAGCTGTTCTGCCGCCCCAACACCGGCATCGTGCTCGGCGGCGTGATCGTCGCGCCGCGCGCCTCCGAGCTGATCCTCGCGATCTCGCTCGCCGTGCAGCAGCGGCTCACCGTCGACCAGGTCGCGCACACCTTCGCCGTCTACCCGTCGCTGTCCGGGTCGATCACCGAGGCGGCCCGCCGCCTCATGCAGCCGGTCGCCTCCGTCGGCATCTGATCCCCGGTCCGCCACCGATCCTCGCACCGGGCGGCGCACGCGCCGATCCCCGCGCCGCCCGCGACCCGGGCCCCGGACACGCGACGGCCCCGGGCGGTCGATCGCACCGCCCGGGGCCGGAGAAGCGTTTCCGAACGCCGGGGCCTGTGACCACTCAGGCGCCGGCCGCCGTGCGGACCGGGGCCAAGGGCCTGGTCGGCGACGGCCTACCAGTCGCCTCCGAAGTCGCCGCCTCCGAAGTCGCCGCCGCTGGTCCAGTCGCCGCCGCTCCAGTCACCGCCTCCGAAGTCGCCGCCACCGAAGCCGCCGGCGTCCTGCACGCCCTCGGCGTACCCGGCGCTGTAGCCCGCGCCGAAGCCGCCGAAGCCGAATCCGCCGCCGATCATGCTGCCGAGCATGGTGCCGACGAGCATGCCGGTCATCACGTCGCCGAACCCGCCGTAGTAGCCGTAGGCGTAGGGGGCGTAGGCCGGGCCGGCGTCGTAGTACGGCCGGCGGTGGCCGTCGACCATGACCTCGCGGATGTGCGGGTCGAAGCCCTGCTCGACGCGCTGCGCGTCGGCGGCGCAGGCGGGCACGTCGCGCGGCGCGCCGCCGGGCGGGGCCCAGCGCACGTCACGCACGGACGGGCCGTGCTGCGGGTTGAAGAAGCAGGGGGGACGCCGCTCGGGCACCGGCTGGTTGTTGACCCGGGCGCGCACGCAGGCGAGCGCGTACCGGCCCTCCTCGAGCGCCTCGGTCACGCTGCGCAGCTGGTCGACGTGCTTGACCGCGGCGAGCTCGGCCTTCGCCCGCTCGTAGGCGTCGAGCGCGCGCTGCCAGTCGGCCTGGGTGTCCGCCTGGGACGCGGCGAGCTTCACCTCGGTGTCGAGCTCGGTGATCTCCTCGCCGAGCTTGGTGATGTCCTCCTCGACCGTCTGCTTGACGGCGGCGAGCTCGGCCGCCTCGCGCGCCTCCCGCTCCCGCTGCTTCTTGCGGGAGTAGAGGAACAGGCCGACGCCGCCGGCGAGGAACAGCACGAGGATGCCGACGAGCACGCCGAAGCCGCCACCGCCGCCACTGTCGCTGCTCACCGTGCTGTCGGGGTCGAGCGCGGCGCGGCGGTTGCCGTCGGCGGCGAGGTTGACGCGGTTGATGAAGTCCTTCATGCCCGCGGCGATGTCGCCGTTCGCCGCGGATGCGGCCAGGTCGGCGAGCGTGGCCGCGTTCCGGCCGATCAGGTTCGAGCGCGAGTAGATCCGGGTGCCGTCGAGGACGACCACGGTGAACTTACCGCGCCCCTCCCGCTCCAGGGCCTGGCCCAGCGAGTTGATCAGATTGCCCGCGGCGGCCTCGTCGGCGATGGAGGAGTCGGCCAGCGCGGCGACGTAGATCCTCGTCTTCGACTCGCTGAGCGCGTCGCGGATCTCCGACTGCTGGTCGGAGGTCAACGGGGAACCGGACTCGACGAAGAGCCGGTCCTTCTTGTCCTTCCAGTAGGAAACGATCTCGTTGGTGTCCGGCGCGGCGGCTGCGCGCGCGCTCGCGGGGGACGCGAACGCGACCAGCACCAGCACACCGGTGAGCAGCGCGAGGAGTGCGGATCCCGCGCGGCGTAGCAGGTCAGTGGTCACGGCTCGATGCCTCCTTCGCCCATGAGGACGAACGGGGAGTGGTCAGGGTTCCCGACACGGATCCCTTCCACCGTAGCCGGTCCGGCCGTGGCCGAAGACCTCACGCGTCCTTGATCTCACAGAGCGTGGCGCCCGCGCTCACCGTCTGGCCCACCGCCGCGGACAGGCCGGTGATCGTGCCCGCCTTGTGCGCGGTGATCGGCTGCTCCATCTTCATCGCCTCGAGCACGACGACGGTGTCGCCCGCGGCCACGGTGTCGCCGTCGGCGACGACCACCTTGACGATCGTGCCCTGCATCGGCGACACGAGGGCGTCACCCCCGGCGGCCGGCGCGGGACCGCCGCGCCGCGCGGAGCGCCTCGCCGTACGGCCCGGGTTCCGCCCGCCGGACTTCGCGCCCCCGCCCGCGGTCAGCCCGGCCGGGAGCACGACCTCGAGCCGCTTGCCGCCCACCTCGACGGTGATCCGCTCCCGCTCGGCGGGCTCCGCCTCGGCGATCTCCCCGGCGTACGGCGGGATGTCCGCGGCGAACTCGGTCTCGATCCACCGGGTGTGCACGCCGAACGGCTCGCCGGTGAACGCCGGGTCGTCGACCACGGCGCGGTGGAACGGCAGCACCGTCGGCATGCCCTCGATCTCGAACTCGGCGAGCGCCCGGCGCGCCCGGGCCAGCGCCTCGTCCCGGGTGCGGCCGGTGACGATGAGCTTGGCGATGAGCGAGTCGAACGCCTGCGGCACGGTCATGCCCGCCTCGTAGCCCGAGTCGAGCCGCACGCCCGGGCCGGACGGCACGCGCATGGTGGCGAGCGTGCCCGGCGCGGGCAGGAAGTTGCGCCCCGGGTCCTCGGCGTTGATGCGGAACTCGATGGAGTGGCCGCGCGGCTCCGGGTCGTCGTAGCCGATCTCCTCCCCGGCGGCGATGCGGAACTGCTCGCGCACCAGGTCGATGCCGGTCACCTCCTCGGTCACCGGGTGCTCGACCTGCAGCCGGGTGTTGACCTCGAGGAAGGAGATCGTGCCGTCCTGGCCGACGAGGAACTCGCAGGTGCCCGCGCCGACGTACCCGGCCTCCTTGAGGATCGCCTTGGAGCTAATGCGCAGCAGCTCGACCTGCTCGGCGGTGAGGAACGGCGCGGGCGCCTCCTCCACCAGCTTCTGGTGCCGCCGCTGCAGCGAGCAGTCCCGGGTGCCGACCACGACGACGTTGCCGTGCGCGTCGGCGAGGCACTGGGTCTCCACGTGCCGCGGGCGGTCCAGGTAGCGCTCGACGAAGCACTCGCCGCGGCCGAACGCGGTCACCGCCTCGCGTACCGCGCTGTCGTAGAGGTCCGGGATCTCCTCGAGGGTGCGGGCGACCTTGAGGCCGCGCCCGCCGCCGCCGTACGCGGCCTTGATCGCGATCGGCAGGCCGTGCTTCTTGGCGAACTCGATCACCTCGTCGACGCCGGAGACCGGGTCGGGGGTGCCGGCGACGAGCGGCGCGCCCACCCGCTGGGCGATGTGCCGGGCGGCGACCTTGTCGCCGAGCGCCTTGATCGCGGCGGGCGGCGGGCCGATCCAGATCAGCCCGGCGTCGATCACGGCCTGCGCGAAGTCGGCGTTCTCGGCGAGGAAGCCGTAGCCGGGGTGCACCGCGTCGGCGCCCGCGGAACGGGCGATGTCGAGCAGCTTGCCGATGTTGAGGTACGTCTCGGCGGGGGACTGGCCGCCGAGCGCGTACGCCTCGTCGGCGATGCGGACGTGCAGCGCGTCGAGGTCCTGGTCGGCGTACACCGCCACGCTGACCAGGCCGGCGTCCCGGCACGCGCGGGCGATCCGGACGGCGATCTCACCCCGGTTGGCGATCAGGACCTTCTGCACGTGTGTCGTCCGCCTTTCTCGGTCCGCACCCTGTAGGACCTGGCACAGGAGTGTAAGCGTCCCCGCGTTCTGACGCGGAGCCACCCCACCGCGAGTCGGCCGCGCCGCCCGCGGGTTTCGCCGGAGCCGTGCGGCCACCCTCGTCGGTCACCTGCCCCCGTGACCGTGCAGGTCACGGCACCGGTCATCACGGAAATCGGCCAGCAAACCTGACCGGGATTTGTGGAAGCGTGCATCTTGTGGGACCTTGGGGCCTATTGTGTAGACCGACCATCCCTGTGAAAGGTGGGACTGAAAGGGGACTATATGACCAAGGTCGGTGGCGTTCTCGCGGACATGGACCAGATGGCGCAGACCTTCAAGGTCCAGGCCGAGGCCATCATGAACGTGCAGCGGGCGCTCGACGCCGAGGCGCGCAAGATCCCGGCGTCCTGGTCCGGCCCGAACGCCGAGAAGTTCCTGCAGGCCTGGGAGAGCTACAAGAAGACCTTCGACAACGTCCAGCAGACGCTGATCGAGGCCCAGGAGGGCATCCGCAAGAACCGCGAGGCGATCGCCGCCGCGACCGGCGCCTGACATACGTCGCCGACCGCGCACCGGCGCGGATGTCATCCGTGCCGGTGGCGGGTGGATATCGAAAGAGCCGGGTCACCCCGGCTCTTTCCATATTTATATGGCTTTTCAGCCGCTATTGCGGGGGCGTTCCGGCCACACCACGGCCGGTCACACCCGGGCGACCTGGATCTGCTCCCACTGGCCGCCGACCACGAACAGCCCGCGGCCCACCGGCCCGGCGCCGCTCGCCACGCTGCGCGGCAGCCGTACCCCGAGCAGGTCGCCCTGGCCGGTCGAGGTGGGCCGCAGCAGCAGCCCGTTGCGGGACTTCTTCATCGCCACCACCGGCCCCCGGTACATGCTGTCGAGGTCGTCCACGCTGCCCGCCCCGATCACCAGGTTGCCGGTGTCCCGCAGCTCGCCGACGTACTCGGTGACCCACTCGGCGAGCTCGCTGTCGTTGCCGAGCAGCTCGAGGTCGTCGATGAGCAGGACGTGCCGTCCCGCGCCCGCCACCGCCTTCCGCACCGCGTCCACGGGGTCGTCGGCGGTGAACGAGCCGAGCACCCCCGGCCGCCCGGCGAGGTCGCGCAGCGGGCTGCGCCGCGGCGTGATCAGCGCGACCTCGTACCCGCGGCCGAGCAGCCAGGTCGCCATCGTGCACAGCGCGGTGCTGCGCCCGCTCTTCGGCGGCCCGGCGACCACGATGCCGGGGCCGTGCTCCTCGGCGCGGAAGTAACGCAGGCCGAGCGCGTCGCCGCCCACGCCGAACACCACCGCGTCGGCCGGGACCGGCTCGTCGTCCAGCCTGAGCGCCTCGGCCAGGTCGATCACCGGCGGCAGCGCGTCGACCCGGAACGGCCGCAGCGGGCGCGGAATATCGCCCACCCGCTCCCGTGCCATCCGGGCGATCTCGTGCAGCGCCGCGACCTGCGCGGTACCCGCCGGGTCGTCGGTCAGCAGGGCGACCTGCACCTCGCGCAGCCCGGTGGTGGCCCGGAAGCCCCGGCCGGGCGGGAAGTGCTCCGGCACGTCCTTGGTCTTCATGCCGACGTACGTGTAGTCCATGGCGTCGGTGAGCTTGAGCACGAGCCGGTCGTCGAACTGCGTGGAGACGCGGCCGACGAGGGTGGACCGGTCGCCGGTCATCACCACCTTCACCCCGGCGCCCGAGCCCTCCTGCAGGATCTGCAGCCACTGGTCGACGAGCCGCCCGTTGTCGTAGTTCTCGAACGCCGCGACGAAGCCCTCCCACCGGTCGAACAGCACCAGCAGGTACGGCATGCGCTGCTCGGGCGGCACCGCGGCGCGCTGCTCGGTGACGTCGGCGAAGCCCTGCGCGGCGAGGATCTGCTGGCGGCGGGAGATCTCCTCCAGCAGCCGGTCGGTGAGCCGGCTGAGCCGGTCGGGCGAGTCCCGGCCGACCACCGCGCCGGTGTGCGGCATGCGCACCAGCGGCAGCAGCGCGTTGTTGCCGCAGTCCACCGCGTACAGGTGCACGTCGCGCGGGGAGGTGTGAACGCCCACCGAGCCCGCGATCGCGCGCAGCACGGTGGACCGGCCGCTGCGGCTCGCCCCGCACACCAGCAGGTGCCCGCCGGACAGGTCGAAGCACTCGACGGCGCGCCGCTGCTCGGCGGGGATGTCGGCGAGGCCGAACGGCAGCCGGGTCGGGTGCTCCATCGGCAGCTCGCGCAGCGTGACCTGGTCCGGCAGCGGCGGCAGCCACGGGCTGCGCTGCCGGTCGATGCCGAGCTGCCGGGCCGCGGCGGAGATCGCGTCGACGAGCACGGCGAGGTCGGTCACCATCGTCGAGTCGTCCTCGTCGTCCTCCGGCGGCGCGGGCAGCGGCATGCCCAGGTGCTGCCACCCCACCGGGACCACGTGCACCGGGTCCGGCCGCGCCGACGCGGCGCCGGGCCGCCGGCCGCCGATCCGGGCCGACTGCACCAGGTGCAGCGAGGAGGCGCCCGAGCGCACGTAACAGCGGCCCGGGGTGTCCTTCGAGATCGACACCGCGTTCGGCGCGTTGATCACGTCGGTCGACTCCTGGGCGCTCGTCACCCGCAGCGAGATCCGCAGGTTCGTGTTCGCCGCGATCTCCGGGGTGACCACGCCGGCCGGGCGCTGGGTGGCGAGGATGAGGTGCACGCCGAGCGAGCGGCCCCGCCGGGCGATGTCGACGAGGCCCACCATGAAGTCGGGCAGCTCCTGCACCATCGCCGCGAACTCGTCGATCACGAGCACGAGCCGGGGCATCGGCTCCAGCGGCTCGCCCGCGTCCCGCAGGTCGTTGTAGTCCTCGATGTCCTTGGCGTTCGCGCGCAGCAGCATGTGCTCGCGCCGCTTCAGCTCCGCGGCGAGGGACTCCAGCGCCCGCTCGGTGAGGTGCCCGTCGAGGTCGCTCACCATGCCCACGGTGTGCGGCAGCTTGGCGCAGTCCTTGAACGCGCTGCCGCCCTTGTAGTCGATGAGCACGAACGTCATCTCGTCGGGCCGGTTCGCCACCGCGAGCGAGGCGATGAGCGACTGCAGCAGCTCCGACTTACCCGCGCCGGTGGTACCGGCGACGAGCCCGTGCGGCCCGTCGAGCCGCAGGTCGATGGTGAACATGCCCTCCGCGCCGACGCCGATCGGCACCCGGGTGGTACGGCCCCGCCGCCAGTAGGCGTGGATCTGCTCCGGCCGCGGGTCCGGCATGCCGAGCAGGTCGAGCAGCCGGGCCGAGTTGGGGATCACCGAGTCGGCGTCGTCGCGGCTCACGTCGCGCAGCGGCCCCATCGCGCGGGCCGTCCGGTCGCACCACGGCACGCTCACCTGGTCGGCGACGACCTCGGTGTCCGGCGGCAGCTCGTCGACCACGCGCCCGCCGTACAGCCGGACGAATCCGGGCTTCTCGAACATGCAGGCCGCGACCGTGGTGCACTCCTCGGGCAGCAGCCGTTGGTCGTCGTCGACGCAGATCGCGTACACGCCCACGGTGGGGCCGAACTGCAGCACCTGCGGCATGCCCGGCATGCCGCGCAGCACCCGGGCGCCGTCGAGCACCACGAGCACGTTGTACGGCCGCTGCGTGGCGTACCCCTGCGCGAACGGGTTGGCGGCGCCCTGGCCGCCGCCGTCGAGGCCGCCGAAGGGGCCGAGGCTCCGGGACTGCGCCGCGCGCCGCTCGTTGATCTTGTTGAGCAGCTCGCTGATGCGGCGCGCCGTGCTGTCCGGGTCGGTGCCGACGAGCGCCACGCAGTCCTCGCCCTCGTGCGGCGCGCAGTGCGGCAGCCAGCGCACCCAGTTCCAGCTCTGCGCGGCCTCGGCGTCCGCGCTGAGCACGACGATCTCCAGGTCGCGCGGGCTGTGCAGCGCGGCGGCCTGGGCGACGAGCCAGCGGGCGAGCGCGCGGGAGACCTGCCGCATCCCGGTGATGCCGAGCACGCCGACCTGGGGGAGCGGCACGGTGACCGGCACCGCGTGCGAGACCGGGACCGGGGGCAGCTCCTTGGGGTCGGAGGAGTACGTGCCGCGCTCGGCGGTGAACTCGATGCGGGAGTGCAGGTCGGCGAGGCCCAGCCGCAGGTGGAGGGTGTCGGCGTCGTGGATGCGGCGCTCCCACAGCCGCCGCCGCGGCCCGATCGCGGTGAGCAGCACCTCGGCCGGGTCCGGGCACTCGGAGCGGCGCTCGGCCTGGTCGGCCTGCCGCAGCCGCTCGACCTCCTCGGCGAACGCGGCCTGGCGCTGCCGGTACTCCTTCAGCGCCTGCCGGTACCGCTTGCGGCCGTACCGGCGGTCGCTCCACCACTGGGCGATCATCGACAGCGGGGTGAGCAGCGTCATCAGCAGGAACCACGGCTGCTTGAGCACCACCGCCATCACCACGCCGCCGACCGCGAAGACCATCGAGGAGAGCAGCTGCAGCCGGTAGTTCTCCGGGCGGCGCGGCTCGGCCGGGACCTCGATGGTCTTGGTACGGCTCGGCCCGGACAGCCGGGGCGGCCGGTTGTAGGCGAGCCCGCCGTCCGGCATCGGGGTCAGGTGGGCGTCGGGCGCCTCCGGCGGCCGCAGCGTGAACACCGACGAGCCGCTGATCAGCACACCGCCGATCGGCCAGTGCACGGGTTCGGTGATCGGCTCGCCGTCGAGGGTGACCGCCACGCCCGGCACCGGTTCGATCGTCACGTTCTGGGCGGTGACGTACACGGTGGCCACGTGCGGGGCCATGTGCGGGTCGGCGACCGGCATGGTGCAGCCGCGGTCGCTGCCGAGGGTGGCGGGCCCGAACCCGAGCCGGTGCACGGTGCCGGCGCCCGGCCCGCTGGAGATCCGCACCTCGACGACGCCGGTCGGCTCGTGCCGCCAGGTGGCCGCGGCGCCCGCCGGGTCGAACGCGACCACGTCGCCGTCGCGCAGCACCCGCGTCACCGGCGCCGCCGGATCGAGCCGCCGCCCGTTCACCCACAGCTCCACCGGGGGCCGCTGCGGGTACCCGGCCGCACCCGGCCGCTGCTGCGGCACCACCGGCACGGGGCCCTGGCCGTACTGCGGCATGGGCACGTGCTGGGCGTGCCCCGTCAGCCGCTCCACCAGCGCCTCCGCGAGCACGCCGACCGTGGTGCCGTCGTCGCCGGTCACCACGACGTCGTGCGCGCCGTTGGGGGTGAGAGCCGTGAGAGAGATGCGCATCCTGTCCTCTCGCGGGGTTCCTGTGGAGTAAGACCCAGCCTAGGGTTTTCGTGCCACTGATTCAGGAAACGCCGAGAAGACCGCCCGTCGGCCCCGCCGCCCGGAGTTCATCACCCGGCCCCGTCCGGCCGCGCTCGTCACCACGACCGAGCGCCTGGGGCCTCCCTCGGCCGTCGACCATCGGATGCGCTCCCGCGGCCTCACACCTGCAACGTCGTCCGACCCGCCCGCAGAACGCCCTGGAGCCCGCCGCTCACCGACCTCCGGCAACGCTTCCCTGAGCTCTCGACCGCACTGCCGACCAACGGTCCTGTTTCTCTCACGCGGGCCTGGCGGGAGAGCGGGCAGACCAAACCTTCGTCGTCGATGACCTGCCTCTCCGACCTCTCGGCTGTCGTCCTGCCGAGCCTGGGTCGAAGGTCGCACCCCAATGGGTCGCCGGGCAGCGGGCCGCCGGGGTTGCAGATCCTGACCCCACGATCAAATGTCCGCTTTGCCGGTGTTGAAAAAGTGCCAGATGTTCGAGAGGACCGTTCCTGTGAGGGTGAGGATGCTTCTATCAGCGCCCTGCAGGATCAGGCCCAGGGCGATGTCGATCGGGTCGGCCTGGGGGAGTACCGTGACCCGCGCTACCACCTTGGGCGGAAATCGGACTCGGAGTAGGGGACCGCGTTCGGCGTCACGAAGTTCCTCCACGCCGGTTTTGACGGCCTGATACTCGTGGTGGCGGTCGCCGAGGTGAATGTGCAGTGCCGGTCTTCCTTACGGAGGGCGTGGCGGTTCTGGGTGAGCTTGGCTTCCTGGTCGCCCACCGCAAGGCGTGTCGTGTCATCGATATAGACCCGTCCTTCCCGCAGCCCTTCGGGATGAAGAATCCATGCGGATGGCAGGGTGGCCGAGGATAACTCGGCCTTTTGAGGAACCTTCGTGACGGTGATGGTCACCTCACCATATGGGCCGGCGACTCCGGTGTACGCGTCGTAGACACCTCGTCTTTGACGGCGAGGCAGCCGTTTTCGGCCGAGATCGAACTCGAAATGCATCTGAATCATTCCGCGGCGATGAAGTCCTCACAAGGACACGTCTCAGAGTGTTTGTCAGGTCGGCGCCGTGCCGTTGTTGAAGAAGTACCAGATATTGGACGCGACCGCCCGAGCGAGGGTCAGGTTATGCCTATCAGCACCTTGTAGGATCAGCGCGAGAGCGATGTCGGTCGGATCAGCATTGGGAAGGACTGTCACTCGCATCAATACCTTTGGCGTACGCTCGATCCGACATACGGGGCCACGTAAGGTGTCGCTTAGTTCCTCCTTCCGAGGCTTGACGGCGAGGTACTGGTAGTTGCGGTCGCCGGTGTGGATGTGCAGCCCTCGATCCTCTTTGCGGAGGGCGCGACGATTCTGGACGAGTTCGGCCTCGTGGTCACCCACCACAAGGCGTGTCGTTTCGTCGATGGTTACCAGCCCTTCTCGGATTCCGAGAGGATGAAGGATCCAGGCAGATGGCAAAGTCGTGGAGGACAACTCGGCCTTTCTGGGCACCCGGGTGACGGTGATGGTCACCTCGCCGTACGGGCCGGCCACTCCTGTGAACACGTTGTGGATGTCACGCATCCGACGTCGAGATGGCGACTTTATATCCAGATCGAAATAGAAGCTCATGGAGGTCGTGGTTGCGCCTACTCCCTCTGCGCTGTCCGTTCATTCCCTCGGCGCTCGTCGTTGACCATCAAACAGCGGATGTCGTTTCGTGTGGCCTGACTCCTTCGCTCGGGCTTGTCATGCCTGCTCCATGAGGTTCAGGAAATGGCATCCATACACAGGTCGATAGACGGCCGATGTGGCATCGGGAGGTAACTCCCAGCGAGAGCATCAGAGCTGGCCTTCCCCGTTATTGAACAGATACCAGATGTTTGAGGTCACCGTTCGTGCGAGGGTCAGTCCGCTTGTATCGGCGCCATGTAGGATCAGTCCGAGTGCGATGTCGGTGGGATCGGCACTGGGAAATACGGTGACCCGTGAGATCACCTTGGGTGGACTCGTCATTCGGAGGAGTGTGCCGCGTTCGGTGTCGCGGAGTTCCTCCACGTTGAACTTGGGGACTAAGTATTCGTAGTGGCGGTCGCCGAGATAGATGTGTAGTGCCCTGTCCTCCTTACGGAGGGCGCGGCGGTTTTGGACGATTTTCGCTTCCTGATCGCCTACCACGAAGTAGGTCTTGTCATCGAGTGTGACCGGACTTTGTCGACGATCTTCGGGATGCAGGATCGATGCGGATGGCAAGGTGGTCGAGGACAACTCGGCTTTCTGAGGTCCCATCGTTATGATGATGGTCACCTCTCCGTAAGGACCGGCGATTCCGGTGTACGCGTCGTAGACCCCGCGTCTTTGACGCCGAGGCAGTCGCTTTCGACTGAGGTCGAATTCGAAACCCATGATGCCCACCGAACGAATGAAAAGTGCTCCTGTGTAGAATGTATCTACGTGCCGGTCATTCTCTCAAGCCGCTCGACGGATATGATCTTCGTTGATCCTTGCCGTCGAAGCACCAGCGCAACTTTGATGTGGTAGGGGATCAGGGATCACACTCACTACTACCACCACCGGGGATCGGATGAAACAGAGCGGCGAGGACGACCTTAGGGAGGTCGAGTCCGATCTCATCGATTGCCTATTGCTCCTCATTGTGCGTCTACCCGAACGGGTTAATGTTCTTAATAAAGTCACCGGCTTTCTTCAGGCCGGTACTGAGCGCGTTGGCCGCCTTTTGTGCTCCAGCCTTTATGTCATCCCAATGTTCCACCGCCTTGGCGCCGACGTACAGTGCGCCCGTGACAACCGTCGCTCCTATGGTGAGTGGCGTGGGGGCGATCATCGCCGCGGTCAGCGATGCGTTGAATCCGAACTCCGCGATGTCCGCGATATAACCCGCGCCTCGGCGCTTGAACGCCTCTCGAGGATCGCCTTGAGAAATAAGGTTTGCAGCGCCATAGGCGGCGTATGCTGCACTACCGGCGATGCCGAGCACCCTCAGCCCGCCCGCGGTCCGGGCCACCGCACCTATCCTGCTGAGCTCGGTCGGTTTGACCTTCAGGATGTCGGCCGCGGCCTCCAGCTTCTTTGGATCCGCGGTTGCGCGCCAGACCTTGAGCAGGTTTGCCTGACCGGAGGTCGCCACATCTACGCCGGAATGCGTTTTTCCGCCTAGCAGGGCGGCGAGACGGTCATTGCCGAAAGCAATATCGAGGAACTGATTGACGCGCATTCCCGCAATCGCCCGACCCGCCTTTACGGCCTTTCCGGCGAGATCCATTTCTCCGTGATTGGGGAGACGGGCCACATAGTCGCGATAGAGCCTGCTGCGCATGAACAGATTGCGCATCAGAGAGCTGAGGTAGGTCCCGGGAGCCGTCAGCGAACGTACCGGTGCGACCGTCCGTACCATCCCTTGTAACGGAGTGCCTTGAGTGAGTTGTGCGAGCAGCGGCCGCCAGACTTTGTTGGCGAACAGGACGTGGCCAAGGCTGAAACTCTGAGTGGCGACCACCCGGACGGTCACGCCGATCTGGCGGATGTCGCCCACGATCTCGAGGATGTTGGCGACGGTGGCCTGATGGGGCCCAGGGCGGGGATGGCCTTGGCCAGAAGTGCGGCCTGTAATCGTTTGAAGTAGTCGTCGAGGGATTCGCCGGGTTTGCGGGTGTAGTCGGTTTGCCGGTCTGGATGGCCCACTCGGCGACGGAATTGACGTAGACGAGGGACGCGGGGTCGAGCTTGTCGCCCTTAGCGGCGATCTCTAACGGGGTGAATCCTGCCCAGGCGAGGCCGGCGAAGGGGTCGCCGGTCTGGAGTCGGCCGATCGCGGCGCGGCGGCGTAGGTCGCGCCCGGTGTCCGTGGCCCAGCGGGGCATTTCCCGGATGGGGACGAGGAGTGAGGAGACCTCGAGCCTCGAGGCGCGGACGAATGCCTCGTCGGCGGAGATGAAGAGATCATCCATCAGGTCGGCGAGCCGTTCGAGCTGGTCAGGATGGAAACCGCGAAAGCCACCTCCGCCCATGGCCAAACTTTATATGTGATCTGTCGGGAGAATGGGTGTTTTTGGCGAGAAAGTTGGAACGGCGTATGTCGCGTCCTGATCATGCGGATCAAGGTGGCGGGAGGTCAGGTCGATAATCGTCACGGATAGGTGAGAAAACCGCTGGCCGCGCCGGGGCGGGTGCCGTGAAGAGGTCGATGACCTGCGGGTTCTTCATGGCTGGCTCGGGCGCTGACGGGGGTGGTGGCAGTGACCGCCGTGCCTGTTGAGAAAGTCGTCCGGAATAATGACTCGGCCATAATTCGCTGTTTGGGGCGGGCGTTGCGTCATTATCTGGAATCCGTTGAACCGAGGTGCGTCCTCAGTCGTATCCGAATGAAGGGCTTACGGCGATTTCTCTCGTCGTGCTCCTCGATCCCGGGCTGCTCGGGCGATCTGAACGGCGGTCTTCATTGGCAGGCCCGCTACGAACCAATGGGGATGGCGGCCCGCCAGGACGGCGGATCGGTGGAGCAGGCGGGCCCGGCGATGCATGCGCTGCCATGTGACCCATGCGAACGGTCGGGCGGGGGGAAAGGGCGGTGCGGGACCGGCGCGGTGCCTGTTGTATCGGTACGGGCCCGGTTACCGTGGGTTTGTGCCGACCGTACCCCCGCACTGGATTCATCCTCTTGGTGAACGGCCGCACCTCTACCGGCACGCCGCCGAGTCGTTCGGCGCGGACGCCGAGCGCTACGACCGGTCCCGGCCGCGCTATCCGGAGGCCATGGTCGAGGCGATCGTGGCGGGCAGCCCCGGGCCCGAGGTCCTCGACGTCGGCTGCGGGACCGGCATCGCGGCCCGTCAGTTCCGGGATGCGGGCTGCCGGGTGCTCGGCGTGGACGTCGACGCCCGCATGGCCGAGGTCGCCCGGCGGCACGGCATCGAGGTCGAGGTGGCGAGCTTCGAGGAGTGGGACCCTGCGGGGCGGCGGTTCGACGCGCTGATCTCCGCGCAGGCCTGGCACTGGGTGGAGCCGGTCGCGGGTGCGGCCAAGGCGGCGCGGGTGCTGCGGCCCGGTGGCCGCCTCGCGGTGTTCTGGAACGTCGCGCAGCCGCCCGCGGAGATCGCCGAGGCCTTCGCCGAGGTGTACGCGCGGGTGGCGCCCGGCACGCCGCCTCCTCGCCGGTGGATGCCCGTCTCCGGCGGGCACACGCCGTTCTTCCACACGACGGCCGACGGCCTGCGCCGGGCGGGCGGGTTCGGCGAGCCCGAGGAGTGGCGGTTCGGCTGGGAGCGGCACTACACCCGGGACGAGTGGCTCGACCTGGTGCCCACCCATTCCGTGCACTCCCGGCTCCCCGCCGACACGCTGCGGAACCTCCTCGCGGCCATCGGCGCCGCCATCGACGCGTTCGGGGGCGGGTTCACCATGCGCTACACCGCAGTGGTGGCGACCGCCGTACGAACCGGCGTGGCGGAGCATGCGACCGGATGAGGACCGCCTGAGCGGGCCGGGCACCGACACGCCGCCGCTGTCCGGTGGCCGACACCGCGGCCGGGGACGGCCTTGCGTCAGCCCTCTCCTCTGCCCGTGTCGAGGAAGGAGAGGGCGCCGGTGAGCGCGGCGCGGGTGAGGGTGAGCGCGCGCAGGTCGGCGCCCTGGAGGATGAGGGCGAGGGCGACGTCGACGGGGTCGGCCGCGGGGAGGACGGTGAACACGCGCTCGACGCGCGGCGGGATGCGGACCCGCACGAGAGCACCTCGCGTCTCGTCGCGGAGCTCCTCCTTGCCGGTGCCGGTGGCGAGGTAGGCGTAGCGGCGCTCGCCGAGGGCGATGCGCAGCGCACGCCCCTCCCGGCTGAGGGCACGCCGGTTCTGGGTGAGTACGGCCTGCCGGCCGTCCACGACCAGCCGGGTGCGCTCGTCGACGGGGATCAGCCCGTGCGGATCGCCGCCGGGATGGTCGACCCACGCCCCGGGCAGGGCCGGGCAGGACAGCTCGGCCCGCCGGGAGAGGGCGCCCACGCTGACCGTCGCCTCGCCGTACGGCCCTGCCGTACCGGTGAGCACGAGGAAGAACTCGTGCTTCTCGCGGCCCCGCAGCTTACGGCCGGTGAGCGTGAACTCGACGCTCATGCCACGATGCGCAGCTCGTCCCGGTCCGGGATCAGGTTGGTGATCAGATCCCACAGATCCTTCGGCTCGACGTAGACCAGCCGCAGCTCGGCGGAGGGGTCGACCCCGCCCGGCATGATCGGCTCGGCCGGGCGCTCCCGCAGCCAGTACCCGAGCGGCCCGCAGTCGAGTACGGCGATGCCGCGGATCTCGGTGTTCTGACCGGACCGGTTCTGGAAGGCCACGGTCATCCGCCAGTTCGAGTTGAGCTGGAGGATCAGGTGGGTGAGGACGGTCAGCTCGGGGTCGCCGGGGGCGCCGGCCTCGCTGAGCGCGGCGCGCAGCCGCTCGGCGGCCTCCTCCACGGACTCGGCGTTCATCTGGGCGAGGGCGGCGAAGCCCGCGTCGAGCACGCCGACGGTCGTGGTGACGATCGGGGCCTGCGGCGGCTTGCCGTCCCGGTTCCGCAGGCCGACCGCGCGGGCGAGCGACCACACGAGGGTGCCGAGGTCGGTCGGGACGTACTCCGACTCCTCCTCGCCCGGCCAGGTCTCGTAGGTGTAGCAGGCGTCCTGGCCGACCAGGGCGCCGTGCAGCGTCGTTCCCTGGCCGCCGGTCACCTCGATCTGCACGAGCATGACGGTGTCGGCGAGCGTCCGGGTGAGGGTGGCGAGCTCGGGCAGGACCGCGTCCTCCTCGCTCAGCAGGCCCGCCTCCCGCATGGCGTCACGCGCCGGCACGAGATCCTCGGGGATCGCCTCGCCGTCGTACAGGTGGCCGAGGACCTTCAGATGGTCGGCTCCCAGCCGGAACCGCTCACGTGCGCTGTCGAAGGACGGCATGTCGTCTCCTGATCACTCCTACCGAAGGTCCTAGCCGAACGGGTTGAGGCTCTTGAGGGCGTCGCCGGCCTTCTTCAGGCCGCCGCCGATCGCGTCGCCCGCCTTCTGCAGGCCCTTGCCGACGGCGTCGGCGGCCTTCTTCGCCCCGGCCTTGATATCGTCCCAGTTCTCGACGACCTTGGCGCCGACATAGATGCTTCCGGTCACCACGGCGGCGCCGATCGTCACCGGGTTCGGGGCGACCATGGCCGCGGTGAGCGAGGCGTTGAACCCGAGCTCGGCGACGTCCGCCACGTACCCGGCGCCCTTGCGCTTGAACGCCTCGACCGGATTGCCCTGGGAGATCACGTTCGCCGCGCTGTACACCGTGGACGCGCCGCTGGTGACGATGCCCCCCACCCGCAGCACGCCCGCGGTCCTGGCGACCGTGCCGAGCCGGCTCACCTCCTCCGGCGTCTTGTTGAGGATCTCGGCGGCCGTCTTGAGCTTCTCCGGATCGGCGGTGGCCGACCAGACCTTGAGCAGGTTCGCCTGGCCCGCGGTCGTGACGGGCTGGCCCGAGTGGGTGAGGCCGCCGAGGGCCTGGGCGAGCTTGCTGTTGCCGAAGGTCAGGTCGAGGAACTGGTTGACGCGCAGGCCCAGGCCCGCCCGGCCGTAGTCGACCACCCGGTTGATCCCGTCCATGTGCAGGTAGTAGGGCGCCCAGCGCGAGACGTAGTTCCGGTAGAAGGAGCTGCGCTCGAACAGGCCGCGTACCACCATGCCGAGCGTGCTGCCGGGGGCCGTGGCCGAGCGGGTCTGGATCGTCCAGCGCCCGCCGGTGAGCTTGCTGATCAGCGGCTGCCAGACCTTGTTGTTCATCAGCACCCGCCCGAGCGAGATGCTCTGGGTCAACACGACGGGCGCGGTGACGGCCACCCCGCGGATGTCCCCGATGACCTTGAGGACCTGCTGGACCGTGGCCTCGTGCGGCTTCAGCTGCGGGATGAGCTTCGAGGCCGCCGCCGCCTCCAGCCGCTTGATGTAGTCGTCGAGCGACTCACCGGGCCTGCGGGCGTACTCGCTCTTGCCGTACCGCGCCGCCCAGTCCACCACCGTGTTGAGCCAGATGAGCAGCAGGGGGTCGAGCCGGTCGCCGTTGGCGGAGATCTCCAGTCCGGAGAACCCGGCCCAGGCGAGACCGGCGAACGGATCCCCGGTCTGGAGCCGGGCGATGGCGGCGCGGCGGCGCAGGTTCTGGCCGGTGTTGCGGGCCCAGGTCGGCATCTCCCGGAGCGGGGACATCAGACCGGACACCTGGAGGGTGGAGGCCCGTGTGAAGGCGTCCCCGCTGGCCGTGTCCAGGTCGTCCATGCGGTCGGCCAGCCGTTCGAGCTCGTCAGGATTCAAAGTACGAAGACCGTCTCCACCCATGGCCCCACACTGTATATCTGACAAGTTGACAAGATCGGTGATTTGACGGAGGAAATGGGGCGATCATGGCGGATCCCGCAGTTCAGGAGCTCAGGGACCGGGCGTCGAAGCTCCGGGTCTTCGCCGACCACGTTCAGGAGCTTCCCGACAGGGTGGACAACGAGGCGGCGAAGATGGACTGGTCCGGCCCGCTC
Source organism: Thermopolyspora flexuosa (assembly GCF_006716785.1). Classification (NCBI taxonomy): domain Bacteria; kingdom Bacillati; phylum Actinomycetota; class Actinomycetes; order Streptosporangiales; family Streptosporangiaceae; genus Thermopolyspora; species Thermopolyspora flexuosa. Next base: position 4,276,613 of record NZ_VFPQ01000001.1, on the reverse strand, counting down.
ACCGACCGGGTGCGGGGCGAGATCAGGACCTGGAAGACCCGGTGCGGCGACGTGGCCGAGCGGATCCGCCAGGAAGCGGACCGCCTCGAGGAAGAGGCGAATCGTCTGGCGCGCCGCGCCGACAACGCGAACGTGCCACTCTAGCCGGTAGCCCGTCTCGCCGCCGCTTGGCCGGCAGCGCGATCGGTCGCGAAGTGACGCCCGGGTGAAGGGAGCCGGTCCGATGAGCACGCTTGGAACTCTCGCGGCGATGGTGGCGGTGGCCGTCGTCTTCGTGCTGCCCGGCTGGCTGGCCTACTCCGGCAGGTGGACCGACTGGGTCAATACGCCCTACGTGCTGTACGCGCCGCTGGCGTTGCTCTGGATCGGTGCAGGTGGCGAGTTCCTGCTGCTGGGCTCGCTCGTCCAGGACGCCGGGGCCGACGGTCTCGGCCGTCTGCTCGCCGCCATGGGCATGGCCCTGCACCTCATCGGGGGGATCTCGCTCTTCTGGACGCCGCCGTCCCTGCGCCCGCGCTGGTACCGCGAACGCGAACGCTGATCCCGCCACCCGTACGGCGGGGCCCGTTTCCCGTTCCGGCCGTCTCGTCCGCGGGCCGGCGGGATGGTCGTCATGGTGACGTCGCCGTGTGGGCCACCCTCGCGGGCGTGACGGCCGGCCACCGCTGTCCGCGTTGCCGTGGAATGCGCCGTCGGCGGATCGCGGGCCCGCCCTGCTCTTTGGACGACGACCGGTACGGGAACGTTCCATCCGCCATATCCGCTGGATATACCGCTGCTCATCGCCGGCTCCTGACGCTTACGGTAAAGGCCACTTGACATGTCAAGAGAAGGAGACGGCATGAGCCACAGCTTGCTCGGCGGCGACCCGGCGGAGATGCAGGCCATGGCCGCGCAGTTCACCCAGCAGGCCGACCAGGTGCGCGCCACCATGACCAACCTCGACCGCGAGGCGGCCAAGGTCGGCACCGCGTGGACCGGTCCGGGCGCGATGCGCTTCAAGGACGCCTGGGAAAGCTACCGCGCCGCCTTCCAGCGCATGGCCGAGGAGCTCACCGAGGCCTCCCGAGTCATCAACACCTACCGCGGCAACATCGAGTCCGCCACCCGCTGACCTACCTCCGTGCACCACCGGCGCCGACCTCCCCCAGGTCGGCGCCGCATTCTTCTCGGCCTCGTCGTCCCCGGTACGGATGGCGACCCCTGCGAGCACCGGACCGGCCCATGTCGATCGCCGCACGCTCCCGCGACGGCCCCACCGATCGGCCGGGGACTGCGCGGACGGCGACCGCATTCCCGCCGTCGTCCGGGGCACTGGTTCCATCCGAGGGTGCCGCCTCGACCGTTCGCCGACGATGGGCAGGCAATCCCCATCAAGATCAGCCGGGATGTCCCGGCGAGGATGGCGGTGGCGGTGCGCCGAACGAGACGGCAGGCCGTCCGCCGTTGGCCGTTCCGGCATCGCCGGAGAGCCGGAAGCGAACAGGTCGCGTCGGCGGGGGTCAGGTACCGGTAGCCGCACACCAGTGCAGAGATCCGAGGGTTCGGGCGGTGCGTCACGGTGGGCGGTGGTGAGGTCACCCGCGCTTTCCGAGATCAATCGAACTGGTCCACGGTCAGGGGCGGTGCCGGACTCGGACGAGCAGGCTGCGGCAGGCGAGACCGCTCCATGAGACCGCGAGGAAGCCGGACGTAGACCCCATCATCGTCGGACGTGCCTGGCACCGAAGGCGTCATTCGGTGTGGCTCGAGTACGTGCCGCGCACGCCGAACGGCCTGAACCGGTCACGTATGCGCGACGCAGCGGGTGGCCACGGTGTCCCGATGCTTCGGGCCTTGAGATCGCGGTGGGTGGGCGCGACGCCGCACGTGGTGCTTGAGCGGGTGGGTGAGATCGGCACGCTGGTCTGTGTGTGCGGCGGTGCCGGGGTCGATGAGCAGGCCGTGAAATGGCGAGTAAGCCCCACCATTCCGCCGGAACGGTTCGCCGGGAGAGGGGCCCTGACTCGCCCACCGATGGGGTGCGGCTGGACCGCCTAAGGAGCCGAACGGGAACTTCCTGCCGGATGTGTCGAGGGCGGTGCCCACCGCAGTCGGGGTTGAGCTCGCGGTGGGCGGTGGTGGGGCGCGCTGAGCAGCCATGGACACGGTCGCTCGGACACGTCGATCGGTGGGGTGCCGGGGTGATGAGTCGGCGGAGCCGGTGGGGACACCCAGAGTGCCGCCGGGGGTGTGGCCGGTGGGCAGGTGGCGGTCGGCCGGGCCCTGGCGCAGCCCGGACGGAGACCTGCGTATCGGGGATGAGGCGTGGTGGATGGCGCATGGTCCGTCGCGGTCGTGGCGGTCAGTCGGGAACGGCGGCCTGGATGGGGGTGGCGGTGCCGGAGATGATGAGCAGGCCGCGGCCGATGGGGCCGCCTACGGCGCCGCGAGGGAGGCGGACGGTGAACAGGTCGCCGTCGGCAGGGCTCTGCACCGAGAGCAGCAGTCCGGTCCGGGACTTTCGGGCCTCGGCGACGAAGCCGCGGTAGGCGGTGGCGAGGTCGCCCGTGGTGCCTGCGATGAGCAGGCCGTGTTCCTCGTCCCGGCCGGTGCGGAGGATCTCCTCCAGGGCCATGCCGGTGGGCGTGTCGGGGGAGACGAGCTCGGAGTCGTCGACGAGGACGACGTAGCGGGTACGGCCCGCCACCAGGGCGGCGAGCGGCTCCTCAGGCGAGCCGTCCAGGGGTTTGCCGCCCCCGTCGAGGACGGCGAGCACGCCCGGGGTGCCTGCGAGGTCGCGCAGCGGGCTGCGCCGCGGGGTCACGATGAGTACCGGGACGTCCCGGGACAGCAGCGACCGGGCGGCGGTGACGAGCGCGGACGAGCGGCCGGAACGTGCGGGGCCGGCGACGATCGCCGCGGGGCCTTGGGCGAGCAGATCGATGCCGAGCGGGGCGAGTGCGTCCCCGCCCGCGCCGAGCATCACCCACAGTGGCGACGGCGGCGTGAACGCCGGGTCGAGGTCCCGCACCTGCGACGCGGTGATCCGCATCGGCAGGGCGTCGACGCGCAGCGGCGGATTCGGGTTCGGGCCCCAGCGTTCGGCGGCCTTTCGCGCCAGCGCCTGTAGCGCGGCCACCTGCGCGGGTCCCGCCGGATCCGGGCAGAGGAGGGCGATCTGGCTCTCGACCAGGCCGTGCTCCGCCGGGGCGAGCACGCGGCCGGGCGGCATCGACGAGGGCAGGTTCTTGGAGGGCAGCCCGGCGAGCCCGTAGTCGGTCGGGTCGGCGAGGCGGAGCACGAGCTTGTCGTCGAACACCGTGGAGATCTGCCCGAGCAGACCGGAGCGGTCGGAGGTCACCACGGCGCGCAACCCGACGGCGGGCCCTTCACGCAGCAACTGCATGAGGGCCTCGATCAGCCTGCCGTAGTCGTACTGCTCGAACGCGGCGACGAAGCCCTCCCAGCGGTCGAGCATGAGCACCAGCCACGGCATGCGCTCGACGGTCCGGCCGTCGCGGTCGGAGCCGTCCGCGGCGCGTGCGACGGCCCTCGCTTCGGCGAGGGAGGCGTAGCCCGCCTCGGCGAGCACGCGCTGGCGCCGGGCGACCTCGGCGCGAAGGCGGCCGAGCAGTCGCTCCACCCGGTCGATCTGGTCCCGGGTGACCACGGCCCCGCAGTGCGGCATGGCGACGAGTGGGAGCAGCGCACCCGAGCCGCAGTCGATGGCGTGCAGGTGGACGTCGGCAGGCGAGGCGTTCGCCGCGATCGAGCCGGCGATGGTGCGCAGCGCGGTCGACCGGCCGGTGCGGGACGTGCCCGCGATGAGCAGGTGGCCACCGTGGACGAGGTCGAGGACGAGCGGGCGGCGTGACTGTGCCCAGGGCAGGTCGGTCAGCCCGAAGGGCAGTGGCGGGACCTCCCCGTCCGGGCGGCCGGGGACGTGCAGCGGAAGCTCGGGGGCCTCGCCGAGCACGACGTTGTCGGGCAGCGGCGGCAGCCACGGGCTCGGCTGGGCCGGAATGCCCGCCTCGCGCGCGGCGTCCCGGATCGCGTCGACGAGCAGGGACAGGTCGGTCTCCTCGACGTCCTCCCGGACGGGGCCCGAGAGCCGCACCGGATGGCCGAGGGCCTGCCAGGACAGCTCGACCACCCGGGCCTTGCCCTGATCCTCTCGGCTGGGGGTACGGCCGCCGACCCTGGCCGCCTGCACGGCCACCGGGGCGCCCGCGCCCGACTTCACGTAGCAGCGGCCGGGCAGGGACTTGGGGATGCGCGCGGCCTCCGGCCCGTCGATGACGTCGGTGGACTCGGTCGTGTCGGTGACCCGGAGCGCGATCCGCAGCGAGGTGTTCGCCTGGATGTCGGCGGTCACCACGCCCTGCGGCCGCTGGGTCGCGAGGATGAGGTGGATGCCGAGCGAGCGCCCGCGCCGCGCGATGTCGACCAGCCCTTCCACGAAGTCCGGCAGCTCGGCCACGAGCGCGGCGAACTCATCGATGATCAGCACCAGTCTGGGCAGCGGCTCCAGCGCTGTCCCCGCCGCACCCACGTCGGCCGTCCCGGCGGCGGGCCGTAACCCCGAATCCGCGGCGGGGGAGGGCCTCGGCCCGCCCCGACCTGCCGTCGCGGCCAGGCCTGGTGTGGACGCGCTCGCGTCGTGTCCGGTCGCGGCCATCCCGGCCACCTCCGAAGCGGCGGCCACCTCGTGCCCGAGCACCCCGTGACCGGTCGTTCCGTCCACGGCCGCCCGCATCTCGACCGTGGAGGCCACCGGAACGGCATCGCGGGACGCGGCACCGAACGGCAGAGGGGCGGCGGCCACGGACTCGGCGGTCAGGGAGTCGGCCGGAACCCGCCCCGTGGAGGCACGGCGGTCGGTCGCGGCTGCCGCCCACGCGCGGTCGCCCACGGCCACGCGCCCCGGTACGGAGCCGTCAGACCGTCCGTTCGGGGATGGCCCGCCCGTCAGCGGGCCGCTCGAACGAGAACGGAGCGTGGCCGGATCCGGGCCGCCTCGGCGAACGGACGCGCCCGCGTACTTGGCGCGGAGGTCCTGGTAGTCCTCGATGTCCTTGGCGCCTGCGGCGAGGAGGATGCGCTCGCGGCGGCGGATCTCGGCGGCGAGGGACTCCAGGGCGCGCTGGGTGAGGTGGCCGTCGAGGTCGCTCACCATGCCCACGGTGTGCGGCAGCCGTACGCACTCCTTGAACGCCGCCCCGCCCTTGTAGTCGATGAGCACGAAGGTCATCTCGTCGGGGCGGTTCACCACCGCCAGGGCACAGATCAGGGTTTGGAGCAGCTCGGACTTGCCGGCGCCCGTGGTGCCGGCGACGAGCCCGTGTGGGCCGTCGCGCCGCAGGTCGATGCTGTAGGGGCCCTCGGGGCCGGCCCCGATCAGGGCCTCGGTGGTGTGGCCGGTCCACTTCGCGCGGATCGCCTGTGCGGTCGGTGGTGAAAGGCCGAGCAGGTCGAGGAGCCGGGCCGACGAGGGCAGGGCGGCGGCCGGGTCGCCGCGACCGACGTCCCGCAGCGGGGCGAGGGAGCGGGCGAGCTGTTCGGCCCACCAGGGGGAGACCTGGTCGGCGAGGATCGGGCCGAGCGCGTCGAGGCCCCCGCCGTGCAGCCGGACGTACCCGTCGACACCGCAGGAGACGACGGTGGCGCACTCCTCGGGCAGCAGCCGGCGGTCGTCGTCGATCGCGATCGTGTAGACCCCGACGCGCGGTCCCTGACGCAGCACCTGTGGCATGCCGGGGAGCGCGCGCAGCACCTGGGCGCCGTCGAGGATCAGCAGCACGTCGTAGGGCCGGTCGCTGTAGGCCGCGAAGGCCGGGCCGGTGTCGGCCTTCCCGGTGCCCGCCCACTGCGGGTCGTCCCAGCCGCCCGGCCGCGCGTCGAGCCCGGCGCCGCGGAACGTCCGGCCGTAGGAGCCGTCCTCGTCGAGGCGCTCGGCGACCAGCGACGCCAGCTCCGCCACCCGCTTCGCCGCCGCCTCCGGGTCCGCGCCGACGAGCGCGGCGCAGTCGGAGTCGCGCGGGCCGCAGTGTGGCAGCCAGCGCACCCACGACCACTGCTCGGCGCCGTCGGCCTTCGCGGAGAGCACCACGATCGCGAGATCGCGCGGGCTGTGCAGGGTGGCGGCCTGGCCGATGAGCCAGCGGGCCACGGCGGTGGCCGTCTGACGTGCGCCGGTGATCCCCGCCACACCGAGGCGGCGCATGGCGAGGCTGACCGGCACGTTCCGCGCGATCGGAGGGTCGGGGAGCTTGACGTCCGCGGCGCCCCGCTCCGGCACGAACTCCATGTCGGCGGGCAGGTCGGCGAGCCCGACCCGCAGCCGCAGCACGTCGGGATCGTGGATCCGCCGCTCCCACAGCCGTCGGCGCGGACCCTTCGCGGTGAGCAGCAGCTCCGCCGGGTCCGGGGCGGCGGCCCGTCGCTCGGCTTCATCGAGCACTCGGGCGCGCTCGATCTCCTCCTCGAACTCGGCGAGGCGCCGCCGGTACACCTTCATCGCCTGCCGGTGTTTCTTGCGTCCGTGCCGGCGGTCGCTCCACCACTGCCCGATCATGATCGCGGGCGTCATAAGGGCGATCAGCAGGAAGTACCAGAGCTGGAAGGCCACCGCCATGACCAGCCCGAACACGGCGGGCAGTAGCGCGGCGAGCAGCTGGAGCCGCATGCCCTCGGTGCGTTTGGGCTCGGCGGGTACCTCGAAGCGCCTGACCCGCTCCGCCGGGGCGAGCCGGGGCGGCCGGTTGTACGCGAGGCCGCCGTCCGGCAACGTGTCGAGGTGCGCGTCCGGCGGCTCGACCGGGCCGCAGGCGAACAGCGAGTTGCCGCACCGCAGCAGTCGCCCGTCGCCCCAGGTCGTCGGCTCCGTCAGCGGCGCCCCGTCAAGGCGAGGCGCGGCCGGGTCCTCCCACTCGGCCGTGTCCGGTTCGGCCACGTGCCGCCTCCGCCTGCGCCACAGCCTTCGGCGGCCGGTCTCCTCCTCGTCCACGGGGCTGCGGCGATCCCGCGGGGTGTTGCCGCGTTCCCCGCGTCGCCGCCCGTGACCGGAGGGCTCGCGCGCCCATTCGTCCGGGCCTCGGGCGAGACGGGTGCCGTGCCCGCCGCCGTAGCCGCGTGCGGGCTTGCCCGGAACACCCGCCCCCCTGCCGGATCCCGGCTGCCGGTGAGGCCATGCCGTCCCGGGGAGCGGCTCGCCGGTTTGCGGCCCATGCCATCCACCGCCTGCCTTGCGTCCGGCGCCACCGAGGCCGGGGGCGGCGACGTCGCCCGCTCCGGTCCGTGACACGCCGGGGCGGGGTCGGCTCCCGGTGGGGTGGGCGTCCGGCCACGATGTGTGGCCCGCCGGAGGGCTGTCGCCGGTGGACGCCCACGAGATCCCCCGGTCGCCGGGGACGGCGTTGCCGGCCGGACGGCCGAGGTACCCGTCCGCAGGGGTGTCCGCCGCGTTCGGTCCTCGTGCCCGCGGCCGGGCGCGCGGGGGACGCCGCACGGGGCGGCGCGGGACGTCGCCCGCCCGTTCCCGGCCAGGGGAGTACCGCTCGCCGCCTTCGCCCAGGCCGCCGGACCGCCGGACGTCGCCGTACCTTGGGTCGCCGTCGTGGAGGTTCCGAGCGTTTGGGTGGGGGAGCGTCCGGTCCGGTGCCGCGCCGGCGTAGCGGTGTCCTGGGGAGGGCTCCGGCGCGTCGAGGTAGCCGGGGGTGAGATGCGCGTGGTCCGTGGGGGGAGGCTCGACGGTGATGCCGTGCGGGGTGATGCGGAGGATCGCGCCGAGCGGCGGCATCGCGGGGTCGTCCACGACGACGGCGGCGGCCGGATCGGATCCGATCGTGTAGACGCCGAGGCCGAGCCGGTGCACCGCGCCTGCGGCCGGGCCGCCGACGACCCGCATTTCCACCACGCCGCCGGGCTCCTCGGTCACCGTCGCGGCCGCGCTGCCCGGCTCGAGCGCGACCACGTCGCCGTCGCGCAACAGACCGAAGACGAGCGCGTCGGGCTCCAGCGGGCGGCCGTCGAGCCACAGGCGGCGCCGCTCGGCCGTCCCGTGACCGCGATCCCGCGGCGTTCGTCTGGACGGACCGCCGTCGACACGATCCAGGCCGTAGGGGGCGCGGGAGCGGAGCCGTACGACGTTTGACAGGTCCGCGCCCGGCGAGCGGGGGGACGTGCCGTGCAGCGCCTCCGCGAGGTCGGCGACGGTCGTCGTCTCGTCACCCTCGACGAGAACGTCGCGGTTGCCGCGGTCCGTGACCACGGTGAGCATCAGTCGCATGCGAGGCCTCCCGCGGATATCCGGCCGGCAGAAAACACCGCCACGGCCCGTACGCCCCACACGGTAGCGAGCGAATGCGATCCGATCCCTGTATTTGCGGTAATGCCTATGGGGTGGGCCGCACCTTTCTGTACGGTATGCAACCGTGGTCCCGTTGATCACGATTGTTGCCTCCTCGGAGCCGATCGGACTCCGCCATGTCAGCAGAGTCACGGGACCTGTGGAGCGGGTGGACGACGATCTGTGGATAACCGCCCGGATCAAGCCGGGCCTGTGGACAACCGGTCACGGTTCGCACGCTGACGTGGCATGATGTGGCGTGCCGCGGTCCGGAGGCGCGCGCTCACGCGAGCGGTAACAGAGTTAGTAAAGTTGTCGTAGTTATCGCAGTTAATCATGCCTTATGGTAATAAGCGGTGCTCTCCGGGCGCGGCACGGCTAAAATCGTGCAGCCCTGTTGACGGCGTCCGGCCATAACGGATAGGCATGGATCGTTGATTTCGCCCCGGCCAGGCAGGCCGATCCGCCCATAATGGCGTGAATTCCGAATCGGATACGCGTTACCCAGCTCCAAATCGAGGTTCGCCCACCTGCGCGGTGACCAGCCGCGACAACGCCCTTTTGGAGTCACGCACCCATGAGGACCAGCGAGAAGCCCGCGCGTGACGGCCGCCCCGCCGCCGGCCGCCCGGAGGCGAACGGCGGTCATCCCGGGCTGTCCGCGCCCGCGTCCCGAAGGCTCCCGATGCCACCCCGGGAGCGCAAGCCCGCCCTGGCGGCGCTCGCCGTGCTCCTCATCCTGGGCGGGGCGCTCGCCACCACGCTGCTGACGATGCGCGCCGGCGACCGCGTCTCCGCGATCAGAATCACCCGGCAGATCGCGGCCGGCCAGCCGATCGCCCTGTCCGCCATGGAAGAGGTGCAGGTCGCCGGGACCGGCGTCGAGTACGTGCCGTGGCGGCTGCGCGACCAGGTGGCCAAGACGTACGCCAAGGTGCCCCTCGTCCCCGGCACGCTGCTGATCCGGGGCATGACCACCTCCGCGAGCGAGGAGCTCGCCCCCGGCAAGGCGATCGTGGGCCTCGCCCTCAAGGCCGGGCAGATGCCCGCCGACCTCGCCGAGGGCGACCGCGTCCAGGTGATCCACGTACCGGCGCGGAGCGACGGCGCGAGCCGGGTCCTCGTGCAGAACGCCCTCGTCCACTCGATCGGCGCCGCCGGCCGGGGCGGTGGCGGCCTGGTGTCGATCATCGTGGACACCGCCGACTCGCCCACGGTCGCCCAGCACTCCTCCAGTGGCGAGATCGCCCTCGCCGTACTCCCCGGAGCGAGCTGAGGTGGGCCTCATCGCGCTCGCCGCCGACAAGGGCGCGCCCGGCGTCACCACCGCCGCCACCGCCCTCGGCGCCGTGTGGCCGCGTCCGGTGCTGGTCGCCGAGTGCGACCCCGCGGGCGGGGACCTCGTCTACCGCCTGCCGGGTGAGGACGGCCGCATGCTCAACCCGGACCGCGGCCTGCTCAGCCTCGGCGCCACCGCCCGGCGCGGGCTCCACCCCGAGCAGATCTACGCGCACACCCAACGCCTCGTCGGCGGCCTCGACGTGCTCACCGGCCTCACCCACGCCGAGCAGGCCGCCGGGCTCACCTGGCTGTGGGGCCCGCTCGGCCGGGCGTTCGCCGCGCTGCCGGAGGCCGACGTGCTCGCCGACTGCGGACGGCTCGGCGGTCACCCGCAGATCAACGACCTGATCGCCGAGGCCGACCTGGTGGTGCTGTTCACCCGGGCGAGCCTCGACCACGTCGCGCACCTGCGCGAGCGCCTCGCCCTGCTGCCGAGGGGCCCGGAGCGTGGCGTCGTGGTCATCGCCGACCCCCGGTCCTACCGCCAGGCGATCGACGAGGTGCGCCGGATCGTCACCGCCGCGAGCGACCGGGTCGCCTTCGTCGGCGGCCTCGCCCACGACCCCAAGGGCGCCGAGCTGCTGCGCGGCCAGTGGGGCGGCCGGCTCGACCGCAGCCTGCTCATCCGGACCGCCCGGGAACTCGCCGGGAGGCTCGTCGCCCGCGTGCCCGTCGCCCCCGGCACGGCCGCGCCCGCCGAACCCGCCGAACCCGCCGGACCCGCCGGGTCCGCGGCCCCGCAGTCCGTCCGGCCGGCCGCCGACGGGTCGGTCGTCCCCCGGCCCCGTCCGGCGAGGGAGGGCAGATGATCGATCACACCCTGGTGAAGCGGTTCCGCAAGGAGGTCGGCGACCGCCTGGCGCGCCAGCGCCGCATCGACCAGGCGAACGGTCTGCCGCCGATGACCGCCGAGGACGAGCGCCAGTTCGCCCGCGCGCTCATCGCCCAGGTGCTCGAGGAGCACGCGCGCGCCGAGATCGCGCAGGGCCGTACCCCGCCCACCGCGGAAGAGGAGGAGGCGCTGGCGTCGGCGGTGCACGCCGCGCTGTTCGGCGTCGGCCGGCTGCAGCCGCTGCTCGACGACCCCGAGATCGAGAACATCGACATCAACGGCTGCGACCGGGTGTTCATCGGCTACGCCGACGGGCGCGAGGTGATGGGCGAGCCGGTCGCCGACTCCGACGAGGAGCTGATCGAGCTCGTCCAGATCCTCGCCGCCTACTCGGGCCTGTCCAGCCGCCCGTTCGACACCGCCAACCCCCAGCTCGACCTGCGACTGCCGGACGGCTCCCGGCTGTCGGCGGTGATGGACGTCACGGCACGGCCCGCCCTGTCGATCCGCCGCGCCCGGCTCACCAAGGTGTTCCTGTCCGACCTGGTGGGGAACGGCACGCTCACCCCCGAGGTCGGCCGGTTCCTCTCCGCGGCGGTCGCCGCCCGCAAGAACATCATGATCGCCGGGTCGACGAACGCGGGGAAGACCACCCTGCTGCGCGCGCTGGCGAACGAGATCCCGCCGAACGAGCGGCTGATCACCGTGGAGCGCGCGCTCGAGCTCGGCCTCGACCAGTTCCCCGAGCTCCACCCCAACGTGGTCGCCTTCGAGGAGCGCCTGCCGAACTCCGAGGGGCAGGGCGCGATCAGCATGGCCGAGCTGGTCCGGCGGTCGCTGCGGATGAACCCGTCGCGGGTGATCGTCGGCGAGGTGCTCGGCGACGAGATCGTCACCATGCTCAACGCAATGACCCAGGGCAACGACGGATCGCTGTCGACGATCCACGCCAACTCGTCGATGGAGGTGTTCAACCGCATCGCCACCTACGCCCTGCAGGCCGAGGAGCGGCTGCCCATCGAGGCGACGCACATGCTCATCGCCGGGGCGATCGACTTCGTGGTGTTCATCGAGAAACGCAACGACTACGCGCGGGGCGGGCGGCTGCGGCGGTTCGTGTCGAGCATCCGCGAGGTGACCGGGTGCGACGGCCGGGTGCTGTCCAGCGAGGTGTTCGCGCCCGGCCCGGACGGCCGTGCCGTACCGCACGCGCCGATCTCCTGCATCGAGGAGCTCGCCGCGCACGGCTATGACCCGGCGCTGGAGGTGTGGAGGTGATCCCCGCCACGCTGTTCGACCCGCTCGTCATGCTCGCCGGCGCGGCGGTCGGCGGCGGGCTGTTCCTGCTCGGCCTCGCCCTGTACGGCCTGCCGCCGCGGCCGGCCCGGCCGGGGCGGCGGCGCGACCCGCGGCGGACGCTGGACGCCCTGTCCACCCGGGCGGCGGTGGCGACCGTCGCCGGCGGGCTCGTGCTCGTCGTCACCGGCTGGCCGGTGGCGGCGGCCGGTGCGGTGCTGCTCGTGCTCGCCTGGCGCGGCCTCGCCGGCGGCGCGGCCGAGGAACGCCTCGCGATGCGGAAGCTGGAGGCGCTCGCCGCGTGGACCGAGTCGCTGCGCGACACCATCGCCGGCGCGGCCGGGCTGGAGCAGGCGATCCCCGCCTCGGTGCGCGCGGCGGCCCCGACCCTCAGGCCCCACCTGCGCGCGCTCGTCGACCGGCTGCACACCCGTATGCCGCTGCCGGAGGCGCTGCGCGAGTTCGCCGACGAGCTCGACGACACCTCCGCCGACCTCGTGGTGGCCGCGCTCATCCTCAACTCCCGGCTGCGCGGCCCCGGCCTGCGCGAGGTGCTCTCCGCGCTCGCCGCCTCGGCCCGCGAGGAGCTCGACGTGCGCCGCAAGGTCGAGGCGGAACGCCGGGCCACCCGGCGCAGCGTGCAGATCGTGGTCGGGGCTGCCCTGCTCTTCGCGGCCCTGCTCGTGCTGTTCAACCCCTCGTACGTGAGCGAGTACGACGGCCTGCTCGGCCAGGCCGTGCTCGTGGTGGTGGCCGCCCTGTTCGGCGCTGGATTCGCGTGGATGCGGCGGCTCGCCCGGTTCGACAAGCCCGCCCGCCTGCTCGCGGGCCCGGCGACGAGGAGCGGCGATGGCTGAACCGGCGCTGTTCGGGGCGATGCTGGGCCTCGGGGTGTTCCTGCTGATCCGCGCTCTCTTCCCGGCGCGGCCCGGCCTCGTCGCCCGGATCGGCGCGCTCGACGCGGCCCGCGGCGAGGGCGGTTCCGGGCCGCGCACCCGGCTCGTCGCCACGGACGAGCGGCTCAGCGCGTTCCGGCGAGGCCTCGGCGAACGGCTCGCCCGGTTCTACGCCGCCCGCGGCTGGGAGGTGAGGTCGATCCGGGCCGACCTGGCGCTGCTCGGCCGCTCCTTCGAGGGCTTCCTCGCCACCAAGGCGCTGCTCGCCGCCTCCGGCCTGCTCTTCTCGCCGCTGCTGGCGGGCTGGCTGGCCCTGCTGGGCTGGGGCTTCTCCCCGCAGGTGCCGCTGTGGACCGCCGTGCTCGCGGCCGTCGTCTTCTTCTTCCTGCCCGACCTGCAGGTACGGCGCGACGCCGCGGCGCGCAGGCGCGACTTCCGGCACGCCGTGGGCGCCTTCCTCGACCTGGTCGCGATGAACCTGGCGGGCGGGCGGGGCGTGCCCGAGGCGCTGATGATGGCGGTCTCGGTCGGCGACGACGGCAACTGGGCGATGGCCCGCATCCGCGAGGCGCTCGGCAACGCCCGGATCGTCGGCATCACCCCGTGGCAGGCGCTCGGCCGCCTCGGCGACGAGATCGACGTCGACGAGCTGCGCGACCTGTCGGCCGCGCTCGCCCTCGTCGCCGACGACGGGGCGAAGGTGCGGGCGTCGCTCAGCGCCCGCGCCGCGACGCTGCGCCGCCGCGAGCTCGCCGAGATCGAGGGACAGGCGGGCGAGAGGTCCCAGTCGATGCTCGTCGCCCAGCTCCTGCTGTGCGCCGGGTTCCTGGTCTTCCTGAGTTTTCCGGCTGCGATGAAGATGTTGGGAGTCTAGATGTTCACCCCACCGCCGTGGTTGTCCTACCTGCTGATCCTGCTCAGCGTACGGCTCGACCGGGCGCGTAACGCCCCGTCCAAGGGGGCCTCCGCGGTCGAATGGGTGCTGATCACCGCGATCATCGCGGGCGTCGCGCTCGGCCTCGCCACTCTGATCCGGACCCTCGTCGAGGAGCGGCAGACCGAGATCGAGAACGCCTTCAACGGAGGAGGCAGCGGTGGCTACCGCTCCGGCGGCGACGCCGGCCGGTAGTCGTGCCACCGCCCCCGCCGCGGGCCGTACCGGCCCGGAGCGGGGCGACCGGGCGGGCGGCGACCGCGGCGCGACCGTGGTCGAGCTCGCCATGATCATGCCGGTCGTGCTCGCGATCGTGCTGCTCATCGTGCAGGTGGCCCTCTGGTTCCACGGCCGCCAGGTCGCGGACGCCGCCGCGCGGGAGGGGGCGCGCGTCGCGCGGGCGGGCGGCGAGACCGGCTGGGAGGACGACGCCGAGGCGAAGGCCGAGCAGATCGTGCGTTCGGTCGGCCCCCGCCTGCTCGCCGACGTCCGGGTGCGGGCCTGGGAGGAGGGCGACCTGCGCGGCGTCGAGGTGACCGGATCGGCGGTCCAGGTGATCCCGCTGCTGCCCGCGCTCACCTTCACCGTCACCTCCCGGTTCGGCGGGCCGGTCGAGTGCTTCCGCCCGGACGACGGCACGGAGGGGTGCGGATGACCGCGCCCGCCCGGTGCCGCCGCACACCGCCGGAGGCCCGCGAGCGGGGCTCGATGGCGGTGGAGACGGTGCTGCTCGCCCCGGTGTTCGTGCTCTTCCTGCTGTTCCTCGTCGGCGCCGGCCGGGTCGTCGAGGCGCAGGGGGAGGTGAACGGCGCGGCGCGGGACGCGGCCCGGGCGGCCTCGGTGCGGCGCACGTTCGCCGAGGCGCAGGCCGCCGCGCGACAGGCGGCCGAGGCGGCGCTCGGCCGGGACTGCGCGCCGCGGGTCGAGCTCGACGACGCCCGGTGGCGGCCGGGCGGCGCCGTGGTGGCGACCGTCACCTGCGAGCTCGACCTGGGCTTCCTCGGCTTCGGGGCGACCCGCGAGATGACCGGCAGAGCGGTGGTGCCGATCGAGCGGCTGCGGAGGGTGGAGTGAGCGCGCTCCGACCCGATCGGCGGGCCCGCGGCGGGCGGGACCGCGGCTCGATGGCGGTGTTCACCGTGGTCTTCGCCGCGGCGGTGTTCCTGCTCGCCGGGCTCCTCGTGGACGGCGGGGCCGCGATCAACGCCCGGCTGCGGGCGGCGGACATCGCCGAGCAGGGCGCCCGGGCCGCGGCCGACGAGATCGACGTCGACCGGCTGCACGAGACCGACCGGGTCGTGCTGCGCGGTGACGAGGACGCGGTGTGCCGCCGCGCCCAGGAGATCGTCGACGCCCAGGGCGAGGACGGCGCGCGCATGTCCCGCTGCGAGGTCGGCGCCACCGAGGTGACCGTGGCGGTGCGGGTGCGGTGGAGCGCGATGTTCCTCGCCGCGCTGGGCTTCGCGGGCGACGAGATGGAGGCGAGCGCCACCGCCGCGCCCGACGCCGGGGACGGGGGCGGGACGCCGTGACGCGCGGGGGAGCGGCGCGGTGGGCCGGAGCCGTGCGCCGGGACGGGCCGCCGCACGGGTCCGCCCGGGCCCGGGCGGTGATCGGCGCACGGAGGGCGCTGCGACGACGCTGAGACGACTCAGGGAGAACGGGGAGGAGACGCCATGGGCGCGCCATACAGGTCCGCGCCGCACCGAGGCGGGGCGCCGCCGGGCGATCGGCGGCCGGTGCGGATCCGGGCCGGGCGCTCGGCCGGGGACGTGCTCGCCGGGCTGGGGGCGCTGGTCCTGCTCGCCGCCCTGCTCGGCGGCGTCCCGTTCGCGCTGCTGCGGTACGCGGGCCCGCCGCTGACCGGGGAGCTGCTCAACCCGGACCTGCTCACCCGGCGCGTCGGCCCGGAGATGATCGTCGCGCTGCTGGTGCTGGTGGTCTGGCTCGCCTGGGCCCAGCTCGTCCTGTGCGTGATCGTCGAGGTGTACGCGGGCGTGCGCCGGGTCGGCATGCCCGCCCGGGTGCCGTTCGCGGGCGGCACCCAGGCCCTGGCGAACCGGCTCGTCTCGGCGGTCCTGCTGCTGTTCGCGGTCTCCACGGTGGCCGGGCCGATCATCGGCTCGGGATCGGCCGCGCCGCTCCGCCCCGCGGCGACCGCCGCCGCTGCCGAGGCGGGCAAGGAGGAGCGCGCTGCGCTCCAGCAGGTCCGGCCGCCGCTCGGCGCGCGCAAGGTCAGGAAGGTGTACGTGGTGCAGCCGCCGGAGGGGCGGCACCACGAGAGCCTGTGGGAGATCGCCGAGAAGTGTCTCGGCGACGGCCGCCGCTACCCCGAGATCTTCCGTCTCAACCGGGACAAGGTGCAGCCGGACGGGTCGCGGCTGCGCATGGCGGACCTGATCCGGCCCGGCTGGGTGCTCGAGATGCCGGACGACGCCGTCAACGTGCACGTCGTGCCCGCCGACCAGGATCCCGCCGAGACGCTGCGCAACCATCCCGGCAGGCCGGCCGAGAGCGACGGCCGCACCACCCACATCGACCCCGGCGGCTCGGCCGACGCCGCGGGCCGGTCGGTGCGCGGGGACGCGGCCGAGGCGGGCGGCGCGTCGGGCGGCGACGGTACGGCCGGGCGCGCGGACGCCGAGACCGGGCCGGGGGAACGTTCCGGCGAAAGGGCGGCCGAGCGGCCGGGCGACCGGCCGGGCGCGGGGAGCGGCACGCGCGCCGGAGCCGGGTCCGAGGCGGCGGCCAAGGCGCGGGCGGAGAAGGGAGCCACGGGGGCCGGCACCGAGGACGGCGCCGCGAACGACGCCGGGGAGGCCGCGAGCGGGGCCCGGGAGCCGTGGCCGGACCTGCTCGACTACCTCGCCACCGGCTCGCTCGTCGCGGCCGGGGTGCTCGCCGCGCTGGGGCGGCGGCGCCGGGAGCAGCTGTGGCACCGGGCGTTCGGCCACCGCATCCCCCGCCCGCAGGGCGACGCCGCCGAGGCCGAGGTCGCGCTGCGCCTCGGCTCCGACGCGCCCGGCAGCCGCCTGCTCGACCTCGGGCTGCGGCTGCTCGGCCGCCGGCTCGCCGAGGAGGGCCGCACCCCGCCCACGATCTACGCCGCCCACCTGTCCCGCTACGGCATCGACCTGTGGATCCACCCGCCCGAGCCGGACGCCCCCGAGCCGTGGACCGCGCTCGACGGCGGCCAGGTGTGGCGGCTCGCCGCGCACGAGGGCAGGCGCATCGACGAGCAGGCGCTCGCACACGTCGCCGCGCCGTACCCGGGGCTCGTCTCGCTCGGCACGAACGCCAGCGGCCGGATCATGGTCGACCTCGAGGCCGCGTACGGGCTCATCTCGGTGATCGGCGCCCACACCACCGAGGCGCTCGCCGCGCTCGCCGTCGAGCTCGCCACCAACCGCTGGTCCGACGGCATGCGCATCACCCTCGTCGGCTTCGGCGAGGAACTCACCATGATCGCCCCGGACCGGGTGCGCCACGTGAGCTCGCTCGCCGAGGCGCTGCCCGAGCTGGAGGCCCGGGCCGCCCACCTCCCCGGCCCCGGCGACGTGCTCACCGGCCGCATCGCCGCGAGCGCCACCGACCCGGCGTGGCCGCCGCACTACCTGCTGTCCGCGCTGCGGCCGGACGCCTACGAGGCGCGGCGGCTCGCCATGCTCGCCCGCGCGGGCATCCGCACCGCCGCCGGGTACGTGGTCGCGGGCGCGGTGCCGTACGCGGCGTGGACCTGGGCGATCGACGAGGACCGCACCGTGCGCGTGGACGCCCTCGGCCTGGAGGCGCGGGCGCAGCTGCTGCCCCGCCGCCACTACGACGCGGTCATCGACCTGTTCCGCACCGCACGGCGGGAGCAGGGCGAGCCGATCCCGGCGGCGAACGTGCCGCCGCCCGCCGGACCGGCCTCGATCGAGGTGCGCATCCTCGGCCCCATCGAGATCACCCCGGCGAGGCCGCTCGAGGAGGGCCGCGCCGACCTGGTGCACGAGATGCTCGTCTACCTCGCCACCCACCCCGGCGGCGTGCACCCGGTCGTGCTCGGCGGCATCCTGTGGCCGCGCGGGGTGCAGCAGTCGGTGCGGGACGCCACCTTCGAGCGGGTGGCCCGCTGGCTCGGCACCGACCGGACCGGCCGCCCGCACCTGTACACCGACGCCTCCGGCAGGCTCCGCCTCGGCCCGGAGGTGCAGACCGACTGGCAGATGTTCGTCGCGCTCACCCGGCGGGCCCGCGGCGACGGCCCCGACCAGGCCGCGCTGCTGGAGCAGGCGCTCGACCTGGTGCGCGGCCCGCTGCTCGCCGACCGCCCGGAGGGCCGGTACGCCTGGCTCGCCGCCGACGACCTCGAGTACGACGTCACCGCGGCCGTCGCCGACGCGGCGCTGCGGCTGTGCGAGATCCGGCTGGCGCAGGGCGACCCGGAACGCGCCGTGCGGGCGGTGCGGGCCGGGCTGCTGCTCGCCGCCGACGACGAGAACCTGTGGCGCGCGCTGCTGCGCGCCGTCCACGCCACCGGCGACACGGCGCGGCTGCGGGCCGTGGTCGACAGCCTCCACCGGCGGGCCGCCTCGCACCCGTACGGGATCGGCATGGCCCCGGAGACCGAGGCCCTCATCGACGAGCTGCTGCCCGCCTGGCGCCTGCACTCGCTGCCGTCGGCGTGACGAACGGGCACGAGAGAAAGGGGTACCGCAGTGCTCCGCCGAACCGTGGCAGGCCGGCCTCCGCACCCCGGCAGCCGCACCCGCCCGGTCCGTACCCGCCTGCGATGGACGGCTCTCGCCGCGACCGCTGCGCTGCTCGCCGCCGGCTGCGCGGCGGACGAGGAGGAGACGTTCGTCCCCGGAGACGGCCCGGCGCCGGGCGCGACCGCCACCGGGGACGCCGCCCCGAAGGCGTCGGCGGGCCCGTCCACACCGGCCGGGTCCGGGCCGCGGGTGGAGCGGGTGCGCTCCGCGCCCGGCATGGAGGTCGTCGTGGAGTGGCCCGGCGGCCTGTCCGCCGAGCACGCGGCCATGGTGCGGGCGTACCGCGACTACGTCACGAAGATCTGGGGCGCGATCGCGACGAGCGGCAAGGACCGCTCCTACCTGGAGACCCTCGAGGAGCCCGCGCGCTTCCACGGCTACGCGTGGGTGCGGGCGTACGCCGAGGGCGCGATGGCCGCCAAGGGCACGGTCCGCCTGTACGGCCTGCGGGTCGCCTCGGTGCAGGGCACCGGCGCCGAGGTGGACGCGTGCATCGACCGATCCGGGGTGCGGGTGACCGACGCCGCGACCGGCCGTGCCCTCGCCGACCAGCCCGACTGGACCAGGCCCGGGCAGGCCGTGCACTTCCAGGCGGCCGGGGTACGGCGCGGCGAGGACGGCGTCTGGCGGGTCACGGTGCTCCACTACGCCGAGCAGCCCGACGAGCGTGCGAAGGGGTGTCTGCGATGAGAGCGAACCCGCTGCGGCGTGCCGCGCTCGCGGCCGCCGCCCTGATCCCGCTGCCGGTCCTCCTCGGGTCGCCGGGGCCCGCGCACGCCGCCGCGCCCGACCCGGGGCGCGCCGGGTCCGGGGCCACCAGGCCGCCGGGCGTGACCGGGGAGGGCTTCCAGCGCGGCCGTACCGCCGGAGTGCAGTTGACGAACTCCCGCATCCGGCTGTCCGGCGACGGCCTGCGCCGCGGGAGGAGCGACGGCTACCGGCTGCGCCGCCCCTGCTGGTACGAGCCGTCGAAGACGCCCGAGGAGATGCTGAAGACCCAGGAGGCCCTGCGCCACTACTGGTTCCACCACACCCCGGGCGCCACCGAGGAGAAGTGGCAGCGATTCCTCGACCGGTTCCGCGAGCGCATCGGGCAGGACGGCATGTGGTGGCAGCCCGCGTACAACCACCTCGACCCGGACGCCCTGGCCTGCCGGTCGAAGCTGGAGGCCTTCCTGTTCGTGCCGAACGGCACCGTCCCGCAGGGCGGCGTCACCGTCCGCGAGCTCGTCGACGTGGCCCGCGCCGCGCTCACCGTGCCCGAGCCCCGGGTACGGCTCAGCCCGCGGACCAGGAGCTACGTGAACCTGCCCACCTGGGTGTGGCTGACCGACCCCGGCGGGGCCACCCGCTCGGTCACCGCGACCCTGCCCGGCGTGATGAGCGCCACCGTGACCGCGACCCGCACCCGGATCGAGATCGATCCCGGCACCACCTGGGACCGGGCCGAGGTGCGCGACGGGTGCGGCGGCACCGGACGCCCCTACACCAAGGGTGGCGAGTTCACCTGCGGGGTCCGCTACCTGCGCGCCTCGGCCGACCGGCCGCGCGGCGTGTACGAGCTCACCGTCACCACGCTGTGGCAGGTGAACGTCACCGCCACCCGGCCCGTCGGCCCGATCGGCTACGCGCCGGTCCGCGCCTCGGCCACGGTGGACGTTCCGGTGGGCGAGGTGCAGAGCACGGTCACCGGCGGCGCCTCCTGACCGGGCCTCCCGAGGGGGGCCGCCGCCGGGCCGGGCGTACCTCAGTTCTTCCGGGCGACGCCCGCGTAGATGCAGTGGTAGAGGTCGCGGTTGGGCGGCAGGATGCCGGCCACCGTCTCCGGGTCCTGGCGCCAGTCGAGCGGCGGCACCAGGCCCGGCTCGATCAGCTCCAGGTCGCCGAAGAAGCCCTGGATCTCCTCGGGGGTGCGGAACCGGCCGGTGCCGAGGTTCTCGGCGAACACCCGCTCGGACTCCACCGCGAGCCGGGACGCGCCCGGGTGCCGGTCGCCGGGGTTGCAGAAGTGCGAGATGGCGACGTGGCTGCCGGGGGCGAGGACCTCGTAGAACCGGGCGGCGAGGCCGGCCGGGTCGTCCTCGTCCTTCAGGTGGTGGAGGATCGCGACGAACAGCAGCCCGACGGGCTCGCGGAAGTCGATGAACTTCCGCACCTCGGGGTTCTCGAGGATCGACTCCGGCTCCCGGACGTCGGCCTGGACGACCGTGGTGGTCGTGTTGTCCGCGAGGATCGCCCGGCCGTGCACCAGCACGATCGGGTCGTTGTCCACGTACACGACCCGGATCGAGGGGTCGACCTCGTGGGCCACCTCGTGCACGTTCCCGACGGTGGGCAGGCCCGAGCCGATGTCGAGGAACTGCCGGATGCCCGCCTCCTGGGCCATGTAGGTCACCGCCCGCCGCAGGAAGGCGCGGTTCGCCTTGCCGTTGTACGGGGCCTCGGGGGCGATCTGCAGCATTTTCTGGGCGACCTCACGGTCGACGGCGAAGTTGTCCTTGCCGCCGATCATGAAGTCGTACACCCGGGCCACGCTCGGCTTGCTCGGATCGATTTCCGGGGGCACACGCTCGTTCTCGCGATTGCCGGCCCAGGCCCAGTTGCGCTTCTCCTCGGTCAACCTGACCCCTTCCGTCGGTGCCGCCCAAAGCGGCGCGATCGGAATGTTGATCATATCGTCAATTGCTCGCAATCGCCGTGATTTACGTCATGTGCCGATTTATCCATCCGTAATTCCTGAGGGCGATGATCCGATATCGGGGTCACAGGGCGTGAATATGCCTTGTCGTAATTGATGCGACCTTTGTCACGAGTACAATGGCATGCCGCATTTGTCCGAACGATATGAGGGCGCAGCCGCCCGCTCATCCGGCGATGGGGCGACCGGAGGAAACGCCCGGACGCTGGTCCGCGAGCGGGCGGGAGGTCCGGGATCGCGCCTGGCCTACGGGACGATCCAGGTGGTGGACACGTCCAGGCCGGAGCCGTTACGGCAGTGCAGCCGGAACGGCCCGGAGACGGCACCGCGCAGCACGAAGCGGCCGAGCCGGTCGGCGGGCGCGGTGAGGACGTCGCCGCCGAGGGTGTGGACGCGCACCTCGGCCGGGGTGGCGGGCAGGAGGCGCCCGGTCAGCGCGTCCGGGCGGATCTCCAGCTCGATCGTGAGCTCGGCGGCGACGAAGGTGAGCGCCCGCACGGCGTCCGGCGACCGGGCCGGTGAGGCCGCCCCGCCGGCGAGCGCGGAGTCGAAGGCGGGCCGGGCGACGCCGTGGCCGAGGCACAGCTCGGCGAGGTCGGCGTCCCAGGTGGCGAGATCGGGGTCGAGGTGGAGCTCGGTGATCGCCGCCTTCGCCGCCTCGATGAGATGCGGCGGGATGTGCTCGGCCGCCCGCAGATAGTCGGCGAGCAGCGCCAGCAGCTCCTCGTCGCTCCAGTCCTCAGGCACGGGGATGTCCCCCCGGCGCCCGGCCCGTCCAGCCGACCCCTGGTCTGGACATGTCCGCCCCTTCCGCCCGGCGACTGGGGGAACTCCCCACTGAGCCAGACCCGCTCCCCGCCGTCCTGATACATCAACGGACAAAGTGAGCATCACTCGTTTTCGCTGGCGGCGGGGCCGTCGCCGGGCCGGGGGTCAGACCGGCACGCCCTCGTGACGCAGCAGCCACCGCTTCACCTCGGGCCCGTAGTAGTACGAGCCCACCCCGCCGGTGGCGGGCACCACCCGGTGGCAGGGCACGAACGGGGCGACCAGGTTCCCCGCGCACGCCCCACCGGCCGCCCGGGCCGCGCTCCGCGGCATGCCCGCCCGCTCGGCGAGCTCCGCGTACGTCACCACCGTGCCCGCCGGTACCGCGCGCAGCGCGGCGAGCAGCCGCTGCCGCCGCTCGCTGCCGTGCTGCCTCGCCGCGATCGCGTCGAGCGCGGCCAGGTCGCCGTCGAGGTAGTCGCGTACCGCCTGGGCGGCCTTGCCCACGTCGCCGACCGGCCGCAGCGGCAGCGCGCGCAGCTCCGGCGCCAGCCGCAGGTGCAACTCCTCGGGGTCGGCGGTGAAGCCGGCGCCGACGAGCACGTCGTCGTGCACGAGCAGGGAGAGCGGGCCCGCCGGGGTCTGCATGGTCTGCGTGAGGATCATGATGCGCTCCACAGGTACTGGGCGGCGTACGCCCGCCAGGGCCGCCACCGCCCGATCTCGTCGTCCCCGATGCCGAGCCGCCGCATCGCCCGCCGCAGCCCGAGGTCCCCGTCGGGCCAGGCGTCGGGGTCGCGCAGCGCCCGCATCGCGATGTAGCCCGCGGTCCACGGGCCGATCCCCGGTACGGCGAGCAGCCGTACGGTCACCTCGGCCGGGTCCTGCGCCCCGTCGAGGTCGATCTCGCCACGGGCCACCCGCTCGGCGAGCGTGCGCAGCGTGCGGACGCGGCGCTCGGTGAGCCCGAGCCCGGCGAGGTCCGCGTCGGCGAGCCGCTCGGCCGTGGGGAACAGGTGGCCGTCCGCGGTCCGCTCGCCCGCCCGCGCCACGAGCCGCCCGAGCAGGGTGCGCGCGCCCGCCACCGACACCTGCTGCCCGACCACGGCCCGCACCGCCATCTCGAACCCGTCGAACGCCCCCGGCACGCGCAGCCCCGGGCGGCGCTCCACCAGCGGCCGCAGCGGCGTCGCGCCCAGCGTGGCGGCGATCGCGTCCGGGTCGGCGTCGAGGTCGAGCAGCCGGCGGCAGCGGGCGACGATCCGCGCGAGCTGCCGCGTGTCGGAGAGGGTGGCCCGCAGCGCGACATGACCGTCGGCGGGGGTGAGCGTGATCACCCCGCCCGGCACCACCCGCCGGTAGCCCGTGCCGTCCACGGCCTCCACCCCGGGAACCGCCCGCGCCGCCAGGAACTCCAGCAGCGCCCCGGCCTCGTACGGCCGGCGGTGGTGCAGGCGCAGCGTGATCGCGCCGCCGCCCTCCGCCCCACCGGTACGGCGGGCAGCCGCGGCGCCTGCCCCGTTGCGCCGCAGCTCGCCCGGGGCGAAGCCGTACGCCTCGCGCATCGCCGCGTTGAACTGCCGCAGGCTGCCGAACCCGGCCGCGAACGCCACGTCGCCGATCGGCAGCGTGGTCTCGGTGAGCAGCCGCTTGGCGAGCAGCAGCCGCCGGGTCCGCGCCACCGAGCGCGGGCCGACCCCGAGCTCGGCCAGGAACAGCCGCCGCAGGTGCCGGTCGGTCACGTGCAGCCGCCGGGCGAGCCCGGCCACGCCGCAGTCGTCGACCACCCCGTCGTCGATGAGCCGCAGCGCCCGGCCGACCAGGTCGGCCCGGACGTCCCAGCCGGGGTCCCCGGGGCTCAGCTCCGGGCGGCAGCGCTTGCACGGCCGGAACCCGGCCGCCTCGGCCGCCGCCGGGTGCCGGAAGAACCGCACGTTCCGCCGGGCGGGGGTGCGCGCCGGGCAGATCGGCCGGCAGTAGATCCCGGTGGTGAGCACGCCGGTGTAGAACCGCCCGTCGAACCGGGCGTCCCGGGCGGCGAGCGCCCGGTAGCACGCGTCGAAGTCGAGCTCCGCGGGCGGCGCGTCCGGTCCCGCCGGCGGCCCGGTCACGGGCGGGGCCGTCGGTGCGGGGATCGCCGTCGCGGGCGACGCTGCGATGGACACGTCTTCGACGCTATCCCTGATCCGGGCCGGTGGACTCGCGGGAAACGGACCTCGCGGCACCGGCGCGGACGACGGCCACGCGCGGTCCCGTCAGGTGGCCGCGCCGGGCCCGGGGAACCGGCGCTCGAGCACCTGCCCCTCCCACTCGCCGACCATGAACCGCTCGGTCGGGGTGAACCCGGCGCGCTCGTAGTACCGCACGAGGGCGCGGTCGCCGCCGCCCCAGCAGTCGAGGCGCAGCACCGGCAGCCCGCGCGCCACGGTCTCGGCGCACGCCCGCTCCAGCAGGGCCGCGCCGATGCCGTGCCCCCGGCGCGCCCGGTCGGTCACGAACGCCTGCACGTACAGCTCAGGCCCGGTCGCGGGCGGCGCGTAGTGCGGGGCGTCCCCGAGCACGATCGTGCCCGCCACCTCGCCGTCCACCTCGGCGATGCGCAGGCCGCCGCCGGACGCCCAGTTGTGGGCCTGCCGTACCCGTTCCGGCCGGGTGGAGAACGGCTCGGTGCCCCACTGGCCGGTACGGCCCTGGGCGACGAGCCAGCGTACGGCGGTGTCGAAGAGGGCGAGCACGGCGGGAACGTCACGTACGTCGCCGGTGCGGACGCGCACCCCGGCGGCCTCGGTGCGACCGGAGGCCGCGTTGTCACAGGTTGTCATCACTTGGAGGATACGCCCACGCCGAGGTCGAACTCCCGGTAGACCCGGGCCCAGAAGCCGTCCCGGAGCCACACCCGGGCCTCGGGGTACGGCCGCAGCGAGTGGCCGAGCTCCTTCTCGGCCTCGATGAGCAGCTCGGTGTCGATGACGGTGGGCAGGATCGGGCCGGGCAGCAGGTCGCGGATGTTGTCGCGGCCCCGGGTGAGGATCCACTTCTGGGCGACGTGCTCGCCGACCTCCTCCACCCGCGGGCGGCTCGGGCCGAGCTTGGCGACCTGGCCGACCGGGGACTTGACCGGGGGCTTCACCACCGGGCTGCGGCCCGCGAACACCTGGGCCGGGGTCGGCGCGACCGGCTGCGGGGCGCGGCTGAAGTAGGCGCGCAGGAAGTCGGCGCTGAGGATCTCGACCGTGTCGGCCTCCCAGACCAGGCGCTCGGCCTGGTTCGTGCCGAACGGCGGCTCCACCCCCCACAGGTGGACGCGCACGCCGAACGCCTGGGCGGCCTCGACCGCGGGGACCATGTCCTCGTCGCCGGCGATCAGCACGGTGTCGGTGACCGCGTGGTGGCGGGCGAGCGCCTCCAGGTCGCTGCGGATCTGGGCGTCGACGCCCTTCTGCTGGCCGCGGGCATTGAGGTTGCCGAGCCGTACCTTGACCCAGGGGAGCTGGGCGATGACGCGCTGGTCGACGGTGGGCACGCGGTCGCGGGCCGCGTCGTACCAGTAGACGCGGAGCAGCTCGCCGGGGATGCGCTCCATGGCGTGCTTCTTCAGCGCGCCGATGAGCTCGTCGGCGGCGACGCGGTACTCCTTGCGCTCCTTCGCGCCGAGCAGGACCTCGCCGGCCGCGGCGTACAGGTATCCGACGTCGACGAGAATCGCGTACTTCGCCATTGCCCGATAGGCCGTGAGGTCCGGGGTGCCCATGCTCTCCTCCAGGCCTCTGCTCGGTGCGTACTCGGTCCGTCCCCCTTTCATAGATAGTCCCAACTCTTGGACTACTTGACACCCTCTTCCGGGCATCTAGCGGGGGAGTGCGCTCGCCCTCCATGCTCCCGGGCCGTGCGCGAGCGGGGCGCGCAGCACCGGACGCCGCCAGTTCGCCCGGGGGCGCACCGGCGGCTTCGCGGGCGCGGCGGTCCGCGTGGCGAGCGCCACGACGAGTGCGGCGATCTCCTCGGGCGTGGCGTCGCCCCGGATCACCCGCAGGCGGGGCCGGTCCCCGCCGGGCTCGTCGTTCTCGGACACCTGGCCTCCTTCCCAGCCGGCCTCCGGCCCGGTGCGCCGCCACCCGCACCGGATCGGATGACCGAATGTGACCTTTCGAATGCGCTCTGTCACTCCACCGTAGGGAGTGGCGGCGGCCCTGTCAAAGCGCACCGACACGTGCGCGGTGCGGAGCGGGCCGTCAGAGCGGGATGTTGCCGTGCTTCTTCGGCGGCAGGGTCTTGCGCTTGTTGCGCAGCGCGCGCAGCGCCTTGATCACCTCGACCCGGGTCTCCGACGGGAGGATCACCGCGTCGACGTAGCCGCGCTCGGCCGCCAGGTACGGGTTGGCGAGGGTGTCCTCGTACTCCTGCACCAGCCGGGCCCGCAGCGCGTCCGGGTCCTCGGCGGCGGCGAGCTCGCGCCGGTAGAGGATGTTCACCGCGCCCTGGGCGCCCATCACCGCGATCTGCGCGGTCGGCCAGGCGAGGTTGATGTCGGCGCCGAGGTGCTTGGAGCCCATGACGTCGTACGCCCCGCCGTACGCCTTGCGGGTGATCACGGTGACCAGCGGCACGGTGGCCTCGGCGTACGCGTACAGCAGCTTGGCGCCGCGGCGGATGATGCCGTTCCACTCCTGGTCGGTGCCGGGCAGGAAGCCGGGCACGTCGACGAAGGTGAGCACCGGGATGTTGAACGCGTCGCAGGTGCGGACGAACCGGGCGGCCTTCTCCGAGGCGTTGATGTCGAGCGTGCCGGCGAAGCTCATCGGCTGGTTGGCGACCACGCCGACCGAGCGGCCCTCGACCCGGCCGAAGCCGACGATGATGTTCGGCGCGAACCCGGCGTGGATCTCCAGGAACTCGCCGTCGTCGAGCACGTGCCGGATCACCTCGTGCATGTCGTACGGCTGGTTCGGCGAGTCCGGGATGAGCGTGTCGAGCTCGCGGTCCTCGTCGGTGATCTCCAGCTCGCCGTACGGGAGCTCCTCGACCTCGAGCGCCGGGGGCTCGTCGAGGTTGTTCGACGGCAGGTAGCTCAGCAGCTCGCGGGCGAACTCCAGGCAGTCGTGCTCGTCGGCGGCCTCGTAGTGGGCGACGCCGGACCGGGAGCCGTGGGTGTGCGCGCCGCCGAGCTCCTCGAAGGTGACCTCCTCACCGGTGACCGTCTTGATCACATCCGGCCCGGTGATGAACATGTGCGACTTCTCCCGGACCATGAGGATGAAGTCGGTCAGCGCGGGGGAGTAGACCGCGCCGCCCGCGCACGGTCCCATGATGAGCGAGATCTGCGGCACCACGCCGGAGGCGTGCACGTTCCGCTTGAAGATCTCCGCGAACAGCCCGAGGGCGACCACGCCCTCCTGGATGCGCGCCCCGCCGCCGTCGTTGATCCCGATGATCGGGCAGCCGACCTTGAGCGCGTAGTCCATCACCTTGACGATCTTCTCGCCGTACACCTCGCCGAGCGAGCCGCCGAACACGGTGAAGTCCTGGCTGAAGATCGCCACCGGCCGCCCGTCCACCGTGCCGTGGCCGGTGATCACGCCGTCGCCGTACGGCCGGTTCTTGTCGATCCCGAAGTTGTGCGAGCGGTGCCGGGCGAGCTCGTCGAACTCGACGAACGATCCCTTGTCGAGGAACGCCTCGATCCGCTCGCGCGCGGTCATCTTGCCTTTGGCGTGCTGCTTCTCCACCGCGCGCGCGGAGCCGGCGTGGAGCGCCTCCTCCCGCCGTCGCTTGAGGTCGGCGATCTTCCCCGCGGTGGTGTGGATGTCGATGCGCTCCTGCTCGGGCGTGGGCTCGGCTACGGGCTCTGCGGTCATGGCGCACAGCGTAGCCCTCCCGGCCGCGCGACCTGCGGGCACACCCCGCGATCGGGACGGTGTGCCGGAAGTTACGACCGGGTAGTGATCGTTTCACCGGCCGGACCGGCGCTGACCAGTGGTCTAGTCCAATCGGGGGGTCGGCTCACAACGTACGAAAGCGGACTCGATACCCTTCGAGACATGGCCGTAGGCAGGCAGAGCGTGGCCGCCGAGATGCCCGAGGAGATGCGGGCCGACGTGCGGCTGCTCGGTGAGCTACTGGGTCAGGTCATCGCCGAGAGCGGCGGTCCGGACCTGCTCGAGGACGTGGAACGGCTGCGCAAGGCCGTGATCGGCGCCCGCCGGGGCGAGGTGTCCGCGGACGAGGTGGCCGAGATGGTCGCGGCGTGGCCGCTCGACCGCGCGGTGCAGATCGCCCGTGCGTTCACCTGTTACTTCCACCTCGCCAATCTCGCCGAGGAACATTACCGCATCCGTACGCTCCGGCGGCGCGACACCGAGGAGGCCGTGCAGCCGGAGTCGATCGCCGCGGCGGTGCGGGAGCTGCGCAAGGACCTCGGGCCGGAGCGGCTCCAGCACCTCGTCGACGAGCTCGTCTACCACCCGGTGCTCACCGCCCACCCGACCGAGGCACGGCGCCGCGCCGTCGTCACCGCGATCCAGCGCATCAGCGCCCAGCTCGCCGCCTACAACGCGCCCGGCGCGGGCGCGGGGGAACGC
Organism: Thermopolyspora flexuosa; assembly: GCF_006716785.1. NCBI lineage: Bacteria > Bacillati > Actinomycetota > Actinomycetes > Streptosporangiales > Streptosporangiaceae > Thermopolyspora > Thermopolyspora flexuosa. Next base: position 4,248,187 of record NZ_VFPQ01000001.1, on the reverse strand, counting down.
CGCGAGGCCCGGCGGCGGCTGCTGGAGGAGATCGACCTGCTGTGGCGGACCGCGCAGCTGCGGGCGACCCCGCTCGACCCGCTCGACGAGGTCCGCACCGCGATGGCGATGTTCGACGAGACGCTGTTCCGGGTGGTGCCGGTGATCTACCGGGCCCTCGACGACGCGCTCGCCGACGGCTCCGGGACCCGCCCGCCGCTCGCCCGGCCGTTCATCCGGTACGGCAGCTGGATCGGCGGCGACCGGGACGGCAACCCCAACGTCACCGCGAAGAAGACCCGCGAGGCCCTGCTCATCCAGGCCGAGCACGTGCTGATCGCGCTGGAGAACGCCACCACCCGCATCGGCCGTACCCTCACCCTCTCCGACGGCGACACCCCGGCCTCGCCCGAGCTGCGCGCCGCGCTCGCCCACGCCGAGGGCGACCACCCCGACCTGCTCGCCGAGCTCGCCATGCGCTCGCCGCGCGAGCCGCACCGGCAGTGGCTGCTGTTCTGCGCCCACCGCATCGGCGCCACCCGGCGGCGCGACCTCGACCTCGCCTACCGCTCGGCCGACGCGTTCCTGGAGGACCTGCGGCTGTGCCAGCGCTCGCTCGCCGCCGCCGGGGCGGTCCGGCAGGCGTACGGCGAGCTGCAGAACCTCATCTGGCAGGTGGAGACGTTCGGCTTCCACCTCGCCGAGCTGGAGATCCGGCAGCACTCCCAGGTGCACGAGGCGGCGCTCGCCGAGATCCGGAGCGGCGGGCCGCTGTCCGAGCGCACCGAGGAGGTGCTCGCCACGATCCGGACGGTCGCCTGGATCCAGGAGCGGTTCGGCGTGGCCGCCTGCTCCCGGTACGTGGTGTCGTTCACCCGCTCGGCCGAGGACGTCGCCGCGGTCTACGAGCTCGCCGAGCACGCCATGGGCGAGCGCGCCCCGACGCTCGACGTGGTGCCGCTGTTCGAGTCCGGCGAGGACCTCGACAACGCGCCGCACGTGCTGTCCGGCATGCTCGAGCTGCCCGCGGTCCAGCGCCGCCTGGCGGAGAACGGCCGGCGGCTGGAGGTGATGCTCGGCTACTCCGACTCGGCCAAGGAGCTCGGCCCGACCGCGGCGACGCTCAAGCTGTACGACGCGCAGGCCGAGCTCGCCGAGTGGGCCGCGGCGAACGACATCAGGCTCACCCTGTTCCACGGCCGCGGCGGCGCGCTCGGGCGCGGCGGCGGCCCGGCGAACCGGGCGGTGCTCGCCCAGGCGCCCGGGTCGGTCGCGGGCCGGTTCAAGGTCACCGAGCAGGGTGAGGTGATCTTCGCCCGGTACGGCCACATGGCGATCGCCCGGCGGCACATCGAGCAGGTGACGAACGCGGTCATGCTCGCCTCCACGCCAAGCGTGGAGGACCGCGCCCGCAAGGCCGCCTCCCGGTTCCGCGCGCTCGCCGAGCGGGTCGCGTACGCCTCCGAGCGGGCGTACCGCGCGCTCACCGAGGCGCCGGGCTTCCCCGAGTGGTTCGCACTGGTCAGCCCGCTGGAGGAGATCGGCTCGCTGCGGCTCGGCTCCCGGCCGCCGCGGCGCGGGCTCGGCGCCCCGCGCTCGCTCGACGACCTGCGGGCGATCCCGTGGGTGTTCGCCTGGGCGCAGACCCGGGTCAACCTGCCCGGCTGGTACGGCCTCGGCAGCGGCCTGGCCGCCGTGGACGACCTCGACGAGCTGCGCCGTGCCTACCACGAGTGGCCGCTGTTCAACTCGCTGATCGACAACGCCGAGATGTCGCTGGCGAAGACCGACCGGGCGATCGCCGAGCGGTACCTGTCGCTCGGCGGCCGGGAGGACTTCACCCAGCGGGTGCTCGCCGAGTACGACCTCACCATGCGGCTCGTGCTCGAGGTGACCGGGCACTCGCGGCTGCTGGAGAACCGGCGGGTGCTCTCCCGCGCGGTGCAGCTCCGCAACCCGTACGTGGACGCCCTGTCCCACCTGCAGCTGCGCGCGCTGTCCGCGCTGCGGGCGAACGGCGAGCTGAGCGAGCACGAGCGCGACCGGCTCTCCACGCTGCTGCTGCTCTCGGTGAACGGCGTGGCCGCCGGGCTGCAGAACACCGGGTGATCCGCCCGGCCCGGCCGGAGCGGTCGCCGCGACCGGGCAGGATGGGCGGGTGGAGGAATCGCCGTACACCGATCTCGACCGCCCGCCGCTGTCCCAGCGGGCGCTGACGCGCGCGCTCGTCCGACCCGGGTCGCTGTGGTCGTCGCTCACCGTCGTCGGGCGCACCGGGTCGACCAACGCCGACCTCGCCGACGCGGCGCGGGCGGGCGCGCCGGAGGGCACCGTGCTCGTCACCGAGTACCAGTCCGCCGGGCGGGGACGGCTGGGCCGTACCTGGTCGGCGCCGCCGCGGTCCGGGCTGATGTTCTCGGTGCTGCTGCGGCCGCGGGTGCCGCCCGCGCGGCTGGGGTGGCTGCCGCTGCTCGTCGGCGTGGCCGGGGCCACCGCGGTACGGCGGATCGCCGAGGTCGACGTGCGGCTGAAGTGGCCCAACGACCTGCTGGCCGGGGAGCGCAAGCTCGCCGGGGTGCTCGCCGAGCGGGTGGACTCCGGCGGCGACGCCGCGATCGTGGTGGGCATGGGGCTCAACGTGAGCCTGCGCCCGGACGAGCTGCCGGTGCCGACCGCGACCTCGCTCGCGGTGGAGAAGGCCGCGTGCACCGACCGGGACCCGCTGCTGCGGGCCGTGCTGCGCGAGATCGAGCGGCACTACCGGGACTGGACGGCCGCGGGCGGCGACGCGGACGCGGCCGGGCTGCGCTCGGCCTATCTGGCCGCGAGCGCCACGGTCGGCCGCGAGGTGCGGGTCGAGCTGCCCGGCGACCGGGTGCTCACCGGCACGGCCACGGGGGTGGACGAGTCCGGGTGCCTGCTGGTCCGCACCGGCGACGGGGAGCGGGCGGTGAGCGCCGGGGAGGTCGTGCACGTACGGCCGGCACGGTGAACCGGCCCGGTGATCCGGTGCGGCAGGCCGGCGGGGTGACGCCGTCACCTCGCCCGGACCGCCGGTGCGAAGCGCGGATGCGACACCCCGCGGGGCGTGTGGAGTGAAACCCCGTGCGCGGCGCGGAATGCGGCCCTCCACCGGAGCGCGGGACTAAGCACCGTCCCTGCGGGGCGCTCGGGACGGCCGCTGTGGACGGCGGCGGAGAGTTGTCCACAGGGCGGACGAGGGGGCGGACGGCGCGGCCCGCGCCGTGCCACGATGTGCCGCATGGGAATCCCCGAGCATCACCTGACCGAGGGCGAGCGCGTGGTGCACTCGTTCCACCCGCACTGGAAGCGGCTGGTGCGGCCGGTCCTCGCGGTCGTCATCCTCCTCGCCGCCCTCGTGACCGCCTTCCTGCTCATCCCCGGCGGCGAGCCGTACACCGGCTACGCCCGGATCGCGGTCACCGCGGTGGTCGTGATCCTGCTCGTCTGGTGGGCGCTCGTGCCCTACCTGCGCTGGGTGACCACGTCGTACACGCTCACCACGCACCGGTTCTCCATCAGCACCGGCATCCTCAACAAGTCCCAGGACGACATCCCGCTCGCCAAGGTCAGCAGCGTGAGCTCGGACCAGCGCCTGCTCGAACGCATCCTCGGATGCGGCACCCTGGTGGTGGAGTCGGCGTCCGACACCGGCGACCTCCGGCTGACCGACGTCCCGCGCATCCAGCTGGTGCGGTCCGAGCTGTTCCGGCTGGTGGAGGACGCGGCGGACGGGCAGGTGGACGGACGGTGAGCGACAGCGGTCCCGGCAAACGATATAAACAAAGCAATGAATGAGGTTCCGGCGAAGCGGCCGACGGCGGAGGACATTGAGCGCGTGTTCCTCGGTCCACCCGCTCGCCACACCCGGCACCAGGTCGCCGCGGCGGCCGGGGTGCCGTCGGAGCTGGCCGCCCGCATCTGGCGCGCGCTGGGGTTCGCCGCCCCCGCGGACGACGCGATCGCGTTCAGCGACGCCGACGTCGCCGCGCTGCGCCGCATCGGCGTGCTGCTCGAGGAGGGCCTGCTCGACGAGAAGATCGTGATCCGCATGGCCCGGGCGCTCGGGCAGACCACCGCGCGGCTCGCCCAATGGCAGACCGAGATCGTCCTCGACCACCTCGCCGACACCGGCGAGCCGGTCGCCGACGCGGACATCGCCCGGCTCCTGCAGACGGCCGAACGGCTGCTGCCGGACTTCGAGAAGCTCCTCGTGCACGTCTGGCGGGTGCAGCTCGCCGCGGCCGTCAACCGCCTCCTCGCCCACGACGAGCTCGCGGGCGGCACGCCGTCCCCGCGCGTCACCCTCGCGGTGGGCTTCGCCGACCTGGTCTCGTTCACCCGCTACTCGCGGGAGCTCGACGAGTCGGCGCTCACCGAGCTGGTGGAGGGCTTCGAGGCCCGCGCCTCGGACGTGATCGCGGCGCGGGGCGGGCGGCTGGTGAAGGCGCTCGGCGACGAGGTGCTGTTCACCGCCCAGGACCCGCCGGCCGCGGCGGCGATCGCGCTGGAGCTCGCCGACGCGGTGCGGGAGCGGCACGACGGGCCGGACGTCCGGGTCGGCCTCGCCTACGGCCCGATCCTGCCCGTGATGGGCGACGTCTTCGGCCCCACGGTGAACCTGGCGGCGCGGCTCACCGCGATCGCCCGGCCAGGAACGATCATCATCGACACCGGCATGGCGGAGGGGCTTGCCGGCGTGCCCGGCCTGGAGATCTGCAAGATCAGGCGCAGGCCGGCCCGTGGCTTCGGGGTGATCCAGCCGTACGTCCTGCGGGCCGTACCGGCGGATCGGGAACAAGCGGGGGAGACCGGCGAACAGCCGGCACAGGCGTCGGCGAGACAGGCACGGTGATCCGGGCCGACGGGACGGCGGGGCGCGCCGACGGCCCCACGCCCGGCCCCGGGATCACCGGCGAGTGCAAGTGAGGTGCGATATGCCGTACGAGGTGCAAGGTGTGGTCGCCAGGGCCAAGGGCGAGCCGGTGCGCGTGGAGCGCGTCCACGTGCCGGACCCGGGCCCGGGCGAGGCGGTGGTGAACATCCAGGCCTGCGGCGTCTGCCACACCGACCTGCACTACCGCGAGGGCGGGATCACCGACGACTTCCCGTTCCTGCTCGGCCACGAGGCGGCCGGTACGGTCGAGGCGGTCGGCCCGGACGTGACCACGGTGCAGCCGGGCGACTACGTCATCCTCAACTGGCGCGCGGTGTGCGGCAACTGCCGTGCCTGCCTGCGCGGGCGGCCCTGGTACTGCTTCGCCACGCACAACGCGAAGCAGAAGATGACGCTCGAGGACGGGACCGAGCTCACCCCGGCGCTCGGCATCGGCGCGTTCATCGAGAAGACGCTGGTCGCCGCCGGGCAGTGCACGAAGGTCGACCCGGCCGCGCGCCCGGCCGTGGCCGGCCTGCTCGGCTGCGGCGTGATGGCCGGCATCGGCGCGGCGATCAACACCGGCGGGGTGACCCGCGGCGACTCGGTGGCGGTGATCGGCTGCGGCGGCGTGGGCGACGCGGCGATCCTCGGCTCGTCCCTCGCCGGCGCGGCGAAGATCATCGCGGTGGACGTGGACGACCGCAAGCTCGAGTGGGCGAAGCGGTTCGGCGCCACGCACACGATCAACTCCACCAAGACCGACCCGGTCGAGGCGATCCGCGAGCTCACCGGCGGGTTCGGCGCCGACGTCGTGATCGAGGCGGTGGGCCGTCCGGAGACCTACAAGCAGGCGTTCTACGCCCGCGACCTCGCGGGCACCGTGGTGCTCGTCGGCGTGCCCACCCCGGAGATGACGATCGAGCTGCCGCTGCTCGACGTGTTCGGCCGGGGCGGCGCGCTGAAGTCCTCCTGGTACGGCGACTGCCTGCCGTCGCGGGACTTCCCCATGCTCATCGACCTCTACCTGCAGGGCCGGCTCGACCTCGAGGGGTTCGTGACCGAGACGATCCGGCTCGACCAGGTGGAGGAGGCCTTCGCCAAGATGCACCGCGGCGAGGTGCTGCGGTCGGTGGTCGAGCTCTGAGCCGGCCCGGTCCCGGCTCCGGCCCGCGCCGTCGTCCGGAGGCCGCAGGCCGGGCCTAGGCGGCCGGCGGCGCGGGTCCGGCGCAGGACGCCGGATGCCGGCAGGAGCGCAGGTGGCCGCGTGCAGGAGGCCGCGTGCAGGAGGCCGCGCGCAGGAGGTCGGGCACGGAAACCCTTTGGCGCACGATGACCGGACCCTGCTGGTGAGGCGTTGTCCGGGTGCGCTATCTTAGGCTTGCCTTACCTAAGCAAGCGGGCCGTGCCCGACCTCCGTACGCGAAAGGCCTCAAGCGCGCCATGTACGCCTGCGTCTGCCGAGCCGTGACCGAGAGCGAGATCAACGAGTGCATCGCGGCCGGCGCGAAGAGCGCGAAGCAGATTCGCGACGCCACCGGCGCGGGAAGTGACTGTGCGATCTGCATACGGAGAATATGCGCGATGTTGAAGCGCAACACGGAGTTGGCGGCCGCGTCCTAGGGAATGACAACGGGGTCGTCTGCGCCGCCGGCGGTCAGGCGATGAGGCACCACGCCCCCCACCATCGCGAAGAAGAGGCCACATGCAGGGCGACCCGGAGATCATCACACTGCTCAACGAGCAGCTCACCTCGGAGCTGACCGCGATCAACCAGTACTTCCTGCACGCGAAGATGCAGGAGAACTGGGGCTACACGCGCCTTGCCGCCTACACGCGGGCCGAGTCGATCGACGAGATGCGCCACGCCGAGCGGCTCACCGACCGCATCCTGTTCCTCGAGGGCCTGCCGAACTACCAGAAGCTCAACACCCTGCACATCGGCCAGACCGTGCCCGAGCAGATCCGGGCCGACCTCGACCTGGAGCTCGGCGTCGTCGACCGGCTGCGCAGCGGCATCCGCATCATGCGCGAGAAGGGAGACATCACCTCCGCGCGGATCTTCGAGGACATCCTCGAGGACGAGGAGCGGCACATCGACTACCTCGAGACCGAGCTGGAGCTGGTCGAGAGCCTCGGCGAGCGGCTGTACCTCCAGCGGTACGCCGAGCCCCGTTCGGCGGACGACGACTAGCCGTCCGCCGCCCCCGTCAGGGCCGGGCGAACCCCCGGCGATACACCCTAGGTGTCGCTCATTTGTCTGAGTTTGCGCAGGTCAATCAATAGGTCAACGGCTGGTCAAACCGCGCGCTGTAGCCGGGAAACGATCGCCTAAGGTCATACGATCGGCTTATGACCTGCGTACTTCTCGCCGAGGACGACACCTCGATCTCTGAGCCGTTGGCGCGTGCACTGCGCCGTGAGGGCTATCAGGTGGAGGTGAGCCCCGACGGCCCGCAGGCCCTGGAGAGGGCTCTGTCCGGTGGCGTCGATCTCATCGTTCTGGACCTGGGGCTGCCGGAGATGGACGGGCTTGAGGTCGCCCGCCGCCTCCGCGCCGAGGGTCACGGCACGCCCGTGCTCATCCTGACCGCACGGGTCGACGAGGTGGACACCGTGGTCGGTCTCGACGCCGGGGCCGACGACTACGTCACCAAACCGTTCCGTCTCGCCGAGCTGCTCGCCCGGGTACGGGCGCTGCTCCGGCGCGGCACCTCCGAGACGCCCGTCGTGCAGGGAGTGCGCATCGACGCCGACTCCCGCAGGGCCTGGCTGGGCGACAAGGAGCTGCACCTCACCACCAAGGAATTCGACCTGCTGCGCGTGCTCGTGCGGGACGCCGGCAAGGTCGTGACGCGGGAACAGATCATGCGGGAGGTGTGGGACACGAACTGGTGGGGTTCCACCAAGACGCTCGACATGCACATCTCCTGGCTCCGCCGCAAGCTCGGTGACGACGCGGCGAAGCCCAGGTACATCACGACCGTCCGGGGAGTCGGTTTCCGGTTCGAGCGTGACTAGGGGGGCGGGTGCGGCGGCGTCTGCTCTCCTCCACGCTGGTCGTCGCGGCCATAGCGGTGTTGCTCCTGGGGGTGCCCCTGGGGGTGGTGGTCAGCCGCCTCATCTATGACGAGGCCGTCCAGGAGCTGCGGGCCGAGGCGACGCGACTGCTCGGGGCGATGGAGTATGCCCGCATGACCGGGGAGCGCCCGGTCACGGCGCAGCATCTGGAGCGGGACTACCCCGACCGCTACATCCAGATCTTCGTCACCGGGCAGGAACCGGTCGTCGCCGGTACGGCTCCGCCCGAGGACCGCCAGATCACCGAGGAGGTGCAGTCCGAGAGCGGGGTCTACGTCCGGGTGACCCGGGACGGCGGCCAGGTCGAGGCCGAGGTGCGGGCACGCCTGCTGTTCATCGTGGTGCTCGCGCTCGCGGCGCTCGCCGTCGCCGTCGGGCTGGCGATCGTGCAGTCGCGCCGTCTCGTGCTGCCGCTGCAGGACCTGGGCGCGATCGCGGAGCGGCTCGGCTCCGGCGACGCCCGGCCCAGCAGGCACCGCTACGGCATCCCGGAGCTGGACCGGGTGGCGGAGGTGCTCGACCGCAGTGCGACGCGCATCTCCGAGCTGCTCGGCAGGGAGCGGGAGTTCGCCACCGACGCGTCCCACCAGCTCCGCACCCCGCTGACCGGGCTGACCATGCGCCTGGAGGAGATCGTCGCCGCCGCCGACCAGCCCGCCGTGGTCCGGGAGGAGGGCGAGGCCGCGATCGTGCAGGTCGAGCGGCTCACCGCCGTGATCGACGAGCTGCTCGCCGCCGCCCGGCGGCAGCGCCACGCGCAGGCCGAGCCGCTTGAGGTGGACACCATCCTTAAGCAGCAGATGACCGAGTGGGAGCCCGCCTTCCGCAGGGCCGGGCGCAGGCTCGTGCTCACGGGTGAGCGCGGGCTGAGCGCGCTCGCCACCGAGGGCGGCCTCAGCCAGGTCATCTCCACCCTGCTGGAGAACTCCCTCGAGCACGGCGCCGGAACGGTCACGATCACCACGACGAGTGTGGAGCGTTCCATCGTGATCGAGGTCGCCGACGAGGGACCCGGCGTGCCGGACGAGCTCGCCGGCCGCATCTTCGAGCGCAACGTCAGCGGCGGCGGCGGCACCGGTCTCGGCCTCACCCTCGCCCGCACCCTGGCGGTCGCCGACGGGGGACGCCTGGAGCTGGTACGGCGTTGCCCCGCGGCCTTCGCCGTCTTCCTGCGCCCGGTGGGCGACCGGGAGCGCTACCGCGTGGTCAGCGGCCCGGCCTGACCGCCCGGGCGGTCCGCGCAGGCCCGGGCCGTACCCCTCCGGCCCGGCCGTGCCCGGCCGAAGACGGCCGGCCGAACACGCGCGGCCGGACGGCCGACCGCGACATGCCCGACCGGTGGCCGGACCGCGCCCGGCACCGGTCGTGGACGGTGTGCCGCGCCGACCTGAGCGTGCCGGGAGGGAGCGCCGTGCTCAGGAGGCTTCGGGCTGCCTGCCCGCGGCGCGGACCTCGGCCGCCGGCAGGTGCGCGGGCGCCGCGGACTCGTCGTGACCCGAGTTCTCGGCCTCGGGCAGGCCGGTGTGCGGGTCGACCGGCGGCATGTCCGCGGGCAGGAACACCCACTTCTTGTACGACCAGAAGCGGAACAGCGTGCCGAGCCCGTTCCCCAGCACGATGGAGATGTTGTAGGCGAGCGCGGTCTGCAGCTTGAGCGTGTACTCCACGAAGCCGATCACGAGCAGCGCGATCAGCAGCCCGATGCCGTTGAGCAGGAAGAACAGGAAGTACTCGCGGGCCAGGCCGGACTTCTCCCGGTGCCGCCAGGTCCAGTAGCGGTTGAGCAGGTACGAGCAGGTCGCCGCGATGACCGTGGCGATCACCTTGGACGTGAGCGGCCCCAGGTGCAGGCCGTACCGCAGAAAGTTCGTGCAGCCCCAGTCGAGGACGAACATCGCGGCTCCGACCGTGCCGAACTTCGCCATCTCATGCACGAGTTCGGAGAAGCGCTCGTACAGCCGTCGGACCAGTTGCACGGTGGGCGTGATTCCTTTCCTCACCGGGGTTGACGATCGCTCACGTCGGAGCCGGTTGCCACCAGGCTACCGGGGGCGGGGGGCACTCTCGGGCGGAGAAGCGCTAAAGAAGGCGTACCGAGATGTTTCGGCCGGGCCCCGAGGCGGCGCCGGAGCGGGGTCCCGCCGGGCGGGGCACACCGCGGAGGGCGTTTTCCCGCCTCGGCTAGGCTGGGATCTCGTGACAGGTCCAACCACCAGCGGCGACATGGCCTCCGGCGCCGACGCCCCGCTGCCCCGCGACGCCCGCGACCTCGCGGCGCCGCTCGGGCCGGTGGTCGGCATGGTGGGGGCCGGGCAGCTCGCCCGCATGACCCAGCAGGCCGCGATCGCGCTCGGCGTGGAGCTGCGCGTGCTGGCGAACGCGCGCGACGAGAGCGCGGCGCGCGTGGTCGCCGACGTGCGCCTCGGCGATCACCGCGACCTCGCCGACCTGCGCGCCTTCGCCAAGGGCTGCGATGTGATCACCTTCGACCACGAGCACGTGCCCACCGAGCACATCCGGGCCCTGGAGGCGGCCGGCCTTCCGGTACGGCCCGGCGCGGACGCGCTCGTGCACGCCCAGGACAAGCTGGCGATGCGGCGGCGGCTGAGCGACCTCGGCGTGCCGTGCCCGGCGTGGGCGCCGGTGGACTCGCTCGCCGCGGTCGAGGCGTTCGCCGAGGAGCACGGCTGGCCGGTCGTGCTCAAGGCGGTGCGCGGCGGCTACGACGGCAAGGGCGTGTGGGTGTGCGCGGACGCCGAGGAGGCGGGCGAGGTGCTCGCCACCGGCACGGCGGTGCTCGCCGAGGCGTTCGTGCCGTTCGAGCGCGAGGTCGCGGTGCTGGTCGCCCGATCCCCGCACGGCCAGGGGGTGAGCTACCCGGTCGTGGAGACCGTGCAGCGCGACGGCATCTGCGTCGAGGTGCTCGCGCCCGCCCCCGGGATCGACCCCGAGCACGCGGCGAACGCCCAGCGCGTCGCGCTCACCGTGGCCCGCGAGCTCGGCGTGACCGGGCTGCTCGCGGTCGAGATGTTCCAGCTCGCCGACGGCTCGGTGGTGGTGAACGAGCTCGCGATGCGCCCGCACAACAGCGGCCACTGGACGATCGAGGGCTCCCGCACCTCGCAGTTCGAGCAGCACCTGCGCGCGATCCTCGACCTGCCGCTCGGCTCGCCCGAGATGACCGCCCCGGTGGTGGTGATGGCGAACGTGCTCGGCGGTTCCGACCCGGACGTGTTCTCCCGCTACGAGCACGTGATGGCGCACGACCCGCGGGTGAAGGTGCACTTCTACGGCAAGCGGGTACGGCCCGGCCGCAAGATCGGCCACGTCACCGCGGTCGGCACCGACCTGGAGGAGGTGCGGGCCCGCGCCCGCCACGCCGCCGTCTATCTGGCCACGGGGGAGTACGTCTGACCATGACCACCGCGAGCACCCCTGAGAGCGCCCCCGGGGCCGCCCGGGTCGGCATCGTGATGGGCAGCGACTCGGACTGGCCGGTGATGCGCCAGGCCGCCGAGGCGCTCACCGAGTTCGGCGTGCCGTTCGAGGCCGACGTGGTCTCGGCCCACCGCATGCCGCACGAGATGATCGAGTACGGCTCCCGCGCGGCGGGCCGCGGCCTCCAGGTGATCATCGCGGGGGCGGGCGGCGCCGCCCACCTGCCGGGCATGCTCGCCTCGGTCACCCCGCTGCCGGTGATCGGCGTCCCGGTGCCGCTCAAGCACCTCGACGGCCTCGACTCGCTGCTGTCGATCGTGCAGATGCCCGCCGGCGTGCCGGTCGCCACGGTGGCCGTGGGCAACGCCCGCAACGCCGGGCTGCTCGCCGTACGCATCCTCGCCGCCACCGACACCGCGCTGCGCGCGAAGATGGCCGCGTTCCAGGAGTCGCTGCGGGAGCAGGCGTACGCCAAGGGGGAGCGGCTGCGCGCCGAGGCCGCGGCGCTCGGCGCGGTATCGGGCGACGCGTAACGGGTCGTGTCCAACCCATTCCGCAGGGTATGCCACCGATGTCCGTCCGTTGGGCTCGGAGGTGCCTGTGGGGAGATGGGGGCGGTTCCTGGCCGCGTCGGTGGCCGTCCTGATGCTGCCGGCCGGGTGCGGAGGGGCCGATCGGGAGGGCGAGATCCCCGCCAAGGCGAAGGTGGAGCTTCCCGCTGAGTCGATCATCCCCCCGGACGGCGGCGCGAGCATCCCGAGCGCCGGCTTCGCCGCGCTCAAGGAATGCGAGGCGAAGATGCGGGCCGGCGAGTACCGGTCGCTGGCCGATTCCATGGACCGGAAGGCGGAGCAGGCGATGCCGCGGTCGCTCGCCGGGTCCCTGGGCGGCCGGGCGGAACGGGCCACGCCGCAGACGCTCGCGATCTGCCGGCTGTGCGGCGGCGTCGCGAAGATCAACCTGGGGCTGGTCTCCGAAGGGCTGGCCGACCTGCGCGAGGCGGAGAGGCTGAGCGAGCAGCTGCCGCAGACCGTGCGCACGCCGCTTGAGACGCTGATGTTCAGCGGGCAGGTGGTCGGATACGCGGCCGAGGGGGACGCCGACGGCGTACGCGCCGCCCTCGACAAGCTCTCCGCCGTCGATCCGCAGGCCGCCGAGCGGTACGCGGAGAAGTGCGCCGCCGTACGGCCGGAGGGCGCGACGCTGCCGTGCGAGGCGCCCGAGCCCGAACGGGAGCCGGACTCCTCGCCGGAGGACACCGGCGAGCCGCCGAGCCCGGACGACACCGGGCCGGACGTCGTCACCTCCCCGCCGAGCCCGGAGCCGCCCACCGACGCGCCGCAGTCCGAGGGGCCGGTGACCGAGGAGCCGGGCGAGCGGCCGCCCCCGGGCGAGGCGCCTCCGGGCGAGGGACCCGCGGACGGCGGGCGGCCCGGCCAGGAGGGGGACTGACGCCCATGCCGCGCAGGGCGGGAACGCGAGGCGGCGAGACGGATCGGAACACGCAGGCGGGGGAGCTGCCCCGCCTGTGGCAGTTGCTGCTTCCGATCGTCGCGCCGACGACCGTCCTCGCCGCGCTGATGATCTACCTCGGGTCCGTGTGGGTGAACGCGAGGCTCAGGCACTACGGCCTCACGCCGGACGTCCTCGACCTCTCCCCGCAGGACTACATGTTGCAGAGCCCCGACGCCACGTTCCGGCCGCTGCTGTGGCCGCTGCTCGCGATCGTGCTCCTGGGACCCCCGTACGTGCTGTTCCTCTCGCGCATCGCCGGACACGCCACGGCGGCCCGGCGGGTGGCGTGGGCGGCGACGGGCCTCGGCGTGCTCGCGTGCCTGCTCGGGTTCCCGGGGACCGTCGAGGTGGTGCGCTACAACGTCGCGTTTCCCGTCGTCCCGCTCAGCATCCTCGTCGGCGTGCTGCTGCTCGCGCTCGCCCGCCGCCTGCACACCCTGACCGGCCGCGGCGCCTTGCGGCTGCGGGCCGAGGCGCCCCTGCTGTACACCTTCTGGTCCGTGGCCCTGGTCTGCGTGCTCGCCCTCACCCTGATCTGGGGGGTGGCCTACTACGTGCTGGGGGAGGCGGACGCCTCGGCGCGGGCCGTGCTGTCGGACCCGTACGGCCTGCCGCGGGCGGTCGTGTACGCACCCGAGCGGCTGCACATCGAGGGTGACGGCGTCACGGAGACCGCGCTACGGCAGACCCGGGGGGAGGCCGCGCGCTACCGCTACCGGTACGAGGGCCTGCGGCTGCTGATCCACGCCAACGACAGGTTCTTCCTGATCCCCGTCTGCGCCGCAGGGGACCGCCCGCCCCGGGCGATCGCGCTTCCCGATCACGAATCGATCCGCGTCGACCTCTTCCGGCCGGACCGCCGACGGGACCCGGGGTGCCCGTGAGGTCAGGGACGGCCCAGCGCGCGGTAGTGCCACCCGGCGGCCCGCCACGCCTCCGCGTCGAGGGCGTTGCGGCCGTCGACCATGTTGCGCTCGGCCACGACCCGGCCCAGCTCCTCGGGGTCGAGCTCGACGAACTCCTGCCACTCGGTGAGCAGCAGCACCACGTGCGCGGCGCGGGCGACGTCGAACGCGGACTCGCCGTACTCGAGCTCGGGGTGGGCGCGCCGCGCGTTGTCGAGCGCCACCGGGTCGTACACCCGCACCCGGCCGCCCTGGTTGCGGATGTTGACCGCGACGTCGAGCGCGGGCGAGTCGCGGATGTCGTCGGAGTTCGGCTTGAACGCGGCGCCGAGCACGGCCACGTTGCAGCCGTGGAACGACCCGCCGGCGAGCTCGCGGGCGAGGTCGACCATGCGGGCGCGGCGGCGCATGTTGATCGCGTCCACCTCGCGGAGGAACGACAGCGCCTGGTCGGCGCCGAGCTCCCCGGCGCGGGCCATGAACGCCCGGATGTCCTTGGGCAGGCAGCCGCCGCCGAAGCCGAGGCCGGGGTTGAGGAACTTGCCGCCGATGCGCTCGTCGTAGGAGAGCGCAAGGGAGAGCTGCTTGACGTCGGCGTGGGCGGCCTCGCACACCTCGGCCATCGCGTTGATGAACGAGATCTTGGTGGCGAGGAAGGCGTTCGCCGCGGTCTTCACCAGCTCGGCGGTCGGGTAGTCGGTGACGATCAGCGGCACGCCCGCGGTCAGCATCGGGGCGTAGACCTCGCGCAGGATCTTCTCGGCCTTCTCCGAGGCCACGCCGATCACGATCCGGTCGGGGTGCAGGGTGTCGCGGACGGCGTAGCCCTCGCGCAGGAACTCCGGGTTCCAGGCGAGCTCGACCTGCTCGCCGGCCGGGGCGAGCCGTACCAGCTTCTCGGCGAGGCGGGCCGCGGTGCCCACCGGCACCGTGCTCTTGCCCACCACGAGGCACTCGCGGGTGAGGTGCGGGGCGAGCGATTCGACGACCGCGTCGAGGTAGGAGGTGTCCGCCGCGTACTCGCCCGGCTTCTGCGGGGTGCCCACGCAGATGAAGTGCACGTCCCCGAACTCGGCGGCCTCCTCGTAGGAGGTGGTGAAGCGCAGCCGGCCGGCCTCCAGGTTCCGTTTGAGCAGCTCGTCCAGGCCCGGCTCGTAGATCGGGAGATCCCCCGCCCGCAGCCGGGCGATCTTCGCGGCGTCGACGTCGAGACCGAGCACCTCGAAGCCCAGGTCCGCCATGCACGCCGCGTGCGTGGCGCCCAGATATCCCGTTCCCAGCACTGTGAGGCGGTACGGCACGAGCGCTCCTTCCCTTCCCTCCGCGGGTCTGGTCCGCCTCGCCGTACCGGCGTGGAGGCCGCGTGTCGTCCTCCCACCGCGTCCGGCTCGACCACCTTTACCCGTGATCGTGACTAAGTCCCATAATCGCGCGCGCGTTGCCGAGGCATGCTACCGGCCCACCCCGGCGGGCCCGGCCGCGATCCCGGAGCGCGCTCGCGTCAAGAAAACCGAAACTTGTTCGGTCCCGGTGGGGACTGCGATTGTTGGACGTCCTACCATCTGGTTATGAGCTTCCCTCTGTATGCACCCCTCGAGGAACACACCATGCTCCGGCAGGCGATCCGGGCCCTCGCCGAGGACAAGATCGCCCCGCGGGCCGCGGAGGTCGACCGGACCGGAGAGTTCCCGTGGGACGTCTACCAGGCCCTGGTGGAGGCGGACATGCACGCCATCCACATCCCCGAGGAGTACGGCGGGGCGGGCGGTGACGCCCTCGCGGCGGTGATCGTGATCGAAGAGGTGGCCCGCGCGTGCGCCTCGACCTCCCTCATACCCGCCGTCAACAAGCTCGGCACCGTACCGCTGCTGCTGTCGGGGTCCGAGGAGCTCAAGCAGCGCTACCTGCCGCCGGTCGCCCGCGGCGAGGCGATGTTCTCGTACGCGCTCTCCGAGCCCGAGGCGGGCTCCGACGCCGCGGCCATGCGCACCACGGCGGTGCGGGACGGCGACCACTACGTGCTCAACGGCACCAAGCGGTGGATCACCAACGCGGGCGTGTCGACGTACTACACGGTGATGGCCGTCACCGAGCCCGGGGCCGGCGCCCGGGGCATCTCGGCCTTCGTGGTGGAGAAGGACGACCCCGGCTTCTCGGTCGGCGCCCCGGAGAAGAAGCTCGGCATCAAGGGCTCGCCCACCTGTGAGCTGTACTTCGACGACTGCCGCATCCCGGCCTGGCGCATGATCGGCGAGCCCGGCACCGGCTTCAAGACCGCGCTCGCCACCCTCGACCACACCCGGATCACGATCGCCGCCCAGGCGATCGGCATCGCCCAGGGCGCGCTCGACTACGCCCTCGGGTACGTCAAGGAGCGCAAGCAGTTCGGCAAGGCGATCGCCGAGTTCCAGGGCGTGCAGTTCATGCTCGCCGACATGGCGATGAAGCTCGAGGCCGCCCGCCAGCTCACCTACGCCGCCGCGGCCAGGTCGGAGCGTGCCATGCGCGGCGAGAAGGTGGAGGACCTCACCTTCTTCTCCAGCGCCGCCAAGTGCGCCGCCTCCGACGCCGCCATGGAGATCACCACCGACGCGGTCCAGCTCCTCGGCGGCTACGGGTACACCAACGACTTCCCGGTCGAGCGCATGATGCGCGACGCCAAGATCACCCAGATCTACGAGGGCACCAACCAGATCCAGCGCATGGTGATGGCCCGCCAGCTGCTCAAGTAGGCCGCTCAGCGGACATCGCTTGGCGAACCCCGCCTGTCGCGTCGCCGGAGGCGGGGTTGGCCGTGTCATGGCCCGGATCGGCACGCGTACCGTTCCGCGGCCGCCGGTGCCGGGCCGTACCCGACCCGGCCTGGTACGGCCTGCCGGGCGCATCGGCGGCCGGGAGGATGGCGGGTCCTCATTTCGGCGGATGGGCGGACGCGGCCGGCCGTGGTGGGATGGTGGCGTGCCTCGTCACAGCACGGCCGTGGTCACGTGGTGGCGGAGCCTGCCGGCGGTGTGGCAGGACGTCCTCATCGCCGTGAGCTCGGCCGGGATCGGCGTGATCGCCTACCCGCTCAACTGGCTCGCGCTGTTCCTGACCGGGCTCACCGTGCCGGAGTGGGTGCGGATCGCGCTGTTCGGGGGCATCTGCGTCGTGCAGGTGTTCCGGCGGAAGGCGCCGATCGGCGCGCTCGTCGCCGGGTTCGTGATCGTGGTCGCCGACGGCCTCATCGGGCCGAGCCTGGCCGTGCTGCTCGTGTTCAGCGACCTCGTCTACTCGGCTGTGCTGTACGGCCCGCGGCGGTCCGGCCGGATCCTCGTCACGATCCTGGCGCTGACCGCGGTCGCGCTGCTCGGCATCGGCGCGGCGTCCGGGACGGCGCCGATCCTCGTCATGCTGACCGGGGTGGCGCTCGTGCCCCTTCTCGGCATCTCCGCGTGGTGGGCGACGAGCGTCCGGCAGCACATGGAGATCGCCGAGGCCGAACGCGTCAACGCCGAGCAGCTCGCCCGGATCGCCGAGCTGGACCGGCGGGCGGCCGTGGCGGCCGAGCGCGCCCGGCTCGCCCGCGACCTGCACGACGTGATCGCGGGACACCTGTCCGCGATCGCGATCCAGTCCGAGGCCGCGCTCAACCTCACCGACGCCTCCCCCGAGACCCAGCGCGCGGTGCTCGCCTCGGTCCGGGAGAACAGCGTGCGCGCGCTGGAGGAGATGCGCGCGATGATCGAACTGCTGCGGGCGGACAGTCCCGGCGCGGACGAGGACGACACGGGGGAGGCGGTCGTCCCGGCCGGGCTGTCCGAGCTCGGCACGCTGGTCGAGTCGGCGCGGGCGAGCGGCCTCGACATCGAGGTCCGCTCGGAGCTCGGCGACTCGACCGCGCTGCCGACCGCGGTCGATCTCACCGCGTACCGGATCGCGCAGGAGGCGTTGACGAACGTGATGAAACACGCGCCAGGGGCCCGCGCCCGGATGGACCTCCGCGTCGCCGACGGTGCGCTCACCGTCGAGGTGGTCAACGAGCTGCCCGCCGGGGCCGATCGCGGTCCGGGCACCGGCGCGGGCCTGTCGAACATGCGGGAGCGCGCCATGGCGGTCGGGGGAAGCCTCGTGGCCGGCCCGTCGGGGCAGGGCTGGCTGGTGCGCGCCGTACTGCCGCTGGCGGGGGTGCGGGCATGACGATCAAGGTACTGCTGGCCGACGACCACGCCGCGATCCGGGCCGGGCTGGCGCTGCTGCTGAACAACCAGCCCGGCATCGAGGTGGTGGGGGAGGCCGCCGACGGGGCCTCGGCCATCCGCCAGGCGCGGGCGCTGCGGCCGGACGTGGTGCTGATGGACGTCCGCATGCCCGGCATGGACGGCGTCGCCGCCACCCGCGTCCTGGTCGGCGAAGGGCTGGCCCAGGTGCTCGTGCTCACCACCTTCGACCTCGACGAGTACGTGTACGGGGCGCTGCGGGCCGGGGCCGCCGGTTTCCTGCTCAAGTCGGTGGAGGCGCCACGGCTGGTGGAGGCCGTGCGGCTGGTGGCCGCGGGGGAGGGCGTGCTCGCCCCGCAGGTCACCCGGCGGCTCATCGACGCGTTCGCGCGGACCGCCCCGGCGAAGCCCGCCCCGGACCTGAGCCGGCTCACCGAACGGGAGCGCGAGGTGCTGCGCTGCATCGGCATGGGCATGTCGAACGCCCAGATCGCCGCCAGGCTGTTCATCGGCGAGACCACCGTGAAGACCCACGTGTCGAAGGTGCTCGCCAAGCTGGAGCTGCGCTCCCGCGTCCAGGCGGCGATCCTCGCCCAGGAGTCCGGGCTGTTGGACGGCTGACGCTCTCAGACACCGGTACGGACGCGCCCGGGCCGCCGTTCGCCCGCGTCCTCCTCCGGCTCCGGCGGCGGGAAGAGCGTCAGCCGCAGCGGCCAGCCGACCAGCCAGACCACGGCGACTTGGACCATCCGGAGCGGGAGGTCCCACAGCACCCCGGTATCCGCATCCGCCACGGCGGCGAGGGACATCACCAGCGCGACCCCGTTGGAGATCGCCGTGGCGGCCGCCCACCGTCCCCACATCCGCCACTCGTGCCGCACCGCCTCACGCCCCCGCGGGCGGGGCGGCCGTGGCCTCCCCTCGAACCGGTGGGCGAACCAGGCGTCCGTACGGCGCACCAGCGCCGGGCCGAAGGCGACGCTGACCCCGAGATACACCGCGGCGAGGCCGTGCGACAGCCCGGGCTCGCCGCCGCGCCGCAGATCCAGCAGCGAGACCACGACCAGCACGAGGTCCACGAGCGGCACACAGACCAGCAGGACCCCGCCGAGCCGCCGGCGCCGGAGCGCGTACCGGGCGAACAGCCCCGCCAGGAGGAACACCCAGAACGCGACCTCACAGCCCACGATCACGAACAGCAGCAGCGGATCGAATACCGTGCCGCCATCGAGGGCGGTCGTGGGCGCGTGATGACCGTTGAGCAGGTTCATGGGACTCCCTCGCGGAGGTTCGCGACCGAGCGCGGCGGCGCGTCACGTGCGACGGGTCCATGAACGCACGTCTGGCGGGCCGAAACGGGCGAGCCGTACGGAAATCGTCCGAAGCATCCTACGAAAGGAGGAAGCGGGCCGGTCACGAGGGCAGGCGGTCAGAGGACGCCACTCGCGATCAGGAATATCCCGAGGCCGTGGCTCAGGGCCGCGGGAACGACACCCCGGCGCATCCGCACAAGAGCACAGATGGCCCCTTCGTACAAGGTGAATGCGAGCAGCGGCAGGCCGACGTCCGTGACGGTCGTGGCGAGGAAGACGTGGCAGGCGGCGAAGAGCAGCGCCGAGAGCGCGGCGGCCCGGACCGGGCCGGCCGTGCGCTCCAGCCGACCCTGGAGCAGGCCGCGGAACAGCACCTCCTCGGCGAAGTTGCCCGCGAGCGCGAGGAAGAGCAGCGCCGCGAGCAGCCCGGCCGGCACGCCGGGCGCGGAGTCGTGCGCCCACAACCGCCGGCCCAGCAGCACCGGGGCCGCGACCAGCACCCCGCCCCCGATTCCCAGGGCCAGGGTGCGCACGTCGAACCGGCCCCAGGCCACCGGCGCGCGCAGCTCGCGGTCGAGCCGCAGCACCCCGGCGACGAACGCGAGCGAGACCACTCCGAACGTGACGAGGACCGTGCCGTCGTTCACGAACCGCAGCCACGGCACCACCCCGCCCGCGACCCCGAACGTCCAGAAGCCCATCGGGGTCATCGCGTCCCGCACGAGCACGAAGGCGAGGATGAGCGTCACGATCCGCAGCAGGGGATCGCGTTCGCCGCGCGCCAGCGCGAAACAGCCGCCGATGAGCAGCAGCCCGGGCAGGACGCGAAGGCCGTAGGCGGCGAGTTCGGGCAGCACGAAACGCCTCCGCTCGGTCGGATGGGAGATGCGGCGGGAACGGTTCGGCCGAACCAAGGCGAGCGCGCTCAACGGAAATAATGCGTTCGATCCACGCCTTCCGGTACTCGCATTGGAGCCACGTGAGCACCCCGCGCAAACGCCCTCGTCAACAGCGCTCCCGCGAGACCGTCGCGGCGATCGAGGAGGCGGCCGCTCAGCTTTTCGACCGGTACGGCTACGCCGCGACCACCACCAACAAGATCGCCGAGCGTGCCGGCGTGTCGATCGGCACCCTGTACCAGTACTTCCCGAACAAGGACGCCCTGCTGTGGTCCCTCGCCGTGCAGCACCTCGAGGCCACCGCCGCCGAGGTCACCGCGGCGCTCGCCCGCGCCGCCGCCGAGGAACCCCCGCTGCCCCGCCTCCTTCACGACCTCGTCCACCGCGTCGCCGCCCTCCACACCACCCGTCCCACCCTGCACCGCCTCCTGTTCGACCAGGCCCCGCGCACACCGGACCTGGTGGCCCGGTTCCGCGCCACCGAACTCGCCCTCGCCACATCCCTCGCCGCCCACCTGCGCCGCCTGGGCGTCGCCCGCTCCGACCCCGAGGCCGCCGCCCTGCTCGCCGTACAGGGGGTGCAGGCCCAGATCCACGGCGTCATGCTCACCCCACCCGACGGCCGCGACCGCGACACCCTGCTCGAAGCCATCGTCACGCAGTGGCACCGGGCGTTGATCGAGTGGTGATGCGGTGATCCCCTGGCAAGGCAACGGGCTCCCCGGGTCGCCGGCAGAACCAGACGGCCTTCCCAACGCCGTCAGGGCCCGAGGTGACACCCCACTCGTCGGCGAGCATGTCGACGATCGCAAGACCGCGTCCGTTCTCGGCGAGATCGTCATCCTGCTGCGACGCCGCCATGGTCACGTCCCAGGGTGTGGTCGGCGCGTTCCCGCCGTCGCCGACCGCGCAGGTCAACCGGCCCTGCTCGGCGTTCCAGGACAGTGAGACGAAGATACGCCCCTCGCCGTGCACGAGAGCGTTCGTGAGGAGCTCCGTCAGCATGAGCAGGATGTCGTCGTCGAGGAGGCCCCACCCCGTGAGAACGCCCCGAGCCCGGTCGCGGGCCTCGGAGACGAACTTGGGCTCCCGCACGACTTCCCAGCTCTCGAACAGGTTCATCCACCACTCCCGGTGCCGATGCCTCGCTTTGGCCTGCGACGGAGCAATCGTTGGTGTAACGATCTGTGGCGAACAAGGTGCGAAGCGTGTTCGTGCGGACACAGGGACACGCTGCGAGGGGTCATGGCGGGAGCGCCGCGAGGTGGGAGGGAGACGCCCTGGAAGACGTTCGGTGAGGAGGTGCGCCGCCGGCGCGAGGCACGCGGAATGAGCCTGCGTGATCTGGCCAGGGAGACCTATTGGAGCTTCTCCCAGCTCGCCAAATGGGAACGAGGTGAAAGGCGGCCGCCCGCCGAGGCGATCGGCCGGCTGGATGTGGTGCTGGAGGCACGAGGAGAGATCGTGGCGGCCGGATTACGGGCCGCGATGGCCGAGCTCGCCGAGGTTGCCGGAGGTAGTCTCGAGGAGAAGGTCTCGGCATGTGGTGAGGACGACGTGGAGCGTCGGGACGCGATCCGCCTGCTCGCCGGTATCGGGTCGGGCGCGGCGGTTCCCATGCCCGTGCTCGAGAGCGTGCTCGAGCGGATCGAGCGCGTACTGGATGAGCGTGTCGATCTCGACGACTGGGAGCGTACGGTCGCCGAGTACGCCTATCTCAACGTGAGGCGGCCGGTCGGTGCGTTGGTGGAGGATCTGGCGGCCGACGTCGCCGCCGTGGCACGGCTGCTGGAACGGGGGAATCCGCCGCGGGTGCAGGCCGGGCTGCTGCGGGTGAGCGCCGGGTTGTCCGGGCTTCTCGCCACCGAGTTCGGTGATCTGGGGAATCGGCGGGCCGCGCGGTTGTCGTGGCGGGCCGCGCGCCGGGCCGCGGACGCGTCCGGTGATCGGGAGCTGGCGGTGTGGGTGCGGGCCAAGGAGGCGGATGACCTGCGCTGGTTCGGGGCGCCCGCGGCGACGATCGCCACGCAGGTGGACGAGGCCGTCGCGCTCGCCGGCGAGACGCCCTCGTACGGGCTGTTCCGCGCGCACACGGTCCGGGCCGAGCTCGCCGCCGCCCGCGGTGATCACGGTACGGCTCGCGCCGCCATCCGGGACTTCGTCCGTACCGCGGAGGGCCTTCCGGAGGACGCCGACGCCCCGGACGCGGCGGTGAGCCTGTTCGTGTCCGGGCACGCCGGGGCCTTCCTCGACTGGCACGAGGCCTATGTGCGCACGCTGATCGGGGACGGGCGGGCCGCCGCGGTGGCCGACCGGGCGATCGGCGGGTATCCGGACGACACCCCTGGGCCGGTGGCACTGCTGCGGCTGATGCAGGCCGTACACCTGGTCCGCGAGCGGGACGTCACCGCAGGGCTCGGCCGTGCGCTCGACGTGGTCGGCTCGGGTAGCCTGACGACCGCGCGGCGGCATCTGGCGGGGAAGGTTCTCGAGGCGCTGCCGGAGCAGGCCCGGGATCTGGAGGCCGCCCGGGAACTGCGGCGGGTCCGGGAGGCCGCCTGAGGCCGGGACTCCGCGGCCGGTGAAACGGCTGCTCCCGCGGTCGCGCGGCAGGGCACGTGGACCGCGGGGCAAGGCGGCGGTCCATCGGGCGCGAGGTTTCTCTTACCTTCGCCGATCAGTTCTCCACTGGGCGGCAAGGTCGTTGACCGGCCGTGGCGGCGTGGCTGAGAATGCCGGGCCGGACACAGCCCCCTTGGAGGCACGGTGAAGCAGGTGGAAGGCGCCAGGATCTGGATGGACGGGGCGTTAGTGCCGGGGCACGAGGCCCGCATCCACGTTCTGACGCACGCGCTGCACTACGGCACCGCCGTACTCGAGGACACGAACGCGTATCTCACGCCGGACGGGCCCGCCATCTTCCGCCTCGACGCCCACCTGGAGCGGCTCTACCGCAGCGCCCGGATGCTCGGGCTGCGCATCCCGTACGACTTCGACGAGCTGCACGAGGCGACGGTGATGACGGTCGTCGCCAACGGGCACTCCTCCTGCCACATCCGGCACCTCGTCTACCGCGGCCACGGCGGGATGGGCCTGCTCGCCCGGGACTGCCCGGTCTCGGTGACGATCGCCACCTGGGAGTGGCCGGAGCGCACCGCCGACGGGGTGCGGCTGATGACGAGCCCGTGGCGGCGCAACGACCCCGCGGCCGTCCCCACGCTCGCGCGGGCGAGCGGCGCCCAGCTCACCGCGGCGCTCGCCAGGGCCGAGGCGGCCGAGGCCGGGTTCGACGAGGCCGTGCTGCTCGACGCGGGCGGGAACGTCGCCGGGTGCACGGGCGCGGACCTCTTCCTCGTCGCCGACGGCGCGCTCGTCACCCCGCCGCACACCGCGGGCGGGCACGCCGACGTCGTCCGGGACACCGTGGAACGGCTCGCCACCGACCTCGGCATCCCGGTACGGCGCCGCGACATCATGCGCGCCGAGCTGTACGCGGCCGACGAGCTGTTCCTGTGCGACGCCGCAGCCGGGATCGTGTGGGTCGCCTCGGTCGACAACCGCGAGGTCGCGGGCGGTGAGGGCCCGGTGACCAAGACCGTCAAGCACGCGTTCGACGACGTGGTGCACGGCCGGGACGCCCGGTACAGCGACTGGCTCACGCTGATCCTGTGAGCCGGTACGCCGGGCGCGTCAGCTCCGGCAGATGTTCTGGGTCGCGGTCCGCGCCGACGGGGACGGCGAGGCCCCCGGCGTGGCCGCGGGCGAGGGCACGGCCACGGTCACCTTGCGCACGCCCGGGTGCTGCCGGCCGACGATGACCTCGATGCCCTCGATGTCGGCCTGCCGTACCTCGGCGCCGGGGATCGCGGCGGCGACCGTGCGCGCCGAGTCCTCCCGGCCCGGCGCGTACCTGATCACGGTCTTCTCGTAGGCGGTCGCGGTGTTCCCGGCGGGGGAGGGGACGAGGAAGCCGGCGTCGATCAGCTCCTGCCGCGTCCGGGCCCCGAGCCCGTTGACGTCGGTGCCGTTGTACACGCGCAGCATGATCCGCGACGGCGGGATCGTGGGCGACGCGGACGGGCTCGGCGTGGCCGAGGCGGCGCCGCCGGGGGTGGCCGTGCCTCCGGAGGAGGGGGTGGCGGACGGCGACGTAACTGGCTTGATGAGCGGCTCGTCGTCCTTGATCCGGCGGAACAGCTCGGCCGCGGCGGCCTTGTCCCACAGCACGGCCGACTCGCCGGTGGGCGTGCGGTAGTCCACGTCGGCGAGCGGCACCGTGGCGAACTCCACGTCGTCGGTGGACACGTCGCGGAGCTGCTCGGCGAGGCCGAGCAGGTTCTGGCTGAGCGCCCGGTCCACGGTGATCGTGCGCAGCGCGGAGTTGATCAGGTTGGTGAGCCGGACCGGGTTGGCGAGGGTGCCGCCGCTGAGCGCCCGGTCGAGCAGCGCGGACAGCACCTGCTGCTGCCGGTCGATGCGGTCGAGGTCGGAGCGGGCGGTGGCCCGGGTGCGGGCGTAGAACAGCGCCTGCACCCCGTCGAGCTCGTGCGTGCCCGCGGGCAGCCGGAACTTCGTCTTCGTGTCGTTGATCGGCACCGGGGTGCACACCTCGATGCCGCCGACCGCGTCCACCACGTCGATGAAGCCGAGCACGTTCACCTCGACGTAGTGGTGGATCGGCAGCCCGGTGGCCTGCCGTACCGTCTCCACGGTCAGCTTGGGCCCGCCGAACTGGTACGCCGAGTTGATCTTGTGCTCGCCCTTGCCGGGGATGGTCACCCAGCTGTCCCGGGGCAGGCTCACCACGGTGATCCGGTCGTGGTCCTCGGACAGGTGGATGAGCATCATCGTGTCGGTGCGCCGCCCGAGGTCACGGCCGAGGTGGAGCAGGTTCTGCTGCCTGCGGGTGAGGTGGTCGCGCCGGTCCACACCGACGAGCAGGATGTTGAGCGCGCCGCGCGGCTCGGCCTCCACCGTGCCCGCGTCGACCGCGCCGACCTGCCCGGCCGCGTAGTTCGGCAGCGCCCACACCACGCCCGACCCGGCGAGCACGAGCGCGGACAGCGCGCCGGTGACGATCAGCGACCGCCGCCGCGCCCGCGGGTCCCGCCGCTTCCGCCGTACGGCACGGCGCAGGCAGCCGGGCGGCGCGGGCCGCGGGCCGGACCGGCCGCCGGTACGGGACGCGCGCGGCGGGTCGAGCCGTACCTTGCCGTAGGCGTCCCCACCGACCCGCACCCCGGAGCCGACCTCGGCCTCGTCACCGGAGCCGGCCGCACGGGCACCGGGGTCGTCGTCGCGCATCGCGGTGCCCCCTCTCCGTCAATCTCGGGGCGTTCTCGAACATCCCGGGTCGCCGGGCCGCGCGCGGAATTCCGCGTCTGTTGCGATCCCTGCCCGCTCGTACAGTAGCGTGATCGCAGCCATGAAGCAGTTCCCCGACTCGCCACGAGTTGCCCAGATGACACGTGTCTGGCCACCCATATCCGTGATCATGCCGATCCTCAATGAGGAGCGGCATCTGCGCGACGCGGTCCACCAGGTGCTGTCCCAGCAGTACGACGGACCGATCGAGGTCGTGCTCGCCGTCGGCCCCTCCCAGGACCGCACTCAGGAGGTCGCCGACGCGCTCGCCGCCGAGGACCCCCGGGTCCGGGTCGTGCCGAACCCGACCGGCCGCACCCCGAACGCGCTCAACGCCGCGATCGCGGCCACCCGATACGACATCATCGCCCGCGTCGACGGCCACGCCATGCTCCCGCCGGACTACCTGCGGGTGGCGGTGGAGACGCTGGAGGCGACCGGCGCCGACAACGTGGGCGGCATCATGGCCGCCGAGGGGATCACCCCGTTCGAGAAGGCCGTGGCCCGCGCCATGACCTCGAAGATCGGCGTGGGCGGCGCGCGGTTCCACACCGGTGGCGAGCCCGGGCCGGCCGACACCGTCTATCTGGGGGTGTTCCGGCGCTCGGCGCTGGAGCGGGTCGGCGGCTACGACGAGCACTTCCTGCGCGCCCAGGACTGGGAGATGAACTACCGCATCCGCAAGACCGGCGGCCTGGTGTACTTCCAGCCGCGGATGCGGGTCTCCTACCGCCCCCGCCCGAACGTGAAGGCGCTCGCCAAGCAGTACTTCCACTACGGCCGCTGGCGCCACGTGGTGGCCCGCACCCACCCGGGCACGATCAACATGCGGTACCTCGCCCCGCCCGCCGCCGTGGTCGGCGTGCTCGCCGGGCTGGTGGCCGCGCCGTTCTTCTGGCCCGCGCTCGTCCTCCCGCTGGGCTACCTTGCGGCGATCCTCGCCGGGTCGGTGGCGACCGGGTCGGGGCTGTCCGCCAAGTCCCGCGCCTGGCTGCCGATCGCCTACATCACCATGCACATGTCCTGGGGGCTCGGCTTCCTCACCAGCCCGCCGAGCCTGGCGAAGAACGCCGCGGCGCGGCTCGCCCGGACCCAGCAGGGCGCCGGGGCGAACCCCGCCCGGCACTGAACCGCTGAGCGCGCCGCGGCTCAGCCCGCGGCGCGCACGCCGAGCACCGCGCCGGTACGGCCGGAGGCGAGTACGGCGAGCGCGGTCTCGGCCAGCGCCGAAACAGCGGCCGCGCCCGTCATGCCCCCGGCCCC
The DNA here is from genome assembly GCF_006716785.1 of Thermopolyspora flexuosa. Taxonomy (NCBI): domain Bacteria; kingdom Bacillati; phylum Actinomycetota; class Actinomycetes; order Streptosporangiales; family Streptosporangiaceae; genus Thermopolyspora; species Thermopolyspora flexuosa. The sequence continues at coordinate 4,221,334 of NZ_VFPQ01000001.1, read as the reverse complement.
GCCACCGTTCGCCGTGGCGGGGTCGACGCAGTTGACGCGGATCTCGTGGCCCGCCCACTCCTTGGCCAGCGCGCCGGCGAGCGCGGCGACCGCGGCCCGCACCGGCGCGTGCAGCGCGCTCCCCGCCTCGTCCGGCTCCGGCGGCCAGACGCACAGCAGCAGCTGGCCCCGGCTCTCCCGCAGGTACGGCAGGGCCGCCCGCGCCACCTGCGCCGGACCCGCGCAGCCGCCGCCCAGCGCCGCGGCGATCGCCTCCGGCGCGGCCTGCTCCAACCGCCCGGCCGGCGGCGGGTCCACCGCGCACACCACGTGGTCCACGCGGCCCGACTTCTCGGCCGCCGTGGCGAGCACGGTGGCGAGCGCCTCGTCGACCGCCCGCGCGTCGCCGGGCCGCGGCCCGTCCGCGGTGCCGTACCGGTGCACGGCCGCGCCGTACCCGGCGAGCCGGTCGGCGATCGCGGCCGCCGCGCCCCGGCCGTCGCCGAACACCACCACGGTCCGGCCCGCGAACGCCGCCCGCCCCGCCGCCGGATCGGGGAGCGGCGCGGCGGCGCGCCCGGTCAGCTCGAAGAGCCGCTCGGCGATCGCCACGTCCACCGGGTGGGTGATCTTCAGGTTGTGCTCGGCGCCGGGCACCACGTGAATCGGCACCTCGGGCAGGTAGCGCAGCACCACCCCGCAGTCGTCGGTGGCGGGCCGCTCGGCGAAGCCCGGGTCGGCGAACGCCCGCCGGTACGCCTCCCGGATCACCGACAGCCGGAACCCCTGCGGCGTCTGGGTGCGGCGCAGCGTGGCGCGGTCCGGCACGTCCGCGACGATCTCGCCGCCGGGCCCGCCGGTCACCCGCACGATCGTGTCCGCGCTGGGGATCGCCACCTCCAGCGCCTCGCAGTGCTCCAGCGCGGCCACGCACGCGCGGATCACCTCCGCGTCCACCAGCGGGCGCACCGCGTCGTGCAGCAGCACGTCGCACTCCCGCTCGCCGAGCGCCGCAAGGGCCCGCCAGGTCGACTCGGTACGGCTCGCCCCGCCCTCGACCACCGCGGTCACCTTGCGGAAGCCGCCGCGGGCGACGATGCGCTCCGCCTCGGCCACGTGCCCCGGCGCCATGAGCACCACGATCTCGTCGATCTCCGGCACCGCCTCGAAGGCCGCGACGCTGTGCTCGAGGATCGTCCGCCCCGCGACCGTGAGGAGCTGCTTCGGCACGGGCGCGCCCATGCGCTGCCCGACCCCGCCGGCGAGCACCACCGCCACCACGGGCAGCGCGCGCGACCGGCGCGCCTGCCGGGGATGCCCATCGCTCTGCACGGTGTCCGACTCCTCCTGCCCGACTCCCCGCCTGTCTCCTCACGATGCGCACCCGCGCCGGGACGTCCGGCGACGGGCGGGACGCACGCGTCAGCCGGGCCAAACATACCGCCACCCGGATCGCCCCCGGAGCCGTGACCGTGTCAGTCTGGAAGGAAACGGCGTTTTTACTGTTACGAAGTGACTGCGTTTGGTAGCTTGAACGCTCACCACCTTTACCGCACGGGGAATTCGCGGCTGACGTCGCTCGGTCACCGCAACGGTCGGGTTTATGCGAATCGGCACCGACCGGGGCGAGCCGGCCCGGCCGGCGCGGCCCCGGAGAGAAGGGGTGCGTGCTCGATTACCGCACGCGGCCGCCGGTGACCGGGGCGGATACGGCCCGAAGGCCCGCGGAAACCCGATAGTGCGATTCGGAGGCTCGGCTCGATGAAGCAGGAGACCGCAGCAGCACCGAAAGAAGCGTCGTATCGGGATTTTCCATCCCGTCGTGCCGGGGAGTCTGAGTCGATTGCCTGATTCCGCCGTCGTATTCCCGCCGGGCCCGAACGCGGTGCCGCAGGCCGCGGCCCTGATCATCGCGACCACGCCCGCCGCCGGGCTGACCGTCACCGAGCCGCAGGCGGCCGGAGCGCCGGACGACGCGGAGCCGGAACCCGGCCCGGTCGCCCTGCTCGCCCGCCTCGCCGGTCAGCTCGGCAGGCTGCCCGTCGCCCGGCTGCACGTGATCGCACGCGACGCCGCCGCGCCGCACCACGCCGCCTTCGCCGCCGACCCGTCCGCCGGGCAGGTCACCGGCACGGCCACCGACCCGCGCGCCGCCGCCGGCGGTGGCGTCACGGCCTCCGGCACCCTGCCGGACGAGGGCGCGCTGCTCACCGCCGACGACGTCACGGCCGTGCTCTCCCGGAGCGGGCGGCTCCGCCCGCACGTGATCACCAGCGGGGACCTCGCCGCCGACCTGCGCGAGGTGGCCGCGGTCGCCCGCGCCGACCCCGGGCCGCTGCTCGTGCTCCCCGGCGACCTGGTGGCGCACACCGAGGCCGTCGCCCGGCTGGTCGACCTGGCCGGGCCGGAGACGGGCGCACTCGTCGGACCGGCCGCCGGGGCGGGCCCGCTGCGCGCCCCGGTCCGGGTGGAGGACGGCCGGGTGGCCGCGGCGGGCAACGCGTTCCACGAGGTCACCGCGGCGAACGCCACGTTCGCCGGGGCGCTCCGGGTCTGCCGCCGGGACCTCGCGGCCCTCGCCGAGGTGGCCGAGGAGCTCGCCGGCCTCGTCGAGGCGGGACGGCTGGGCGCGGTGCCCGCCGCCCAGGCGGGCGAGCTGCTGCTCACCGGCCTGGTCCGGGCGGGCGTCCCGGTCCGGGCGGTGACCCTGGGCCCGCTGCGCGCCCGCCGCGTCGCCGACCGGGCCGCCGCCGAGGCCGAGCTCGCCGCGCTCGCCGAGGTGGACGAGGAGCGGGCCCGGCTCGACGCCGCGATCAAGCAGGACGACGGGGTGTTCACCCGGTACGCGGTGAGCTCCTGGTCGGGGCACCTGGTGCCGGCCGCGGCGCGGGCCAAGCTCACCCCGAACGCGGTCACCGGCATCTCGGTCGGCTTCGCCGCCATCGCCGCCGTCTGGTTCTCCGCGGGCACCACGGCCGGCCTGCTCGCCGGCGCGCTCGCGTACTACCTGTCGTTCGTGCTCGACTGCGTGGACGGGCAGCTCGCCCGGTTCACCCGGCGCCGCACCGCGCTCGGCGCCTGGCTCGACACCGTGTGCGACCGGGGCAAGGAGTTCGGCGTGTACGCGGCGCTCGCCATCGGGTACACGGCGGTCGACGAGCAGCGGGAGACCGTCTGGCCGCTCGCGATCGCCGCGATGCTGCTGCTCGCGCTGCGCCACGCCATCGGCTCGGCGTACGCGGACGCGTTCCCGTCCGACCGGGACGGCGGGGGACGGCGCGGCCCCGCCCGCTCCCTCACCCTGCCCTACGACCTCGGCCCGGACGACGCCGCACCTGGTGAGCCCGTAACCGGCGGCGGGCGGCGCGGCACCGCAGGCCGGGCGCGGCGGGCGCCGCGGCTGGTGTGGGCGCGGCGCATGGTGGTGCTCCCGATCGGCGAGCGGACCGCGCTCATCTGCGTCACCGCCCCCCTGTTCCAGGCCAGGGTGACGTTCCTCACCCTGCTCGCCTGGGGCGGGGTGGCGACGCTCTACATGCTGGCGGGCCGCGTCCTGCGGTCCGTGCGTGCGGCGGAGGGGTGATGTCCGTGACCGTGCACATGGTGCCCGTGCCCCGTTCCCCGATCATCGCCTACCGGGACGACGGCGGCCTCGCCCGCACGATGGGGGCGGTGGTCGCCGGGCAGCTCCCGCCGCTGCCGCCCGCGATCGCCGGGGCGTTCGTGGGCGGCGTGCTGCTCGCGGTCGGGGTGGCGAAGTCGCCCACGCTGTCGATCTTCGTGCCGGTGGTGGCGGTGCTGCTCGCCGGGCCGGGCAGCTCGCACGCGCACGACGGCCGGCTCGACTGGCTGACCGTGCCGGTGCTGCGGCTGATGGAGTACGGCTTCGTCCTCGCCGTCGCGCTCGCCTGGGCGGTGCCGTGGCCGGTGGTGTTCGCGCTGCTCGGAGCGGTCCTGTTCCACCACTATGATCTTGTGCAGCGCATGCGGCAGCGGGTCTACCCGCCGCGCTGGCTTGGCACGGCCGGCCTCGGCTGGGAGGGCCGCATGCTGGTCGTCGCGCTCGTGGGCGCGGTACCCGCGCTCGTCCTGCTGCTCGCGATCTACCTGTGGGGCGTGTTCCTGTGGGAGAGCGTCACCTGCTGGGCGGCCGCCACGGACTCCGACGAGGCGGCCGTCCCGGCGGATGCCGGGGAGTGAGCCTTCACACGGTTCTTACCGTGTGGGCACGGTGGTGAACTCCCGATTACACGATCACCACTGTCAGGCAACTACCCTTTTGGCCTACATAGGAACCGCTCGGACATCAGGAGTGCACCTTGCTCGGAATGGTGCTGGCCGCCGGGGCCGGTCGACGGCTCCGGCCGTACACCGACACGCTGCCCAAGGCGCTCGTGCCGGTTGACGGCGAGACGACGATCCTCGACATCGCGCTGCGCAACCTCGCGGCGGTGGACCTACGCGACGTGGTGGTGATCGTCGGCTACGCGGCGCAGGCCGTACACGACCGCAAGGCGGACCTGGAGCGCAGGCACGGCGTGCGGCTCACCCTCGTGCACAACGACAAGGCCGAGGAGTGGAACAACGCCTACTCGCTGTGGTGCGCGCGGGAGTACTTCGGGCAGGGTGCGCTGCTGGTCAACGGCGACACCGTGCACCCGGTGTCGGTGGAACAGACCCTGCTGTCCGCCCCCGCGACCACCGACATCCTGCTCGCCGTGGACGACGTCAAGACGCTCGGCGAGGAGGAGATGAAGGTCACCCTCACCGAGGACGGGTACCTTCGCGAGATCACCAAGCTGATGGACCCGGCGCGGGCGTACGGCGAGTACATCGGCGCCACCCTGATCCGCCCCGGCGCGGCCGAGCGGCTCGCCGACGCGCTCAAGGCCACCTTCGAGCGGGACCCGCAGCTCTACTACGAGGACGGCTACGCCGAGATGGTGGCCCGGGGCGAGAAGATCGGGGTCGCGCCGATCGGCACGGTGGACTGGGTCGAGGTGGACGACCACAACGACCTCGCCAAGGCCCGGCGGATCGCCGCCCGGTACACGGAGCCGGTCTCATGATCCGCGCCGCGCTCCACCGCATCCCTGTGCGAAAGGGGTGGCCATGCCGCTGTTAGCACGCATGCTCACCGCGCCGCTCACCGTGCAGGTACGGCGCGGCGCCGTCGCCGACCTCGGCGCCCTGCTGTCGGACAGCCGGGTGGCGACGTCGGGCCGGATCGCGGTCGCGGTCGGCGCAGGCCAGGGCGACCAGATCGCCAAGATCATCGAGCCCACGCTGTGCGATGCCAAGGTGTTCCACGTGCCCGACGGGTCGGTCGACGCGGCGGTGTCCCTCGGCGCCGACCTGCGCAAGGGCGCCTACGAGGCGGTGGTCGGCATCGGCGGCGGCAAGACGATCGACGTCACCAAGTACGCCGCCTCGCTCGCCGGCATCCCGATGGTGGCGGTGGCGACCAACCTGTCGCACGACGGCATCTGCTCGCCGGTCTCGTCGCTGGAGCACGAGGGCGGCAAGGGGTCGTTCGGGGTGACGATGCCGCTGGCGATCCTCGTCGACCTCGACTTCGTGCACAAGGCGCCGCCGAAGCTGGTCCGGGCGGGCGTCGGCGACGTGATCAGCAACCTGTCGGCGATCGAGGACTGGCAGCTCGGCAACGCCGAGCACGGCGAGCCGATCGACGGGCTGGCGGTGTCCATGGCCCGCACCGCGGCCGAGGCCGTGGTCAACCGGGAGGACTCCGTCGAGTCGGACGCGTTCCTCACCGTGCTCGCCGAGTCGCTGATCCTCTCCGGCATGGCGATGGTGGTCGCCGGGTCGTCGCGGCCGTCGAGCGGCGGGGACCACGAGATCCTGCACGCCGTCGACCAGCTCTTCCCGGGCACGTCCAACCACGGGGAGCTCGCCGGGATCGGCACGGCCTTCTGCTTCTTCCTGCGTGAGGACGAGGCGCGGCTGGGGCAGGTGGTCGAGTGCCTGCGCCGGCACAACCTGCCGGTGACCCCGCAGGACGTCGGCCTGTCCGCCGAGCAGTTCACCGAGGCGGTGCTGCTCGCCCCGTCCACGCGGCCGGGCCGGTACACGATCCTGGAGCACCTGGGCCTGTCGGAGTCCGAGATTCGCGACCGGGTGGAACGTTATGTCGATGCCGTCGCTGGCTGAGTTCCGGCGGATCGCCCAGCCGCCTGCCACGCTCGACCGGCGCAGCGGCGAGCACTGGGCGGGCCTGCTCTACATGCGCAGGCTGTCGATCTACGTGACGTACGCGCTCGCCCGCACGCCGATCACGCCCAACCAGGTCACCGGCCTGATGATCGTGTGCGGCGTGCTGGCGGGCGTGGTGCTCGCGCTGCCCGGCGTGGCGGCGGCGTTCGGCGCGGCCCTGCTCATCCAGGTGTACCTGCTGCTCGACTGCTCGGACGGCGAGCTCGCCCGGTACACCGGGCGGACCTCGATCGCCGGCGTCTACCTCGACCGGGTAGGGCACTACTTCGCCGAGGCGGCCCTGCTCATCGGGCTGGGCTTCCGCGCCTCGGAGACGTGGCCCGACTGGTACACCGTGCTGGGCTTCGCGGCCGCGCTCGGTGCCATACTGATCAAGGCCGAGACGGACCTGGTCGACGTGGCGCGGGCCCGCTCCGGGCTCGTGGCGGCGACCGAGGAGTCGGCGGGCCAGTTCCGCTCGTCAGGTCTGGCGCGGGCGCGCCGGATCGCGGCGGCGCTGCGGTTCCACCGGCTCGTGCAGGCCGTCGAGCTGAGCCTCGTCGCGCTGGTGGCGGCGGTGGCCGACAGGTTCCTCGGCGAACCGTTCGTCACCCGCTGGCTCGTCGTGGCTTGTGCGATCGTCGCGGCTGTGCAAATGATTCTTCACTTGGTGAGCATTCTCGCGTCACGGCGGCTAACGTGATCGGTAACCGGAACCCGGTAGGGGCGTGGAACGTCAAACGGGTGTACACCCGCCGTTTGGCGGCTGTTCGCCCGGGGTTTCGCTACCCTTGTTGCCCAACGAACTCCGCAGACCCGAGATGCACGCTCACAGACTTGGTGATCATGAAAGCATGTGCCTTCCATGCGTCAGGACGATGACGCGTTGAAGCTCTCATGTGTCATTCTCACCATGGGCAACCGGGTCGCGGAGTTGAACCGGGCGGTCGAGTCCGCGCTGAACCAGGCCGATGGTGACATAGAGATAGTGATCGTCGGCAACGGCGCCGACGTACCGCCGATCACGGCGCAGATTCCGCCCGGGTCGAAGGCGACGATCAAGACGATCCGCCTTCCGGAGAACGTCGGCATCCCCGAGGGCCGCAATCGCGGGGTGCAGGAGTGCACCGGTGACGTGGTGCTCTTCCTCGACGACGACGGGTGGTACGCCAACTCCAAGGTGGCGGCCCACATCCGGGAGCGGTTCGCGACCGAGCCCGACCTCGCCGTGATCTCGCTGCGGGTGATGGACCCCGACGGCGGCGCCGGCCAGCGGCGGCACGTGCCGCGGCTGCGTGCCGGCGACCCGGCGCGGTCCTCCGAGGTCACCACCTTCCTCGGCGGCGCGAGCGCGGTACGGCGCTCCGCGTTCCTCCAGGTGGGCGGCCTGCCGGAGAAGTTCTTCTACGCCCACGAGGAGACCGACCTGGCCTGGCGGCTGCTCGGCGAGGGCTACCGCATCGAGTACGACGCCGAGACGGTGATGTACCACCCGCAGGTGCCGCCGACCCGGCACCCGGACTTCTACCGGCTCAACGCGCGTAACCGGGTGTGGCTGGCCCGCCGCAACCTGCCGTGGGTGCTCGCCGTGCCGTACCTGGTCAACTGGATCGTGCTCACGCTGATCCGGGAGCGGTCCCTGTCCGCGCTCAAGGCGTGGTTCAAGGGCTTCTTCGAGGGGCTGCGCGAGCCCGCGGGTGAGCGTCGCCCGATGACCTGGCGCACCGCGTGGCGGATGCTGCGCCTGGGCCGGCCCCCGATCGTCTAGCCGCCGGTCAGGGGCCGTCCGGCGGGTACACGGCGGCGTCGAGCGCCATGCGGGCGTGCCGTACCGTGCCGGACAGCAGGGCGGTCGTGGGCAGGCCGAGCTCGCTCAGCTCCTTGGCGATCGGGTGGTTGCCGAGCCGGATCAGCGCGCCGCCCGGCCGCAGCCGGATGCCCGAGGCGTGCACCCGCCACGGCACGCGCCTTCTCACCCCCTCCAGGTGGGTGAACGCGTCGACGCGCGGGAGCGCGACCGCCTCGGGCCCGGCGCCGGACAGCACCGAGGAGGCGAGCCGCGCGGGTGCCAGGGCCGACGGCGGCGGCAGCGGGACGCCCGGCTTGATGAGCATGTCGAGCACGAGCCGCCCGTCGCGGCGCACGATGCACCGCTTGTACGGCGAGGCGAGCCGCAGCTCGATGTCGGCGAGCTCCTTGGGGAAGCCCCAGAGGGTACGGCCCGCCTCCAGGGTGAAGCCCTGGTCGACGGGGAGCCAGTGCACGAACGCGCCCGCGCCCACCCGGCGCAGGTCGCGCGGCCCGGCGAGCAGGCCGCGCCGGGGCGGCGGGCCGCCCTCCGGCGGGCGGACCAGGAAGGCGACGCAGAACTCGTTGTAGGCGCCGAGATCGCCGTCGTGATATCGGATGAACCCGAGAACGCAGATCGCCTTGCCGGGGAGCACCTCGGTGACGTCCATGCCGGAGTACGCCAGCACGGCGCGCGCGGCGTCCGCCCGCACCAGGTAGGCGGCGAGGCAGGCGGTCGCGTCCCGGATCTCCACGGGCAGGTTGATCTCGCGCCCCTGGATGATGTGGCGTGCCATAACCCCAGGCAACCACGCCGTGCCGCCTTGTGTCACCGAGATGCCGGGGTGAGACGCCGATCGCGCCTTCCGGAGGGCGGGCCGGACGTCCGCCGAGACGGCGACGGCGGCGCCGCACCGGCCTCGTGGGGCCGTGGCGGCACCGCCGTCATCGGGGCACACGCGCGGCGGGTCCCGCGGGATCCGCCGCCGACGCCTACTGCCTGACCTGCTGCTGCTCGCCGGCCGCGGCGGCCGCCGGCTGCCGGTCGGGGGCGGGCCGGGTGCCGACCCGGTAGAGCCAGCGCAGCTTCGGCTCGAGCATCCAGCTGAACAGCTTCCGGGTCTCCGGCAGGCACAGGATGATCGCGAGGGCGAACGAGCTGGTGGCGATCGCCGCCACGCCGAGCGGCCCGAACAGCCACGGGAAGCTCAGCCAGCCCATCTTCTTCGCGATCAGCACCACCACGCCGTGCAGGATGTAGGCGTACAGGGTGCGGGTGCCGAGGTCGGAGAACCAGGTGGTACGGCGCGGCACGAGCGCCATGATCGCCGCGGACATGAGCAGCGCGGCGATGAGCAGGCCGACGCGCACGCCCATGCCCATCCACCACGACATGTGCATGTGCTCGTAGCTGTGCTTGTAGTAGATGGGCGCGAGCTTGACGTACGGCGCGATGAGGATCGCCGCCACCGCGCCCCCGGCGAGCACGAACACGCCCGCGATCTTCACCCAGGTGCGGTTGAGCATCTCCAGGTGCTCCTCGCGGAGCACGAGGCCGATCACGAAGAACGGCATGAGCCCGAAGAACCGGTCGATGCTCAGGTCGCCGGGCAGGTCGGCGAGGCCCGCCAGCAGGTAGACGATGATCGACAACGTGACCGGGTAGCGCATGCGTTTCCACACCGGCGTGCTGAGTCGCCAGAGCAGCAGCGCCACCAGGTACCAGTTGAGCCACGCCGGGTCGATGATCGTGAGGCTCCACTTCTCGCCGAGCGCGTAGCGCAGCACGGCGAAGAGGCACTCCACGATCACGTACGGCACCAGGAAGGTGTCGACGAGCTTGTTGGTCTTGGCGTTCGAGTTCCAGAACGTCCGGCTCAGGTAGCCGCTGATCATCACGAACAGCGGCATGTGGAACACGTAGATGTACAGGTACGCCGACTTCGCCGAGTGCGCGGCCAGCGTGGGCACGAGCGAGTGCCCGAGGATCACGAGCCAGATCAGCAGGAACTTGGCGTTGTCGAGGTAGGGGTCGCGCCGCTTCTTCTTCGGCGCCGCGGGCGTGGCGGCGGTGGCGGTCCGGGCCGGGGCCGGCCCCTCGGGCGCGGCCGTGCCGCCCGTGCCGCCCGCCTGCCCGGCGGCCGGGGCCGCCTGCGCGGGGGCCGGTGCCGCGGGCGCGGCGGCCTTCCGCTCGTCCGGGAACGGTGCCCAGAAGTCGGCGTCGGCCTTCCGCTCGTCCGGGAACGGCGCCCAGAAGTCGGCGTCGGCTTGCCCGCCCGGGGACGCGGCGGGCGCCGCCGGGGCGGCGGGACGGCCGCCCTCGAACCCGGCGGCCGGTGCGCCACCCGGCAGTCCCCCGGGCGCGGAACCGGGCATCGCGCCCGGAACCGGGCCTGGAGGCGTGGCCGTGCCGGACCCAGGGCCGCCGGGCGCACGACCCGGCGCAGGCCCCGCCTGCCCGGGGCCGGAGCCGTACGGCGACGAGAACCCCTCGGGCCCGTACGGCGGCCGCGGCGCACCGCGACCGGGCGGCCCGGCCGGGCCGGACGGCTCGGCAGGCCGCGGCGCGGCGCCGTACCCCGAGCCCGGCGGCTGCGGGGCGGCGGGCGGCGCGCCCATGTCGACCGGGGGCATGGCCGAGGTCGGTGCGCCCCCGATGTCGTCGTCCCATGCGGGACCGGAGGGCGAGCCGCCGTACGGCGAGGCGGCCTGCTGCCGCGGCGGCGGGGTGAACAGCGACGCCGCGTCGCCGCCCACGTTCGCCCGGGTCGCCCCGGGCGTACGGCGCGGCAGCGGACCCCCGGACGCGGAGGCGTCCGACGGGGCCTTCGGTGCGGAGTCACGGGTGGACGGGCCGGAGGAGCCCGCGGAGGGGCCGGACGGGCCCGCGTCCCACGCGGCCGCGGACCCGCCGGGCCGCGAGGCGGCGGGGTCCGGCGAGGCGTCCTGCGGCGGCGCCGGGGGACGGGAGGGCCTCTTCGGCCGCTCGAAGAACGACCAGTTGTCGTCCGGGGACGACTCGACGTGCGGGATGGGCGGCACCGCGGGCAGCGGCGGCCGGGAAGCGCCGGACGGCCCGTCAGACCGGGGCCGGTCCGCCTGATCCGCCGGATCCGGCCAGGCGGGCACCCGGTCCATCTGACTGGTCGGCGCGTCCTGGTCGATATCGGGGGGATCCCCCTTGTCCGTGCGCGGAACCGGTGAGTGAAAGGACGATCGGGTGTCGCTCACTGGGGAACGCTCAGCTATCTGTCGACGACGGAGACATGGGCGAGAACGCCGGCCCGAGTCAGGCGACCGAAGCGGTAGGCGAGCCCGCCAGATCCACTCACCTTAACGCTCACTCGCGATCCTGTCGTGCGGACCGCCCGATGGTGGCGGCCGATTTGGGACACGCGGGACACGGCCCCGAGGCTGGTGCCCCGGGACCGTGGACCGGCCGTTCTCCTCGGCATCTTCGGCTTCTCTCACAGGGTTTCCGGCGGGCTCTAGGCGGCGCAGACGTTGGTCTTGTTGTCCACGACCCGGGCGGTGTCGGGGAGCTTGGTGACCGGGATCTTCACGCCGTCCCAGTCCTTGCCGATGATGAGCTGGATCAGCGGGCCCTTCGCCCCCTGGGTGGCGGTGCCGGCGCCGGGGGTGGCCCCGGGCGGGGTGAACGGGGTGGTGGTGCCGCTCGGCCGCACCAGGCCCGCCTCGGCCTTGACGCCCTTGGTCAGCAGCTTGCCGACCACGGGGTTGGCGTAGTCCGCGCCGTTGGCGGCCTTCGCCGGGTAGAGCACCTTGGTGTTCGGGAACTCGGTGCCGTCGGCCTGCAGCGCGTTGCCGACCTCGACGACGTTGAAGCCCTGCTCGGCGAGCGCCTCGGCGGCCTCCTTCGCCTTGCCCGGCATCGAGGTGCCGTTGAGCACCTGGATGCGGATCTGGCTCGGCTTGATCGTCGGCTTCGGCGTGCTCGTGCCGCTCGAGCTCTTCGCGGACGGCGTCGGCGTGGGCAGGTCGACGTCGCTGCGGATCGCCTGGAACAGCCGGTCGGCGTCCGGCTGCTTCCACTGGACCCGGTTCTTGTCCTTCTCGTACGGCTCCCAGGGAATCGTGACGAACTTGATGCCGCCCGCGACGATCTTCCGGCCGCTCTGCGCGATCTGCAGCAGGGCCTCGGTGTTGAGGTTCTCGTCCGTCTCCACCGAGTCGCGGACGGCATGGAGGAAGTTCGTGAGCTTGCCCGGGTTGGTGAGCAGGTCGCCGCTCGCCGCCTTCTTCACCACCTGGTTGAGGAAGATCTGCTGCCGCTTGATCCGGCTGATGTCGCTGCCGTCGCCCAGGTTGCGCAGCCGTACGTAGCCGAGCGCCTCCTCGCCCATCACGACCTGGCGGCCCGCGGGCAGGTTGAGCTTCGCCTTCTTGTCGTTGACCGGCTGCGGCAGGCAGATCTCGATGCCGCCGAGCGCGTCGACGATCTTCTTGAAGCCGGTGAAGTCGACCTTGATGTAGTGATCGATGCGGATCTTGGTGTTCGCCTCGATCGTCTTGATCGTGCAGACGATCCCGCCGTCGTTGAACGCGGCGTTGATCATCTCCACGCGAGGCGGGATGCGGGCCCCGGTGGCCGGGTTGGTGCACTCGGGGTGCTGCACCATCGAGTCCCGCGGCAGGCTCAGCAGCATCGCCTTGTCCCGCCGGGGGGAGATGTGCAGCAGGATGATGGTGTCCGTGCGCTCACCCACGGTCTTCGGCCCGTACCGCTTGTTCTCCCCGGTCCGGGCGTCGGAGCCGACGAGCAGCACGTTGAGCGCGCCGGTGGTGTTCTTCGGCCGGTTCTTCCCGAGCGCCTTGTGGACCTCAGTGCGGTTGAACGCCAGCGCGTCCCGGTAGAACTTGTACGCCCCGAGCGTGGCCATCACCAGCACGGCGGTGAGCACCACGCTGACGTACGCGAGCACACGCTGGCGCTTGCCGCCCTGCTGCTGCGGCGGGCCGCCCCGGCCCGAGCGGCGGCGTCGTTTCGGAGGGTCGTCGTCGCCGCCGTCCGGCTCGGCCGCGGGACCCTCCCGGTGCCGGTCGAGCGTGACCGTGGCCCGGGTCGCGCCCGCGGGCGACGCGGCCGCTTGCGGACCTCCCGGGTACGGCCCGGCCGGATGGGCGCCGACCGGATGCGGGCCGGACTGGGGCACGAAGCCGCCCGGCTCCTCCGGGCCGCCGTAACGGCCACCGGGGCGCGCGGCACGGCGCGGACCCGGCCCGGGAGCGGGCGCGCCGACAGGCCGCGGCGGCGGGGGCGTACCCGGCCGCTGCGGACCACCGAAGGGCTCGGCCCCGGGAGAGGGAACCTCTCCTCCGGGGTGGCGTGCTCTTCGGCCCCTGACCGGCGGCGGCGCCCCGTGTTCCCTGGGCGCATGACCGGGCAGGGGAGCGTGTCGGTGCTCGCTCATTGTGCCCCTGAGGTTAGGCCACCGAGCTTGCTCGGGGACGGCCGATCGGGAGGCTGGGCGCCGCCGAGGACGATGACAGCGCCGATGATCCGCAGGTCAGCATACCGAGATACGGACAATTGGCGTGGGGAGTTCCATCGCGCCGTTACCTATTGCCAGCAATCGTCCAGCTACGGTCGCCGCTCGGACGGCCCGCGGAGCGCCACGGCCGCGGCGAGGAAGGCGAGCGGTACGGCCGGCAGCACGTACCGGTGGTCGTACTCGGCGGTGGCCGCCGGGACCGTGAGCAGCACCAGCGCGGCCGTCCACGGCAGCGCCCAGCCGGCCGTGCCGTACCGGGGGCCGCCGGTCAGCCGCCGCACCCCGGCCGCGACGGGCGGCACGAGCAGCACGGCGAGCAGCACCGTGCCCGGCAGCCGGGCCACGCCCTGGTAGGCGCGCAGCACCCCCGCGTACGGCTCGGCGACCACGGTGCGGATCGGGCCGCGCTCGTACTCCTGTTCGGCGAGCCGGTACCCGACGGTCGCCGGGTGCCGGGTGGGCGGCTCGGGCGATCGCGCCGGGAACTCGTACAGGTCGTAGATCTCCCGGGTCGGGTACACCTGCCGCTCCCAGGTGAACGAGCGGCCGAGCTCGGTGGCGACCGAGGCGAGGTAGTCGAGCGGCTGGCTGCGGATGGCGAGCACGGCGAACCGGGCGGCGAGCGCGTCGGTGCTCGCCCGGAACGTGATGCCGGGCAGCCGGACCAGCGGCGAGTCGTCGTCCCAGATGTACTCCTGGGAGGGCGGCCGGAGCGCGGGCGGGCGCGGGTCGCACAGCACGGCGAGGTCGCCCGGCGGCCGCATCACCGCGCAGTCGGCGAACGACATCGTGCGGGCGTAGAGGAACACCCCGTTCGCCCCGACGATCCCGATCCGGTGGTGGGTCTGCCAGAACCAGGCCGCGTACCCGCCGATCGGCACCAGCGCCGCGACGAGCAGGGCCGCGAGCGGCCGGAACCGCCCGCGCCGCCCCCGGTTCCGGCGCGCCCGCACCAGGAACCAGGCGGCGAAGACCGCGAGCAGCGGCAGCCCGACGGTCCGGGTGAGCGCGGCGGCGGCGAGCAGCAGCCCTACCGCCACGCCGGTTCCCGTGCCCGGCTCCCGGCGGGTGGCCACCACCACCGCGGCGAGGATGAGCAGCGCGAACAGCACGTCGCTGACGAGCAGGTGCTCGAGCTGGATCTGGTAGGCGTCGAGCAGCACCGGGGCCGCCGCCACCGTGGCGAGGCCGCGCGGCACCACCCGCCGCGCCGCCAGGTAGACGATCACGCCGAGCGCGAGCCCGAGCAGGTGCTGGGCGAACGCCACCACGGCGAAGCTGTGGAACGGCTCCAGCAGCCAGAGGAACATCGAGTACCCGGCGGGCCGCACCAGGTCGGGGCTCGGCCGCAGCGCGGTCACCACATAGGTATAGGAGTCCGGGAACCACAGCGCGGGCCGGTAGCCGAGCATCGCGGTCACCCGCAGCGCCGCCGCCACGGCGAGCACCGTGACGAACCACCGGTGCCGCCGCAGCCGTGCGCGCAGGCCCGCCCGCCGCGCCGTGGCCAGGGCCGCGGACCGGCCGGAGGCGGCCGTGCCGGGGGCGCGCGCCGGGCCCTCCCGGGTCCTGTCCACCCCGCCCCCTCCCTGGCCGTCCACATCCGCATCGGGCCGCCGCCGTGGCCCGCCTCGGCCACGGCGCTCGCCGGGCGGCCTGTCGCGGCCGACCACGGCCGTGCCGTACCGCGTCCGCGCCGGTCGGCCCACGTCGCACGGCCGTACCGGGCGGCCCCGATCCCAGGGCACGGTACCGGATTCACCGGCGCTTTCGCCTGCGGGCACCGGATCGGTCGGCCCGGGGCGTTAGGCTCCCGGCCAGATGAAGGGGACGTGGGGCGCACGCGTGGGGTGGCCGTCGGCGGGCCAGGTGCTCGCCGTGGCCTCGGCCGCCCCTGCGCTCGTGCTCGCCGGGTGGCTGCTCGCCGGGGTGACGCTGCTGCTGCTCGGCCGTTTCGGCCCGGTGCAGACGATCCTGCTCGGCGTGGCCCTGGCGTTCCTGCTCGGCCGGTACGGCCTGCGGCGCATGCCGGAGACCGTGGAGGCCACCGCGCGGCAGACGGCCGCGCTGCTCGGCATCGCGCTCGCCTTCGGGGTGTTCAACGGCGTGCTCCACGGCGAGCAGCTCATCGTGCGCCGCGACCCGGCCACGTACGCCCAGTACGCGATCTGGCTCGCCACCGAGGGCACGCTGCCGATCACCACCGACACCGCGGCGTTCGGCGGCCCCGACCCGGCGCTGCGCTTCGACAGCGTGGGCTTCTACCGGGCGGACGCCGGCGGCTCGGGCGGGGACCGCGCGGCCGCCACCGGCCCGAACCCCTATCCCCTGGAGAACACCGCGGACGAGCACCCCGCCGCCGGGCCCGCGTACATGGTGCCGGTCCCCGACACCGGCGGGCAGGACCGGGCGGCGCAGCCCTTACCGCCCGAGGTGGTGCCGCAGTTCATGCCCGGCACGCCGATCGTCCTCGCGTTCGGGCACTGGATGGGCGGCGTGCCCGGCCTGCTGCTCATGCCCGCGGTGCTCGGCGCGCTCGCGGTGCTCACCTTCGGCGGCACCGTGGCCCGCCTGGTCGGCACCCGGTGGTCGGTGCTCGCCGCCGCCGCGCTCGCGGTGAGCATGCCCCTGCTGTACACCTCGCGGGCCCCGTTCAGTGAGACCTGCTCGCTGATCCTGCTGTTCGGCGCGGTGAACCTGCTGCTCGACGCCCGGCACCGGATGCGGGCGAGCCTGCTCGGCGTCGGCTTCCTGCCCGCCGCGCCCGAGCCGCCGGCCAGGGAGGGGTCGCCCGCCGGGCTGGTGCACAGTCTCGCGCGCACCCGCTCGATCCAGGCGGTGGACGCCACGGTGGTCGCCGCGCTCGCCGGGCTGATCTTCGGGCTCGCCCTGCTCGTCCGCATCGACGCGCTGCGCGACGTGCTGCCCGTGCTCGCGTACGCCGGGCTGCTCATCGCCATCCACCGCCACCGCCGCGCCATCCTGGGCCGTGGCTACCTCGGCCCGGCCGGACGCCTCGGCCGCCCGCTGCTCGGCGGCCTGCTCGCCGGGGGCACGGTCAGCGGCGTCGCCGCGTACCTGCTCGCCCGGCCGTACCTCGCCGACCTGGAGGACTCGCTGCGCCCGCTGCTGGCGATCTGCGCCGCGGTGGCCGCGGCGACCCTGCTCGGCATCGCCTTCGCCCCGCGCCTGGGCCGGGCGGCCTCCCGCCTGGTACGCCGCCCCGGCGGCGGCGTGGCCCGGGTGCTGCCCGGCCTCGCCGCCGGGCTCGTGGTCGCCGTGGTGGCGGGCTTCGCCCTCCGGCCCTGGGTGCACACCGTGCACCGCACCCCGACCACGGCCGAGGACCTGCTCACCGCCGAGTTCATCGCCAAGGCCCAGGCCGCGAACGGCCTGCCCGTGGACGGCACCCGCCTGTACTACGAGGACTCGCTCTACTGGGTCCTCTGGTACGTCGGCGTCCCGGCCCTCGTGCTCGCCACGATGGCCGCCGCCATGCTCGCCCGCCGCCTCGCCCAGGGCCGCGCCTTCGTCTGGCTGCTCCCGCTGGCGATCATCGGCTGGACCACGGTCACCACCCTGTGGCGGCCCGCCATCACCCCCGACCACCCGTTCGCCTCCCGGCGCCTCGTGCCGATCATCATCCCCGGCGTGATCCTGCTCGCCGCCTGGGGCATGCGCTGGGCCCTCGCCCGCTACCGCGAGGCCGGCCACGGCCGCCCCCGCCAGCGCGCCCTCCTCGTCGCCGGCGCCCTCCTGCTCCTCGTGCCCCCCGCGGTCACCTCGATCGGCACCGCCTTCACCCCGGTCGGCCGCGGCGAGGCCGCCGCGGTCGCCGCCCTGTGCCGCGCGATCCCCCGCAACGCCTCCGTCCTCATCGTGGAACGCGTCACCGGCGACCGCTTCACCCAGGTGGTCCGCGGCATGTGCGCCGTCCCCACCGCCCGCGTGGCCGTGGTCCCCGGCACCGACCTCGCCGCCCCCGCCGACGTCACCCGCCTCGCCACCCGGGTCCGCTCCGCAGGCCGCGTCCCGGTCCTCCTCGCCGCCGAACAGGGCCAGCTCGCCGGGTACGGCAAGCCGGTACACGCGCTGTCCCTGCGCACCCGCCAAGACGAACGCTCTCTGGTCACGCCGCCAGATGGCACTTGGCGACTGTGGATCGACGTGTGGCTCGCCGTACCGACCTAGGGCCTGTCTTGAAAGGGAGACGGCTCGCTGAGTGGATTCACACGCTTCTCCCCACTTTTATCCAGCTATGACCTCGTGGGAGAAACCGGGCGCACGGTCGCGTGCGGGTCAGGCCGCCCGCTCGGTTCGGCCTGCCGTTCGCGGCTGGGTGGTCGGGCATGTCGCCCGCCCTCTCACGCGGACGTTGCAAACGTGGCACTGGGCGGGCCGCGTGGTGGTCGCCTGGTATATCAGCCAGCCGGTTCGAATGCAGTGGATCGGAAAATCTGGACGACCGCCTGAGCGCCTTGGCATTACAAATGCCGAAGAATTTTTCTCTACTCTTAATTGCAAAGAGATCGCCTTTTGATGAAAGGAAGCGAATGAATACTCGCGATATTCTGGAAACCGCTCGGTCCGCTCTATCGCTGCCCGAGATCGAGCTCGTCGAAACCACCGACCACCTCCCGCCCGGCAACGACGGGCGCTGGCGCACATGTCTCTTCGAACAACACGGCTGCGTCCGTATCTACCTCGATGTCCCCGACGGGCAGCACCCCGCCGCCGCCGAGTTCGTCGCCAAGGCTCTCGCTGCGGCAGGGCTGCGCGTTGTCCCGGCTGAGCGGCCGAACGACCACGACGCGCTCGGTGTGAACGTGCTCCTCAAGGGCACTGGCCAAATCATCCAGGGCCGGGACCCGGAGGTAGGCCGCAGCGAATTGGCGCGGTGAACGCGCGCCCCGCCGCCCGGCGCGGGGCGGTGGGACACGCGTTATTACGGTGCCCATTTCGACACGCGCGCCCATCGGGCTGATCGAAAAACCTCCTTGGAACGCGGACCACGTCAGTGAATCTGGGCATTATCGGGCAGGCGGTGGGGCTGTTCGCCGTCACCAACATCGACGACATCGTGATCCTGGCGTTGTTCTTCGCCCAGGCCGCCGGCCACCGCGGATCGGTGGTGCGGATTGTCGCCGGTCAGTACCTCGGGTTCATCGCCATCCTGGTCGTGGCTGTGACGGCCGCGTTCGGGGCGAGCTTCCTGCCCGAATCAGCGATCCCGTACCTGGGGCTGCTGCCGATCGCGCTCGGTCTGAAGGAGGCCTGGGAGGCGTGGCAGGAGCGGCGTGGCGATGGCGGCGATGATGTGAACCGGGAGGTGCGGGGCGGTCCGGGCGTGCTGGCGGTCGCCGCTGTCATGTTCGCCAACGGCGGCGACAACATCGGGGTGTACGTGCCGGTGTTCGCCACCGCCGGTGCTGCTGTCTATGTGGTGGTCTTCCTCGTCCTGGTCGCCGTGTTGTGCCTGGCCGGGCGGTTCTTCGCCACCCGGCCGTTGATCGCCAAGGGCGCTCAGCCGGTGGGGAGACGTGCTGCTTCCGCTGGTCCTGATCGGCATCGGTGTGGTGATCCTCGCCGAGGGCCTGTAGGTGCCGCCCCACGATAGTCGCTGTTCGCGACCACAAAGGGTGTTGTGAGTGACATCATGGAGACGCTCTGTAATGTCACGCAGTGAAATCGCGTGACCACGCGCGTCACGCGACCGTCACCCATGGAGAGGCGGCATGAGCGGACAAACCCCCCAACCCTCCTCCGCCCAGCTCTTCGGCGCGGTCCTCCGCGCCTTCCGCCGCACAGGCCTGCGCGAGATGGCCGCCCGGCTCCCGGTCTCTTGGGGCCACCTGGCCAGGATCGAACGTGGTGACCAACCCGTCCCGCCCGATCTGGTCCCGCTCCTGGATACCGCCTACAACGCCGAGGGCGTCCTGATCCGGCTGAGCGAATTGCTCGCCCGCGACAAGGTCCTTACCGAATGGGAGTCGAGGGTTTTGCAGGCGGGTACGTCCTCAGCAAATCCGCCGATTCCTGACGAGGACGACATGCAGCGTCGCTCCCTTCTTCGCCTGCTGTCGGTGCTCGGTCCCGGCGCGGCCATCTCCGCCTCCACGATTGACGCCGTCCACGTCGGCCTCCAACAGATCACTGGAGAGCCGGCCGACCGTGACGTCGACGACTGGGAGCAGGTCGCCTGGGACTACGCGCAGGCCGTGTGGACCGATCTGTCCGGGTCGAGGTCCGCCGACCTCGCTGCCGACATCCACGACCTGTCCCGCCATCTAACCAGGACATCCGACGACGCCGAGCGTGCGGCTCTGCTGCGGGTGTACGCGCAGTTGTCGGCGTTCCTTGCACTCGATCTCCCGCTGATCGCA
This sequence comes from Thermopolyspora flexuosa, assembly GCF_006716785.1. Classification (NCBI taxonomy): domain Bacteria; kingdom Bacillati; phylum Actinomycetota; class Actinomycetes; order Streptosporangiales; family Streptosporangiaceae; genus Thermopolyspora; species Thermopolyspora flexuosa. The sequence goes on along the minus strand of NZ_VFPQ01000001.1, from coordinate 4,201,458 downwards.
GGCCCGCGCGCCTGCTGGCGTGCGTGGTCGGCCGCCCGTGCCGCTGCCGACGCGTCGGGCGACCACGACCTCGCTGTGTGGGTGCGGGCTCGGGAGGCGACCGAGTCCTATTACATGCAGCGTCTGGGGCCTGCGGCCGAGAACCTTGTCGCCGAGGCAATCGAACTCGCCGGTGGCCGACCCTGCCTCGGCATGGTCAACGCGCTCAGTGCTCGCAGCCGCATGCTCGCCGCTCAGGGGCAGGCCGATGCCGCCCGTCGGGCGCTCGGCGAGTTCAAAGACGCGTACGCAACGCTTCCCGCGCAGGTGACCAGCGACCGCGTTTCTGTCTGGGGCAAGCCGCTGACGGAAGTCCTGTGGGTAGAGGGCTGGGTGCTGACCAGAATCGGCGACGTCGGCCGGGCGACATCGCTCCTGGAACAGGCGCTTGCGGCAACCGCCACGGAGAGGGTAGGTGCCAAGGCCAACCTCATCCTTCTGCAAATGTGGTGCGCCATCCAGGAGGGTGAGGTGAAGGAAGGACTCGACCGCGCAGTTCAGGTCACCCAATCGCTGCCCGTCACCCCGACACGTCGCCGAATCGTCGGGGACATCCTGGACAACCTTCCGGAAAAGGTCCGAGCCTTGCCCGCAGCCCGTGAGCTGCGGGCGCTGGTGTCCCCGGCAGCCGCCTGACCATACGCGCCACTCGAGATCAGCCAGCCTTGCGGTCTGGCACTCGGTGCTGCCGGTGGGCCACCTGCCAGTGTTGGCGGTGTCGGGATCGAAAATCACGCCATAGAAGGCCGCAAGCAGGTCTGGACGCGCAGACGCGACGTAGCCGATCCCCTTGCGACTTGGTCGTCGCGTGACGGCTGCGTAGCAAGGGAGCCGAACGGTGTGACGACGTCCTAGGCCTACTACCGCATCCCGGGTTAGGGCCGTGGACAGCGGGGGTCGTACGTCCGGGTATCGGTGGCTAACCGCTGGCCGTCAGCCGAGCCGATGGCGGCAGTCACCAGAGGGCGGCGAGACGGTCGGTGATGAGGTCGGTGGCCTCCGGGGGTGCGTCGGGGGCGATGAAGGGGAGCAGGGCCTCGACCAGGGAGCGCGGGTCGGTCGCCGTGGCAGCGGCCGCGCGGAGTTTGTCGGCGAGTGGGTCGTCGAGGCGGGGGGCGATGCTGACCCAGCGCATCCAGGCGGCGATGGCGAGGGCGGCGTGGGCCGGGGTGGCGCCTGCGGCGAGGCGTTCCTGGAGGACGGGGACGAGGCGGACGGGGAGCTTGAGGGAGCCGTCCTCGGCGACCTTCAGGGTTTGGTGGCGTAGGGCCGGGTTGGCGAAGCGCCGCATCAGGGTGTGCTTGTAGGCGGCGAGGTCGAAGCCCTCGGGGACGGGGAGCGTGGGGGTGACGTCCTCGTCCATGAGGGCCCGTACGGCGGCGGCGATGTCGTCGCGGGAGACCGCCTCGGCGATGGTCTCGCAGCCGTGCAGCAGGCCCAGGTAGGCGATGAGGGAGTGGCCGCCGTTGAGCAGGCGGAGCTTCATCAGCTCGTACGGCGCGACGTCGGGGACGAGCAGCGCGCCGGCCTTCTCCCAGGCGGGGCGGCCGGCGGCGAAGCGGTCCTCGATCACCCACTGGCGGAACGGCTCGGTGGCGACGGCGGCGCGGTCGGTCACGCCGAGGGCGGCGGCGACCTGCTCCGGGTCCTCGGGGCGGGCGTAGGGGACCATGCGGTCGACCATCGAGGAGGGGAAGGCGACGTTCTCCTCGATCCAGCCGCGCAGGTGCCCGGCCGCGGCCAGGACGGCGTCGGCGAGCACGCGGCCGTTGTGCGGGATGTTGTCGCAGGAGAGGACGGTGACCGGGCCGGCGCCCGCGGCGGCCCGGCGTGCCAGGCCGGCCACCAGCCAGGCGATCGCGTCGGAGCCGGGCAGGTAGCCCTTCTCGGTCACGGTGAGGGTGACGACGGTGATGCGCGGGTCGGCGAGCCGTTCGGCCACCTCGGCGCCGAACCGGGTCTCCCGCAGCGCGCCGTACACGCGCAGCTCGACCGGCGCGGGCCCGCCGTCGCGGGCGAGCACGGAGAACAGGCCGTCCTGGGCGGCGACCGCGTCGGCGGTGGCCCGGGAGCGCATGCCCGCCGCGCAGATGCCCCAGCGGGTCTCGCCGGTGGCCGCCATCGCCTCCTCGGTGTAGACGACCTGGTGGGCGCGGTGGAACACGCCGAGGCCGAGGTGGAGCACGCCCACCTCGGTCTTCGCGGGGTCGATCAGGGGCCGGGACGCGGCGGGCACGCGGTCCAGCGTGCCGAGGCCGAGCAGGGGGCGGTCGGTCATGGGCGCTGCTCCCTGAGGGTCGGGGCGGGGCCGCACCGGGTACGGCCCGCCGACGTCGTGCCTGGGGAATGCCGGTCACCAGTCGTGCATGGTGCCGTCCTCCAGGCGGTTGACCGGCAGGTACGCCTGGCGGTACGGGTACCGGGCGGCGAGCTCCTCGTCGATGTCGACGCCGAGGCCGGGCTCGTCGCCGGGGATGAGCATGCCGTCCTCGAACCGGTAGGAGTGCGGGAAGACCGCGTCGGTCTCCGGGGTGTGCGGCATGTACTCCTGGATGCCGAAGTTCGGCACGGAGATGTCGAGGTGGAGGGCGGCGGCCATGCACACGGGGGAGAGGTCGGTCGCCCCGTGGGATCCGGTCTTCACGTGGTAGAGCGCGGCGAGGTCGAAGATGCGCCGCAGATGGGTGATGCCGCCCGCGTGCACCACGGTGGTGCGGATGTAGTCGATGAGCTGCTCGGTGATGAGCCGGTGGCAGTCCCAGATCGAGTTGTACACCTCGCCCACCGCGATCGGGGTGACGGTGTGCTGCCGGATCAGCCGGAAGCCCTCCTGCAGCTCCTCGCTGATCGGATCCTCCAGCCAGAACAGCCGGTACGGCTCGGCCGCCCTGCCCAGCCGGGCCGCCTCGATCGGGGTGAGCCGGTGGTGCACGTCGTGCAGCAGGTGGAAGCCGAAGCCGTGGGCCTCGCGGACCGCGTCGAACAGCTTCGGCGCGAAGTCGAGGTACTTCTCGGTGGCCCACACCGCCTCCTCGGGGCGGGGCCCGGCGGTGGCCGGCTCGTAGAAGTCGCGGTCCTTGCCCACCCCGTAGGTGGTGGCGAGGCCGGGGACGCCGCACTGCACCCGGACCGCCCGGTAGCCGCGGTCGAGGTACCGGCCGACCTCGGCGACCGCCTCGTCGAGGGTGGCGCCGTTGGCGTGGCCGTACACCAGCACCCCGTCGCGGGCCTTGCCGCCGAGGAGCTGGTAGACCGGCATGCCCGCGGCCTTGCCCTTGATGTCCCACAGCGCGGTGTCCACGGCGGCGATCGCGGTCATGGTGACCGGGCCGCGCCGCCAGTAGGCGCCCTTGTACAGGTACTGCCAGATGTCGTTGATCTGGGAGGCGTCGCGGCCGAGCAGCAGGCCGCGGACGTGGTCGTTGAGGTAGCTCGCCACGGCCAGCTCGCGGCCGTTGAGCGTGGCGTCGCCGACGCCGGTGAGGCCGCTCTCCGTGGTGATCTTGAGGGTGACGAAGTTGCGGCCCGGGCAGGTGACGATCACGCGGACGTCTGCGATCTTCATGGTTCTCCTTGCGGTCCGCCGGGACCCGCGGCGTCCGGCCCGGCGTCGGGGGCCGGTCCGGTGGAGGCCCGGACGATCAGCGCCGAGTCGAGGACCTGGCGGGGTGCGTCGGCGTCCCGGTCCGCGAGCACCGCGAGCATGGTGTCGACCGCGGCCCGGCCGGCGCGCTCGCCGCCCAGGTCCACCGTGGTGAGCGCGGGGGTGGCCATCGCGGCGAAGGTGATGTTGTCGAACCCGGCCACGCTGATCCGGCCCGGCACCGGCACGCCCCGCTCGGCGAGCCGGGCGAGCACGCCCAGCGCCATCACGTCGTTGTACGCGATCACCGCGGTCGCGCCGCTGGCGAGAACGAGGTCGGCGGCCTGCAGCCCGGACTCGAACCGGGGCGCGAACGGCCCGAACCGGCTCACCTTGATGCGGTGCCGCTCGGCCCGCCGCAGCCCCTTGACCCGCTCCCGGTTGGTCCACGAGTCGCGCGGGCCGTTGAGGTACGCGATGTGCCTGTGGCCGAGCGCGTCGAGGTGGTCGACCGTCTGCCGCATGCCGCCCGCGCCGTCCATGATCACCGCGGGATGGCCGGGCACGACCCGGTTGAGGAACACGATGGGGACGAGCCCGAGCACCTTCTCCAGCATCGCCGGGGTCATCCGCGACGAGCAGAGGATCACCCCGTCGACCTGCTTCGCCATCGCGTGCACCAGCGCCGCCTCGGCGGCGCCGTCCTCGTCGCAGTCGGCGAGGAACACCGCGTGCCCGGCCTCCCGCGCCCGGGCCTGCAGGCCGCGCAGCATGCTGGGGAAGAACGGGTTGGTGAGGTCGGGAACGATCACGCCGAGGTTCGTGGTCCGGCCGGTGATGAGGCCCCGGGCGGCCGGGTTCGGCCGGTAGCCGAGGCTCTCGGCCACCGCCTGCACCCGCATGCGCGTCTCCGGGCGGACCATCTCGGGACTGGACAGCGCCCGGGATACCGTGGACGCCGACACCCCCGCCGCCCGCGCCACGTCCTGGATCGTCACCGCCATGGTGCGACCTTCCTTGGGACGGAACTGCAAACCTTTTCACAGGTTATAGACGCGCTTGGCAAGGTGGTAGGCCAGGTCGGCGGCGGTCTCGGCGGCCTCGTCGAGCGGCAGCCGGTCCTCGGCGACGAGCCGGGCGAGGAACGCGGCGTCGATGCGCCGCGCCACCTGGTGGCGGACCGGGATCGAGCAGAACGCGCGGGTGTCGTCGACGAACCCGGCGGTGTTGTAGAACCCGGCGGTCTCGGTGACCGTTTCACGGAACCGGCGCAGCCCCTCCGGGCTGTCGAGGAACCACCACGGCGCGCCGAGGTAGAGCGCCGGGTAGACGCCGGCGAGCGGGGCGAGCTCGCGGGTGAAAGTCGACTCGTCGAGGGTGAACACCACCAGGCGGAAGCCCGGCTCGTGGCCGAACCGGTCGAGCAGCGGCTTGAGCGCCCGGGTGTACTCGGTCGCGGTCGGGATGTCGCCGCCCACGTCCTTGCCGAAGCGCGCGTGCAGCCAGGCGTCGTGGTCCCGGTACGGCCCGGGGTGCAGCTGCATCACCAGGCCGTCGTCGAGCGACATGCGGGCGAACTCCACCAGCATGTGGGCGCGGAACGCCTCGGCGTCGGCCGCGGGCACCGGCCCGGCGAGGCGGCGCTTGAACAGCCGGGCCGCCTCCTCGTGGGCGAGCTCGGCGGTGCGCGCGGTGGGGTGGCCGTGGTCGGTCGCGGTGGCGCCGCGGGCCTTGAAGTACGCGCGGCGGGCCCGCAGCGCGGCGAGGTAACCGTCGAAGCCCTCGGTGTCCTCGCCGGTGAGCTCGCCGAGCCGCCGCACGTTGTCCGCCCAGTCAGGGCGGTCCATGTCGACCACGTCGTCCGGCCGGAACGTGGTGATCACCTTGCGGCCCCAGCCGTCGGCGGCGAGCCGGTCGTGGTGGGCGAGCGGGTCGAGGGGCGACTCGGTGGTGGCGAGCACCTCGATGCCGAACCGGTCGAACAGCGCCCTGGGCCGGAAGCCCGGCTCGGCGAGCCGCGCCGCGACCGCGTCGTACACCTCGTCGGCGGTGTCCGGGCCGAGCCGTACCTCGCCGAGGCCGAACACGTCGCGGAAGGTGAGCTCGAGCCACATCCGGGACGGGGTGCCGCGGAACGCGTGCCAGTGCTCGGCGAGCAGCCGCCAGATCGCGCGGCCGTCGGTCTCGTACGGCCCGCCGTCGCGGGGCGCCACCCCCAGCCGCTCCGGCGTGACGCCCTGGCTCACCAGCAGCCGGGTCACGTAGTGGTCCGGCACGATCAGCAGCCGCGCCGGGTCCGGGAACGGCCGGTCGTCGGCGAGCGTCGCCGGGTCCACGTGCCCGTGCGGGCTGACGATCGGCAGCGCGCGGACGTGCTCGTACAGCTCCCGCGCGATCGCGCGCACCCGGGGCTCGGCCGGGAAGAGGTAGTCGCCCATCGCACCCCTTCTGCAAAGGTTTGCAGAACCAAATCCGACCAGACACGCAAGCCCTCCGTCAAGCCGTATGGAAACCCTTGGACGGGGGCGGACGCCCGCGCCCGGCACGGCGCCGGGCATCGGCCCCGGAGACGCCTCCGGCCCGCTCCTGCAACGTCCGATGAAACGCGCTGGAACGGGCCGGGAGACGGCGAGGGCGGGACCGGCCGGGCCGGTCCCGCCCTCGCGGGGGCGTCACGCCCAGGTCAGAGCTGGCCGCTCTCGATCGCCTGCTTGAGCGCGGCCTGGGTCTGCTGGTGCGAGGCGACGCCGTTCGCCACGACGAAGTCGATCAGCGTGCTGTCGGCGTCGAAGGTGAGGTGCTCGGTCACCCGGGTCTTGTGCGGGCCGACCTTGGTGAACACGATCTTCTGGTGGGTGACGACGCCCGGCAGCGACCAGGTGTCGGTCTCGTAGTACAGCCGGTGCTTGTAAACGCGCTGCTGGGCGTGCGTGTTGAGCAGCACCGTCTGCCCCTCGTACGGCACCTCCTCGACGGCGGTGAGGTTGATGTGCCGCGCCGGGCCCACCTTGTGCTCGGCGTGCACCACGACCCGCTTGAGGAACGCGGCCCGCCCGATGTGGTTGCGCATGTCGGAGTAGGCCTTGAACACGCGCATGGCGGGCGCGTCGATGTCGATCGAGATGCTCGTGGTCACCCGGCTCTTGCCGGAGTCGGGGGCGGGCGGGATGTTCAGGTAGAACTTGTGGGTGTTCCACGCCTCCCACCACTCCGCCGCGAGATCGGCGTCGCTCGGCTCCGAGGCGGCCTGCGCGGGCGTCACGACCGCCGCGAGCAGGGCGACCATGGCGATCACCGGTGCGGCGAGGACTCGAAGCAGCTTTGTCATGACTACCTCTGAGGGGATATGGGTGGGTTGATCACCGTGATCCTGTCCCAGAGTTGATCACTTTCGCAGCAGCGTTCCGTCACAAAGCGGATGATCATCGAGCCCGCGCCGCACCCGCGCCCGCGCCCGGCAGGGTCCCGGTCAGTCGGCGAGCACGGGCAGCACCGGCCGGCGCACGCTCCGGCACACCCCGTCGCTCGCCCGGGCCGCGGCGAGGCGCTCCTCGCTCGGCGTGCCGTACGAGGTGGTGCGCTGGCGCAGCGGGCGCCCGGTCGGGGCGACCATCGCGGCGATCTCGCTGATCGTCTTGTACGAGCCGTTGTCCGACCCGGCCATCCGGCTGATCGTCTCCTCCATGAGCGTGCCGCCGAGGTCGTTCGCCCCGCCCTGGAGGATCTTCCGGCACAGCTCGTCGCCGAGCTTCACCCACGAGCACTGGATGTTACGGATCGCACCGTGCAGCAGGATGCGGGCGAGCGCGTGCAGCGCCCGGTTCTCCCGCGCGGTCGGGCCCGGCCGGGCCACACCCGCGAGGTAGATCGGCGCGTTCGTGTGCACGAACGGCAGCAGCACGAACTCGGTGAATCCGCCGGTCTCCTCCTGGATGCTCCGGATGAGCCGGATGTGCCGCACCCAGTGCCGCGGGGTGTCCACGTGCCCGTACATGATCGTCGCGGTGGTGGGGATGCCGACCCGGTGGGCCGTGGTGATCACCTCGATCCACTCGCTGGTGGGCAGCTTGCCCTTGGTGAGCACCCAGCGCACCTCGTCGTCGAGGATCTCCGCCGCGGTGCCGGGCAGCGAGTCCACCCCGGCCTCGCGCGCCGCGACCAGCCACTCCTCGATCGACATATTGGTACGGCTCGCCCCGTTCACCACCTCCATCGGGGAGAACGCGTGCACGTGCATCTCCGGGCAGGCCTGCTTGACCGCCCGGGCGATGTCGAAGTACGCGGTGCCCGGCATGTCGGGGTGGATGCCGCCCTGCATGCACACCTCGGTCGCCCCGGCCTCCCACGCCTCGCGCGCCCGCTCCGCGATCTGCTCCAGGGACAGGGTGAACGCGTCGGCGTCGTTGCGCCGCTGGGCGAACGCGCAGAACCGGCAGCCGGTGTAGCAGACGTTGGTGAAGTTGATGTTCCGGTTGACGATGTAGGTGACGTCGTCGCCGACCGCCTCGCGCCGCAGGTCGTCGGCGATCCGGGCCATCTCGTCGAGCGCCGCGTCGTCCGCGCCCCTGCCGTACCGGTCGCCGGCCGCGCCGAGCAGGGTCAGGGCCTCCTCCTCGGTGAGCCCGGCCGGGTCCTCGGCGGCCTTGCGCAGCGCCGCGCCCAGCTCGCCGACGAGCACCGCCGGGCCGTCGCCCGCCTCGGCGAGCCGCTCGCGCAGCGCGTCCCAGTCGCCGTAGACGTGGTCGAAGTCGTCCCGCCGGTCGCTGGTGCGGCCCACGGTGTCGATCTCCACGTGCAGGTCGGTACGGCCGGCCGCGGCGAACCCGCCGTCCGGCTCCTGCCACGGCCGCCCCACGATCTCGGCGTCCGGCCGGGCGAGCCCGGTGGCCGGGTCGGCGAGCGCGGCCACGTGCGCGCGCACCCGCGGGTCGATCCACGGCTCCCCGGCGAGCACGTACTCCGGGTACACGGTGAGCCGCTCGCGCAGCTCGAACCCGGCCTCCGCGGTCCGCGCGGCCAGCTCCTCGATCTGCGGCCAGGGCCGCTCCGGGTTGACGTGGTCCGGGGTGAGCGGCGACACCCCGCCCCAGTCGTCGATGCCCGCGCGCAGCATGAGCGCGTACTCCTCGTCGACCAGGTTCGGCGGCGCCTGCACCCGCATCTTCGGGCCGAGCACGAGCCGGGCCACCGCGATCGTGGCGGCGAGGTCGTGCAGGTCGGCGTCGGGCATGCCGCGCATCGCGGTGTCCGGCTTGGCGCGGAAGTTCTGGACGATCACCTCCTGGATGCCGCCGTACTCGCGCGCCACCTTGCGGATCGCGAAGATCGACTCGGCCCGCTCCTCGAGGGTCTCGCCGATCCCGATGAGGATGCCCGTGGTGAACGGCACGGCCACCCGCCCGGCGTCCTCCAGCACGCGGAGCCGTACCGCGGGGTCCTTGTCCGGCGAGCCGTAGTGCGGCCCGCCCTTCTCCTCGAAGAGCCGCCGCGAGGTCGTCTCCAGCATCATCCCCATCGACGGCGCGACCGGCTTGAGCCGCTGCAGGTCGCGCCAGCTCATCACGCCCGGGTTGAGGTGCGGCAGCAGGCCGGTCTCCTCCAGCACCCGGATCGCCATCGCGCGCACGTAGGAGAGCGTGTCGTCGTACCCGTGCGCGTCCAGCCACTCGCGGGCCTGGTGCCAGCGGTCCTCGGGCCGGTCGCCGAGGGTGAACAGCGCCTCCTTGCACCCCAGCGCCGCACCCTGCCGGGCGATCTCGAGCACCTCGTCGGGGGAGAGGTACGGCGCCGGCAGCTTGGCGGGGGCGGTGGCGAAGGTGCAGTAGCCGCAGCGGTCCCGGCACAGCCGGGTGAGCGGGATGAACACCTTCCGGCTGTAGGTGATCACGCCCGGCCGTCCGGCCGCCTCCAGCCCGGAGTCCCGCACCCGGGACGCGTGCTCCAGGAGCGCGTCGAGCGCGTCGCCGCGCGCCTGCAGGAGCACGACGGCTTCGTCGAGGTTGAGCTGCTTTCCGTCACGCGCGCGGGCGAGAGCCCGACGCAGGGCGTGTGCACTCGGGGAGGCCTGAGTCATGTTTCGCAGACTACGTCCGCCGGTTTGCCGGGTTTCAGCCAGGGCCTCGCCTGATGACCAATATCGGGGCGATCGCGCACCCGATTTAGAAGGAGCGGTAGTCGCGGGCGGGCATGCGCGGGCCGCGCGGCGGCGGCCGGTGACCTGCGATCTCGAGCAGCCGGGTGACCCGGTACCGGTGGCCGCGGTAGGGGGCGAGCAGGGCGAGCATCCCCTCGTCGTCGGTGCGCCGCCCGGTCAGCGCCCAGCCCACGATGCCCGGGATGTGGTAGTCGCCGACGGAGACCGCGTCCGGGTCGCCGTGCGCGCGCTGCCGGATCTCCGCCGAGGTCCACACGCCGATGCCGGGCAGCGCGCGCAGCAGCCGGTCCGCCGCCGCGCTGCCGTCCCGGCCCGCCTCGGCGGTCGCCTCCAGCTTGTCGGCGTGCCGGGCCGCATTGACGATCGTGCGGGCGCGTACCGCCTCGGCGCCCGCACGATGCCAGTCCCAGGAGGGGATTTTCCGCCACACCTCGGGCTCGGGGAACACCCGCATGCCCTCGGGCGCCGGGCCCGGGGCGGGCTCGCCGTACCGGCGCAGCAGCCACCGCCAGGCCCGCCAGGCCTCCCGGCCCACCACCTTCTGCTCGAGAACGGCGGGCACGAGCGCCTCGAAGGCCCGCATGGTGCGGCCGATCCGCAGACCCGGATGGCTGCGGTGGGCCCGCAGCACCACCTCGGCGCCGTTCCCGGCGTTTCTGGCGAGCGCCGGGAACGCGGCGGCGTCGTCGTCCGCGCCGAGCATCGCCGGGAGCGTCTCCAGCAGCCACTCCGCGCCCGGCCCCCACGCCTGCCCCCGGACCGCCCCCTCCCGCGCGTCCACGGTGACGCGGAGCGTTCCAGGGCCGTACGGCGTGCGGCAGGTGCGCCACACCGCGCCGCCCTCGGCCCGCCACGTGGGGTCGTGCGCGCCGCGGCGCAGCGGGGAGAGCGTGAGCGTCACGTCCAGCGGCCCGTCCGGCCGCCAGCGGCGCTCGAGCGGAGTGGCCACCCGGGTCACGGCGTCACCCACCGGCTACACGTCACTGGAGAACCGGACCGAGGACTCCGGGAGGACCACGCCGGGCCACAGCCGGGCCCCGGCGAGCAGCTCGTTGCGCGCGCCGACCACGGCGTTGTCCCCGACCACCACGTCGGACAGCACCGCCCCGCCCTCGACGCGGGCGCCCGGGCCGACCACCGAGTCGATCACCGTGGCACCGGGGCCGACCACGCAGCCGTCGAGCAGGATGCTGCCGCTCACCGTGGCCCCGGCCTCGACGATGGCCCCGTGCCCGACCACCGAGCCGCCGGACACCTTCGCCTCCGGGGACACGATCGAGTCGGGCAGCGCGAGGTACTCGCCGCACGGGCCGGGCATCGCGGGCGACCGCAGCCGGCCGAGCACGAGGTCGCGCGAGCCCTGGATGTACGCGGCGGGGGTGCCCACGTCGAGCCAGTACGCGGTCTCGATGTAGCCGAGGACGAGCTCGCCGGCCTCGATCAGGCCGGGGAAGGTCTCCCGCTCCACCGAGACGACCCGGCCCTCGGGGATCGTGTCGATCACCGACCGGCGGAACACGTAGCAGCCGGCGTTGATCCTGTTCGTCACCGGATACGGCGTCTTCTCCAGGAAGGCCGTGACCCGGCCGTTCTCGTCGGTGGGCACGCAGCCGAAGCGCGACGGGTCCTCCACCTCGGTGAGGTGGAGCGTGACCGCGGCCCCGCGCGATTGGTGCAGCCGCACCTGGGCGTGGATGTCGTGCCCGGAGAGGATGTCGCCGTTGAGCACGAGCACCGGGTCGTCCGGCCCGCAGGTGAGCGCCTGCGCGGCGTTGCGGATCGCTCCACCCGTGCCGAGCGGGGTCTCCTCCGTCATGTACTCGAGCCGGAGCCCGAACGCCGACCCGTCGCCGAACGCCTCGCGGAACATCGACGCCCGGTAGGAGGTGGCGAACACGATGCGCTCGACCCCGAACGACTTCGCCCGCGCGAGCTGGTGCGCGAGGAAGGGGACCCCGGCGGTCGGCAGTAGCGGTTTGGGGGTTCCGAGCGTGAGCGGGCGTAACCGCGTTCCCTGGCCACCGACGAGAAGAATGGCCTGCAGATGTCCGATATCCGGCGAAGATTCCATCACAGAGGTGAGGCTAGCCGACCGACCGGTAACTCGCCGGAGTGGACACGACCGGGTATCGGCGAGGTTCCGGGCGGCCTTCGCGACGCCCCCGCGGCCGTACGGGCATCCCCGACGTCACGGGACGCCGTCATGAACCGACACGTTGACCAATAGGCTAACCGTTCTGACCGCCTGCGTGTAAACCTTTGCGTGAACCGTGTCGCGGCTGCGCTACGGCGCCGCCGGCCCCGGACCGTCGCCACGGGACGTGCCGCGATCGCGGTCCGCGCCGGGCCGTACCGGGTGCCGCTCGTCGTCGGTGCCGGGCTTCGGGTTCGGCGCGCCGTCGCCGGGCCGGTCCGCGCCGCCCTGCCCGTTCCACCGGAGCGCCGCCTTGGCCGCGGCCCCGGCGAGCGCCGCGCAGACCAGATCGCCGACCGAGACGATGAGCCGGGAGACGAGCGCCGCCGCGATCGCCGGGCCCTGGTCGAGCACCGGGGCGAGCGCCGCCACCATCGCGACCTCCCGCACCCCGGCGCCCGCGGGCGCGATCACCACGAGGAAGCCCAGGCACCAGGCGAGCGCGAACGCCCCGAGCGAGAGCACCGCGGCCGCCGGTCCCGTCGCGCCCAGCCCGTGCACGAGCAGCCACAGGTGCACGCCGTACGCGACCCAGCCCGCGAGCGCCCAGGCCGCCGAGGTCACCACGCCCCGGCGGGACAGCGGCCGCTCCAGCGGCGGGCGGCGGATGAGCCGCAGCCCCAGGTTGAGCACGGCGTTCACCACCCGCGGGTGCAGCCCGGCCAGAAGCAGCGGCAGCAGCACCACCAGCCAGGCGTACCGGGCCACCGACTCCCCGGCGAGCACCGGCAGCGTCGCGCCCGCCACGAGCAGCCCGGTCGCCAGGTACACCGGGTAGGTGAGGAAGAACGCCGCCGCGCTGCGCGGCCGCGGCACCCCCAGGTCGCAGGCGAGCTCCATCTGGGCGAGCACCGGCCAGACCGAGCCCGGGATGTACTTGCCGAGCTGGCCGACGAAGAACACCTTCGCCGCGTCGACCACGTGCAGCGGCGACCCCAGGTCGGCGAGCAGCGCCCGCCACATCATCATCCCGGCGCCGAGCGCGGCGAGCGTCGCCCCGAGCGACCCGGCGAGCAGCGGCCACGACAGCCGCCCCAGCCCGTCGGCGACCGCCCGCCACTGCCCGGCCACCGCCCAGATCCCGAAGCCGAGCGCGACGAGCAGGAAGCCCCACCGCAGCACGCGGCGCAGCACGGTCCGGCTCATCGCCACCCCCGCTCGGCCGTACCGGGCTTGATCATGGGGTCCGTACGAACTCGGGCGGACGCGGCAGCCGTTCCCCGGCGGGATAGCGCGGCTTCTTGGTGGCGACCCACAGATAGGTCGGCACCAGCGGCAGCAGCGCCCGCAGCAGGAACCCGGGCATGCGGTCCAGCACCGCCCGGGCGAACCGGCCGGGCAGCCCGGCGAACAGCTCCGACCCGGCGAAGCGGTCCGGGGTGACGAGCACCGGGAGCGTGTAGTCCCACACGTAGAAGTCCCGGAGCATGCGCCGCAGCCCGCGCCGAGTGCGGAACCGCTCGTGGTAGCGGTCCGCCTTCCCGAACAGCCGCACGTACCAGTCGGCGAGCGCCGGCGGCAGGTAGGAGAGGAACGGCAGCTTGTAGTGCGGCTCCATCACGCCGAGACGGTTGCCCAGCCCGAGGTAGAGCACGCCGTCGTCGGCGAGCACCCGGTGCATCTCCTTCACCACGGCGTCCGGGTCCACCACGTGCTCGTAGATGTGGTTGAACACGAGCACGTCCACCGAGTTGTCCGGGAACGGCAGTGCCGTACCGTCCCCGCACAGGAACACCACCCGGTCCCCGAACCGGGCCGCGGCGCGCCGTAACCCCGGCACGTCGATGTCCACCCCGAGGGTACGGCTCGCCCCCGCGTTGACCAGCTCGTCCGCGATGAACCCGGCCGAACACCCGATGTCGGCCACGGTCATCCCGTCGAGCACACCCTTACCGCCATCGCCGGACTCACGCCCGAGGAAGTGCCCGAGAACCGCGATGATCTTCGCGGCCTTCCGCCGGCGCTTCGCCTCGTCGAGCATGGCGCTCTGTATCTCGGAGTACTCGAGCTGCGCGGTGCGTTCCCTACCCACGCCGCCCAACGTTACCGACCTTCGGCCCTACCGGCAGGCCTCTGGCGATCGAACCGTTTCCCGCGGGTGACCACAGTGCGCCCAACCGTCCTGTGCGCACGGTCACGAACCGGGCGGCTCCCAGACGAGCCCGGGATGATCGGGACAGGCGACGACCTGCCGTTTCTCGGTGATGCCGATCGTGAAGCGGTCCTGACTCGGTGCTCCCGCCTCCCGCCAGGCCCGCACGCTCGCCTCGACACGGTCCCACAGCCGGTACGGCCCGCCCTGCGTCACCGTCCAGCCGTCCGGGCCGGAGCCCGTCGGCCAGACGTAGAACTCGCCGTCCGAGGTGCTTCAGATAGGCGTCGCAGGCGGGCGGTGCCCGTCCGGCGGGTCGACGACCGGGTAGGCGGCCACGTCGTAATCCTCCCGCCGGTCCGGCAGCGGCGAACCGATGTGGACGCAGGAGATCCGGTTGCACGCCACGACGGCGGCGGCCGGCGGCACACTCCGCGCTGTGCGTGCGGTGATCCCGGCGTGGGGGCCGGAGCCGGCCGGGCGGGGCGGTTCGCCCGCCGCCGGGTGCCCGGGCGCGTTCTGCATAAGGACGCGTTCTGGGTGGGATGGGTTCTGTGGTCTATGTCGCATTTCTTGGCCGAACTCGAGGTGTCGTCAGCGCATCGAACCACCCAGAACCGCACAGTGCGGTTCAACGACAACGACACGCAAGGGAGATTCCGTGCGGAAATTGTTCGCTGCCGCGGCCGTCGCCGGCGTTATGGCCATGGGTATTGCCGCCGGCCCGGCTCAGGCCGCGGCGAGCGCGACCCAGACCTCGTCCGGCGCCGACCGGCTCCGATGCTTCGAGACCAGGGTCTTCCTGGCCGATTTCCACGTGCTCGACTCGGCGCTGTCCGGTAAGCACGACGGTCTGTTCGGTCTCGACGACGCACGGATGGTAAGGGACGGCAAGGTCAACGCCTCCGGCGACCTGAAGGCCGCGGTCACTCTGCTTCTGCAGCCGGCCCGGGACAATGTGCACTGGTGGAGCCGGCTCGACACGGCGTACAAGGGCGCGAAGGACAACCCGGACGGGCTGGTCTCGCGGGACGACCTCAAGGCGTACCTGAAGCAGTATTGCGGCGGCTGACGTAAGGCCGCCGCCGGGGCATCGCTGACGAGGCGATGCGTTCGAGGTCTGCCGGGCCGTTACCGGCACGGCAGACCTTTTTGTTTTCCCGAGCCGCAGGCCGACTCTCACTGTGACGTTCGCGTTGAATTTCCGGCGGATGAATCGCCGGACGAGCGGTGTGCGGAAGCGAGGCACCCGTAGAGAGTGAATGTTTCACAATAGGCTGAATGTTTCAGGGGCGGATCGCCCGGCGGATGTCCGGGCGCATTCTATATGAGGACACGTTCTGGGCAGGACGAGTTCTGTGGTCTATGTCGCATTTTTTGGTCGAACCCGAGATGTCGTCACCGCATCGAAGGCATGGATACGCGCAACGGGAAACGTTGGCGACACCGGAAAGGGAGACATCGAAATGCGCAAGTTCCTCGCCGCCGCCGCCACCGCGGCCACCGCCGGAATCATGGCCATCGGTCTCGCGGCCGCCCCGGCCCAGGCCTCGGCGGCCACCGCCCAGGTGTCCAGCACCCAGAAGCTCAAGTGCTTCTACACCCGCGTTCTCCTGACCGACTTCCACGTGCTGGACTCGGCGAGGTCCGGCATCCGCGACGGCCTGTTCACCTTCAAGGACCTGGTGGCCGTCAAGAACGGCAAGGTCAACGCCTCCGGCGACCTCAAGGGCGCGGCCACCATGCTCACCCGGAAGATGCACAAGAGGTGGTTCGACAGGCTCGACAACGCGGCCCCGCGCAGCAAGAAGGACGGCGTTATCGCTCCGGAGGACCTGCGCGCGTACCTGAGGAAGTACTGCAAGTGAGACTCCCCGTACCGGAGTGATTTCGGTGCCACGGGACTTCTCGGGATCCCGCAATAAGGGACGATAAAGGGATATGCCGCGTCTGCCGGGCCCTGCACGGGCTCGGCAGACCTTTTTCGTTCCGCCGCCTCGCCCCCCGCCGCGAGCGCAGCCGGAGCCCGGTCAGGGGGCGAGCAGCGTCTCCACGTAACGCGCCCAGTAGGGGTCGGGGTCGACGGCCTTCACACCCGCGCGCAGGCGTTCCGGCTCGCCGGGGGCGTAGAAGCGGTTGAGGGCGTCGGTGAGGGCCTCGACGGAGCCGGGTTCGACGAGGAGGCCGTCGACGCCGTCGGTGATGTGGTCGGCGAGGGCGCCGACGCGGGTGGCGATGACGGGGACGCCGTGCTCGTGGCCGAGCCAGACGTTCTGGCTGGCGGTGGCCGAGCGGTACGGCAGGACGAGGGCGTCGGCCTGCTCGAAGAGGGCGGGGACCTGGTCGGCGGGGACGTAGCCGGGGCGCAGCTCGACGCGGTCGGTCAGGCCGAGTTCGGCGATCAGCTCGCGGGTCTCCTCCAGGCCGCCCCAGAACTCGCCGGCGACCGTCAGCGAGACCTGCGGCGGGCCCGCGGCGAGGGCGCGGAGCAGGATGTCGAGGCCCTTGTACGGGCGGACGAGGCCGAAGAAGAGGAGGCGGTTGCGGACCCTCGGCGGCTCCTCCGAGACACCCGTCGCGTCGCGGCGGGCAGGCAGGTGGGGTGGCATGACGGCGACCCGGCGCGGGGTCGGGGCGAGGTCGGCGGCGAGGGCGGACTGCTGGTCGCTGTGGGTGAGCACCAGGTGGACGCGGCGCAGCAGGGCCTTCATCAGCGGGCGGTCGTACGGCCTGCGCTCGTGCGGCAGCACGTTGTGGCACAGGGCCACCACCCGGGGCGTGGCGCCGGGGCGGCGGCGGGCGCCGAGGCCGTACAGGATGCCGAGGTACGGCGGGACCTGCACCGGGCTGAGCACGGCCAGCACCACCAGGTCGGCGGAGCGCAGGCGGCGGCCCGCGCGCAGCCAGCCGTCGGGGCGGCGCCAGTCGAGCTCGCGCCGTACGTTGCCGAACGGCTCGCCCTCGGGCGCGTCGATCGTCTGCTGCCCCGGGTAGAGGAACGACGGGTACTGCGCCCGCCACGACTCGATCACCACGTCGTGGCCCGCGGCGGCGAGGCGGTGGGCGAGCTCGGTGGTGTGCTGGGCGCCGCCGCCCTTGTACGGGTAGGTCGGGCCGACCAGGACGATCTTCACGGTGCTCCTAGTCTCCGCGCGAGCGCACGATGAGGTCGGCGAGCAGCGCGAGCGAGCCGATGATGAGGCTGGTCAGGAACACCATCACGGTGCTCGCCGGGAAGTAGAACGGGTGCCGGACCATGTCCACCACGCCCTTCACCAGCGCCACGCCGAGCAGCACGAGCGACGGCGGCATGAGCACCTTGAGCGGGTTGAAGTACATCACCATCCGCAACACCTGGAGGATGTAGCGGTAGGCGTCGGAGACGAAGTTGAACTTCGACTTCCCGGCCCGCTTGCTGTACTCGATCGGCACGTAGTGGACGCCGTGCTGGTTCGACAGGAACGCCAGCGTGATCGTGGTGACGCAGGAGAACCCGGGCGGCAGCAGCCGCAGGTACGGCAAGGCCACCGATCGGCGGAACGCCCGCATGCCGGAGTTGAGGTCGGGGATCTCCTGCCCGGCGAGCAGCTCGGCGACCTTGCGGATGAACCACTTGGCCGGCACCCGCAGCAGCTTGTGCGAGCCCTGCTCGCTGGTCCGCGCGCCCACCACCTGGTCGATCGTGGAGTCCTTCTCCAGGATCGCGACGAGCTCGGGGATGCGCTCGTTCGGGTAGGTCATGTCGGCGTCGGTCCACACGACGATCTCGCCGCGGGCCTCCTGGGTGCCGATGCGCCGCACCGTGCCGGAGCCGCCGTTGCGGTGGAACGCGATCACCCGCATGTGCGGGTACTGGGGCGCGGCCTCCCGCAGCCGGTCGAGCGTCCCGTCGGTCGAGCAGTCGTCGATGGCGAGCAGCTCGTAGCTGTAGCCGCTGGAGTCCATCGCCTTGCAGATGCGGTCGACCTCCAGCACTACGTGATCTTGCTCGTTGTAGCAGGGGAGGACTATCGTCACGTACGGCTTGGCGTCTTCCATCGTCCCAGTCTCACTGCTTCGGCGTGGGCTGTCGGGCAAGGTTTCGGCAAGGCCGGCACGATCGCCGACGGGCTGTTGACCAAGGCTACTGTGCCCTGACACGGCCACGCCGCACGTTGTGGCCAACCTGTGGACAACCGTTTGCCCGGCCCGTGACCGCCCACGCGCCCGGCGCTCGGGTCAGCGGGTGACGATGAAGTCGTCCGGGCGGCGCGGCGGACGCGGCCGGGGCGGCGCCGCGGCGTGCCCGATCGCGACCGCGCCCATCGGGTCCCAGTCGTCCGGGATGCCGAGCACCTTGCGCACCACGTCCCGGCAGAACATCGTCGACGACACCCAGGCCGAGGCGAGGCCCTCCACCGCGAGCTGGACCAGGAAGTTCTCCACCCCGGCCCCTGCCGCGACCACGAACATCTCCCGCTCGGCCGTGGCCCGCCGCGCGTCCGGGTAGCGGTGCGCGCCGGTCATCACCAGGCACGGCACCGCCAGGTACGGCGCGTTGCGCAGCACGTCGCCGCGGCGCACCCGGCGGGCGATCGCCTCCTCCGAGAGCCCGTCGGCGCGCAGGTCGGCGATCCACGCCTCGCGCATCGCGTCGAGCAGCTCGGTGCGGGATTGCTCCGACTCGAGCAGCACGAACCGCCACGGCGTGGTGTGGTGCGGCGCCGGGGCGGCGATCGCGGCGGCCACCGCGCGGCGCACCGCCGCCGGGTCCACCGGCTCGCCGGTGAACTCCCGGATGGTACGGCGGGCGAACACCACGTCGGCCGAGCCGTACCGGAACATGTCCTGGTCGGCGGGGCGGACCATGGCCCGGGCGCCGGGGCCGTCCTCGGCGGTCACCCAGGACGCGAGGCCGCGCACCACCGCGACCGGGACGCCCGCGGTCTTCGCCTTCACCAGCTCGGCCGCGGCCGCGATCTCGTCGGCGACCGCGGTCACCGTCGCCACCAGCGGGTTGCCGAACGGGTCGGTGGTGCCGCGCAGGTCGTCGAGCGGCCGCACGCCCGCCGCGCCGATCGCCACGTCGACCAGGCCCTCCCGCCAGGGGCGGCCGAAGGTGTCGGAGACGAGCACGCCGACCTGCACGCCGAGCCGCTCGCGCAGGCCCTGCCGGATGCGGCGGGCCGAGGCGTCCGGGTCCTCGGGCAGCAGCAGCACCGTGCCCGGCTCGGTGTTCGAGGCGTCCACGCCCGCCGCCGCCATCACCAGGCCGTGCCGGGTCTGCGCGATCACGGTCTCCCCGCGCCGCGCCACCACCCGCACGGTCTCCTCCTCGATCGCCTCGGTACGGCTCGCCGCCTTCCGGATGCGGCCCTCCGCCTTGCTGACGATCTTCGAGGTCACCACGACGATGTCGCCGTCGCGGAGGCCCGGCTCGGCGGCGGCGATCACCTCGGCGAGGTCCGTGCCCGGGGTGATCTCCGGCAGGCCGGGCAGGCCGTACGCCTCGAACCGGGGCGTGCTCACGCGGCGACCTCCTCGGCGAGGCGCAGCGCGGCGCGGGCGATGTCGGCCGCCGCCTCCAGGTCGGTCATGAGCAGCGGGCGGGCCACCACGCGCACGCCGTCCAGGGCCACGTCCCGGTCCTCCTCGGCGACCAGCCAGCCGTTGATCAGCGGCGTGCCGTACAGCTCGAGCACGGCCTGGGCGGTGGTGGGCACGCCGATCGCGGTGAGGCAGGCGTCGGCCATGCCGCGCACCGGGGCGCCGCCGATGATCGGGGAGACGCCGACCACCGGCTTCGGCTCGAGCGCCTCGCGGATGCCGCGGATCTGCAGGATCGTGCCGATGCTCACCACCGGGTTCGACGGCGGCAGGATCACCACGTCGGCCTCGGCGATCGCCTCCAGCACGCCGGGGGCGGGCTTCGCCTCGTCCGCGCCGACGAGCACGATCCGCTGCGCCGGGACCGAGGCGCGCAGCCGTACCCACCACTCCTGGAAGTGGATGGCGCGGCGGCCCTGCTCGTCCTCGATCACCACGTGGGTCTCCACCCGGTCGTCGCTCATCGGGATCAGCCGGACGCCGGGGTTCCAGCGTGTGCACAGCGCCTCGGTGACCTGGGAGAGCGGGTAGCCCGCCGAGAGCATCTGGGTGCGCACGATGTGCGTGGCGAGGTCGCGGTCGCCCAGGCCGAACCACTGCGGCTCGACCCCGTAGGCGGCGAGCTCGGACTTGACCGTGAACGTTTCGTCCGCCCGGCCCCAGCCCTGCTCCTCGTTGATGCCGCCGCCCAGCGTGTACATGACCGTGTCGAGGTCGGGGCAGACCCGCAGGCCGAACAGGGTGATGTCGTCCCCGGTGTTGCCGATCACGGTGATCTCGGCGTCGGGCGCCGCCGCCTTGAGCCCGCGCAGGAACCGCGCGCCCCCGATGCCGCCGGCGAGAGACACAATGCGCATGCCGCCAGTCTGACACCTCGGCCGTTCCTCACCCGAGGGCACCACCGCGTCACGGAATCCCGCTTCCGCGCGGGTCCGGGGCTACGACATTCGTCCTGCGCAGACCGGGGCATGCCGCCGGTCCGGATGCGACGAATGGGCTGAGCTGGGGCGGCGTCCCAGAAAGGAAACCTTTTTGTGACACGGAGGATTCCCAGTATCTCAACGCGAATGTCGCCGATGTGCAAAACTGCCCCGGTGCCACATGTGGCCACAGGGGGTTGTGAGGACGTGGACGAGCAGTACAGAGCGGGCCGCCCGCGCAGGAGGCGCACCGCCCGGGTGGTTCACCGAGGTGAGGGAGCGTCGTGATCGACGTCGAGGTGGGCCGCCTGCGTGAGCCCGCTGCCTGGGCCATGCTCGTCACCGCGGCCGTGTCCGTGCTCGTGCTCGTCGCGCACGTGCTGTTCGGCGACACCGGAGGCTTCGGGGTGCGCGCCGGCACCGCGCTCGACGACCTCAGCCACCCGATCAGGCCCGCGCTCGCGCTCGGCGCGGTGCTGCTCGCCACGCGCTTCGGCCCGGTGAGCCCGCGCGCCCGGCTCCTGCTGTTCGGCGCCCTCGGCACGCTCGGGCTCGCCGCGCTGTTCAGCCTCCTCGGCCTCGGCGCGCTGGTGTTCGCCGGCGCCCTCTCGGCCGGGACCAAGGTGCAGCTGCTCCTGCTCGGGCTGCCGCAGCTGGCGCTGCTCGCCATCGCCCTCCTCTACGGGCTCCACCTGCTCAAGACCCTGCCCCAGGCCGCCGCCCCGGCCGCGCCGTTCGGTCCGGGTGGCCCCGCCGGGGCGCCGTTCCCCGGCCCCGCCGCGCCGGGCGGGTTCGTCCCGCAGGCCGGTCACCCCCAGGCCGGCCCGTTCCCGCCGCCTCCGCCCCAGGCCGGTCCCCCACCTGCCGGTCCCGGGGCGCCCGCAGGGCCGGAGGACGCGCCGCGTCCCGCGCTGGAGGCCGGGCCGTCCGCGGCCCCGGTGCCGGGCGACCAGGGCGAGCAGGCCGCCCCGGCCGGTCAGGTCCCCGGCGACGCGCCGGGTGCCGAGCCGCCCGCCCCCGGCCAGGCACCCGAGCAGCAGCCCGCGGCGGCCGCCGCCGAGGCCCCGCCGGTCTACGGCGGCGACCCCGGCACCACCCAGCAGCCCGCCCCGCGCCAGGGACGGCACGGCCGTACCGACGACGAGCACGCGAGCACCCGCGACGTGCCGCGGCCGCCCGCGCCCACCTACGTCCCGCCGGCCGCGGACGACTACAACATCCCCACCACCGTGGTCCGGCCCGCCGGCCAGGGCGTCCGGCCTCCCGCGCCTGGGCCGTACGGGACCGGCGAGGCCGAGCGGCCGGGCGGCGACGCCGCGCAGAACCAGACCGGCGGCTACCGCGGCTACACCTCCGGCGAGTACGGCCCCATCGACGCCCCCTCCGACCCCCGGTACGGCACCGCCCGCCCGGCCGAGCAGCCCTCGGCCGCCGCGCCCGCCTCGCCGTACGGGCCGCAGGAGGAACCACGCGACCCCACGCCCCTCGCCTCGGGGGCCCCGGACTCCGGCTACGGCACCCCCTTCCCCCCGCAGCAGGAGCCCGGGCGCCCCGCCGCCGCGGCGCCGGCCGCCGAACCGGCCGCCCAGCCGACGGCACCGCACCCCCTGCAGCCGTACGGCGACCTCGGCGACCCGCGGCAGCAGCAGATCTTCCAGGCCTACCAGCAGGCGCAGAGCTACCGGCAGGGTGGCGGCGCACAGGCCCAGACCGGGACGTACGCCACCGGGCCGCAGCAGCGGCCGCGGATCGACGACCCGCTCGACACGAGCCGGCCGCTGCCGGAGTACACCTCGTACCCGTCGGGACCCCAGCCCTCGCCGCTGGAGCAGCCGTCGGGGCCGCACCCGGTGGCGGACCGGCCGTCCGGGCCGCAGCCGCAGCCCGCGGAGCCGGTCTCGGGGCCGCACCCCCTGCCCACCGGGCCGATCTCCGGGCCGCACCCGGTGTCCGGGTACACCTCGTACCCGTCCGGCCCCCAGCCGTCGCCGCTCGACAACCCGCCGCAGCGGCCGTCGCTGTCGGACCCGCGGCCGCCGGACCACCAGCGGGCCGGCGCCCCGGCGCAGGGCTTCGGCGGCTCGCTCGGCGGCGTGTCGCAGGCCTCGCCGTACCAGCCGACCCCGACCGGTCCGGTGCCGCCGCCCGAGCCGCTGCTCGGGCACGGCGACCGGCTCGGCTCCCAGCAGACCGTGACCTTCCAGGCCGGGGGATACCCGGAGTCAACCCAGCACCAAGGAGAGCACCGAGGAGAGCAGCAGGGCGCCACGCCGCCCAACGACCCGCGAAACCGCGACGAGCCCATCGATCCGACCGCGATCTACACGCCGGACCGGCCTCCGCCCAGGTAATGATCGAGGAAGATGTCCACAGTGATCAGGTAGGGAATGCTGCGGCGCCGGGTGGCCGCTGGTACCGTTCCGTCCGCCGAAAGCGCTTCTGATCATCCAGCCCGACCGGACCGGGGGGAGCGTGTCTTTCCCCGGATGGCGTCATGCGCTTGACGTCACAGGTGAGACACGCGTGTAATTACAACATTGTTGTTTGGCCCGGTCCTCAAGGTGGGTATGGGGAGGGGCGTGTCCATTGGGGGGCCTCCGTATTCGTGAGGCGGGCAAACGAGCGGGCGACAGGGAGGTGTGCAGTGACCGACAAGGTCATCGCACAGGCGCTCGGCGGTGAAGAGGAGCTCGGGTGGCAGGAGCGCGCGCTGTGCGCGCAGACCGACCCGGAGGCGTTCTTCCCGGAGAAGGGCGGGTCGACTCGAGAGGCCAAGAAGGTGTGCCGCGCCTGCGAGGTGCGCGCCGAGTGCCTCGAGTACGCCCTGGAACACGACGAACGGTTCGGCATCTGGGGCGGCCTCTCCGAGCGGGAACGCCGCCGGATCAAGCGCGAGGCGAGCTGACCTCCCGCTCGTCCGTGCCAACCGGCCGGCCGTGACCGGCCACCACACCCGCCGAGACGCACGCCGGACACCTCTGGGAACGTGCCAAAGCCCGCGGCATGCCGCGCGGCGCGGCGTCCGTATCGGTCTCCGCGTCGCCGTCGCCGTACGTACCGCCGCGCCGCCGCGGGCTCAGTGTCGCTCGTCGTAGCCTGGGTCGATCGTCTCCGGGGACAGGCCGAGCAGATCGGCCACCTGCTCCACCACGACGTCGTGCACGATCGCGCCGAGCTGCTCGCGATCGCGGGCCCGCGCCTCCAGGGGCCGGCGATAGATCACGACCGAGGGCGGTTCGCCGCTCGCCGCGGGCTCGGCGCGGCCGAGCGGGATCGGATCGGACGACAGCCGCGCCGGACCGTCGACGAGCTCGTCGGCCGGCGGCACCTCCTCGACGGCGAACTCCACCGCGGACAACTGCTCGCCCCAGCGCGGCTTGAGCCGGTCGACGGCGTCGAGCACGAGGTCGTCGAAGCGCTCGCTGCGGGTCCGCGAGATCGGCACGTGCGGAGGCGCCAGAGGGCCGCGCATGCCACGACCGTGCCGGTCGCGGCGGATCCGGCGGCCCGGGCCCGTGGAACGTCCTCTACCACCCGATGACGCACTCACGATCCAAGGGTATGGGCACCCAGGGACGGACGGTGTGTCCAGCGGCGACTGTCCGGATTGTGGCGACACGTTAGTTAAGAGCCGCGCGGTGGTGGCAAAGTGAACGCGGAACGGATACGGTCCCTCCGTGAGCCCCGTCCGCAGCTGTTCCCGTACCGCCTGCAGGCAGCCTGCCGTCTTCACACTCACGTACGTCTACGCCGACTCGACCGCCGTTCTCGGCCCACTCGCGACGTACGTGGAACCGCACTGTTACGACCTCTGCGCGGAACACGCCGAGCGGCTCACCGCCCCCCGCGGCTGGGAGGTGGTGCGCCTGCCCGCGGAGGCGGGTCAACCCAGCGCCGACGACCTGGAGGCGCTCGCGAACGCGGTCCGCGAGGCCGCCAAGCCCGCCCCCGCGCAGCACGCCGAGCCCGTCGGCCAGGGCGTGGAGGTGGGCCGGCGAGGTCATCTGCGCGTGCTGCGCTCCGCGCAGCCCGAACGCGAACAGTGACGGTTCGAGCGGCAGGCCCGGCGCCGGGTCCCGCACCGGGGCCCGGCCAGGCGGCCATTTCGGTCTGCCACCGACACGTCACCGTCCGCACCGGATCCGCTCCGCTCCGCCGCGCGGTGCTTGACCGGCGATCGTTTTCGCCGTAGGCACGTGCCGGGCCACTAGGCTCGTAGAGATCGGAACGGATTGAGGGGCGGACCAAAAGTGGGCGACCTCGCCAAGATATTCAAGGCGTACGACATCCGCGGCGTCGTGCCGGACGAGCTGGACGAGACCGCGGCCGAGGCGATCGGCGCGGCCTTCGCGGAGGTGTGCGACGCGGAGACCGTGGTGATCGCGCGCGACATGCGCACCTCGTCGGAGCCGCTCGCCGCGGCGTTCGCCCGGGGGGTGACCGGCCGCGGCGTGAACGTGATCGACGCCGGGCTGGGGTCGACCGACCTGCTCTACTACGCCAGCGGCAGCCTCGGCCTGCCCGGCGTGATGTTCACCGCCAGCCACAATCCGGCCCGCTACAACGGCATGAAGATGTGCCGTGCGGGCGCGGTGCCGATCGGCGCCGAGACCGGGCTGACCGAGATCCGGGCCCGGGCCGAGAAGCTGCTCGCCTCCGGCGACCTCGGTACGGCCGAGGGCCGGACCGGCCGGATCGAGCGGCGCGACCTGCTCGACGGCTACGCCCGGCACCTGCGCGGGCTCGTCGACCTGTCCGGGCTCCGGCCGCTCAAGATCGTCGTCGACGCCGGGAACGGCATGGCCGGGCACACCGTGCCCGCCGTACTCGGCGCCGGGGACCTGCCGATCGAGGTGGTCCCGCTCTACTTCGAGCTCGACGGCACCTTCCCCAACCACGAGGCGAACCCGCTGGAGCCGGAGAACCTGCGCGACCTGCGCAAGGCGGTGCTGGCGGAGGGCGCCGACCTCGGCCTCGCCTTCGACGGCGACGCCGACCGCTGCTGGGTGGTGGACGAGCGGGGCGAGTCGGTCTCCCCGTCCGCGATCACCGCGCTCGTCGCCGTCCGCGAGCTCGCCCGGCACCCCGGCGCGACCGTCATCCACAACCTGATCACCTCGATGGCGGTGCCCGAGATCATCGCCGAGCACGGCGGCACGCCGGTCCGTACCCGGGTCGGCCACTCGTTCATCAAGGCCGAGATGGCCCGCACCGGCGCGGTGTTCGGCGGCGAGCACTCCGCGCACTACTACTTCCGCGACTTCTGGTTCGCCGACTCCGGCATGCTCGCCGCGCTGCACGTGATCGCCGCGCTCGGCACCCAGCCCCGGCCGCTGTCGGAGCTGCTCGCCGGGTACACCAGGTACGTCGCCTCGGGCGAGATCAACAGCCGGGTCGCCGACCAGGCTGCCGTGCTCGCCCGGGTGCGCGAGGCGTACGCCGGCCGCGACGACGTGCGGATCGACGAGCTCGACGGCCTCACCGTGGCCGGGGCCGGCTGGTGGTTCAACCTGCGGCCGTCCAACACCGAGCCGCTGCTGCGGCTGAACGCCGAGGCCCGCGACGAGGAGAGCATGACGGCCATCCGCGACGCGGTTCTCGCCATCGTGAGGAGCTGAGGAACACAGTGAAGATCGACGACTGGCTGCTCGAGATTCTCGCCTGCCCGGCGTGCAAGTCCCCGCTGCGCGCCGAGACCGAGACCGACGAGCTCGCCTGCACCGGCGAGTCGTGCGGGCTGATCTACCCGGTGCGGGACCAGATCCCGGTCCTGCTGGTCGACGAGGCGCGCAAGCCGTAGCCGTGCCGGACCTCGCATTCGAGCCGGAGCGGCTCGACGACGTCGACCACCTGGAACGCACCGACCCCGGCGGCGTGCTGCGCGAGGTCGCCTCGTCCGCGGCGCGGGTCCGCATGGCCCAGCGGGCGGCGGCCGAGGCCGGGGTCGACCGGCTCGCCCGGGAGGGGCGGCCCCGCGCGATCGTGGTGGCGGGCGTGGGCCCCGGCGCGCTCGCCGGGGACATGCTCGCCGCGGTCTGCGGGTACGGCGTTCCGGTGGCGATCGCCACCGTGCGCTCGCCGGTGCTGCCCGGCTGGGTGGGCGCGGCCGACCTGGTGATGGCGGTCTCCCGCAGCGGCGCCGAGGAGGAGACCGTGGCGCTCGCCGCCGAGGCGGGCCGCCGCGGCTGCGGCCTGCTCGCGGTCGGCCGCAGGGGATCCCCGCTGGAGGACGTGACCCTGCGGGCGCGGGGGATCTTCGTGCCGGTGCCCGCCTACGACGGCCCGCCCGCCACGGTGTGGGACCTCACCGTGCCGCTGGTCGTGGCGACCGGCGCGCTCGGCCTGGTGCGGGGCGTGCCGGAGGCGTGCGAGGCCGCGGCGCGGCGGCTGGAGGAGGTCGCCCACCGGTGCCGCCCGGCGAGCGAGTCGTTCATCAACCCGGGCAAGAGCCTCGCGCTCGAGCTCGCCGACACCGTGCCGGTGATCTGGGGCTCCTACCCGCTCACCGCCGCGGCGGCCCGCCGGTTCGCCGGGGCGCTGCACACGCACGCCCGCTACCCGGCGATCTGGGGCGAGCTGCCCGAGGCCGGGCACACCCAGATCGCCACGCTCGACGGCCCGGTGGCGGAGAAGGACATCTTCGCCGAGGGGCCGGGCCGTACCCTGCGGCTGGTCCTGCTGCGCGACACCGACGAGAACCCGCGCACGGTGCGCTGCCGCGAGGCCGCGACGCGGATCGCGGAGGAGCGGGGCGTGCCGGTGAGCGTGATCGACGCCGAGGGGGTGCACCCGCTGGAGCGGCTGGCGGTGCTCGTCGGGCTCTGCGACTTCGGTAGCGTCTACCTGGCACTCGGATACGGGATGGATCCGGCACGAATGGCAGCGATTGCCGAGTTTCAGGCCGGCGCCACCCAATAAGATCCCGCGTGCCGTATTTTGCGGGACGAGGCGTCCCGCAGGGGGGACGACACAGGGAGCGGAGAGGACCGTGAGCGCAGGGGGCGGTACCAAGGCGATCATCGCGGCGCTGGCGGCGAACCTGGCGATCGCCGCGGCGAAGTTCGTGGCGTTCCTGTTCACCGGGTCGTCGTCGATGGTCGCCGAGTCGGTGCACTCGGTCGCGGACTCGGGTAACCAGGCGCTGCTGCTCCTCGGCGGCAAGCGCGCCGAGCGCAAGCGGACCCGCGAGCACCCGTTCGGCTACGGCCGCGAGCGGTACTTCTACTCGTTCGTGGTCGCCGTGGTGCTGTTCACCGTCGGCGCGCTGTTCTCCATCTACGAGGGCGTGCACAAGCTCACCGACCCGCACCCGGTGGAGACCCCGGGCTGGGCGTTCGGCGTGCTGATCTTCGCGATCGCCGCCGAGGCGTACTCGTTCCGCACCGCGATCCAGGAGGCGAACGCGGTCCGGAACGGCCGCTCCTGGGTGGAGTTCGTGCGCCGGGCCAAGGCCCCCGAGCTGCCCGTGGTGCTCCTTGAGGACCTCGGCGCGCTGCTCGGCCTGATCTTCGCGCTGTTCGGCGTGACCATGGCGGTGATCACCGGCAACGGCGTGTGGGACGGCGTCGGCACGGTCATGATCGGCGTGCTGCTCGGCATCATCGCGGTGATCCTCGCCATGGAGACCAAGTCGCTGCTCATCGGCGAGGGCGCGAACCCCGAGGACGAGCAGCGGATCATCGCCGCGCTCGAGGCCGGCGAGGACGTCGCGCGGGTGATCCACCTGCGCACCCTCCACCTCGGCCCGGAGGAGCTCCTCGTCGCCGCCAAGATCGCCATCGACCACGACGACACCGCCGCCGAGGTGGCCGCGGCGATCGACGCGGCCGAGCAGCGGGTGCGCGCGGCGGTGCCGATCGCCCGCGTCATCTACCTCGAGCCCGACCTGTACCGGGAGGACAAGGCCGCGGGCGGGCGGGGCGCGGGCTCCTCGGCCGCCCCCGCCGACCATCACGCCTGAGGTACGGCACGCCCGCCGTACGGCACGGCCGCGGGCGGTGCCTCCGGCGCGGGGCGCCGCTCAGCGGCCGTCGAGCAGCCGCAGCGCCTTCTCCTTCTCGAAGTCGAGCGCCCGCCGCGGCGCGGGGATGCGCCCGATGCGCACCCCGAGGTCGCGTACGGCCTGCATCACCTCGGGCTCGCACAGCACCCGCAGCCCGAACGCCAGCTCGGCCGGGGAGACGTCGAACCGCCGCTCCAGCTCGGTCGCCTGGGTGACCGCGGCGAGCTCCTCGGGGCCGAAGCGCCGGTGCGCGCCCTTCTCACGCACGGGCGGCAACAGGCCGAGCGACTCCCGGTACCGCAGCATCCGTGGGGACATGCCGAGCCTCTTGGCCGCCTCCGTGATACGCATGGCAGCAATTCTTACATTTCCGTGTGAGATTCGGCCCGTCGGGTGTGCGTCCGGCCGCGCCCGGCTCCTAGACTCGCACGCGTAGCACGAGAGGCAAACACCCATAGGCCGACACCGACGAGCCCTTGTCGGCACGTCCACACGGTGGAGAGGAAGAGCAGATGGACTTCAAGGTCGCCGACCTTTCCCTTGCGGAGTTCGGCCGCAAGGAGATCCGGCTGGCCGAGCACGAGATGCCGGGCCTGATGGCCGTGCGCAAGGAGTACGCCGACAAAAAGCCCCTGCGCGGCGCGAAGATCACCGGCTCGCTGCACATGACGGTCCAGACGGCCGTGCTCATCGAGACCCTGGTCGCGCTCGGCGCCGAGGTGCGGTGGGCGAGCTGCAACATCTTCTCCACCCAGGACCACGCCGCCGCGGCCGTCGTGGTCGGCCCCGACGGCACCCCGGACGACCCCAAGGGCGTGCCGGTGTTCGCCTGGAAGGGCGAGACCCTGGAGGAGTACTGGTGGTGCACCGACCAGGCGCTGCGCTGGCCGGACGGCTCCGGGCCGAACATGCTGCTCGACGACGGCGGTGACGCCACCCTGCTCGTGCACAAGGGCGCCGAGTTCGAGAAGGCCGGCGCGGTGCCCAGCGCCGCCGAGGACGACCCGGAGGAGTGGAAGGTCATCCTCGACCGGCTGCGCCGTACCATCGCCGAGGAGCCGGGCCGGTGGACCCGCACCGCCGCCGGGATCAAGGGCGTCACCGAGGAGACCACCACCGGCGTGCACCGCCTCTACGAGATGGAGCGGAACGGCACGCTGCTCTTCCCGGCGATCAACGTCAACGACTCGGTCACCAAGTCGAAGTTCGACAACAAGTACGGCTGCCGCCACAGCGTGATCGACGGCCTCAACCGCGCCACCGACGTGCTCATCGGCGGCAAGGTCGCGGTGGTCTGCGGCTACGGCGACGTGGGCAAGGGCTGCGCCGAGGCGCTGCGCGGCCAGGGCGCCCGGGTGATCGTCACCGAGATCGACCCGATCTGCGCGCTGCAGGCCGCGATGGACGGCTACCAGGTCACCACCCTGGAGGACGTCGTCGAGACCGCCGACATCTTCATCACCGCCACCGGCAACGTCGACATCATCACCGCCGACCACATGGCGCGGATGAAGCACCAGGCGATCGTGGCGAACATCGGCCACTTCGACAACGAGATCGACATGGCCGGGCTCGCCCGCGTCCCGGGCATCAAGAAGATCAACATCAAGCCGCAGGTCGACGAGTGGGTGTTCCCCGACGGGCACTCGATCATCGTGCTCGCCGAGGGCCGGCTGATGAACCTCGGCTGCGCCACCGGCCACCCGTCGTTCGTCATGTCGAACTCGTTCACCAACCAGGTGATCGCGCAGATCGAGCTGTTCACCAAGACCGACCAGTACCCGGTCGGCGTCTACCGCCTGCCGAAGCACCTCGACGAGAAGGTCGCCCGGCTCCACCTCGACGCGCTCGGCGTGAAGCTCACCCGGCTCACCAAGAAGCAGGCCGAGTACATCGGCGTGGACGTGGACGGCCCGTACAAGCCCGAGCACTACCGGTACTGATGTGATGCGCACGGCCGGTCGGAGGGCCGGGGCCGAGGCGGGGGAGCGCCGCATCGACTGGGCCGCCCGGCACATGCCGGTGCTGCGGGCGATCGGCGCGCGCTTCGCGGCCGAGCGGCCGCTCGCCGGCCTGCGCATCGCGGCCTGCCTCCACGTCACCGCGGAGACCGCGGTGCTGATGGGGGCGCTGCGGGCGGGCGGCGCCGAGATCGCGCTCGCCGCCTCCAACCCGCTGTCCACCCAGGACGACGTCGCCGCCGCCCTCGCCGGGTACGGCATCACCGTGCACGCGAGGGCGGGGGTCGACCGGGACACCTACTACCGCCACATCCACCGGGCGCTCGACGTCGAGCCGGACCTCGTGCTCGACGACGGCTGCGACCTGGTGAACACCCTGCACACCGAGCGCACCGAGCTGCTCGAGCGGGTGACCGGCGGCTGCGAGGAGACCACCACCGGGGTGATCCGGCTGCGCCGCATGGCCGCCGAGGGGGCGCTGCGCTTCCCGGTGGTCGCGGTGAACGACACCCGGGTCAAGCGCATGTTCGACAACCGGTACGGCACCGGCCAGTCGACCCTCGACGGGGTCATGCGGGCCACCAACGCCCTGCTCGCCGGCCGTACCGTGGTGGTCGCCGGGTTCGGGTACTGCGGGCGCGGCGTGGCCGAGCGGGCCCGCGGGCTCGGCGCGCGGGTGATCGTCACCGAGATCGACCCGGTGAAGGCGCTCGACGCGAGCCTGCAGGGCTACGAGGTACGGCCGATGGCGGAGGCCGCGGCCGAGGGCGACGTGTTCGTCACCGTGACCGGCAACCGGGACGTGATCCGCGCCGAGCACTTCGCGGTCATGAAGGACGGCGCGATCCTCGCGAACGCCGGCCACTTCGACGTGGAGATCGACGTGCGCGCGCTCGGCGAGCTGGCCGTCGAGCTCAACCCGGGGGTGCGGCCGAACACCGACGAGTACGTGCTTCCCGACGGCCGCCGGCTGCTGCTGCTCGCCGAGGGGCGGCTGGTCAACCTCACCGCCGCCGAGGGCCATCCGGCCGCGGTGATGGACATGTCGTTCGCCGCCCAGGCGCTCGCCGTGGCCTGGCTCGCCCGGGAGCGCGCGGGCCTCGCGCCCGGCGTCCACGCGGTGCCGGAGGAGATCGACGCCGAGGTGGCCCGGCTCAAGCTCGACGCCGCGGGGGTGCGCATCGACGTGCTCACCCCCGAGCAGGAGGACTACCTGCGGTCCTGGCGCATCGGGTCGTGACGGGCGGTCCGGCGGCCGACCGGGGCGCACCCTCCCCACGCGCGGGCGTGCCGTCCGCGGGCCGCCGGTCCGCCCGTAGCCATTCCTGCCCGCGCCGGGCCGCGAAACCTCGCGTTCCGCGGGGATTTCCCGGACGACGCGGCCGCGCAGGTCACGCGGGCGGCACGAAACCGCCGGGCGTGGGGCCCACGGTCCCCCGCGGCACCACTCGTTCCTGCGGCGGGGCGGCCTGCGGTGCCGGGGCCTGCGGCGCGGGGGCGGGCCACGCCGCGCCCGGTACGGCCGGCCGCGGCTCGCCGTACCGCGGGGCCTCGGCCTGGGCCGCCCGGGCGGCCAGGCGCTCCTCGGTGCGGCGGCGGCGCTCCGCGAGCACGGCCGCGAGGTAGGACGCGTGCGGCACCCCCGGCGGCGGGGGCGGGCTGACGTAGGCGGCGACCTGGCCCGCGATCCGCTCGCCGAGCTCCCGCCGGATCGCGGGGGAGAGCTGCGGCGCCCGGGACAGGTAGTTCCGCGCGGTGTTCGCCACCTCCTCGGGCAGCAGGGACAGCTCGAGCGTGGCCGCCCAGGCGGCGAGCTCCGGCGGCATCGGCGGCGGTGGCGCGGCCTGCGGCGCCCGCTCGGAGATCACGATCGTGCCCGCGAACAGGTCGCCGAGCCGTTTGCCGCGGTTCGACAGGAGCGAGGCGATCAGGGCGGGCGCGCCGGAGAGCCCCCAGATCTCCACGAGCGCGGCGAGCCCGCGGAACAGCGCCTGCCGGAACCGCACGGGTCCGCCGTCGTCACCGACCACCCGCAGCCCCATCGCGAGCTTCCCCGGGCTGCGCCCCCGGGTGAGCGTCTCGAACGCCACCGGGTAGCCGAGGAAGATCAGCGCCGTCATCGCGATGGCGAGCGCGGCCCAGAGCGCCGGGTCCGCGGCCGCCATGGCGTGGCCCAGCAGGAAGTTCGCCCCGATGACGAGCGCGAGCTGGATCACCACGTCGATGAGCAGCGCGAGCGCGCGCGTCGGGAGCTGGGCGACCCGCACCTCGACGACGACGGCCTCGCCGGTGACGACATCGGACATGCGTCAATTCTCCCCGCCGCCGGTCGGCGCCGCGCGCCGTACGCCCCGCCTGTGCCGCCAAGACCCGAATCGCACCAAATGCGCGGGAGCCCGAAGGCGAGCCAGGCGCGCGCCACAGGCCGCCTCGGTAGGCTCGTCGCGTGGACATCGACGCCTTCGTGACCGCGCACCGGCCGCAGTGGGACCGGCTGGAGGACCTGGTACGGCGGCGCCGGTCACTCGACGGCGTCGAGGTGGACGAGCTCGTCGACCTCTACCAGCGGGTGGCGAC
Source organism: Thermopolyspora flexuosa (assembly GCF_006716785.1). Lineage (NCBI taxonomy): Bacteria > Bacillati > Actinomycetota > Actinomycetes > Streptosporangiales > Streptosporangiaceae > Thermopolyspora > Thermopolyspora flexuosa. The sequence continues at coordinate 4,168,350 of NZ_VFPQ01000001.1, read as the reverse complement.
CCACCTGTCGATCGTGCGCTCCCACGCGCCGCACTCGCCGCTCGTCGGCCGGCTCTCCGCCCTCGTCGCCCGGGCCAGATCCGCGGTCACCGGGGCGCACGCCCCCGCCGTGCGGGAGCTGGTGCGGTTCGTCACCGTGGTGTTCCCGGTCGTGGCCTACCGGGCGCGGTGGTGGTGGGCGGGCGTGGCCGCCGCGTTCCTGCTCGTGGCGACCGCGCTCGGGGCGTGGGTGGCGGGCAGTCCCGAGGTGCAGGCCGCGATCGCCCCGCCCGAGGAGATCAAGGAGCTCGTCGAGCACGACTTCGCGGACTACTACTCGGAGAACCCGGCCGCCTCGTTCGCCGCCCAGGTGTGGGTGAACAACTCCATAGCGTCGGCGCAGGTGATCGCGAGCGCGGTGCTGCTCGGCGCCCCCATCCCGTACATCCTGTGGGTCAACGCCGAGAACGTGGGCCTCATCGGCGGCCTGATGGTCGCCAACGACAGGGCCGACGTGTTCTTCGGCCTCATCACCCCGCACGGGCTGCCCGAGCTCACCGCGTTCTTCCTCGCCGCCGGCGCCGGGCTGCGGCTCGGCTGGACGATGATCGCCCCGGGCCCGCGCCGCCGCGCCGACGTGCTCGCCGAGCAGGGCCGCGCGGTCGCGTCCGTCGCCATCGGCCTCGTCGCCGTGCTGCTCGTCTGCGGCCTCATCGAGGCGCTCGTCACCCCGTCCCCGCTGCCCACCTGGGCCCGGGTCGGCATCGGGGTGCTCGCCGAGGCCGCGTTCCTCGGGTACGTCGCGTATTTCGGCCGCCGGGCCGCGGCGGAGGGCGAGACCGGGGACATCGAGCTCGCCCCGGACGCCGCCCCCACCTCCGGGTGACCCCGCGGACCGCCCGGCTGCGCCGTACCGCCGGGCGCGCCCCTCAGAGCCGTCCCGCGGCCTTCAGCGCGATGTAGGCGTCGGCGAGGGCGGGCGCGAGGTCCTCGGGGAGCGCGTCGACCACCTCCACGCCGAGGCGGCGCAGCCGCGCGGTGACGGCGCGGCGCTCCCCGATGTGCCGCTCGGCCGCGGCCGCGTCGTACACCGACTCGGCGTCGCCCCGGCGGGCGGCGAGGTCCGCCACCCGGGAGTCGCGGGCCGCCGCGACGAGCACGAGGTGCCGGGCCGACAGCGAGGGCAGCACGGGCAGCAGCCCCTCCTCCAGGGCGGCGGCGTTGAGGTCGGTGAGGAGCACCACGAGGCAGCGCCGCTTGGCGCGGGCGAGCACGGTGGCGGCCATGCCCGCGAAGTCCGTCTCGACCAGCTCCGGCTCGAGCGGCGCGAACGCGTTCACCATCGCCGACAGCAGCTCGGTGCGGGCCACGCCGCTCAGCCAGATGCGCGCCGCGCGGTCGTAGGCGAGCACGTCGACGCGGTCCCCGGCGCGGGCCGCGAGCGCGGCGAGCAGCAGCGCGGCGTCCATCGACCAGTCGAGGCGGGGCCAGCCGGACGGCCCGGCCGCGGCCCCGGCGGGGTTCACGCCGAGCCGGCCCGCCGAGGTGCGGCCGGTGTCGAGCACGATCACCACCCGGCGGTCCCGCTCCGGCCGCCAGGTGCGCACCACCACGTCGCCGCGCCGGGCGGTGGCGCGCCAGTCGATCGACCGCACGTCGTCGCCGACCACGTACTCGCGCAGCGAGTCGAACTCGGTGCCCTGGCCGCGCACCAGCACCGGGTTGCCGCCCTCCAGCTCGCGCAGCCGGGCGAGCCGGGACGGCAGGTGGCGGCGGCTGTGGAACGGCGGCAGCACGCGCACCGTCCACGGCACCAGGTGGGTGCCCTGCCGGGCCGCGAGCCCGAGCGGACCGAACGAGCGCACCGTGACCGCGACCGCCTCCCGGTCGCCGCGGCGCACCGGGGCGAGCACGGTGACCAGCCGCCGCCGCTCGCCCGCGGGCACCGTCACCCGGTGCGCGCGCGGCGACGGCCGCGCCGACGGCGGCCAGGCGTCGCGGATCACCGCGCGCACCCGGCGCCGGCCCGGGTTCTCCACCACCAGCCCGACGGCCACCGTGCCGCCGAGCCGTACCAGGCGCTCGCCGTCCCGGCGGAACCGCAGCACCCGCACCGCGCCCGCGGCCGCGAGGTCCACCGCGACCAGTACGGCGAGCAGCAGCCAGGCACCGAGCACCGTCAGGCCGGGGCGCGGCGTGAACGGCACGACCAGGGAGCAGAGGGCCGCCAGCAGAGCGGCACGACCGGTGAGCGCCATCAGCGGGGTACCGGGACGGACGCGAGGATGCCGTCGAGCACGCCGTCCGGCGTCGCCCCCTCCAGCTCGGCCTCGGGACGCAGCCGGACGCGGTGCCGCAGCGTGGGCCGGGCGAGCGCCTTCACGTCGTCGGGGGTGACGTAGGAGCGGCCGGACAGCCAGGCCCAGGCGCGGGCCGCGGCGAGCAGCGCGGTCGCGCCTCGCGGCGACACCCCGAGCTGCAGCGACGGCGACTCGCGGGTGGCGCGGGCCACGTCCACGATGTAGCCGAGCACCTCCGGCGCGACGTGCACCCTGCCGACCGCCTCGCGGCCGGCCGCCAGGTCCGCGGCGGTCGCCACCGGCTTGAGCCCGGACAGGTCGCGCGGGTCGAAGCCCTGCGCGTGCCGCTCGAGCACCGCGATCTCCTGCTCGCGCGGCGGCAGCGGCACGGTGAGCTTGAGCAGGAACCGGTCGAGCTGCGCCTCCGGCAGCGGGTAGGTGCCCTCGTACTCGATCGGGTTCTGGGTCGCGGCGACCACGAACGGGTCGGGCAGCGGGCGGGCCGCGCCCTCCACGCTCACCTGCCGCTCCTCCATCGCCTCCAGCAGCGCCGCCTGCGTCTTCGGCGGGGTGCGGTTGATCTCGTCGGCGAGCAGCAGGTTGGTGAAGACCGGGCCCTCGCGGAACTCGAACTCGGCGGTGCGCGCGTCGTACACGAGCGAGCCGGTGACGTCGCCCGGCATCAGGTCCGGGGTGAACTGCACCCGCTTGAAGTCGAGCGAGAGCGCCGCGGCGAGGGCGCGCACGAGCAGGGTCTTGGCCACGCCCGGAACCCCCTCGAGCAGCACGTGCCCCCGGCACAGCAGCGCGATCACCAGGCCGCTGACGACCGAGTCCTGGCCGACGACGGCCTTCGCCACCTCGGCGCGGAGCGCGGCGAGCGCCTCCCGGGCGGCGTCCGCGGACGGCGGCTCGCCCGGCGGCGGGGACGGCGGGCCGGTCGGCGGGTTCGGCGGGCTGGTCGGCGGGGTCGGTGGAGTCGTCACGTGTGGTCGCGCCGGCGGGCCACGGCGTGCGGGCCGGCGTCCGGCGCCGGCGTAGGACACCCGCGAATGGCGCTGCCTCCTTTCACGTCTCGGTCGGGACGGCGGTCGGGGTGGAACCGCGCGGTCAGGGCGCGGGGGATGCGGCCGGCGGCCCGTGGCGGAGGAGGGCCTCCACGTCCTCGAGCCGGGCCGCGAGGGCGACCAGGGCGGCGTCGTCGGCGGGGGTGGGGCCGTACAGCAGGGTGCGCAGCTCGGCCGGGTCCTCACCGGTGCGGGCCGCCAGCGAGGAGATGATCTCATCCGGGCCCGCGCCCGGGGGCAGGCCGAGCCGCGGGGTCACCCGGTCGAGGCAGCCGGCGCGCAGCGCGGCCGCCGCGCGGTCCCGGGCCCGCCGGGCGCGGTAGAGCCGGCCGCGGCCCTCGACGGTCTCGGACGCCCGCACCACCACCGGCAGCCGCTCGGCCACGACCGGCCCCAGCCGCCGGGCCTGCCAGAGCGCGGTGAGCAGCACCGCGACGCCGAGCTGCACCGCCGCCCAGCGCACGCCCTCCGGGACCAGGTCGAGCAGGCTCCTGGGCCGCGTCGTGGCCACGTCGTACCCGGGGTCGTCCTCGACGGGGTCGGTGAGCCAGATCAGCAGCGGCTGCCGCCCGGCGAGGTTCATCGCGAGCGCGGCGTTGCCGTCCTCGCCGAGGCGCAGGTTGGTCATGAAGTCCGCGTCGCCCACCAGGGTGATCGTCCGCCGGCCGTCCCAGTACCGGACGAGGGTCGGCCCCTCCTGGCTCGGGTAGCAGCCGGCCGCGTTGCGCGGCGCGCGGTAGGTCACGCCGCCGAGGTAGGCGCTGCCCGCCCGGCGCGCCTCGGGCAGCGTGCAGCCGGGCTCCCGCGACCGGGGGTCGGCCCACTCGCCCGGCCGCGCCGCGGGGGCGAGGATGCCGAGCTCGTACGGCCGGCCGACGATCAGCAGGTCGGACGGCAGCGCCGCGATCCGCCGCGCGTCCGCCTCGCCGGAGATGGCCCGGCGCGCCGTGAGCAGCAGCTGCGAGCGCGGGGTGGCGAGCCGGACGGCCTCGTCCACCGAGGTCACCCGGACCACCCGGACGCCCTCGTCGCGGAGCAGCTCGGCGAGTGCCGCCGTGCCGCTCAGCGACGTGTCGGAAGGGTCGAGATAACGCCGCTCCGGTATCTCGTCGTTCCGGACGAACACCGCGGTCGCCGCCGCGACCAGCAGCACGAGCAGGGCGACGAGCAGCACGCCCCGGCCGCGGCGCCACAGGTCGCGCGCGGTGGGCGAGACGGACGTGGGGGCCGGCGCCGTCATCCGCGCTCACCCCCGACCGCGGTCAACGGCCGCGGCCGGGCCGCGGCCACCTGCTCGTCGAGCCGGACGAGCCGTGCGTACCCCTCGGCCGAGCCGGGCATCTCGCCGTAGGTCACGTCCTCGAACAGCCGGGCGCCGGCGGCGAGCTCGTCGGCGAGCCCGGGCAGTTCCCGCCCGGCGTCGGCGGCGAGCTCCGCGGCGGTCCGGCCGGGCATCGGGTCGAGGATCGCCCGCTCCTCCAGGTCCCGGGCGACGGCGCGCAGCCGCTCCCGGATCGCCTCCGCCCACTCGCCCGCCGCGGCGAGGCGCTCGGCCTCCTCGCGATGCTCGGCCGCGGTGCGCTCCCGCCCGGTGAACACGGCCGTCCGCTCGAGCGCGGCCCGCCGCGTGAGCCGCCGCGCCCGCCACAGCGGCAGCGCGATGAGCGCGACGATGAACGTCAGCAGCGCCGCGGCCGCGAGCCACCCGGTCTGCTCCGAGTGGATCACGTCGTTGAGCCGGTCGAGGAACTCGTCGAACTGGCGCCGGAGGCGGTCGAGCCACGGCTCGTGCTCGTATCGCGGATCGAGCAGCTCGTTGAGCGCCCGCTCCCGGGCCGGGTCGCGATCGACGCCGATCGGGGCCGTCACGATCATGGGCACGACGCCGTCACGCACCCCCGTGCGGGCCGCCGCCGGCGGGCCGCAGCCACAGCTCGTCGGCCGACGCCGGCACCCAGCCGAGCCGGTACTGGTCCGCCGCCGCCGACTGGAGCACGAGGTCGAACGCCTCGGCCCGCATCCGGCGGTCGGTGTAGAGCAGGCCCAGCACGCCCGCCTGCAGCGGATAGGTGATGATCGCCGCGCACATCTCGGACAGCACGCTGAGCGTCACCAGCACCGGGGTCGCCCCGGAGCCGCCGTCCGTGGCGAACAGGATCGCGCCGGCCATCAGCCCGAACGGGATGCCGATCACCAGGGTGACCACGGCGACGATGATGTTGGTGAGCACGATGACGCCGAACACGCGCCAGAAGGCGCCCCTGGTGAGCTCCCACGACCTGCGCAGCGCGGCGATCACGCCGAGGCGTTCCAGCACCACGGCGGGCGCGGCGAGCGCCAGCCGGGTCCCGAAGAACGCCACGTAGCAGATGAGGGCGACCGTGCCCCCGAGGCTCAGCAGGAAGAACAGCCCGATCTCGGCGGCGCCGAGCGCGAAGAAGATCAGCGTGATCAGCACCAGCGCCGGGGCCGCCAGGATGAGGCCGGTCAGCACGGCGGTGCCGAGCAGCGCGGGGATCCGTCCCTTGCTGCGCTGCCATGCCTCCCCGGCGGTGATCCGCCCGCCGAACACCGCGCGGCCGAGGATCTGGGTGAGCACGCCGGTCAGGACGGTGACGAGGAGGAACTGCACCAGCACGCCGGCGGCGTCGGCGATGACTTCGCTGACCGACGGGAGGATCCCCGCGGGCGGCCGCACGCTCGCGTCCTCGCCGAACAGCGAGGAGAACGCCTCGTTCGCCTCGAGGGCCTGGACGATCGCGAGCGGCAGGGTGCCGATCACCGCGGCCCCCGCGGCGAGGCCGAGCGCGGCCCGCGGGCTGGACCGGATCAGCCGCAGCGCGCCGTCGAGGATCTCGCCCACGGCGAGCGGGCGCAGCGGGATGATGCCCGGCCGCATCTCGGGCCGGCTGGCGCCGTACCCTCCGCCGGGATACCCGCCGGGACCGCCGGGCGCCCCGGGATATCCGCCCCCGGCGCCGTAGCCGCCGTACCCGCCGGGCGGTGGCGGCTGCGGACCGCCCTGGTACGGCCCGCCGCCCGGGCCCTGCGGGTGCGCCGGTTCACCCCCCGGAGCGGCCCACGACGAGCCCCCCGGCTGTGGCGGCTGCGATCCCGGTGTTGGCTGATCCGTTGAGGAATCGTGACCCTCCGACATAATGTCAATCCTGACATGCCGCCGCCCGGTGCGGATCCGTAAGGCGCGCGGAGCACTCGCACGATCAGACGGACGCCGGGCAGACTGGGAAGGCGACCGCACGGGTTTTCCCGGATGTGGCGGGCCCTACCCCGCGCGGCGACGACCGAACGACGATCAATGAGGGCTGACCTGCAGATGACTCGCGGTATGGACTGGGGGTTTGCGGTCGGCGATCGGTTGTTCGTTTGGAGTCTCGCCCACACGTTCCGGACCGGTAACCTTCTACTTTCGTGCGGTGCTCGCAAAATTCACAGGCTGGGTACGACAAATGAGGGGTCATGAAAGGACGCGTGCTGGTCGTCGATGACGACGCCGCTCTCGCCGAGATGCTCGGGATCGTGCTGCGCGGGGAGGGCTTCGAGCCATCGTTCGTTTCCGACGGGGACAAGGCGCTCGACGCGTTCCGTGAGACCCGTCCGGACCTCGTGCTGCTCGACCTGATGCTGCCCGGCGCCGACGGCATCGACGTCTGCCGCCGGATCCGGGCGGAGTCGGGCGTGCCCATCGTCATGCTCACCGCCAAGAGCGACACGATCGACGTCGTGCTCGGGCTGGAGTCCGGCGCGGACGACTACATCATCAAGCCGTTCAAGCCGAAGGAGCTCATCGCCCGGGTGCGCGCGCGGCTGCGCCGTACCGACGAGCCGACGCCGGAGATCCTGCAGATCGGCGACATCACCATCGATGTGGCCGGTCACTCGGTCAAGCGCGGCGACCAGACCATCAACCTCACCCCCCTGGAGTTCGACCTGCTGGTGGCGCTGGCCCGCAAGCCCCGCCAGGTCTTCACCCGGGAGGTGCTGCTGGAGCAGGTGTGGGGCTACCGGCACGCGGCCGACACCCGGCTGGTCAACGTGCACGTGCAGCGGCTCCGCGCCAAGATCGAGAAGGACCCGGAGCACCCGGAGATCGTGGTGACCGTGCGCGGCGTCGGCTACAAGGCCGGCCCCGCCTGACCGACGGAATTCCCCCATCATGCCCCCGTCGCCCGCCGCCCAGAGCGAGAGCGCCCAGGGCCGAGGCGCCCCGGGCACGAGAGCGCAGCGCAAGGGCGCTCCGGTCCGGCCCGGTGCGGGCCGGACCTCGCCGGGCCGGAACGCCCCCCGCAAGGGGAAGAGCACGGCGAAGAGCGCCAAGAAGCGGCGCCGCCGGACGCTCCGGCAGATCGCGCGGGGCGTCCGGAGGCGGGCGCGGCGCGCCGCCGGCCGGGTACGCCGGCTGTGGCGGCGCTCCCTGCAGCTGCGGGTGGTCACGAGCACGCTGGTCATCTCGATCGTCGTCGTCGCCGTGCTCGGGGTCTTCCTCATGCAGTCGATCACCACGACGATGATCGACGCGCGGATCCGGGCCGGGCTCGCCGAGGCGCAGGCGAACGTCGCCACGGCGGTCGGGCACCTCACCGCGCAGCCCGGCGAGGCGGCCAAGCAGTCCTCCACCCGGCAGGGCGACGCCCCCGTGCTGCCGAGCGACCCGGTGGAGGTCGCGGCGAACGCGCTCGCCAACCGGGCCAGCGACCGGTACAACGTGATCATCCTCAGCGAGACCGACGTCGGTAAGGACTACGTCACCGGCGACATCGACCCGCGCAGCCTGCCTCCGCGCATGCGCAAGCAGGTGCAGAAGATCACCCCGGGGGATCCGCCGCAGCGCCTCACCACGCCGCTGTACTACGAGAACAGCGCCGCCGCGGTGCCCGGGCTGGTGATCGGCCACCGGGTGGAGGGGCCGCCCGGCCGGACGTACGAGATCTACCACTTCTTCCCGCTCCGCGAGGAGGAGGAGACGCTCGCCCTCGTCCGGCAGATGGTGGTGGCGGTCGGCGCCGTGCTCGTGCTGCTGCTCGCGGCGATCGCCTCGCTCGTCACCCGCCAGGTCGTCATCCCGGTACGGCTCGCCCGCCAGGCCGCCGAGCGCCTCGCCGCGGGCAACCTGGAGGAGCGGCTCAAGGTCCGCGGGGAGGACGACCTCGCCCGGCTCGGCACCTCGTTCAACGACATGGCCTCCAACCTCGCGCAGAAGATCCGCCAGTTGGAGGAGCTCTCCCAGGTGCAGCGCCAGTTCGTCTCCGACGTGTCGCACGAGCTGCGCACCCCGCTCACCACCGTGCGGATGGCGGCCGACCTGCTGTACGAGGCCCGCGAGGACTTCGACCCCGCGGTGCGCCGGTCGGCCGAGCTCATGCAGAACCAGCTCGAGCGCTTCGAGGCGATGCTCAACGACCTGCTGGAGATCAGCCGGCACGACGCGGGGGCGGCCACCCTCGTCGCCGACACGGTGGACATGCGCGACGTGGTGCTGCGCGCGGTCGGCGACTCCCAGGCGCTCGCCGAGAAGCACTCGACCCGGATCGAGCTGCGGCTGCCGAGCGAGCCGTGCATGGCCGAGGTGGACACCCGCCGGGTCGAGCGCATCCTGCGCAACCTGCTGTTCAACGCGATCGAGCACGGCGAGGGCAAGGACATCATCGTCACCCTCGGCGCGGACCGGGACGCGGTGGCGGTCGCGGTGCGCGACCACGGCGTCGGGCTCAAGCCGGGGGAGGAGAACCTCGTCTTCGACCGGTTCTGGCGGGCCGACCCGTCGCGGAAGCGCACCATCGGCGGCACCGGGCTCGGCCTGGCGATCTCCCGCGAGGACGCGATGCTGCACGGCGGCTGGCTGCAGGCGTGGGGCGCGCCCGGGGAGGGCGCGCAGTTCCGCCTCTCCCTGCCCCGGGTCGCGGGCGCCGAGCTGCGCGGCTCGCCGCTGCCGCTGGTGCCGCCGGAGGTGGAGATGCGCCGCACCTGGCGCGGCCACGCCTCGGTGACGTCCTCCATCGGGGGCGCCGGCCCGGCCACCGCGTCCGGCACGGCGGCGGGCACCGGTTCGGGCACCGTTTCCGGCGCTGCGAAGGGCTCCGGGAACGGCTCCGCGCCGGCGTCCGGGAACGGCCCGGCGGCCGAGGCCGCGGCGGGTGCCGGGGCCACGACGGGCACCGCCGGGGACTCCGGGGCGGGTGTCACGCCGGACTCCGGGGCCGCGGGCGCGCCCCGCACGGAGGCCGCGGCGCGGGACGCCGAGGTGAGGGACGGCGGAGGCGGCGATGCGGACCGGTGAGCCGCGGGGGACCGGCCGCGGGCCGGGCCGGGGCGGCGCGGTGCTGCCACTGCTGCTCGCCCTGGTGCTGGCGCTCGCCGGGTGCAGCCTCGTGCCGATGGGGGGCAACCCCGTGCCCGGGGAGGAGGCGGGCTCCGGCGACTCGCTGAGCCGGCCGTTCTATCGCAAGATCGCCCCCTCGCCGAAGCCGGGCGGGACGCCGATCGAGATCCTCAAGGGCTTCCAGGCCGCGATGGCGGGCGACGACGACTCCCGCGTCGTGGCCCGTTCGTACCTCACCGGGGAGGCCGCGCGCACCTGGAACCCGTGGGCCGGCGTCACCGTGTACGACCAGGAGAAGCAGATCCGGGTGGTGACGTCGCCCGACGACGAGAACGTGACCCGCCTGGTGCTCGAGGCGAACGTGGTGGCGACCGTGGACGACGACGGCCGCTACCGGCCCGCCGTCGGCGACATGGAGGACAAGGACCCCGAGGACAAGACCTTCACCCTGGTGAAGACCCCCCAGGGCTGGCGCATCTCGTCCGCGCCCCCCGGGCTGCTGCTCTCCCTGGACGACTTCCGGCGCATCTACCGGCCGCTCGACCTGTACTTCCCGGACCAGCAGATGTCCGGCCTCGTGGTCGACCGGGTGCAGATCCCGGTGAGCCCGCGGGAGACCCTCATCGAGTCCCTGCTGGAGCGGCTGCTGCAGGGGCCGACCTCGGCGCTCGGCAGCGCGGTGCGCAGCGCGATCCCGGTCGGCACCCGGCTCAACCGGGTCACCGCCGCCGAGCAGGGCACCCTCGTCGTCGACTTCAGCGCCGAGATCCTCTCGGCCCGCTCCTCCGAAACCGTGCAGCGCGCCATGGAGGCGCAGCTCGCCTGGACGCTGCGCGGGCTCGCCTCCGGCCGGACGGTCGAGGTGCTGGTGAACGGCGAGCCGTGGCCGGGCGGCGGCCTGCGCATCGAGCTCGACCGTTACGCCGGTTACGACCCCAACGTGCTGGGCCAGCAGCCCGAGGCCTACTTCATGCGGAACGGCCGGCTGCACCGGCTCACCTGGAACGGCGACCCCGGCGTGGCGCCGGGCGTGGCCGGGAAGAAGACCCGTGCCGTGCGACGCCCGGCGATCTCCGGGAACGCGAACACGTACGTGGCCGCGCTCGGCGACGACGGGATCTACGTGGCCCCGCTCGCCGACGAGGGCGAGTGGCAGCGCTGGGTCCGGGGCCGGGACCTCACCCCGCCGTCCTGGGACCGGTACGACGAGGTGTGGACCGTGGAGCGCGTCGGGGAGCAGCGGTCGCGGGTGTGGCGTTCCAACGGCTCGACGCAGCGCCACGTGCAGGCCCCCGAGCTGGAGAACAAGCACGTGAGCGCGCTGAAGGTGGCCCGGGACGGGGTCCGGGTCGCGGTGGTCGCCGACGACGGGCTCGCCCAGCGGGTGTACGTCGGCGCGATCGACCGGGACGGCGGGCGCATCGACGGCCTGCTGCCGCTGGACGCGACCGCGTCGGGCGTCGAGGTCGTCGACATCGCCTGGCAGGACGCCCAGACGCTGCTCGTGCTCACCCGGGACAACAAGCAGAACCGGGAGCTCACCGCCTGGGACGTCACCGACGGCACCCAGCTCACCTCGGCGGGCCTGAAGGCCGACTCCCGGATCCGGACGATCACGGCGGCGCCGAACGGCCGGCTGCTCGCCGGCACCGGGGACGACGGCGAGATCCTCATGTGGGATCCGGACAAGAAGAAGGAGTGGATGGCCACGGCCATGCGCGGGGCCGACACCCCGGCCTTCCCGCTGAGCTGACCCGGGCCGCCCTCGTCGGTCGCGCGGGGTGTGGCCCTGCGTCACGGAAAGTGTCGGTGGGGCCGGGCATAGTGGACCCATGCGCACGGTGTCGCCCGGCGTCACGCGCGGGATCCTGCCCGGTCTCGCGCCCGGCCGCCTGCTCGGCCCGCTGCTCGATCTGCTGTTGCCGCAGCGCTGCGCGGGCTGCGGGGACACGGCGGGCCCGCTCTGCGTGGACTGTGCGGCCGGGCTGGCCGGGCGGCCGGGGCCGCACCGGCCGTGTCCGGCCCCGGCGGGCCTGCCCGAGTGCTGGACGGCCACGGCGTACGCGGGGGCGGCCCGGCGGCTGATCCTCGCCTACAAGGAGCGCGGCCGTACCGCCCTCGCGCCCGCGCTCGCCGCCTGCCTCGCCGCGGTCACGGCCGCGGCGGTGCCGTACCGGACGGGCCCGGTGGTGCTGGTGCCGGTGCCGAGCGCGCGGGCGGCGCGGCGGGCGCGCGGGCACGACCCGGTCGGCCGGCTCGCGGCGCTCACGGCCCGGCGGCTCGCCCGGCCGGACCGGCCCGTGGTCGTCGCGCCCGTGCTCGGGCAGCGGCGCCGGGTGGCCGACCAGGCGGGGCTGGACGCGGCGCGGCGGGCGGCGAACCTGCACCGCGCGTTCGCCGTCGTACGGCCGGTCCCGCCCGGGGCCTGCGTGCTCGTGGACGACGTGATCACCACCGGGGCGACGCTCGCCGAGGCCGCGCGGGCGCTCCGCGAGGCGGGCGTGCGGCCCTCGCTCGCGGTCACGATCGCCGCGACACGCCGAAGGAAAATCATCCGTGACGATCACTCGGCGTAAAGATCCGGGCAAAATCGGACCCTGTCCGCTTGGTCACACAACTCTCACCCCACCGGAACGCCGCCGCTGATCGCGCCGCTGAGATGCCGGTTTCCTGGGTGATTTGGCCTGCCGGATCGGACTTTTTCGGGCGGCCGGCCCCGCCGCGGATCTCACCGTGCGTGACCACGGCGCGAGACGCCCGGCTGACATTCCGCGCGCTACCGGCTAGCGTTCCAGCATGGCACCCGTTCGGGTCCGTGGTTGCGCCGGGCCTGCCGCACGGCAGGTCCGGCTAGCCGATGCCAGCCGCAGGCGAAACGGCCCACGTAAGGCGACTCTTCGTCGACCGATCACGGTGCGGCTTAGAGGTAAGTCCTGCCTTCCCGGGGGTCCGGATGTCCCCCGTACGAAGAGAAGGGTAGTAGTGGCGGGAGAAGAGCCGCGAACCCCTCAGCAGGCGGATGTGGGGACGAAGACCAGGTCGGCCGAACGGGTGCCATTTCCTGTCCGCACCTGTTGCACGCCAAAGTCGTCGGACGAAGGGGGGCTGCCCAGGTGGACATCATCGTCAAGGGTCGGCACACCGGTGTGAGCGATCGCTTCCGCGATCACGTGAAGAGCAAGCTCGCCAGGATCGAGCGCCTCGACAACCGGCTGATCCGCGTGTCGGTGGAGGTGTCCAAGGAGCGTAACCCGCGTCTTGCGGACCAGCGGGAGCGGGTCGAGCTGACCATCCACTCCCGCGGCCCGGCCATCCGCGCCGAGGCGTCGGCCGCCGATCGCTTCGCCGCCCTCGACCTCGCCCTTGACAAGCTGGAGAACCGGCTGCGCCGGATCGCCGACCGCCGCAAGGTGCACTACGGCAGCCAGTGCCCCCCCTCGGTTGCCGAGATCACGGCGGCGCTCGCCCGGCTCGACGAGTTGCGTGCCCAGGAAGGCGGCCAGGCCGCGCGGAGCACGGCCGAGGCCGAGGAGGAGACGTACGAGGACACCTACGCCGCGGAGCAGGAGGAGGCGCGGCGGCGGGAGGCCGGCGGCGAGGAGGAGCCGATCGTCCCGATCCCCATGGAGGGCGAGGGCCCGCTCGTCGTCCGTGAGAAGTATCACAAGGCCCAGCCGATGACCGTCGACCAGGCGTTGCTCGAGATGGAGCTGGTCGGACACGACTTCTACCTCTTCCGCGACAAGGAGAACGGCCTGCCCAGCGTCGTGTACCGGCGCCGCGGCTACCACTACGGCGTGCTGCGGCTGATCGAGGAGTAGGCCGGGGGTGGGGGCGCCCGCCCCCACCCGGAGGTGGCCCTTCCGACTGCTCCGACCGGGAGAAAGCCGTGTAATGATGGCGTTCCCTACGGCTTTGTGGCAGCCCTCTAGGAGGAGGCGTGACCCGACCCGACGAGGCGGCCCGCGCGGCCGACGGCGGCGAGCCGATCCGCGTGCTGATCGTTGACGATCACGCGCTGATCCGCCGCAGCCTCGAGCTCGCGCTGACCGCGGAGCCGGACATCGAAGTGGTCGGTGAGGCGAGCGACGGGGAGGAGGCGGTCGAGCTCGCCGGCCGCCTCATGCCCGATGTCGTGCTCATGGACGTGCGCATGCCCCGGCGCACCGGCATCGAGGCGACCCGCGGCATCAAGGAGGCCGTGCCGAGCGCGCGGATCATCATGCTCACGGTGAGCGACGAGGAGGAGGACCTCTTCGACGCCATCAAGGCGGGCGCGACGGGCTACCTGCTCAAGGACGTGCAGATCGACGAGGTGCCCGACGCGGTGCGCAGCGTGTACGAGGGGCAGTCGCTGATCAACCCCTCGATGGCGACCAAGCTCATCCAGGAGTTCGCGGCGATGAGCCGCAAGGAGGCCGAGCGTCCCCCGCAGGTGCCCGCCCCCCGGCTCACCGATCGCGAGATGGAGGTCCTGCGGCTCGTCGCGAAGGGCATGAACAACCGCGAGATCGCCAAGGAGCTGTTCATCTCCGAGAACACGGTGAAGAACCACGTCCGCAACATCCTGGAGAAGCTCCAGCTCCACTCCCGGATGGAGGCGGTGGTCTACGCGGTGCGCGAGCGCCTGCTGGAGATCACCTGACCGGCGCGTCCCGGGACTCCAGGGCCCGGCGCAGCGCGGCGTCGTGCTCCGCGGGGAGCACCCGCTCCACCCGCACGTCGTCGCAGCCGACCCAGGCCGCGGCCGCCCACAGTGCGTCGCGCACGGCCGCCACGTGCGCGGCGCGCACGCCGCCGATCGTGCCGTTGCCGGCGCCGTTCCCGCGGCCGTTGCCGCCGGACTCGAAGCCGACGTACCGCGCGACGAGCGTGCGGCCCTCCCGTGCCGGGTCCACCCGGGCGATCAGCCGGCCCTGGGCGAGCACCGGCATCACGTAGTAGCCGTGCACCCGCTTGTGCCGCGGGACGTACGCCTCAAGCCGGTGGGTGAAGCCGAACACCCGCTCGGTGCGGGCGCGGTCCCACACCAGCGAGTCGAACGGCGACAGCAGCGTGGTGCGGTGCCGCCCGCGCGGCTCGGTCGCGAGCGCGACGGGATCGGCGTACGCGTTCGCCCGCCCGGCGCCGCCGCGCGCCTGCGGCCAGCCCGCGACGCGGACCGGAACCAGGCCGCACGCCCCCTCGGCGAGCAGGCGGTCGAGGATCGCCGCGTGCCGCCCGTCGAGGCGGAGGAAGTCCACCAGGTCGGCCCGGGTGGCCACGCCGAGCGCCCGGCCCGCGATCGCGGCGAGGCGCGCCACGCACTCCTCGTCGTCCGGCTCGGCCCCGAGCAGCTCCGGCGGCACCGCGCGCTCGGCGAGGTCGTACACGCGCCGCCAGCCGACCCGGCGGGTGCACACCACCTCGCCGATGTCGAGCAGGTACTCGAGGGCGATCTTTACGTCCGACCAGTCCCACCACGCGCCGCCGTTCCTCGCCCCGCCGAGGTCGGTGGTGGTGACCGGCCCCTCGTCCCGCACCCGGGCGAGCACCTCGCCGAGGCCGGCCGGCACCTCGTGCCAGCGCTTGCGGCGCTCCCGGTAGGCGCGGCGCCGGAACGCCAGCAGCGGCCAGTGCTCGATCGGCAGCACGCACATCGCGTGGCACCAGTACTCGAAGGCGCGGGCGGGCTCGTGCCAGTAGGCCCGCTCCACCGCCTCGCGCCCGACCGGCCCGAGCCGGGCGTACGCCACGAGCTCGTGGGACCGGGCGAGCACCGAGATCGTGTCGAGCTGCACGGCGGCGAGCCGGCGCAGCATGGCGGGCACGCCGCCGCGCCGCCCGTCCGCGCCGAGCAGCCCCTGCGCCCGCAGGATGATCCGGCGTGCCTCGTCGGCCGACAGCTCGGTCTCCGGACGGCCGGAGGGCGGCGCGGCCGCCGGCTCCGGGGGGACGGGCCCGGGGGAGACGCCCGGGGAGGTGGGGGCGGGATACGCGCTCGTGGCCATGCCGGCGATGCTACCGCGCGCCACCGACAAAATCGCTATGCCGGTTACACGCCGTCCGGCGTACGGCAGGCAAAGGCGGGCGCACGGCCCCCGGGGCCGGCGCCCGAAGCCGAGGGCCGGTGCTCAGGCCTCGTGGCGGTGCTCGGCCGGGTGCTCGATCCGCCGCTCGGCCCGGTGGTGCTCGACGCGGAGCCGGTGGCGCTCGAACGGGGAGTGGTGCTCCTGGGCGGGCACGTCACGCCGGGAGTCGACGATCACGTCGGAGAAGATGTCGACGGCCATCGCGATCACGCCCCCGATGACCATGAGCCCGATCCCGACGCCGATCAGGATCCAGTTGGGGCCGAGGCAGAGCCCGACCCCGCCGACGGTGAAGCCGAGCATGATCACGATGACCGCGAGCCAGGAGCCGGGCCGGCCGGCGTGGCTTCCGCTGGCGACGAACGCGTGGCCCTCGTGCTCGTCGGGGCGTTCGGTCTGGGGCATGGCGCCTCCCTGCGTTCCCGCACGGCGTTGTGGCGGTTTCGGCGGTATAACCGTGTACGGCGACCTTGCGTGCCGTACGCGGAGATTCGCCCAAACAGCGGTGTGACGTACCTACCCGTTGATCGGTGCCGTATTCTCCGGCGGTGCGAGTACGGGAACTTCCCGGCCCTGACGCTCGTCGTTAACGGTGGCTGTGTCCGGTGGTGGAACGCCCTACGATGGGCTACCGGGGTAGTTCGACTGTCCTCACCAACCATCGCCTCCGGGCGTGGTAGACCTGCGAGGAGCTCTAAGAAAAGTGGCCATTCTCGACAAGATTCTCCGGGCCGGCGAAGGCAAGATTCTGCGTAAGCTCAAGCGCATCGCCGAGCAGGTCAACTCCATCGAGGACGACTTCAAGAGCCTCACCGACGCCGAGCTGCGCGCGCTGACCGACGAGTACAAGCAGCGCTACAAGGACGGCGAGTCGCTGGACGACCTGCTCCCCGAGGCGTTCGCGACCGTCCGCGAGGCCGCCCGCCGCGTGCTCGGCCAGCGGCACTTCGACGTCCAGATCATGGGTGGCGCCGCGCTCCACTTCGGCAACATCGCCGAGATGCGCACCGGTGAGGGCAAGACGCTCACCGCCACGCTGCCGGCGTACCTCAACGCGCTCACCGGCAAGGGCGTGCACATCGTCACGGTCAACGACTACCTCGCCAAGCGTGACGCCGAGACCATGGGCCGGGTGCACCGCTTCCTCGGCCTGAAGGTCGGCGTGATCCTCGCCCAGATGCCCCCGGAGGAGCGGCGCAAGGCCTACGAGGCCGACATCACCTACGGCACCAACAACGAGTTCGGCTTCGACTACCTCCGGGACAACATGGCCTGGAGCCTCGACGAGTGCGTGCAGCGTGGCCACTACTTCGCCATCGTCGACGAGGTCGACTCGATCCTCATCGACGAGGCCCGTACCCCGCTGATCATCTCCGGGCCGGGCGAGCAGTCCGCCAAGTGGTACCAGGAGTTCGCCAAGATCGTCCCGCGGCTGCGCCGGGGCGAGGAGGGCAAGAACGGCGAGGAGCCCACCGGCGACTACGTGGTCGACGAGAAGAAGCGCACGGTCGCCATCCTGGAGTCCGGCGTCGCCAAGGTCGAGGACTGGCTCGGCATCGACAACCTCTACAAGCCCGAGCACACCCACCTGGTCGGCTTCCTCAACAACGCGCTGAAGGCCAAGGAGCTCTACAAGCGGGACCGGGACTACATCGTCGCGAACGGCGAGGTCCTCATCGTCGACGAGTTCACCGGCCGCATCCTGCACGGCCGCCGCTACAACGAGGGCATGCACCAGGCGATCGAGGCGAAGGAAGGCGTCAAGATCAAGGACGAGAACCAGACCCTCGCCACGATCACCCTGCAGAACTACTTCCGCCTCTACGAGAAGCTCGCGGGCATGACCGGTACCGCGGCGACCGAGGCGAACGAGTTCCACCAGACCTACAAGCTCGGCGTGGTGCCGATCCCCACGAACAAGCCGATGATCCGTAAGGATCACCCGGACGTGGTCTACAAGACCGAGGACGCCAAGTTCCAGGCGGTCGTCGAGGACATCGTCCAGCGGTACGAGAAGGGACAGCCGGTCCTGGTCGGCACCACCTCGGTGGAGAAGTCCGAGAAGCTGTCGAAGATGCTCAAGCGGCGGGGCATCCCGCACGAGGTGCTCAACGCGAAGAACCACGCGCGGGAGGCCGCGATCGTCGCCGAGGCGGGCCGCAAGCACGCGGTGACCGTCGCCACCAACATGGCCGGTCGCGGTACCGACATCATGCTCGGCGGCAACCCCGAGTTCCGCGCCGCCCGGGAGCTGGAGAAGCGCGGCCTGTCGCCCACCGAGACGCCGGAGGAGTACGAGAAGGCCTGGCCCGAGGCGCTCGAGAAGGCCAAGGAGGAGGTCAAGGCCGAGCACGAGGAGGTCGTCCGGCTCGGCGGCCTGTACGTGCTCGGCACGGAGCGGCACGAGTCCCGCCGGATCGACAACCAGCTGCGCGGCCGGTCCGGCCGGCAGGGCGACCCCGGCGAGTCGCGGTTCTACCTGTCCCTCGAGGACGACCTGATGCGGCTGTTCAACTCCGCGCGGGTCGAGATGATCATGAACCGCCTCAACATCCCGGACGACGTGCCGATCGAGTCCGGCATCGTCACCAAGGCGATCGCGTCCGCCCAGCACCAGGTCGAGCAGCAGCACTTCGAGGCACGGAAGAACGTGCTCAAGTACGACGAGGTGCTGAACCAGCAGCGCAAGGTGATCTACGCCGAGCGCCGCAAGGTGCTCGAGGGCGCCGACCTGCGCGAGCAGGTGCGCGGGTTCATCCGCGACGTGATCAGCGGGTACGTGCGGTCCGCCACCGCCGAGGGCTACGCCGAGGAGTGGGACCTCGACACCCTGTGGAAGGCGTTCAAGCAGCTCTACCCGGTCTCGGTGACCGCCGACGAGCTCATCGAGGAGGCCGGCGGCCGCGAGAGGCTCACCGCGGACGTGATCGAGGAGCGCATCATCGCCGACGCCCTCGCCGCCTACGACGTGCGGGAGGAGGAGCTCGGCGCGGAGACCATGCGCGAGCTGGAGCGCCGGGTCATCCTGCAGGTGCTCGACCGCAAGTGGCGTGAGCACCTGTACGAGATGGACTACCTCCAGGAGGGCATCGCGCTCCGGGCCTACGCGCAGCGGGACCCGCTCGTCGAGTACCAGCGCGAGGGCTACGACATGTTCGTGGCGATGCTCGACGCGATCAAGGAGGACTCGGTCGGCTACCTGTTCAACCTCGAGATCGAGGTCCAGCCGAACCCGATCGTCGAGGAGGCGGGCGAGGAGGACGCCGCGGTCGCCGAGGCGAGCGAGATCATCGCCAGGGCGCTGCGCCGCCCGGAGCGCCCGGCCGAGATGATCTACACGGCGCCGGGCGAGACCGGCGACGTCGAGCAGGTCCGGGTCCGCACCACGCCCGAGGAGCGCGCCGCCTACGGCAACGTCGAGCGCAACGCGCCCTGCCCCTGCGGGTCGGGCAAGAAGTTCAAGCGTTGCCACGGCGACCCCAAGAACACCAAGGCCTGACGCGACAGACGGCCCGAGAGAACGGTGACCGGCCCCGCGCGGGGGCCGGTCACCGTCGTCGTGTGCGGCCTTTTCGGATGCGGCTCAGGCCGTCTCCCACTCGGTGCACAGCCACTGCACGCCGCGCCGCTCCAGCCGGAGCGCGAGCCCGTGGGTGCGCTCGCCGCAGTGCACCGGCAGGCACATCTCGATCACGCCCTCCCGGGGCGTGCTCACGTGCGGGCGCCCCGCCCGCGGCGGGCGGCGGGCGCGGAGCATGCGCCCGGCGCGCACCAGCTCGGCGTAGGCGCGCTCGGTGAACCGGTCCGCGACCGTCGCGGCGGGCCGCATGCCCGCGAGCACCTCGGCCACCGCCTGGCCGAGGGCGCGCAGCCGCCGCGGCCCCGGGTACGGCCCGGCGGGGCGCTCGGCGGCCGGGGCCGGCCGGGGCGCGGCGGGCCGGGGACGGGGCGCGAGGGCGAGCGCCCCGTCGACCACCGGCGCGGCGACCTCGTCGTCGTACGGCGGGTCGATGCGGGGCGTGCGGACCAGGCGGGGCAGGGCGACGGGACGGGGAGGTCGGGTCATCGCAACTCCGTGATCGTCCGGCGGGTGCTGCTTCGGGACGCCCTACAGAGGCCGCGTACGGCCCGGCTGATACGGCCCGGGCGGACTGTCGCCGTACCGTTACCCGCTGGTAACCTCCGCGTGCGCCGCCGGGCGGGACGCCCGCGATCGCGGCGGAGGAACGGCCCCGCCGGGGATACGGGCCGCCGGTGCGCCGCCGGGCGGACCCCTACTCGGCGGCCTGGAGCACGCCGCGGCCCTGGGCGGAGCGGTGGCGGGCGGGGGACACGATCGCGGCGCGCAGCTGGTACCGGTCCGCGCGGTAGGTGGACACCCCGATCTCGGCGCACACGCCCCCGGCGAACGAGCGGTGCTGGAGGATGAGCACGGCCCCGCCGCGGGGCAGCCGCAGCAGGTCGGCGTCGCCCGGGTCGGCGATGCCCGCGTCGATGGTGAGCTCCCCGGCGTCGAAGACGATCCCGTAGACCGACTCGAGCAGCGCGTACAGCGACCGGTCGGTGAGGTCGTGCGCGGCGAGGTCGGGGGCGAGCGCGACGGGGATGTGCACCCGCTCGATGCACAGCGGCTCGCCGTCGGCCGTGCGCAGCCGCTCCAGGTAGTGCACCTCGTCGCCGGGCCGCAGGCCGAGCCGCCGGGCGAGGTGCGGGCTCGCCCGGACCACCCGGCGGTCCAGGTCACGCGCGCCGGGCTCCATGCCCCGGGCCCGCATGTCCTCGGTGAACGACCGCAGCTGCAGCGTCATCTCGATCTTCGGCCGGGCCACGAAGGTGCCCTTGCCCGGCACCCGGTGCAGCCGTCCCTCGGAGACCAGGTGGTCGACCGCCTGCCGTACCGTCATCCGGGACAGCCCGTAGCACGCGGACAGCTCCCGCTCGGAGGGGATCGCGGAGCCGATCGGCAGCTCGTTGCGCTCGATCAGGTCGAGGAGGATCTCCCGGAGCTGGAAGTACTTCGGGACCGGGCTGCCGGGATCGATCTGCGCCATGCCTCCCCCTTTCCGTGGCTCCCTGTATGGTACGTACTGGTCTAGGCCGGACTGGACCGGCACCGGCCGACGCGACGATGGGGGCCACGATGACGAGCATGATGCGGCGCGAGATCGCCGAGCAGCCGGAGGCCTTGCGCGCCACGCTGCGCGCCCTGCTGCCGCGGCGGGACGAGGTACGGGCGCTGGGCGGCTCCGCCCGGCAGGTGCTGTTCATCGCGCGGGGGACCTCGGACAACGCGGCCGTGTACGGGCGCTACCTGCTGGAGGCGTACGCCGGACGGCCGGCCGCGCTCGCCGCGCCCTCGGTGGCGACCGTGTACCGGCGGCGCATGGACCTCGACGGCGTGCTCGCGGTCGCGCTGTCGCAGTCCGGCCGTACCGAGGAGATCGTCGAGACCCTCGCCTGGGCGAAGGACTGCGGCGCCCGCACCGTGGCGATCACCAACGGCGGGCCGGAGAGCCCGCTGGCGCAGGCGGCCGACCTCGCGCTGTGCACCGAGGCGGGCGAGGAGAAGGCGGTGCCCGCGACCAAGACCTACACCACCCAGCTCGCCGCGCTCGCCGTGCTCGCCCTCGCGCTCGGCGCCGAGGTCGACGCCGCCGACCTGGAGCGGGCGCCGGACGCGGTGGCCGCGCTGCTCGACGACCCCGGCGACCTCGACGCGGTGGTCGACGGGCTCGCCGGCGTGGCCGGGGCGGTGGTGTCCGGCCGCGGCATGGCGTTCTCCACCGCGCTGGAGCTCGCGCTCAAGCTCAAGGAGGCCTGCTACCTGCACGCCATGGGCCTGTCGTACGCGGACCTGCTGCACGGGCCGATCGCCGTGGTGGACTCGGGCACCCCGGCGATCCTCGTGGCGGCCGGGTCCGGCCCCACCCTGCCGGGCACGGTGGCGCTCGCCGAGCGGGTCCGCTCGGCCGGGGCGGCCGCGTACGGCGTGGGCGGGGACGAGGCCCTCGCCGCGGCGTGCACCGCCCGGCTCAACGGCCCGGACCTGCCCGAGTGGGTGGCGCCGATCGGGCTGATCGTGCCCGGCCAGCTCGTCACCGAGGCGCTCGCCCGCCGGCTCGGCATCGACCCGGACTCACCCCGGGGGCTGCGGAAGGTCACCCAGACCGATTAGCCACACTCCGGCCCGGAAAGCCCCGAGGACCCGGCGGAAGATGCGAGGATGGGTCCGGCGGACCGGGGAAGGATGGGGACGATGCCGGAACGGAAGGTCACGGTCGAGTCGGTGATCGGGTTGCACGCGCGCCCGGCGGCGACCTTCGCGCAGACCGCGGCCGCGGCGCCGTTCGAGGTGACCGTCGCCAAGCAGGGCGGTGAGCCGGTGAACGCCAAGAGCATCCTGTCCATCCTCGCCCTCGACGTGCGCCGGGGAGACACCATCGTCATCCGCGCCGAGGGGGAGGGCGCCGAGGAGCTCCTCGACCGCCTCGCCGCGATCGCCGCCGCCTCGTAGCAGCGATGCGGCTGACGGGGAACGGGGTGAGCCCCGGCGTCGGCTACGGGCCGGTACGCCGGCTGGTACGGCGCGCCCCGATCCCGCCCCCGGACGCGCGGCACGGCGGCGACGCGGACGCCGAGTTCGCGCGGGCCGAGGCCGTGCTCGAGCGGGTCGGGGCCGAGCTGCAGGCGCTCGGCCGCGCCGCGGGCGGCGTCGCCCAGGACATCCTCGCCGCCCAGGCGATGATGGCCCGCGACCCGAGCCTGCGCGCGGCGGTCCGGGAACTGATCGACGGGGGCGCCGCGGCGGCCCGCGCGATCTACGACTCGTTCGCCGTGTTCCACGACGCCCTGGTTCGCGCCGGCGGCCGCCTCGCCGAGCGCGCCGGGGACATCGACGACGTGCGCGACCGCGCCCTCGTGCTGCTCGACGCCGGCGCCACCCCGGGCCCCGGCGTGCTCTCGCCGCTCGCCACCGGCGACGCCACGCCGTACGTGCTCGTCGCCCGGGACCTCGCCCCCTCGGACATGGCCGTGCTGACGCCCGGGTCGGTGGCCGCGCTGCTGCTGGAGGAGGGCGGGCCCACCAGCCACACGGTGATCCTCGCCCGGGCGATGGGGTGCCCGCGGTGGTCGGCTGCGCGGGCGCGATGCGGGTGCCGGAGGGCACCGTGGTGCTCGTCGACGGCGACACCGGGCAGGTGCGGGTGGCCCCGACCCCCGCGGAGCTGGCCCGGACCGCCCGCCGGGCGACGTACGGCCCGGCCACGCACCGGCCGGGGCGGACCGCGGACGGGCGGCCGGTCGCGCTGCTGGCGAACATCGGGTCGCTGCGCGACCTGCCCGCGGCCGTGGGGTGCGGCGCCGAGGGGGTGGGCCTGCTGCGCACCGAGTTCCTCTACCTCGGCCGCCGGGCCCGGCCCCGGGTGTCCGAGCAGCGCGAGGCCTACCGGGCGGTGCTCGACGCGTTCCCCGAGGGCCAGGTCGTGGTGCGCACCCTCGACGCCGGGGCGGACAAGCCGCTCGCGTTCCTGCCGCCCGCCGGGCACGAGCCGAACCCGGCGCTCGGCATGCGCGGCGTGCGCGCCTACACCGCGCACCCGGAGATCCTCACCGAGCAGCTCACCGCGATCGCCGAGGCCGCCGCGGGCACCACGGCACGGCTCGGGGTGATGGCCCCGATGGTCACCACGGTCGAGGAGGCGGAGCGGTTCGTGCGCGCCTGCCACGACGCGGGCCTGCCCACCGCCGGGGTGATGATCGAGGTACCCGCGGCGGCGCTGCGCGCCCGCGACCTCGCCGAGGTGGCCGACTTCTTCTCGATCGGCACCAACGACCTGGTGCAGTTCACCTTCGCCGCCGACCGGGAGGTCGGCTCGCTCCACTCGATCGAGGACCCGTGGCACCCGGCGCTGCTCGACCTCGTCGCGCTCGTCGCCGAGGCCGCGGCCCGGGCGGGCCGGCAGTGCTGCGTGTGCGGCGAGGCCGCGGCCGACCCCGCGCTCGCCTGCGTGTTCGTCGGCCTCGGCGTCACCGCGCTGTCGATGGCGCCCGCCGCGCTCGGCGCGGTGCGCCGCGCGCTCGCCGGGCACACCCTCGACCGGTGCCGGGCGGCCGCGGCGGCGGCCCGCGCCGCCACCACGGCGAAGGCGGCCCGCACGGCGGCCCGGGCGTTGCTGCCCGCGCTCGGCGATGCGTGACCCGGATCGATCCACCCGTCGCTAGCGTTGGGGGCATGTTGCGAGGCACCAGGTTCGCGGTACTTCTCACCACGGTGTCCCTGCTCGGCGGGCCGCTGGCCGGCGGCTGCGGCGGCTCGGCCGCGCCCGGCTCGGCGGCGTCCGGTACGGCGGCGCCGGGCACGGCGAGCCCGCGCGCGGCGGAGACCGGCCCGTCGGCCGCGCCGACGCCGAGCCCGGCGAGCCCCGCCGCGACCCCCGCCGCCTCCCCCGAGCCGTCGCGCGCCGACCGGCTCGCCCGGATGACCGTGGAGGAGAAGGTCGGGCAGCTGTTCATGCCCGTGCTGTACGGCTCGCGCGCCGACACCCCGCACCAGGAGAACGTGGCGCGGTTCGGCGTGCGCACCCCCGCCGAGGCGATCCGCAGGTACCACCTCGGCGGCGTGATCCTCTTCCCGTGGGCGGGCAACGTGTCCAGCGTGAGCCAGGTGGTCGCGCTCACCAACGGCCTGCAGCGCGCCGCGGGCGACATCCCGCTGCTCATCGGCGTCGACCAGGAGAACGGCCGGGTGTCCCGGCTCGACCCGCTCGTCACCAAGCTGCCCGAGGCCAAGGTGATCGGCGCCACCGGCAACACCCGGTGGGCGCGCGAGGCCGCCCGGGTCACCGGCACCGAGCTGCGCGCGCTCGGCATCAACCTCGACTTCGCCCCGGTGGCGGACGTGAACGTCAACCCGAGGAACCCGGTGATCGGGCCCCGGGCGTACGGGTCGGACCCGAAGAAGGTGGCGCGGATGGTCGGCGCCGCGATCGACGGCTTCCACGCCGCGGGCGTGGCCGCGACCGCCAAGCACTTCCCCGGGCACGGCGACACCACCGTGGACAGCCACACCGGGCTGCCGGTGATCCACCACACCAAGGCGCAGTGGGAGAAACTCGACGCCCCGCCGTTCCGCACCGCGATCGCGCACGGCGTGGACGCGATCATGTCCGCGCACGTGGTGATGCCGAAGCTCGACAGGTCCGGCGACCCGGCGACGCTGTCCAAGCCGATCCTCACCGGACTGCTGCGCAAGCGGCTCGGCTTCACCGGCGTGGTGATCACCGACTCGCTGCAGATGGCGGGGGCGCGCCAGAGGTACGGCGACGGCGAGGTGGCGGTGCGCGCGATCCTCGCGGGCGCCGACATCCTGCTCATGCCGCCGGACTTCCCCCGCGCCTACAACGCGGTGCTCGAAGCGGTGAGGTCCGGCCGGATCAGCGCCAAGCGCCTCGACGAGTCGGTCGCCCGGGTGCTCGCGCTCAAGGAGCGGCGCGGCCTGTTCACCGCGAAGCCGGCCGACCCGGACGCCGCGAAGAGGATCGTGAAGTCCCGGGAGCACCTGCGGATCGCCAAGTCCATCCCGCGGTCCTAGGCTGGGTAAAGTCCGCTTCAGGGTGCCGTGGAGGGATTTGTGTTCAAAGGCGTGCTGATCGACTGGGGCGGGGTGCTCACCCAGCCGCTCCCGGACGCGATCCAGGAGTGGCTCGCCGCCGACCGCATCGACGTGCCGCACTACTACAACGTGATGGCCGAGATGGTCGGCCAGGCGTACGCCGTCGACGGCCACCCCGATGGCCAGGGAGACGGTCAGGACGCCGAGGCCACCCGGGAGAACCTCATCCACGCCCTGGAACGCGGCGAGGTCGAGGTCGCCGAGTTCGAGCGCGCCCTCGCCGAGCGGCTGCGCACCCTCGACGGCCGGAAGCCGTCCGCCGACGGCATGATCTCCCGGATGTTCGCCGCGTTCCGTCCGGTCGAGCCGATGTACGACATGCTCCGCGCGGTCCGCGCCGCCGGACTGCGGACCTGCCTGGTGTCGAACTCCTGGGGCACGGACTACCCGCGCGAGGGATGGGACGAGCTGTTCGACGGGGTGGTGATCTCCGGCGAGGTCGGCATGCGCAAGCCCGAGCCGCGCATCTTCCGGCACGCGCTTGGGGTGATCGGCCTGGAGGCGCACGAGTGCGTGTTCATCGACGACATCAAGGCGAACGTCGAGGCGGCCAAGGGCCTCGGCATCGCCGGCATCCACCACGTCGACCCCGGCACGACCCTCGCCGAGCTGGAGAGAATGCTCCGCATCCCGTTCCCTCCGGTAAGTTGAGGTGACATGCGCGTCTACCTGCCGTGCACGCTCCCCGCGCTCGCCCGCGTCGCGGCCGAGGGGGAGCTGGGCCCGGCCCCGCTGACCGGATACGCGGTGACGCCCGCGCTCATCGAGTGGTACGTGTCCGGGGACACCGAGGAGCTGGAGTACGTCGCCCTCACCGAGGCGGCCCGGGCGTCGCTGCGGATGATCCTGGCCGAGCGGCGCGACGGCGCCGAGGTCGCGGGCCGGCGCGTCGTCATCGCCGCCGAGGTGCCCGACAGGTACGTCAAGACCGGCACCGACCTGGAGGAGCGGGCCCGGGTACGGGTCGAGACGCCCGTGCCGCTGCGCCGGATGGCCTCGGTGCACGTCGACGACACCGAGGCGATCCCCGACGTGGACGCGGCGATCGCCGCCCTGCCCGCGGCCGACGAGGGCGACGACGACGCTCGGTTCGTCGTGGACGGCGCCGAGGCGCACGAGCTGATGTGGTACGCCACGCAGGAGATCCCGGACCTGCTGCGGTGACGCGGCCGCCCGTTTCCACGGCCGCCGCCGTACCCTGGGTGGGTTATGGGACGTAAACACATCGTCTGGGATTGGAACGGAACGCTCTTCCACGACATCCACGCGGTGGTCGACGCCACGAACCAGGTGTTCCGGCCGTACGGGCTCGACCCGCTCGACGCGGACGGCTTCCGCGCGGTGTACACCCGCCCGATCTGGGTGGCGTACGAGCGGCTGCTCGGCCGCCCGCTGCGGGAGGGGGAGTGGGAGGAGCTCGACCGGACCTTCCACGAGCACTACCACCGCCTCATGGACGGCTGCGGCCTCACCGACGGGGCCCTCGACGTGCTCGAGGGCTGGGCGGACTCCGGCCGCTCGCAGTCGCTGCTGTCGATGTGGATGCACGACCGGCTCACCGCGAAGGCGGGCGAGCTCGGCATCGACCACCACTTCGTGCGCATCGACGGCCTGCGCGGCGGCACCCCCGGCGGCCACAAGGCCGAGCACATGGCGGCGCACGTCGCGGCGATCGGCGTGGACCCGCGGCACGTGGTGGTGATCGGGGACAGCGTGGACGACGCGCACGCGGCCCGGCACGTCGGGGCCCAGGCGATCCTCTACACCGGCGGCATGACCCGCCGCGCCGACCTGGAGGCGAGCGGCTTCCCCGTCGTCGACTCGCTCACCGAGGCGATCGCGCTCGCCGACGGCTGAGCCCGCCGTACCCCGGCCGTATCCCCCGCGAACCCCCGTCCCTCTCCCGCCGTGACGACCACGGCACCCACCGTCGGCGCCGGACGGCATACTGATCGCCGGACGAAACCGTCGTACCGCTCACCGCGCCCGCCGGGCGCGGGACCCTCGCGACCGGGAGGCCCCCATCAACCGTCTCGTGCTGTGGAACGTCGACCACACCCTGGTCGACGTCACGATCGTGCTGCGGGACGCCTACGCGGCGGCGTTCCGCGAGGTGACCGGGCGTCCGCTGGTGAGACTCGCGCCCGCGCGGGGCAGGCCCGACTCCGAGGTGATCTTCGAGACGCTCGCCCTCAACGGCGTCGTCGCCGAGGACGACCATCTGCCCGCGTTCACCGAGGCGCTCGCCAGGGCGTTCGCCGACCGGCGGGACCGGATCGCCGAGCAGGGCCGGGCGATGCCCGGGGCGCGGGAGGCGCTCGCCGCGGTGGCCCGGCTGGAGGGCACCGTGCAGTCGGTGCTCACCGGGACGATCCGGAGCAACGCGGTGCTCATGCTCGGCGCGTTCGGCCTGGACGAGCACATCGACGTCGAGGTCGGCGGGTACGGCGAGGAGGTCTACCCCAAGGCCACGCTCATCCAGGTCGCCCGGCGCCGCGCCGAGGCCCGGTACGGCGTGCCGTTCCCGGCCTCCGCCACCGTGCTCGTCGGCGACTCCACCCGGGACGTGCAGGCCGCCCGGTTCGGCGGCGTCGCCATGATCGCGGTGGCCTCGGGCGGGTCGACCGCCGCCGAGCTCGCCGAGGCGGGCGCCGACGTCGTGCTCGACGACCTGTGCGACACCGAGTGGCTGGTCGCCGCGGTCACCCGGCTCACCAGCCCGGCCGGCCACGTGGCGGGCTGACCCGCCGCCATGCCCCGCGAGGCCGCACCGGGGCCCGCGGCGGCATGAAAGTCATCGACCGTCGCGATCGACGCCGTCAATACCCCCAGCGCGCGGCGGCCTCGCGGCCCGGCGGACCCGGGCGGCGGCGCACGCGGACGGTGGAGTGCCGCCGCGTCCACGCGGTACGGTCCAAGCGGAACAGGACGGGACGCGAGGACGAGGTCGCGACATGGTGGAGGAAGGCACGCTGCTGTGGGAGCCCACGCCGGACGTGGTGCGGGAGGCGAAGGTCACCCGCTTCATGGAGTGGCTGGGCCGGGCCGGACAGGACTACCACGAGCTGTGGCGCTGGTCGGTGGACGAGCCCGCCGAGTTCTGGACCGCGGTGTGGGACTTCTTCCAGGTGGTCGGCGAGCGCGGTGACGGGCCGGTGCTCAGCGGCGCCATGCCCGGCGCCCGCTGGTTCGCGGGCACGACGATCAACTACACGGCGAACGCGCTCCGGCCCCGCGACCCCGGCCACGTCGCGGTGATCTTCCGCGACGAGTCGGGCGAGCGCCGTACCCTCACCTACGGCGAGCTGCGCGAGGAGGTCGCCCGGGTCCGCGCCGGCCTGGTACGGCTCGGCGTCGGCAGGGGCGACCGGGTCGCCGCGTACGTGCCGAACATCCCCGAGGCGCTGATCGCCTTCCTCGCCACGGCGAGCCTCGGCGCGATCTGGTCGTCCTGCTCGCCGGACTTCGGCGCGCCGAGCGTGATCGACCGGTTCGGCCAGATCGAGCCGAAGGTGCTCCTCGCGGTCGACGGCTACCGGTACAACGGCAAGGTCTTCGACCGGGTCGAGGTGGCGAGGAAGATCGCCGCGAGCCTGCCCGGGCTGCGCACCACCGTGTGGATCCCCCGCCTCGGCACCGCGCCGGAGAGCACGGGGACCGATGCGATCCGCTGGGCCGAGCTGCGCGCCGAGCCCGGCGAGCTCGCGTTCGAGCCGGTGCCGTTCGACCACCCGCTGTGGGTCGTCTACTCCTCGGGCACCACCGGCCTGCCCAAGCCGATCGTGCACGGCCACGGCGGCATCGTGCTCGAGCACCTCAAGGCGCTCAGCTTCCACCAGGACCTCGGGCCGGAGGACGTGTTCTTCTGGTACACGACCACCGGCTGGATGATGTGGAACTACCTCATCGGAGGCCTGCTCGTCGGGTGCACCGTGCTGCTCTACGACGGCGCCGCCTCGCCCGTGGACTCGCTGTGGCGGATCGCCGCCGAGGAGGGCGTCACGTACTTCGGGGTCGGCGCGCCGTATCTGCTCGCCTCGATGAAGGCCGGGCTCAAGCCGGAGGGCCTGGAGCGGCTGCGCGGCGTCGGCTCCACCGGCTCGCCGCTGCCGCCCGAGGGCTTCCAGTGGGTCTACGACAACGTCGGCCGGCACATCCAGCTCGGCTCGTTCTCCGGCGGCACCGACGTGTGCACCGGGTTCGTCGGCGCGGTGCCGCTGCTGCCGATCCGGGCCGGGGTGATCCCGTGCCGCGCGCTCGGCGCGAAGGTCGAGGCGTTCGACCCCGAGGGCCGGCCGATCGTCGGCGAGGTGGGCGAGCTCGTGCTCACCGTGCCGATGCCGTCGATGCCGGTGATGTTCTGGAACGACCCGGACGGCGCCCGGTACCGGGAGAGCTACTTCGCCGAATACCTGGGGGTGTGGCGGCACGGCGACTGGGTCAAGTTCCGGCCGGACGGCGGCTGCGTGATCTACGGCCGGTCCGACTCCACGCTCAACCGCGGCGGGGTGCGCATGGGCACCAGCGAGTTCTACCGCGTGGTGGAGCGGTTCGACGAGATCGCCGACAGCCTGGTGATCGACACCGGGCGGCTCGGCCAGGAGGGGCGGCTGCTGCTCTTCGTCGCCCTCGCCGAGGGCGCCGAGCTCACCCCGGAGCTCGTCGACCGGATCAGGGCGGCGCTGCGCACCGAGCTGTCGCCCCGGCACGTGCCCGACGAGATCCGCGTGGTGCCCGGCATCCCGCGCACGCTCAGCGGCAAGAAGCTCGAGGTGCCGGTGCGCAAGATCCTGCTCGGCACCCCGCCGGAGCAGGCCGCGAACCGCGACGCGCTCGCCAATCCGGAGGTGCTCGACCACTTCCGACCCTGACGCCGGACGCGGGCACGACCGCGTTGCGTATTTGTTACCGGCCGGGGCGTCACATTGACGTACCTCCCCTTATCGGGTGATATCAGGGAGTGGTCTGCCGCTCGGTCAAGGGCGACCGGGCGGACGTACGGGCGGCAACGTGCCGCTGGAGGTGCCGGTGTGATGGAAGACGGGACGCCGGGCAAGGACGCCCGGCATCCGGGACACCGGCGACCGTGACGAACCGGCCGACGCGACGGGCCGCGTGACGCACCGCGAAACGGGCCACGAGCCGGAGGAACACCACAGCCCTGTCCGGGCAGAGGGTGCGTCGGCCGTCGCACATCACCATCGATCTGGGAACTCACAAAGGAGTGAGACCGACATGCCGCTTGACGAGGCGAAGGAGAAACTGCTCGCCGCCGCGGCCGACCTGTTCGCGCAGGCCGGCACGGCGGACGGGCAGGCGGGGGAGGCCCGCGGCGCGGGCCGCGCCACGGGGGAACCGTTAAGCGGAGCGGACTTCGCCCACGTGGCCGAGGGCCTCGACCGGGACGCCGCCCACGACCTGCTCACCCGGTTCTACCGGCACGTCGCACCCGAGGACCTCATCGACCGCGACCCCGCCGAGGTCTGCGGGCCCGCCCTCGCCCACCTCCACCTCGCGGCGAACCGGCCTCAGGGGCGCGCGCTGGTGCGCGCCTACACGCCCACCCGCGCGGCCGACGGGTGGGACCCGGGCCGCTCGGTGGTCAAGGTGGTCACCGACGACATGCCGTTCCTCGTCGACTCGGTGACGATGGAGCTCGACCGCCACGGGCTCCGCGTGCACCTGCTCGTCCACCCGCAGCTCGAGGTCCGGCGCGACCTGACCGGGCGGCTGCTCGGCCCCCACGAGGACGGCCGCACCGGGCTGGAGCTCACCGAGTCGTGGATCCACATCGAGCTCGACCACCGGTACGGCCCGGCCGTACTGGAGCGGCTCGAGGCCGACCTGCGCCGGGTGCTCGAGGACGTGCGCTGCGCGGTCGAGGACCACCAGAAGATGCGCGCGCTCGCCATCCGGACCGCGGAGGAGCTGGAGGCGAGCCCGCCGCCGCTGCCGGAGTCCGAGGTGCGGGACACCAAGGAGCTGCTGCGGTGGCTCGCCGACGACCACTTCACCTTCCTCGGCTACCGCGAGTACCGGCTGGAGCGGGGCGAGGACGGCGACGCGCTCACCGCGCTCACCGGCACCGGCCTCGGCATCCTGCGCGCCGACCGCCCCGGCTCGGAGAGCTTCGCCGCGATGCCCGCCGAGCTGCGTGCCAAGGTGCGCGAGAAGCGCCTGCTCGTCATCACCAAGGCGAACAGCCGGGCCACCGTGCACCGCCCGGCGTACCTCGACTACATCGGCATCAAGCTGTTCGACCCCTCCGGCGAGGTGGTCGGCGAGCGCCGCTTCCTCGGCCTGCTCACCCACGTCGCCTACAACGAGTCGATCTCCCGCATCCCGCTGCTGCGCACCAAGCTCGACGAGGTCCTCCGCCTGGCCGGCATCCCGTTCGCCAGCCACGACGGCCAGGACATCGTGGAGATCCTGGAGACCTACCCGCGCACCGAGCTGTTCCAGCTCTCCGCCGAGGAGCTGCTGCCGATCGCGCTCGGCGTGCTGCGGCTGCGCGAGCGCAAGCAGGTGCGGCTGTTCGTGCGCCGCGACGACTACGGCCGGTACGTCTCCTGCCTCGTCTACCTGCCGCGCGACCGGTTCTCCACCAAGGTCCGGCTGCGCGTCCAGCGGCTGCTGCTCGACGCGTTCGGCGGCGGCTCGCTCGAGTACAGCACGATGATCGGCGAGTCCCCGCTCGCCCGGCTCCACCTGGTCATCCGCGGCGAGGGCGGCGCGCCGCTCGAGGTCGGCGACATCGACGTGGAGGAGCTGGAGCGCAGGGTCGCCGCGGTCGCCCGCTCCTGGGAGGACGACCTCGCCACCGTCATCGGCGAGCGGTGGCCGCACCGGGACGCGGCCGAGCTCGTCCAGCGGTACGGCACGGCCTTCCCCGAGGCGTACAAGGCGGACTTCGCCCCGGACGTCGCCGTCGCCGACCTGCGCGTGCTCGAGCACCTCGCCGCGTCCGGCGAGGAGATCGCCACCGAGCTGTACGAGCCGGCCGACGACTCCGCGGGCGAGCTGCGGCTCAAGGTGTTCCGCAACGGCGCGCCGGTCTCGCTGTCGAAGGTGCTGCCGCTGCTCGAGCGCATGGGCGTCGAGGTGGTCGACGAGCGGCCGTACCAGGTGAGCTGCGACGGCGAGCACCCGCGCAGCTTCTGGATCTACGACTTCGGCCTGCGCTGCCGCCGCCCCGGCGACGTCGAGCCCGCGCGCTTCAAGCGGCTGTTCACCGATACGTTCACCGCGCTGTGGCACGGCCGGATCGAGAACGACGGGTTCAACGCCCTGGTCACCGCGGCCGGGCTCACCTGGGAGCAGGCCGAGGTGCTGCGGGCGTACGCCAAGTACCTGCGGCAGGCGTCCGGCACGTTCAGCCAGGACTACATCGAGCGGGTGCTGCTCGGCAACGTGCGCGTCGCCCGGCTGCTGGTCCGGCTGTTCGAGGCCCGGTTCGACCCGCGGCACGACGAGGCCCGCCAGGAGCTGTGCGACGCGCTCACCGAGGAGATCCTCGGCGCGCTCGACCAGGTGGACTCGCTCGACGCCGACCGCATCCTGCGCGCCTACCTGGAGATGATCCAGGCCACGCTGCGCACGAACGTCTACCAGACCGTGCCCGGGCCGGACGGTGAGCGGCGGCGCAAGCCGTACGTGGCGCTGAAGTTCAACCCCGAGGCGATCAGCGTGCTGCCGCTGCCCCGGCCGAAGTTCGAGATCTTCGTGTACTCGCCGCGGGTGGAGGGCGTGCACCTGCGGTTCGGCAAGGTGGCCCGCGGCGGGCTGCGCTGGTCGGACCGCCGGGAGGACTTCCGCACCGAGATCCTCGGCCTGGTCAAGGCGCAGATGGTGAAGAACACCGTGATCGTGCCGACCGGGTCGAAGGGCGGGTTCGTGGTGAAGCGCCCGCCGGAGGGCGGCCGCGACGAGCTGCTCGCCGAGGGCGTGGCCTGCTACCGGTGGTTCATCTCCGGCCTGCTCGACCTCACCGACAACCTGGTGGACAACCGGGTGGTGCCGCCGCCGGACACGGTGCGGCACGACGGCGACGACACCTACCTCGTGGTCGCCGCGGACAAGGGCACGGCCACGTTCTCCGACATCGCCAACGAGGTCGCCGCCGAGTACGGGTACTGGCTCGGCGACGCGTTCGCCTCCGGCGGCTCGGTCGGCTACGACCACAAGGCGATGGGCATCACCGCCCGCGGCGCCTGGGAGTCGGTGAAGTACCACTTCCGCAGCCTCGGCCACGACGTGCAGACCACCGACTTCACCGTGGTCGGCATCGGCGACATGTCCGGCGACGTGTTCGGCAACGGCATGCTGCGGTCGCGGCACATCCGGCTCATCGCCGCGTTCGACCACCGGCACATCTTCGTCGACCCGAACCCGGACGCGGCCACGAGCTACGCCGAGCGGGAGCGGCTGTTCAAGCTGCCCCGGTCGTCGTGGGCCGACTACGACCCCAAGCTGATCTCCACCGGCGGCGGGGTGTGGCCGCGCACCGCCAAGTCGATCACGATCACCCCGCAGATGCGGACCGCGCTCGGCCTGGCCGACGACGTGACCGCGCTGCCGCCGAACGAGCTGATCAAGGCGATCCTGCGCGCCCCGGTCGACCTGCTGTGGAACGGCGGCATCGGCACGTACGTCAAGGCGTCCACGGAGAGCCACGCCGACGTGGGCGACAAGGCGAACGACCCGCTGCGGGTGGACGCCTGCGAGCTGCGCTGCCGGGTGATCGGCGAGGGCGGCAACCTCGGCCTCACCCAGCTCGCCCGCATCGAGTTCGCCCGGAACGGCGGGCTGGTGAACACCGACTTCATCGACAACTCGGCCGGGGTCGACACCTCCGACCACGAGGTGAACATCAAGATCCTGCTCGACCGGGCGGTACGGCAGGGCCGGCTGTCCGAGGACGAGCGGGACCGGCTGTTCCTCGGCATGACCGACGAGGTCGCCGAGCTGGTGCTGCGCGACAACAAGGCGCAGAACACGGTGCTCGCCGCGGCCCGCGCCCAGGCCCCCGCGATGCTCCACGTGCACACCCGCTACCTGCGCAAGCTGGAGCGGGACGGGTGGCTCGACCGGGAGCTGGAGTTCCTGCCCTCGGAGAAGGCGCTCGCCGACCGCCGCCAGCACAAGCTCGGGCTCACCGGGCCGGAGTTCGCCGTGCTGCTGGCGTACACCAAGCTGACCGTGGACGGTGCGCTGCTCGCCTCGGACCTGCCCGACGACCCCTACCTGGAGTCGTGGCTGGTCTCGTACTTCCCGTCGGCGCTGCGCGAGCGGTTCCGGGACGAGATGCGCGAGCACCCGCTGCGCCGCGAGATCATCAGCACCTGCGTCACCAACGACCTGGTCAACCACAGCGGGACCACGTTCGCCTTCCGGCTCGGCGAGGAGACCGGGGCCTCGGCGCCGGACATCGCCCGGGCCTACCTGGTGGCGCGCGAGGTGTTCGACATGCCGTCCTTCTGGGCGGCGGTGGAGCGGCTCGACGGCAAGGTCGACACCGCGACCCAGATCGCGATGCTGCTCGAGGGCCGCAAGCTCGTCGAGCGCGGCACCCGCTGGCTGCTCGGCAACCGGCGGCCGCCGCTCAACATCGCCGCGACCGTGGCGCACTTCGGCGCCGGGGCGCGCGACCTGCTGCCGCACCTGCCGGACCTGCTCGCCGGGCCCGACCTCGCCGCCTACCGGGAGCGGTACGAGTCGTTCACCGGCCGCGGGGTGCCGGAGGAGCTCGCCGGCCGGGTGGCCGCGATGGTGCCGGCGTACTCCACCTTCGACCTGGTGGAGATCGCCGACTCCACCGGGCGGCCGGTGCACGAGGTCGCCGAGGTCTACTTCGACCTCGCCGACCGGCTCCAGCTCGCCCGGCTGCGCGAGCGGGTGATCGCGCTGCCGCGGGACAGCCGGTGGAACTCGATGGCCCGGGCGGCGCTCCGCGACGACCTGTACGCCGCGCACGCCGCGCTCACCCGGCACGTGCTCGCGCACGGCCCGCGGCCCGGTGAGGGCGGGCTGACGCCGGAGGAGCGGCTCGCCCGGTGGACCGAGGCGAACGCCTCGGCCGTGGCCCGGGCGCGGCAGACGCTGTCGGAGATCTGGGAGAGCGAGACCTTCGACCTCGCCACGCTCTCGGTGGCGCTGCGCGCGATCCGCACCCTGGTCGCGGCGAGCGGCCTGCCCGCCGCCGACCGGTGAGCCTCACCCCCGGGGCCGCGCGCCGGTGCGGCCCCGGGGGACCGCCGCGGCGCGGGCGGCGGCTCAGCGCGCGCTCGCCTTGGTGACGAAGCCGTCGAAGGCGATCACCTCGGCCGGGGCGGCCGCGTTCTTCCCGGGCACCACGCTCACGTACTGCTGGGTCTCCACGATCTGCCGCTGGGCGACGATCGACGGGTCGGAGAGCAGCCAGCGGGCCCCCTTGGGGATCTCCAGCCGCCGGCCCTCGCCGCACTTGAGCACCGGGTGCCAGGTGGTGGTGCGGTTGAGCGAGTAGAACACCAGCGCCCCGCCGCCCTCGAGGCGCAGCGCGTAGACCGGGTACGTGGTCGCCGCGAAGATCGAGTCGTAGTTCATGCAGTCGCGCTCCTTGGCGAGCCGCCGCGACTCGGTGATCTCCGTGTAGTACCCGGTGGTGTACGGCCCGGGCGCGAACAGGCCCTTGGCGAACGCGACCGTGCCCTCCTCGGCGATCGTGGCGTGCACCGCGCCGATGAGGTGGGGGCTGATCTTGATGCTCTCGTCGCGGGTGGCGAGCGCGGTGGCGTACCCCTCCTCGTCGAGCGCGACCGGCGGCACCTCGCGGTCCTCGTCGAGCAGCGAGGAGAACGCCAGCCGCCAGGGCACGTGCTCGGCGTCGCGCATGAGCACGAGCACCGCGGTGCGCGGCGCGGCCCGGGGGTTGTCCGCCTCGCGGCGTTCGACCAGCGCGGCGAACCAGTGCGGGAACTCGGACAGCCGCGGCACCAGCAGCGTGGGCCGCCCCCAGACGTACCGGGGCGGGGCGAGATCGGCAGAGCGGTAGATCGCGGGGGTGACCGCGTGCTGCCCGTCCCGGGCGAGCTCGAGGGCGAGCCGTTCCTCCCCGGAGGCCCGGGCCACGTCGTCGGCGGCGAGGAGCTCCTCCAGCTCGCGGGCGGCCTCCCGGAGCGTCACCGCGGGCTCGTCCGCGGCCTGCGCACCCCCGGCCGTGGCCGTGGCGTCGCCGGCCGAGGGGGAGCCGGTCGAGCCGACCCGCCCGGCGCCGTCCGCGGTGCACCCGGCCACCGCGGCGAGCAGGACGGCGAGCGCCGCGAGCGCCCTGCGCAGCAGCCTGTCCACACCGCCCTCCCGTCCGAAGACCGCGCGCCCCATGGTAGCCGCGCGGTCCGGTCCGCCCGGCGGCGATCCACGGCGCGTCCGGCGCGGAGCGAGAGGGCCGTCACGTCGCGTACCCTTTACTGTTGTGGCACCCATCGATCCGGCTGAACAGATCAGCGAGCTGAGAAGCACCCTGAAGGGCATTCAGGAGGTGCTCGACCTCGACGCGATGCGCAAGCAGATCGCGGAGCTGGAGGAGCAGGCCGCGGCGCCCGACCTGTGGAACGACCCGGAACGGGCGCAGAAGGTCACCAGCAGGCTCTCCCATCTGCAGGCGGAGCTGAACCGCGTCGAGTCGCTCGCCGGTCGCCTCGACGACCTCGCGGTGCTGTACGAGCTGGCCGCCGAGGAGGGGGACGAGGAGGCCCGGGCGGAGGCGGACCGCGACCTCGCCAAGCTGCGCGGCGAGATCAACGCCCTCGAGGTGCGCACCCTGCTGTCGGGCGAGTACGACGAGCGCGAGGCCCTGGTGACGATCAACGCCCAGGCCGGCGGCGTCGACGCGGCCGACTGGGCGCAGATGCTGCTGCGCATGTACCTGCGCTGGGCCGAGCGCAAGGGCTACCCGACGGAGGTCTACGAGACCTCCTACGCCGAGGAGGCGGGCATCAAGTCGGCGACGTTCGCCGTCAAGGCCCCCTACGCGTACGGCACGCTGCGCGGCGAGCACGGCACCCACCGGCTGGTGCGGATCAGCCCGTTCGACAACCAGGGCCGCCGCCAGACCTCGTTCGCCGGCGTGGACGTGGTGCCGGTGGTGGAGCAGACCGACGACATCGAGATCAACGAGGACGAGATCCGGGTCGACGTGTACCGGTCCTCCGGGCCGGGCGGCCAGGGCGTGAACACCACCGACTCGGCGGTCCGGATCACCCACCTGCCGACCGGGATCGTGGTCTCCTGCCAGAACGAGCGCTCCCAGCTGCAGAACAAGGCGACCGCGATGGCGGTGCTGAAGGCCAAGCTCCTGGAGCGCAAGCGGCAGGAGGAGGCCGCGAAGCTGGCCGAGCTGCGCGGCGAGACCACCACCTCGTGGGGCACGCAGATCCGCAACTACGTGCTGCACCCGTACCAGATCGTCAAGGACCTGCGCACGAACATCGAGTCCGGCAACCCGGCGGCGGTGCTCGACGGCGAGCTCGACGAGTTCATCGAGGGCGAGATCCGCTGGCTGCGGCGGCGGGAGACCGAGGCCAGGGCGTAACGCCCGGCGGGCGGGCACGCACACCGGGAACCCGGCACGGCCCCGAGGGCATCGGCGTGCCGGGCGACGGCCGTACCCGGCTTAGAGACCGCCGGTCAGGTGCCGGGCCGCGATCAGCGCGATCAGCACCAGCAGGAGCGCGAGCGCGACGAGCAGCGGCGACAGACCCGCCGGGCCCTGGTGGTGGATCTTCTCCCGGCCGGCGCGGCAGACGGGGCAGCGGCCCTCGACGACGGGTCCGGCGCAGTGCGCACAGATGAGATGGTCACAGCTCATGTCGACGCTCCAGCCTCCACAGCACCTCTCGGTGCGCTCCTTGGTGCACCCTTCGTGCGCCCTCTCTTGCCCCGCCGGTGGCGAGACCGGAATTGTTTTGTTTCCGTTATGGGCCTTCCATGCCAGTGTTCCCCCTAGACTGAGCGATGGCCAACCGGAACGTCGATCTTTGGTAAAGGCCGCCCTTCTGGTTGGCGGGTGGCGAGGAAACTCCCTTCGTCACCGTCCCACCCCCTAGACTGGCATGCCGTGATGCGCCCGTGATCCACTTCGACAACGTCACCAAGGTCTACCCCAACCAGAACCGCCCTGCCCTCGACCGCGTATCCGTAGACGTGGACAAGGGCGAGTTCGTGTTCCTGGTCGGTCCCTCGGGATCGGGGAAGTCCACCTTCCTCCGCCTCATCCTGAGGGAGGAGCGGCCCGACAGTGGGACGATCCACGTGGCGGGCAAGGACCTGTCGCGCCTGTCCAACTTCAAGGTGCCGCACCTGCGCCGCCGTATCGGCTGCGTCTTCCAGGACTTCCGGCTGCTGCCGAACAAGAACGTGTACGAGAACGTCGCGTTCGCCCTCGAGGTGATCGGCAAGCCCCGCCGGTTCATCCGCAAGGTGGTGCCGGAAGTGGTCGAGCTCGTCGGCCTGGAGGGCAAGGCACACCGCATGCCGCACGAGCTGTCCGGTGGTGAGCAGCAGCGCGTGGCGATGGCCCGCGCCTTCGTGAACCGCCCGATGATCCTGCTGGCGGACGAGCCCACGGGGAACATCGACCCCGCCACGAGCATCGGCATCATGAAGGTGCTCGACCGGATCAACCGGACCGGAACCACGGTGGTGATGGCCACCCACGACGCCGCCATCGTCGACTCCATGCGCAAGCGTGTGGTGGAACTGGAGGACGGCAGGATCGTCCGTGACCAGTCGCGCGGTGTGTACGGCCAGGCGTACTGATCGGCTCGAGTAATCAGGGGAGTCCCAAGTGCGGGCAGGTTTCATCTTCTCCGAGGTCTGGATCGGCCTCCGGCGCAACGCGACGATGACCATCGCGCTCATCGTCACCGTTGCGATCGGTATGGCCTTGCTCGGCATCGGGATGATGATCAACACGCAGGTCTCCCAGGCGAAGAACTACTGGACCGACAAGGTCGAGATCTCGGTCTTCCTGTGCCAGAAGAACAGCCCCTTCGACAACTGCAAGGGGAAGGGTGGCGTCACCCAGGCGCAGAAGGCCAAGCTCGAGCAGCAGATCAAGGCCATGACCGAGGTTGAGCGGGTCGAGTTCGAGGACCAGGCGCAGGCCTACGAGAACTTCAAGCAGCAGTACGCCAACAACTCCGTCCTCGTCGCGGCGACCAGGGTGGAGGACATGCCGGAGTCCTTCCGGATCAAGCTCAAGAACCCGGAGAACTACGGCAACGTCATCGAGACGCTGCAGAAGGCCGAGGGGGTCTCCCAGGTCGTCGACCAGCGCAAGATCGTCGACAACTTCTTCGGCTTCCTCGGCACGCTGCGGTCGTCGGCCCTGGTCGTCGCGCTCATCCAGGTCTTCGCCGCGATCCTGCTGATCGGTAACACCGTCCGCCTGTCCGCGTACAACCGGCGCCGGGAGACCGCGATCATGCGGCTGGTCGGCGCCTCGAACCTGTACATCCAGGCCCCGTTCGTGCTCGAGGGCATGGTCGCCGGCCTGATCGGCGGTGTGATCTCCGGCTTCATGCTCGTCGCCGCGAAGATCGTGATCTTCGACGGCATGCAGAACTACCTCGTGGCGGCGGCGCGGATGACCTGGGAGGACGTCGCGGTCGTCATCGCGTTCACGATGGCGGTCGGCGTGCTCATCTGTGTCATCGCCTCGTTCGTCACGCTTCGCCGCTACCTGAAGGTGTGACGGCCCCCGGTAG
This sequence comes from Thermopolyspora flexuosa, assembly GCF_006716785.1. Classification (NCBI taxonomy): domain Bacteria; kingdom Bacillati; phylum Actinomycetota; class Actinomycetes; order Streptosporangiales; family Streptosporangiaceae; genus Thermopolyspora; species Thermopolyspora flexuosa. The sequence continues at coordinate 4,128,176 of NZ_VFPQ01000001.1, read as the reverse complement.
GCTCGGGATATGCCACGTGAGACGGGGCGCAAGCTCATCGCCCAGAACAAGCGGGCCCGGCACGACTACATCATCGAGGACACCTACGAGGCCGGGATGGTGCTGACCGGCACCGAGGTGAAGTCGCTGCGGCAGGGCCGGGCCAACCTGACCGAGGGCTACGCCGTGGTCAGGGATGGGGAGGTGTGGCTGCAGAACGTCCACATTCCCGAGTACAGCCAGGGCACCTGGACGAACCACGCCGCCAAGCGGGAGCGCAAGCTCCTGCTGCACCGGCGGGAGATCGACCGACTGATCGGCAAGACCAACGAGCGCGGGCTCACCCTGATCCCGCTCTCGCTCTACTTCAAGGACGGCCGGGCGAAGGTCGAGATCGGCGTCGCCCGCGGTAAGAAGCTGTACGACAAGCGCCGCGACCTCGCCGAGAAGCAGGCGAAGCGGGAGATCGCCCGGGCCATGTCGTACGCCGTCCGCCGCCGGGGAGCGTGACCGTGGCGGACGGGTCGGACCGGCCACGCGCAGCCGTACGGGCGGGCGGTGGCAGGCGGTGGCGGCGCGGCGCCCGCGCCGTGCGGGCCGCGCTCGTGCTCGCCCTGCTCACCCCCGCCCTCACCGGCTGCTTCGAGGAGCCCACCCCGCACGACGCGGTGCAGGAGTTCCTCGTCGGATGGCAGACCGGCGACGAGGAGGGCTTCGCCCAAGCGGCGGCGCGCACCGACGGTGACCCCGCCGCGGTGCGTCGCGCGCTCGCCGACGTCGGCCTGCAGCTCGACGCCGCCTCCTTCCGGTTCTCGCTGAAGAGCCTGCGGATGGACGGCGACACCGCCGAGGCGCGCTACCACGCCGAGGTCGACCTGGGCGAGAACCAGCCGCTGTGGGAGTACGACGGCGTGCTGCCGCTGCGCCTGGTGAACGGCACCTGGAAGGTGCGCTGGTCGCCGAGCGTGCTCCACCCCAAGCTGCGGCCGGGCGAGCGGTTCGCGGTGATCACCAACTCGAACGGCCGCCAGCCGATCCTCGACCGCGACGGCGACTCGCTGCAGGAGGAGCAGACCGTCTACGTGGCGAGCGTCGTCCCGGCGAAGCTCAAGGACCCGGCCAAGCTGTGCGAGGAGCTCGCCAGGGTCACCGGGTTCCCCGCGGACCGGCTGCTCAGCCGGATCCGCTCGGCGCCGCCGAACGAGCTGGTGCCGCTCGCCACGTTCGGCCGCGCCAAGTACGCCCAGCTCCGCGACAAGCTGAAGATCCCCGGCGTCAACATCTACGAGGACGAGCAGCCGGTGGCGCCCGCGCCGCCCACGCAGATCGTCGGCCAGGTGAACGTGGTCACGCCGGAGACCGAGCAGCAGCTCGGCGGCCCGCAGCGGGCCGGCGACACGGTCGGCCGCAGCGGCCTGCAGAAGGCCTACCAGGACCAGCTCACCGGTTCCACCGAGACCCGGGTGGTCACCGTGGACGCCTCCGGCGAGGAGGTGACCGAGCTCGCCGCCTGGCCCGGCCGGGCGAACACGCCGGTGCGGACCACGATCGACGGCTCGGTGCAGACCGCGGCCGAGCTGGCGGTGAACGGCTCGGGCCCGGTCGCGCTCGTCGCCGTGGACGTCGCCACCGGCGAGATCCGCGCCGTCGCCACCGAGGACATGCACCAGGAGCGCGACGCGCTCGCCGGGCGGTACCCGGCCGGGACCGCGTTCTCCGTGGTCGCCGCCGCGGGCATGCTCAAGTCCGGGATCCGGCCGAGCCAGAAGGTGCCGTGCACCGGGGACCGGTCGGTCGGCGGCGCGCGGTTCCAGCAGAGCTCGGAGGTGGTCGGCACCACGCCGACCTTCCAGGCCGGCCTCGCCCACGGCTGCGTCACCGCGCTGGCGTCGATGGCCCGGCTCGTCGACGGTGAGACCCTCGCCGCGGCCGCCGCGCAGTTCGGCATCGGCGCGGGCTGGTCGCTGCCGCTGCGCTCGTTCAGCGGCCACGTGCCGCCCGCCGTCACCGACGCGGAGAAGGCGCGGGTGATCGTCGGGCAGAGCGTGCAGGTGAGCCCGCTCTCCATGGCCCTGGTCGCCGCGGCGATCGCGGGCGGCACCTGGCATCCGCCCACGCTGGTCACCTCCCCGGCCTCGCCCGACCCGACCGCCGACGTGCCGAACCCGGTCGCCACCGCGCCGATCACGCTCGACGAGGGCGTGGCGAAGCAGCTGCGGGCGATCATGCGCGCGGGCGTGGAGTCCGGCTCGGCGAAGGCCGCCGCCACCGCCCGCGGCCGGGTGTACGGCGTCGCCGCCGAGGTCGGCCACGTGGAGAACAAGCAGCCGGTGCGGCTGTCCTGGTTCATCGGCTACCAGGGCGACCTCGCCGTCGCCGTCCTGGCCAAGCGGGGCGACCCGGCCACGGCGGCCGCGGTGGCCGGGAGCTTCTTCTCCGCCGCCCGGTCGGCCGCCTGAGGCCGCCCGGCGCCGGCCCCCGGCCGGCCGTGCCGTACCGGGGCCGTGGAAAATCTTCCGGGGCGAGCAACCATCGCCGCTCGCCCGGGCGTCTTACCGGGTGACTGAGCACCGCTTGGGGGGTTGCGGACTCAGTCGCCGTGATGAGACCAGGGCTTCATCTCGGGGGAAGCCCTGCCGTCCGGACCGGCTCGACCCTGCCGGTCACCCCCGGGGATCGGATCACCGGTCCCCGGGGGTTTCGGCTCTCCGGCCAGGATCCCCCGTCGTGGTCTCCGTCCCTCGTCTCCCGGCCGTCGCCTCCGGTCACGCCGGCCGTGCCGTACCGCCGCTTCGCTCCGGGCGAAGGCCCGGGACCTGCCGGTTCGTCCCTGTCGCCGGGAATTGACGTGGCGGCTTCGGTGTTGCTAGGTGTAGGATCACGCTGATCCGGAAGGATCGGTGTTTGACAACTCAACAAGGGGGTGACCGGTTTCGACTTCGCCAGTTCGTGTCAAGGGAAGCGGGCCGAGGACGGCGGACATAACCTCGTAAATCCTGTGTCCGCAAAAAAATAAGTGCCAATTCCAAGGCCACCGTGGGCAGCCAGCGTGAGCTGGCTCTCGCTGCCTGATAAGCGAGTCGACCCACTGTCAGCCCGGGAGCGCCTCCGGCCCGGTGTCTGGCATCGCTAGGAGGCTCAACCGTTCGGCCCGGCCACGGGGCTGAGCGGGAAACCTCACAGTGGCTGGGCCCTCGGCGACTCGCCTGCGTGTCCGCCGGGGCCGAGAAACCCAGAGCAGGCTGCGCCCGGAGAAGCCTTGGCCCGATGGCGAAGGACGCGGGTTCGATTCCCGCCACCTCCACGTTCCGCCGGCGGCGGTGTCGTTCGCGACACCGCCGCCTTGCGTTTTCCCCGGGCCGGTGCGGGCAGGGGCGCGTCCCCGGCCGCCCGGACGGGACGTGACTCGGCGTCCTTACGGGCAGCTGATGCCCGGTGCGGCATCCTTGGGTGCGGCCTTGTCTGTGCCGGTGACCAGGAGGAATGCGGCGATGCGCGTGCTTGTCGTCGAGAGCGAGCCGGCTCTCGCGAACCGGATCGCCGGTTCCTTACGCGGCAGCGACATGGCCGTCGAGGTGGTGCCGGACGGGGAGGAGGCACTGCGGCGGCTGGCGCGGTCCGGGTACGACGTGATCGTCCTCGACGCGGACCCGCCGGCCGCCCGCGAGCAGGAGATCGTCGGCCGGCTCGCCCGGCAGCCCGTGCGGGGGCGGCTGCTCATGCTCACCCCGGCGGGGGACGTGATGGCCCGGATCGAGGCGCTCTCCCAGGGCGCCGACGACTGCCTCGCCAAGCCGGTCGCGCTCCCCGAGCTGGTGGCGCGGGTACGGGCGCTCGGGCGGCGCCGCTGACGGCACCGCCCGCCGGGCCGCCGCGGCCCGCCGTACCGGACTCAGTCCTGCTTCAGCTCGCCGAGGGTGACGGTCACCGCGGTGGTGGAGCCGTCCGCCCGCCGCAGGTCCACCCGCACCCGGTCCCCGGGCCTGTGCCCGGCGAGCACCTCGGACAGCTCCTGGATGTTGCGGGTGGGGGCGCCGTCGATCGCGGTGATCACGTCCCCGGTCCGGATCCCGGCCTTCGCCGCGGCCTCGCCGGGGATCACCTCGAAGACGCCCACCCCGGCCGGGGTGCCGTCGCGGCCGACCACGGTCTGCACCCGGACGCCGAGGGCGGCCCGGCGGGTGTTCGTCACCTCGCCCTGGGTGATGATCTGGTCGGCGACGTCCTTGGCGGTGTTGCTGGGGATGGCGAAGCCCAGGCCCTGCGCGGTGCCGCCGCCGGTCTGGGGGTCGGTCGCCACCAGGGTGGGGATGCCGATCACCTCGCCGGAGAGGTTGACCAGGGCGCCGCCGCTGTTGCCGGGGTTGATCGCGGCCGAGGTCTGGATCGCGTCGGTGATCGTGGCGCCGGGGGAGCCGCGCCCCTGCGGCTCGGTGATCGTACGGCCCAGCGCGGAGATGATCCCGTCGGTCACGGTCCCGGAGAAGCCGAGCGGGTTGCCCATCGCGAGCACGATCTGGCCGACCCGCAGCCTGCTGGAGTCGCCGAACGTCGCGGGGGACAGGCCGGAGGCGTCGTCCACCTTGATCACGGCGAGGTCGCCCATGGGGAAGGACGACACCAGCCGGGCGCGGCGCGGCGCGCCGCCGGTGGGGAGCGTCACCTCGAAGCTCGTCGCGTTGCCCACCACGTGGGCGTTGGTCACGATGTGGCCCGAGCCGTCGTACACGACCCCCGAGCCGAGGCCGTCCCTGGTGTTGATCTGCACGATCGACGGCAGCACGCGGTTGATGACCTCGACATAGGCCTGCTCCAGCGCGGCCGCGGCCTCGGGGGCCGGTGCGGTGCCGGTGGCCGCGGTCTCGGTGGGGGTGGCCGCGGACGCGGGGGACGATGCGGTGCCCGGCGTGCCTGCGCCCGAGCCCGCCGCGCCGCACCCGGCGAGCAGCGCGAGGGCGAGCGCACCGGCGGGGATGAGCCTATGGGTCCTCATGTCAGGCTCCTTCCCCTGGGGTTTGGGGGAGATGCGCCGGGCGCGGTGCGGCGTTCCTTACATGCCGGACACATTCTCTTCTATGCTCATATCCGGCCTGTGACCTGCGGTAATCGTCACATCCGTGGCCGAAGCGTGATGACTGGCCGCCCATCGGGCGGGCCGCGTGACGTAGCCTGCCCACATGGCGGACGGCGGCGAGAAGACGACCGGACGCCCGGAGGACGGGCGGCCCAGCAAGTTCATCCCTTCGTACGACGCGCCGACGACACCGATGCCGAAGATCGATCCGGAGGAGGCGCCGTCGGAACCCGGCGCCGAGCCGGGCGACGCCCGGCCCGCCACGCCCCGTCCGAAGCCGTCCGCGGCCTCCGCGCCGCCCGGCCCCGCCCGGCCGGACCGGCCCGCGGAGGGCTCGCCCGCGCCGCGCCCGGCCGCCGCACCGCCGCCCGCGGCGAAGCCTCCGGCGGGACCGTCCGCCGGGGCCGCCGGGGCGAAGCGGCCCGCGCCGCCGTCCGCGGGCGCCACGCCGCAGCCGCCGCCCGCCGCGCCCCGTCCGAAGCCGTCCGCGGCCCAGCAGCAGCCGCCGCGTCCCGCCGCCGCGGGGCAGGCACCGCACGCCGCGGCCGCTCCGCCGCGGTCGTCGCCTCCTGCGGCCGCGCCGCAACCGCCGCGTTCCACGGGGACGGAGCGGCCGCCGCGCCCGGCGGGCGGTTCGGCGTCCGAGCCGCCCGCGTGGGCGTTTCCCGGCGTGTCCCAGGCCGGGCCGCCGTCGTCGCCGTCGCGGCCGTCCGGGCGGCCCGGGCCCCCGCAGCCGCCCGGTCCCGGTGTCACGCGGCCCGTCGCGCCGGGGGCCGCCGTGCCGCCGCGGCCCGCCGGGGGTGCGCCCGGCGTGCCCGCGCCCGGACCGTTCGAGGAGGACCGCCCCACCGCCGATCTGCGGCCGAGGGCGGGTGGACCGTTCCCTGGGGCGCGGCCGCTGCCCGCCGACGTGCCCCACCCGGGGGCCACCCGTGCCGGGGGCGGCGGGCCGTCCTCCCGCAGCGAGCTGCCGGACAGCCTGCTGCTGCGCATCGGCGACATCCCGCTGCGGACCGTCTACGCCTTCCTCGCCCTGATCGCCACGATCGCCGCCGTGATCCTGGTCTTCATCGTGTTCGACGAGGACCCGCCCCCGGACACGGCGAGCACCACCCGGGCGAGCGCGGCCGGCGCCGCCCCGCAGGACCCGGCCTCCGCCGAGCCGACGCCGACCCCGCAGGTCCGGCTGCCCGCGCCGCCGCGGGCGAAGTCGCTCGACATGCTGCCGGGCACCGCCGCGCCGGTCATCGGGCTCGTGGTGGACGAGGAGGCCGGGCTCACCTATCCGCGGCTCGGCGAGCCGTGGACCACGACGACGGCCAGGCCGTTCACCGCGGCGCAGCGCGCGGGCTCGGCCCGGGCCCCGCAGGCGCTGATCGCCTCGGCGCCGCTGCCCGGAACGGTCCCCGCCGACCTGTCCACGGCCGAGCGGTACCGCGCGCTCGCGGTCCGGGCGGCGCGCTGGACGCTGCGCTACCAGCCCACGCCGACGAAGGTCACCTGGACCGCCTCGCAGTCGTTCGCGGGAGGGCGCGGCTGGGTGCTCGGCTACCGGGTCGCCTACGAGGTGGACGGCGAGAGCCGTACCTCCCAGGCGGTGGTCGTGGTCGCCGACACCGGCAAGGCGAAGCCGGGCCTGCTGTTCGCCACCGTGCCGGACTCCCGGCCCGACCAGTTCCGCGACCTCAACACGATCGTCGAGTCCGTGCAGGTCGACGACTGACGGCGGACGCGACGGCGGCTCATGAATATTCGCCCCTCCTCAGCGGGCCGCTTCCAGAATATAGTTCTAACCGGGTCGTGTCCGGGAGGGAACGTCATGGCGATTGGGCTGAGCGAGGAACACCAGGCGCTGCGCGAGTCGGTGCTCGGCTGGGCGACGCGCGAGATCCCGAGCGAGGTGGTGCGGGCCGCGGTGTCCGCCGAGCGTGAGGAGCGTCCGCCGTTCTGGGCGGGGCTCGCCGCACAGGGCCTGCTCGGGCTGCACATCCCCGAGGAACACGGCGGGTCCGGGTACGGCCTGCTCGAGACGGCCGTCGCGCTCGAGGCCCTCGGCGAGCGGGTGGCGCCGGGGCCGTACCTGCCGACGGTGCTGGCGAGCGCCGTCGTGCTCGCCGCGGACGGCAAGGCGCACGCCGAGCTGCTGCCCGGCCTCGCCGACGGCACCCTCACCGGTGCGGTCGCGCTCACCGCCGAGATCACCGGCGTGCGCGGCGAGGACGGCGAGCTCACCATCACCGGTACGGCGCAGCCCGTGCTCGGCGGCGCGGTCGCCGACGTGCTCGTGCTGCCGGTGCGCACCGACCAGGGCGAGGAGTGGGTGGCGATCGACGCCGCCGGGGCCACGGTGACCCCGCTGGCGAGCCTCGACCTCACGCGCGGCGTGGCCAAGGTGGAGGTCGACGGCCTCGCCGTACCCGCGCAGCGGGTGCTCGAGCGGCTGACCGCCGCCGAGGTGCGCGAGATCGCCGCGGTGCTGTTCGGCGCCGAGGCCGCGGGCCTCGCCGCGTGGTGCGTGACCGAGGCGGCCGAGTACGCCAAGGTGCGGGTGCAGTTCGGCCGTCCCATCGGCCAGTTCCAGGGCATCAAGCACAAGCTCGCCCGCATGCTCGTCGCGCTCGAGCAGGCCCGCGCCACGGTCTGGGACGGGCTGCGCGCGCTCGACGCCGCGCGAAACGCCGCCGGTGAGGAGGCCGCCGGGCCGTCGGCCGACGAGCGGTCGTACGCCGCCGCGATCGCCGCGGTGACCGCCCCCGACGCGGCGGTGCGCTGCGCCGCGGACGCGATCCAGACCTTCGGCGGCATCGGCTACACCTTCGAGCACGACGTGCACCTCTACTACCGCCGGGCGCTCACCCTGCGCGCGCTGCTCGGCCCGTCGGCCGAGTGGGCCGACCGGGTGGCCGGGCTCGCGCTCGCCGGCGTCACCCGGGAGATGACGATCGACCTGCCGGAGGAGGCCGAGCCGCTGCGGGCGCGGATCCGCGCCGAGATCGACGAGATCGCCCGGCTGGAGGGCGTGGAGCAGCGGCGCGCGCTCGCCAAGGCCGGGTTCGTCACCCCGCACCTGCCCAAGCCGTGGGGCCGCGACGCCTCCCCGCTCGAGCAGGTGATCATCCTGCAGGAGCTGAAGGCCGCGAAGGTGCGGCTGCCGCAGATGCTCATCGGCGCCTGGGTGGTGCCGTCGCTCGCCGTGTACGGCACGCCGGAGCAGCAGCAGCGGTTCCTGCCGCCCACGCTGAGCGGCGAGATGATGTGGTGCCAGCTGTTCTCCGAGCCGGGCGCGGGCTCCGACCTCGCCTCGCTGCGCACCCGGGCCGAGAAGGTCGAGGGCGGCTGGAGGCTCAACGGCCAGAAGGTGTGGACCTCGCTCGCCCAGCACGCCGAGTGGGGCATCTGCATCGCCCGCACCGACCCCGACAGGCCGAAGCACGACGGCATCACGTACTTCCTCGTCGACATGAAGGCCCCGGGCGTGACCGTGCGCCCGCTCACCGAGCTGACCGGCGAGAACCTGTTCAACGAGGTGTTCCTCGACGACGTGTTCGTGCCCGACGAGCACGTGGTCGGCGAGGTGAACGACGGCTGGCGGGTGGCCCGGAACACGCTCTCCAACGAGCGGGTGTCGCTCTCGGTCGGCGCGGGCACCTCCGGGGCGAGCCTGCGCGAGCTGCTCGGCCTGTGCTCCCGGCTCGGCCGCGAGCTCACCCCGGCCGAGCGCCAGGACCTCGCCGCCGTGGTCTGCGAGGCGCACTCGATCGCCGCGCTCAGCCTGCGGGTCACGCTGCGGCAGCTCGCCGGGACCGAGCCCGGCGCGGACGCGTCGGTGCGCAAGCTGCTGTCCACCTCGCACGCGCAGCGGGTGGCCGAGTGCGCGGTGAGCCTGCTCGGCCCGGCCGCGGCGACCGCCGCGGACGTCAAGCTCGGCGACGCCGGGTTCTGGAACCGGGCGATCCTCGCCAGCCGCGCCATGACCATCTACGGCGGCACCACCGAGGTGCAGCTCAACATCATCGGCGAGCGCATGCTGGGGCTGCCGCGCGACCCGGAACCCGGCAGGTGACGTGAGCCCCGCCCGCCCGGCGAGCAGGGAGCGGTGGCGCGCCGCGCCGCGCGCCCTGGCGCCCGCGCTCGCCGGGCTCGTGCTGGGCGTGGCGGCGCTCGGGCCCGCGCTGGGGCCCGGGTTCACACTCCGGTACGACATGGTGGTCGTGCCGGACCCGCCGCTCGCCTGGCCCTCGGGCGGGTTCCCCCGGTCGGTGCCGAGCGACCTGCTGCTGGCGGCCGCGGCGCGGGTGCTGCCCGCCGATCTGGTGCAGAAGGCGATCCTGCTGGGGATCTTCGTGCTCGCCGCGGCCGGGGCGGCCGCGCTCGTGCCCGGCGGCCGCCTCGTGCCGCGCCTCGCCGCGGCGGTGCTGTACGCGTGGAACGCCTACCTCGCCCAGCGGCTGCTGCTCGGCCAGTGGGCGCTGCTGCTCGGCTACGCCGGGCTGCCGTGGGCGGTGCGCGCGGCGGCCCGGGGCGGGACCGGGCGGCTCGCGCTCGCCCTGCTGCCCGCCGCGGCCGGCGGCTTCCAGGCGATGCTGGTGTCCGCGCCCGCCGTGCTCGCGGTCGCCGCGACCCGGCCCGGCCGTTCCTGGCGTGCCACGGCCGCCGCGGCGGGGGTGATCGCCGCGTACTGCCTGCCGTGGGCGGTGCCCGCGCTGCTCTCCGGCGCGTCCACCGACCCGGCCGGGGTGGACGCGTTCGCCGCCCGGGCCGACGGGCCGTACGGCACGGCGGGCAGCCTGCTCGCGCTCGGCGGGATCTGGAACGCCGAGGCGGAGGTGCCCGGCCAGGGGGAGTGGCCGCCCGCGACCGCCCGGCTCGCGCTGTGCCTCGCCGCGATCGCCGCCTACCTGTGGGCCGGGCGCACCCGGGCGGCGCGTCCGGCCTGGTGGGCCGGGTTGCTCGCCGCCGCGGCCGCCGGGCTCGCGGTGGCGCTCGCCGGGGCGTACCTGCCCGGCCTGCCGCGCACGCTGATCGCCTGGTGGCCGGGGTTCGGCCCGCTGCGCGACGGCCAGGCCTACCTCGCGCCGCTGGCGCTGCTCGTGGCGGCCGGGTTCGGCCTGCTCGCCGCCCGCGTCACCGCGCCCGCCAGAGGGCGGCGCCCGGCCCCGGTCTGGCCGGTGGCCGTGGTGGTGCTGCTCGCCCCGGTGCTCGTGCTGCCGGGCGCGGCCTGGGGCGCGTTCGGGCGGCTCGACGCGGTGCCGTACCCGGCGGAGTGGCGGCGGGTGCAGGCGCTGGTGAACGACGACCCGGCGCCGGGGGCGCTGCTGTCGCTACCGTGGGGCGCGCACCGGGCGTTCGCGTGGAACGGCGGGCGGGTGACGCTCGACCCGGCGGTGAAGATGTTCGCCCGGCGGGTGCTGTGGAACGACGCGCTCACCGTGGGCCTGCCGGGCGGCGGCGAGCTGCGCGTCGCGGGCGAGGACCCCGAGGCCCGCGCGATCGGGGCGCTGCTCGCCGGGGACGGCCCGGTCACCGCGGCGCTGCGGGCGCGCGGCGTGCGGTACGTGCTCATCAGCGGGCCGGACCGTAACAGGTTTCAGTCACGGCTGCCGGGCGGAACCGTGGTTCATGCCGGACCGGAACTCACCCTGGTACGGCTGTGATTTGGGAAAACGCCTAATCTCACGTCATACTGCACGGTAAGTTTCAGGACACGGTTTGATAGGATCTTTACGCTGTGACCTGGATCACGTTCTAATTTCCGGTGCGCCCGGCGAAAGGAGAGGTCGCGATGCTGCGGGTGTTCGCCGCGTTGATCGCCGGAGCCGTGCTCGCGGTCGGTGCCTCCGTGGCCGTCGTCAACGTCGCCTCGCCCACCCCCAAGCCGCCGGACCGGCCGCTGTACAACTACGGCAGCAGGTGACCGGGTCCGGCCGGACCGGCGTCGCCCTCGCGCGGCCGTCCCGGCGCCGGCGAGCGGGACGTGGCCGAGGGAGATGACGTGTAGCGCGGTGTGAGGAGACGACGTGGTCGCACGGTACGCGGAAGGTGAGCCCGGACCGGCGGCGCCACCGTCCGCCACGGGCCGGCCCGCCGTCGCCGCCCCGGACGCGGCACCCTCCTCCGCATCCTCCGGCACGCCCGACGCCCCGCCGGACCGGCCGCTCGCGGGCGTGCGCGTCGCCCTGCTCAACTTCCGCGAGCCGCTGCAGTCGGTCGCCGGCGGGGCCGAGCAGTACGCCTGGCAGGTCGCCCGCCACCTGGTCGGCCAGGGCGCCACGGTGCACTTCGCCACCAGCCGCGAGCCCGGCCAGCCCCGGGCCGAGCGGCGCGACGGCATCGAGCTGCGCCGCATGGGCAACCGCTTCCTCGTCTACCTGCTCGTGCCGCTGTGGCTGCTGCTCAACCGCCGCCGGTTCGACGTCGTGATCGACTGCATGAACGGCATCCCGTTCTTCGCCCCGCTCGTGGTGCCCCGCCGTACCCCGGTGATCGTGGTCGTGCACCACGTGCACGACCGGCAGTTCCACGCCTTCTTCCCGCGGCCGGTCGCCCGGCTCGGCTGCTTCATCGAGGGGCCGGTCGCCCGGCTGCTCTACCGCCGCTGCACCACCGTCACCGTCTCCGAGTCCTCCCGCAGGCAGCTGCGCGAACGGCTGCGCTGGATCGCGCCAATCGAGATCATCCACAACGGCGGCCCCGCCGCCCGCCCGGTCGCCGAGCCCGCCGCGCCGCCCGGCGACCCGGTGATCACGTACCTCGGCCGGCTCGTCGGCCACAAGCGGGTCGAGCGGGTGGTGGAGCTCGCCGCCGAGCTGCGCGACCGCTGGCCGGACCTGCGGGTGCACGTGGTCGGCCGCGGCCCGGAACGGGACCGGCTCGCCGCGCGCGCCCGCGAGCTCGGCGTCGCCGACCGGGTGCACCTGCACGGCTTCCTCGCCGAGCCGGAGAAGAACGCCGTGCTCGGCACCGCCCGGCTCAACGTCACCGCATCCGAGTTCGAGGGCTGGGGCCTGACGGTGATCGAGGCCGCCGCGCTCGGCGTGCCCACCGTCGCCTACGACGTGCCGGGCCTGCGCGACTCGGTACGGCACGGCGAGACCGGCTGGCTGGTGCGCGACGGCGAGCGGCTCGCCGACGTGGTCGCCCGGGCGCTGGACGAGCTCGCGGACCCGGCCCGGCGGGCCGAGGTGCAGGAGGCATGCCGGGCCTGGGCAAACCGGTTCACCTGGGGCCGTACCGGCGCTAGGATGACCCAGCTGATAGCCGCAGAGCTGGACAAGCGCGGACACGCTCGGAAAACACGGTTCCACCTCGCTCCCCGCGAGACCGCAATGACCCGAAACCCCCTCTGAGCCGGCAGAGAAGCGCGCCTTGAGCCTCGCCACCAAAGCCGCAGCCCTCGCCGCCCGGTTCCGTGCCCGCAGGACGGCCGGGTCCGACCGGCGCGCCCCGGACATGCGGCCGGAGGCCGCGTTCCGGCACGAGCGGCCGGAGGCCGCATTACGGCACCGCCTGCGCCTGCTCGCGGGCTGCCTGCTGCTCGGCGCGATCGCGTTCAACACCGCGCCCGGGATGCTGATCTCCGAGACCAAGATGGACATGGCGGTCAACCCGCTCGGCTTCCTGGAGCGCGCCCTCCACCTGTGGGACGACGCCTACTTCGGCCACCTGCAGAACCAGGCGTACGGCTACCTGTTCCCGATGGGACCGTTCTACGTCGTCCTGGACGCCGTCGGCGTGCCCGCGTGGGCGATCCAGCGGCTGTGGATGACGCTCGTGCTGTGCGCCGCGTTCCTCGGCACGGAGCGGCTCGCCCGCGCCCTCGGCGTCGGCACCCCGGGCACCCGCGTCCTCGCCGGGCTCGGCTACGCGCTCGCCCCGCACGCGCTCGCGCTCATCGGGTTCAACTCCTCGGAGTTCCAGCCGAGCGCGGTGCTGCCGTGGATCCTGCTGCCGCTGGTGTACGGCTCGCGCGACGACGGCACGAGCCCGCGCCGGGCCGCCGCGCTGTCCGCCGTGGCGTTCGCGTTCGCCGGCGGGGTGAACGCCGCCGCCGAGCTCGCCGTACTCGTGGTGCCCGGCCTCTACCTGCTCACCCGGTCCGCGGGGCCGCGCAAGCGGGCGCTGCTCGCCTGGTGGCTCGGGTGCGTCGCCGCGGTCTCCATGTGGTGGCTGGTGCCGCTGCTGCTGCTCGGCCGGTACATCTTCTCGTTCCTGCCGTTCATCGAGACCGCCGAGGCCACCACGGGCGTCACCTCGCTGCTCAACGTGCTGCGCGGCACCTCGAGCTGGCTCGCCCACCTGGTGGAGAACGGCATGCCGTGGCTGCCCGCCGCCTACGAGCAGGCCACCCGGCCGTGGCTGGTCGCGGCCACCGCGGCCGTGGCCGCGCTCGGCCTCGCCGGGCTGCTGCGCCGGGACACCCCGGAGCGGACGTTCCTCGCGCTGTGCGTGCTCGCCGGGGTGGCGATCGTGACGGCCGGGCACGCGGGCACGCTCGCCTTCCCGTGGGCCGAGCAGGTCCGGGACGCGTTCGACGGGGTGCTCGCCCCGTTCCGCAACCTGCACAAGTTCGACGCGCTGATCCGGCTGCCGCTCGCGCTCGGCCTCGCCGCGCTGCCGCCGCTGCTGCCGCACCCGGCCCGGCCGCGGGTGGCGCTGCCGGGTCCGGCGGTGCTCGCCGCCGCCGCGGTGGTCTGCGCGCTCGCGCCCGTCGCCACCGCCGGGGTCACCCCGCCGGGGCCGTTCCCCGACCTGCCGTCGTACTGGCGGGACGCGGCCGCCTGGCTCAACCGCAACGCGGGGGAGCACATGGTGCTCGTCGTGCCGGGCTCCAAGCGCGGCGAGTACCAGTGGGGCCGCCCGCTCGACGAGCCGATGCAGATGCTGCTCACCGCGCGCTGGGCGACCCACTCGAACGTGCCGTGGGGCTCGGCCGGGCTCGCCCGGCTGCTCCAGGCGATCGACGAGCGCATCGCGAACGGCACCGGCTCGGCGGGGATCACCCTCGCGCTGCGCCGCATCGGCGTGCGCTACCTGCTGGTGCGCAACGACCTCGCCCGGGACACGCTCGGCACCGCCTGGCCCGCCCGGGTGCACCAGGCGCTGGAGGACTCCGGCGGGCTGCGGCGGGTCGCCGAGTTCGGCCCGTTCGTCGGCGAGCGGTCCGGCGGCATCGCCTCCGGCTGGTGGGACCAGCCCTACCGCGCGCTCGAGGTGTACGAGGTGCCGGACCCCGCGCCGGTCGCCGCGGTGCTGCCCGCCGGGGCGGCGGTGCGGGCCGCCGGATCGCCGGAGGGCGTGCTCGACCTCGCCGACGCCGGGGTGCTCACCGACGACGCGCCGGTGCTGCTCGGCGACGACGCCGGGGCCCCGGAGACGCTCGACGCGCGCACCGTGCTCACCGACACGCTGCGCCGCCGCGACCTCGTCTACGGCGACGTACGGCGCAGCGCCGGCGCCACGCTGCCGGCCGGGGAGGCCGCGCGCACCACCGACCTGCTCGACCCGAACTGGTCGAAGGCCGCCGCCGCGGCCCGGCTGCTCGGCGTCGCCGCGATCACCGCCTCCTCCGCCGCCTCCGACGTCACCGCGCCGCCCGCGATCCGCGAGCCGGGGCGGCAGCCGTACGCGGCGTTCGACGGGGACCGGCGCACGAGCTGGCGCTCGGACGGGTGGCGCGGCCCGGTCGGGGAGTGGCTGCAGGTCGAGTTCACCGCCCCGACCCGCCTGCCGTACCTGGAGATCGCCTTCGAGCGGAACCTGATCGGCCCGGCGGTGACCGAGATCGCGCTGGAGACCGACGCCGGGACCCGGCGGGTGGCGGTGCTGCCGACCGACGCGCCGCAGCGGGTCGAGCCGCCCGCCGGGCCGACCCGGCGGCTGCGCATCCGGGTCACCAAGGTCGCCGGGCGGGGCACGCCGGGCGCGGGCGGCCGGGTCGGCGTCACCGAGGTGACGCTGCCGGGCGTGCGCCCGGAGCGCACGCTCGCGGTGCCCGGCCTGCCCGGGGACGGCACGGCGGACGTCGTGCTCCTGGCCGCGCAGGACGGCGCGCCTGCCTGCATGCGCGGCTCGTCGTCCTGGTCCTGCTCGCAGCGGCTGGAGATCCTGCGCGAGGACGGGTACGGGTTCGACCGCACGTTCCCGGTGCCGCACGAGGAGACCCGGGCGGTCACCGGGCGGGCGGTGCTCACCGACCCGGCCACCGCCGACCGGATCGTCAACCTGCCGAAGATCTACCCGCACGTCACCGCGTCCTCGACCGCGACCGGCCACCCGGCGGCGCTCGGCCGGGCGGCGTTCGACGGCGACCTGAAGACGATCTGGTACGCCGACCCGGCCGACCGGCGGCCCGCGCTCGACATCGACCTCGGCCGCGACCGCCGCGTCTCGGAGATCCGGCTGCTCTTCCCCGACTCGCACCTCGGCAAGCCGCCGGTGAAGGTGACGATCCGCACCGACACCCACGCGGTGCAGGCCTGGGTGGGCGGCGACGGGTGGATCCACTTCCCGGAGATGACCGTGCGGCGGCTGCGCATCGAGTTCACCGCGGCGGCGTCCCGCGCGGTCGAGGTCGCCGACATCACCATCCCCGGGGTACGGCCGCTCGGCCCACCGGGCGACGTCCCGCTGCGGCTGCCGTGCGGGTTCGGGCCCACGCTCACCGTCGGCGGGCGCACCGTGCAGACCCGGATCGTCGACGGCACCCTCGACGACGTGCTCAACGGCCGCCCGCTCGGCTTCGCCGCCTGCGCCCGGGTACGGCTCTCGCCCGGCTCGGCGCGGGTGACCGCCGCGGCCACCGACCCGTACCGGGTGCGCTCGGTCGTGCTGACCCGGGCCGACCGGGCGCCCGGGGCGCGCACGGCGTCCGCGGCCGCGTCCGGCACCGGGACCGTGCGGGCCGCCGCGGCCACGGTGCTCGCCTGGGGGCCGCAGGAGCGTCGGCTGCGGGTGGCCGCGCCGTCCGCCTCGTCGCCCGCCTACCTCGTGGTCAACGAGAACCACAACGCGGGCTGGCAGGCCTACCTCGGCGGCACCCGGCTCGCCCCGGCCCGGCTCGACGGGTGGCGGCAGGCGTGGGTGCTGCCCGCCGGGGCCTCCGGCACCGTCGAGCTGCGCTACGAGCCCGAGCCCGCCTACCGCGTGGCGCTGCTCGCCGGGCTCGGCCTCGTGCTCACGGTCGTCGTGCTCGCGCTCGTCCCCGGCCGCCGCGGGCGGCGGCCCGCGCCGGTGGGCGCCGCCCGCATCGGCGTCCGGTGGGCGTGGCCGCTCGCGCCGCTCGCCGGCCTGTGGACCGGCGGCGTGGCCGGGGCGGCCGTGGTCACGCTCGTGGCCCTCGCCGTGTGGTGGGCGCGGCGGGTGCGCTCGGCCCAGCACGCCATCGACGGCAGCCCGCTGCACCGGTTCGCCCGCGCGCTGCTGTCGCCCTGGACGCCCGCCGCGCTGCTCGCCCTCGCCGGGCTGAGCGCGGCCTTCGGCGCCTCGGCGGGGATCGCGCCGTGGGCCGGTCTCGCGCCCGAGCTGCTCTGCCTCGCCGTACTGGGCGGGATCGTCGCGGCCGTGCCCGGCGACGGCCCGCGGCCCGCGCCGCGCCCGGCGGCCCCGCAGGCCCCGGCGGACGCCTCCGGGCCGGGCGACGCACCGGCGGATCCGTCGCACGCCGAGGCGCCGCGATGAGCGGGTCCGGGAAGGTCCGCGCGGGGGGCCGGGGGGCGCGGACGGCGCTGCTCGCCGCCGCGGCGTTCCTCGCCACCATGGCGGTGCTGCTGCGCACCCTCGTCTACCCCGGCGCGCTCGTGCTGCCGCTGGAGCAGAACCGGATCCACCACCTGGCCGACCGGGACGCGAGCTTCCTCGACCCGGCCACGCTCGAGGTGCGCCGCGGCGTGCCGGTCACCGCCACCACCACCCTGCTCGGCGACCCCGGGGCGGGGGACGAGCGCACCGCGGTGTGGGTGGAGTTCTCCAGCGTGGAGACGGAGTTCGGGCAGCGCATCGACTACCACGAGCGCCGCACCGCGTTCGACCGCCGCACCGGCATGATCGTCGACTGCTGCGAGTCGTACGTGGACGACGTCCCCGGCGCGCGGCAGAGCGGGCTCGCCTTCCGGCTGCCGTTCGGCGCGGACAGGCGTGACTACCCGATGTACGACCCGGTGCTGCGGCGGCAGGTCACGCTGCGCTTCGCGGGCGAGGACACTGTGGCGGGCCTGCCGGTGTACCGGTACACCGCCACCGCGGGCCCGGTGCGGGTGGAGGACCTGCCGGACGTGTACACCGCCGAGGCGCTCGGCCTCGACCAGGGCCGGAAGAAGAAGCCGGCGAAGAAGGGGAGATCGGCGGGCAGGGGCGCCGGGAACCGGGGCGAGGGCGCGGGCGGCTTCGTGCCCGTGTCCCGGTACGTCGCGATCACCCGGACGCTGTGGGTGGAGCCGGAGAGCGGGCTGCCGGTGCAGGTGCGCGAGCAGCGGCGCGACACCCTGCGCACCGCCGACGGGGTGGACCGCCTCGTCGCGTTCGAGGCCGACCTGGCCACCGACCCGCTCGACGTGGAGATCCTCGCCGCCGAGGCGAACGGGTTCCGCTCCTGGGCGATCCTCGTCCGGGACGTGCTGCCGCCCGTGCTCCTCGCGCTCGCCCCGCTCGCCGTGCTCGCCGCCTGGTGGACCGGTCGGCGGCGGGCCGGCGGCTCAGCGGCGGCGCAGGACCAGCAACAGGTTCCAGGTCACGATCTCGCGGAGTCCCGGTAGCCGCACCACCCAGGTGGCCCAGCTCGGGTGGTACCGCGGCCTGGCGTCGAGCACCTCGACGTCGGCGCGGCGGCGCGCCCAGCGCAGCGCGGCGGCGACCGACACCGGGAACAGGTTCTCGCCGTACCGGTTCTTGGGGCGGCGGCCGTACCTCCGGGTGTACCGGGCGGCGGCGCGGTGGCCGCCCAGGTAGTGCCAGGGCGAGGTCTCGTGCCCGCCCCACGGCGACAGCCAGTTGGTGAACGACAGGTACACGACCCCGCCGGGCCGGGTGACCCGCACCATCTCGCCGGCCATGCGCCACGGGTCGGGCACGTGTTCGAGCACGTTGGAGGAGAAGCAGACGTCGACCGTGGCGTCGCGCAGCGGCAGCGCCAGCGCGCTGCCGAGCACCGCCCCCTCGGGCACCACGCCGTCGCGCGCCATCAGCTCGCCGAGGTCGACGTCGACGCACAGCGGCCGGGCCCCGCGGGCGCGCAGCACCTCGGTGAAGTACCCGGGCCCGCCGCCGACGTCGCACACGAGCGCCCCGGCCAGCTCGGTGTAGGTGGCGAGCTGGGCGACGGTGTCCCGGGCGAGCAGGCCGTAGAAGAAGTCCGGATCGGTCTGCTCCTTGCGGAACGCCCGCAGCAGCCGGACCGACCGGCCGAACGTGGCGCGGAAGGGCTCAGGAGAGGGCTCCACTGCTGCTCCTGTTCACGTGCTCGGACTTCACGTACCGGGGCGCGGCCGGGACGGGCCCGCCGGACGGTACGGCCGGCCGCTCCCGGTGGCGCAGCCGCGCGGTGACGCGGCGGCCGAGGCGGCGGGCGGGCTCCTCCACCAGCCGGTGGGTGACCGCGGCGAGCACGATCGTGATCGCGGCCACCGCGGCGAGGTTGCCGGGGAAGTTCCCGGTGAACGACGGCTGCCCGGTGAACTCGTACCAGCCGTACAGCGTGACGAACTGCCACAGGAACACGCCGTAGGAGATCCGGCCGAGCCACCGCATGACCCGGTTGCCGAGGATGCGGCCGACGAGCGCGCCCGGCCGGGGCAGCATCGCGGCCGGGGCCACGAGGCAGACGGCCACGGTCCCGTAGAGCAGGGTCTCGAACAGGCCCGGCCACACCCCCTCGACGCCGGTGAACCGCGGCCCGGTCACCGGGGTGATCGCGATCGCGTACGCCAGGGCGGCGACGAGCCACGCCGTACCGGGGGCGGCGGCGACCGAGCGGCGCAGCCGCCGGGCCGGGTTGCCGGGGGAGGGGTCGGCCGCCGCCCAGGCGAGCACCACGGCGAGCGCCATGCCGCAGGCGAAGTAGGCCATCGAGCGCGGCAGCCAGCTGTTGAGGTGCGGCAGGTAGGCCGGGTGGTGGCTGAGCACCACGGTGACCGGGGAGGCGAGGGCGAGCGCGGCGAGGCCGAGCAGCAGCCGCCGGGCGCGGCGGCCCACGTCGTCCCCGGCCCGCCGGGCGAACGCGGCGAGGCCGGCCGCGAGCAGCGGCAGCAGCAGGTAGAACGCCATCTCCACGCACAGGCTCCACATCTGCGCCAGGCCCTTCGGCCCCAGCCCCACCCACCACGGGTCGGGGTGGTAGGTCTGGGTGAGGGTGAGCAGGACGAGCCAGGTGCCCGGGTCGCCGGCCCGGTCGCGCGACCACCACGTGATCGCCACGGCCACGACCAGCCAGTACGCGGGCAGGATGCGCAGCGCCCGCCGTACCAGGTAGGCCCGGACGTCGGGGGCCGGGGCGCCGGTGAGCGCGGCGGTCGCCCAGGGGCGGTAGAGCAGCAGCCCGGACAGGGTGAAGAAAATCGGTACGGCGACGTCGCCGCGCGCGAGCAGGCCGGTGAAGAAGTCGTCGCCGAGCGCGGCGCCGGACTCGATGGCGACGTGGAAGGTGAGGACCGCGAACGCGGCGATCGCCCGCACGCCGTCGAGCGCGTCGATATGGGGGTCGGCGGTGACGGCGACGCGTTTCACCGGCGCGCGCCTGGAACCTGTTTCGGCCACGTTCTCCTGTCCTCGTGACACTTGTCGGAAAGCGTACCAACAGCCCTTGAGTGGAATAATGTTTCAAGTTCTGGACGGTACGCTGTCCAGCCCTTGTCCCCCACCCCCGCACCCCCAGGAGGAGCGAAACGATGGGCCGCGTCGTCGGGATCGTGCTCGTAGGACTTGGGGCGTTCCTCGCGACACTGGCGCCGCTGATGCGGTTCCAGGTCGCCGACAAGCTGATCGCCGCTCCCGCTGATCAGTACCGCGTCACCACGCTCCAGGCGAACGACGCGGAGTATTTCAGCGTGGCGGACCTGAAGGTGCTCAAGGGCACGCTCAACATCACCGTCACCACCAAGGGCGACGTCCGGGAGGCGAAGGGCGACCGGGTCGTGTGGGACCAGTTCACCTCGGTGAACGACACCACCAACAACCGGTCGGGCATCGTGCTGACGCGGTTCCGCAGCGCGTTCAACAAGTACACGGGGGAGGGCGTGAACTGCTGCGGGGCGAACGTCGACGACGAGCCGGTCGCGCCGAGCGGCCAGATCTTCCTTTTCCCGTTCAACGCGGAGAAGAAGACCTACAAGGTGTTCAACACCAACACCCGCAGGGCGTTCGACGCGCACTTCGCCGGCGAGGAGGTCGTGGACGGCCTCCCGGTCTACCGGTACGAGCAGAACATCCCGGCCACGAAGATCGACGAGTTCGACGCGCCGGCGAAGGCCATGGGCATCGACAAGTCCGGCGACGTCCGCATCGAGCGCTGGTACGACGCCCGCATCATCTACTGGGTGGAGCCGGTGAGCGGCGCCCCGGTCAAGCAGGAGCAGCGCCGCCACGAGGTGCTGAAGACCACCGACGGCGTGGAGCGCAAGCCCGCGCTCATCGCCACCGCCACGTACACGCCGGAGAGCGTGGACGAGATGGTGCGCACCGCGACCGACGCCAAGAACCAGATCCTGATGCTGAAGACCCGCATCCCGGTCGCGCTGCTCGTCACCGGCCTGCTGCTGCTCGTCGTCGGCGTGGTGGTCGTGCTGCGCGGCCGCCGCTCGGCGGCGCACGCCCGGTCCTGACCGGCCGTACGGGCGTGTCTCCTCGTGTCACGGGGGTGACACGAGGAGACACGGCACGCCCGCCGGTACGGCACGGCCGGACCTCGGCCGCCGGGCGCCGTGGCCGTGCCCGCGTCAGCGGCCGGGGACCGCGGCGCCGGCGTACTCGGCGAGGAACAGGGCCTCGGTGAGGATGGTGCGGCGCAGCTCCTCCAGGTCGACCCGCTCGTTCGGGGCGTGGATGGAGGCGCCGTCGTCCTCCGCGCCGAACAGCAGGATCTCGGCCACCGGGAAGAGCCGGGCGAGCATCGCCACGAGCGGGATCGAGCCGCCCGCGCCGATGTCCCGCGGCGGCCTGCCGTACGCGCGCTCCATCGCCCGGTTGAGCGCGCCGCGCGCGGTGCCGCCCGGGATCGCGAGGAAGCCCGAGCCGAGCACCACGTCGTCGATCGCGACCTTCGCCCCCCACGGGGTGACCCGGCGCAGGTGGTCGATCACGTCCTCCACCGCGGTCTTGGGGTCGCCCGCGGGCGGGACCCGCACGGTGACCCGGGCCCGGGCGACCGGCTGCACCGCGTTGACCGCGTTGGCGACGCTCGGCGCGTCGATGCCGGTGACGGTGATCGCGTAGGAGGACCACAGGCGGTCGGCGAGGCTGCCCGAGCCGACGAGCCGCACCCCGTCGAGCACGCCCGCGGTCTTGCGGAACTCCTCCTCCGACGGGCCGGTGCCGAGGAACGTGCCCCGGGGCAGGCCGGGCACCCGGATGTCGCCGTTGTCGTCGTGCAGCGAGGCGAGCATGCGGATCAGCGCGGCGAGCGCGTCCGGCGTGGGCCCGCCGAACTGGCCGCTGTGCATCGCCTCCTTGAGCGTGCGGACCTCGATGGTGAAGGCGGCGAGGCCGCGCAGCGAGGTGGTGACCGCCGGGTCGCCGACCTTCGGGTTGCCGGTGTCCGCCACGATGATCGCGTCGGCGCGGGCGAGCTCGGGGTTCGCCTCGATGAACGCCTCAAGGCGCTCCCCGGCGTACTCCTCCTGGCCCTCGATCAGCACCTTGATGCCGACCGGGAAGCGGCCCTGGAACGCGCGCAGGGCGGCGACGTGGGAGATGACGCCGGACTTGTCGTCGGCCGCGCCCCGGCCGTACAGGCGGCCGTCGATCAGCGTGGGCTCGAACGGCGGGGTGCGCCACAGCCGCGGGTCCCCGGCCGGCTGCACGTCGTAGTGGGCGTACAGCAGCACGGTGGGCGCGCCCGGGGGCGCCGGGGCCTCGCCGTACACGGCCGGGAAGCTGCCCTCGACCGGGATGCGCCGTACGTGGGGCAGGCCGGCGGAACGCAGCAGCTCCTCGACGGCCTCGGCGGCGGCGAGCACCGGCTCCGCCGGGTGGCCCGGGAAGGCCACCGACGGGATGGCGACCAGGCGCTTGAGGTCCTCGACCGCACGCGGCATGCCCGCCGCGACGGCGTTCTCGATCTCCTCGGGAGTCAACGGTCACTCCGTTATCTCGTTTCTCGTGTTCTTTTATTGGATCACACGCGGGTGGGCGACGCCGGTGTGGCCGGGCCGTGCCCGGTCGCGCCTGACGGATTTCTTGCCGATAAACGATCAACCGACGGTGTCCGGCCGCGGCGCCGGCGGTACGCGGCGCGTGGCCTGTCGGATTCCGCGGTCAACCGTTCCGCCGCGTCCGGGCCGTTCGGCCGCGCACCCGGGGAACCCGCCTGACCTGCGATGATCGCCGTTGGCGCGGGCGGCGGCGGCCCGGTCGTGGACCGCTAGCACAAATGACCGGTACGTCCACCCCCGGTGCGAGATAACCGAATTGTCACCTCATCGTCAACGTTCGACGTCGACCTACGGTCGAGTATCCGGAAACGTTTACGCACGGCACCTGTCCACGGCATCGTCATCGGCATGTGGCCGCGGCCGGCGCAACGGCGCGCCGCCCGGCCGGACACGAAAGGACCCGGCCAATGAAGATCGGTGTGCCCGCCGAGGTGAAGCCCCACGAGTACCGCGTCGCCATCACCCCCGCCGGAGTGCACGAGCTCGTCCGGAACGGACACGAGGTCAGCATCGAGCGCGGCGCGGGACTCGGCTCGCACATCACCGACGAGGACTTCGCCGCCGCAGGTGCGAAGCTGCGGGACCGCGCGGACGACGTGTGGGCCGAGGCGGAGATGATCCTCAAGGTCAAGGAGCCGGTCGCCGAGGAGTACGGGCGCATGCGCGAGGGGCAGGTGCTGTTCACCTACCTGCACCTCGCCGCGTCCCGCGCGTGCACCGACGCGCTGCTCGAGCGGAAGGTCACCGCGATCGCGTACGAGACGGTGCAGAAGGGCAGGACGCTGCCGCTGCTCGCCCCCATGTCCGAGGTGGCCGGACGGCTCGCCACCCAGGTCGGCGCCTTCTACCTCATGCGGGTCAACGGCGGGCGCGGCGTGCTGCCCGGCGGCGTGCCCGGGGTCGCCCCGGCGAAGGTCGTGGTGATCGGCGGGGGCGTGGCCGGGCTGAACGCGGCCCAGATCGCCGTCGGCATGGGCGCGGACGTGACCATCCTCGACGTCAACCTCGACCGGCTGCGCCACATCGACGAGATCTACCGGGGGCGGCTGCGCACGCTGGTCTCCACCGGGTACACGATCGAGCGCGAGCTGCCCACCGCCGACCTGGTGGTCGGCGCGGTGCTCATCCCCGGGGCCAAGGCGCCCAAGCTCGTCCCCAACGAGCTCGTGGCCGCGATGAAGCCGGGCTCGGTGCTCGTCGACATCGCCATCGACCAGGGCGGCTGCTTCGCCGACTCCCGGCCGACCACCCACGACGACCCGGTCTTCCCGGTGCACGGCTCGCTGTTCTACTGCGTGGCGAACATGCCCGGGGCGGTCGCCCACACCTCGACGTACGCGCTCACCAACGTGACCCTGCCGTACGCGGTGCGGCTCGCGAACCTCGGCTGGCGCGAGGCGCTGCGCGCCGACCCGGCCCTCGCCCTCGGCCTGAACACCCATGACGGCGTGCTCACCAGCCCGCCGGTCGCCGAGGCCCACGGCCTGCCCTGCACCCCCGTCGAGACGGTGCTCGCCGCCTGACACCGGGTCAGGCCATTCGCTCTGCCTGGGACACGGTCAGGCGGCGCCCCGGCCGGCCCGGGGCAGGCCGGCAAGGTCCGGCCCGGCCGGGTCGTATTCGTGGCCCGGCCGGGCCGGACGGGTCAGTTCGGGTTGAGCCGGGCGCGCAGCTCGCGGGCGACGCGGAGCGCCCGGCGGACCTCGGCGGCCGTCGGCCACGGCGCGCTGCCCGGGCACAGCAGCGTGGTGCGCAGCGCGTCGAGGCACTCGATCGCGGCGGCGTGCCGGTCGTCCCGGTCGGCGAGCCACCGCGCCGCGTCCGGCTCGCGCAACCGCCGCGCCACGTGCTCCCAGGTGCCGAGGATCTCCACGAGGTCGTCCGGGTCGATCGGCTCGCCGCGCCTCCCGGCCGCCGCGGCGGCGAGCTCGGCGCGTGCCGCGGGCTCCGGGTCGACCGTGGGGGCGCAGACCGGTGCGGGCGTGTGCGCGAGCCACCGCTCGGCCTCGGCGGTACGGCCCAGCGCGGTGAGCAGCGTGCCGAGCTCCACCGCGGCCCGGTGGTGGCCCTGTGCCGCCGCCCGCCGGAACCAGTGCCCGCCGCCGTGCACGTCGTCGTGCTCCGCGATGAGCAGCAGCCCGAGGTGGTAGGCGGCCTCGGGGTCGCCGCGCGCCGCGGCGCGGCCGAACCAGTGCGCCGCGGCCGCCGCGTCCCCCAGCTCCACGCAGACGAACGCGGCGAGCCGCTGGTCGGCGACCCGGCCCGCGCGGGCCGCCCGCTCCAGCCACTCCCGGGCCTCGCGCAGGTCCCCCCGGGCGAGCGCGAGCCCGCCCAGGTGGGAGGCGGCGCGCAGGTGGCCGCCCGCGACCGCGAGCCGGTAGGTCGCCTCGGCCCGCTCCCGGTCCCCGGTCGCCTGCAGCAGCAGGCCGAGGTGGTAGCAGGCGTCGATGTGCCCGCCGCGCGCGGCGTGCTCCCACCACTGCCGGGACTGGTCCTCCGCGCCCGCCGTGTAGGCGAGGAACCCCAGGTCGTGCGCTGACTTCAGGTCGCCGTCGAGGGCGGCGGCCCGGTGCCACTCGTAGGCGTCGTGCAGCTCCCCGGCCTCCTCGCACAGCAGCCCGAGCCGCCGCGCGGCGTGCCGGGAGCCCGCCCGCGCCGCCCGCTCCAGCCAGCGGCGGGCGCCGGCCACGTCGCCGGTGTGCTCCAGCAGCAGCGTGGCGAGGTGGACCGCGGCCTCCCGGTCCCCGGCGGCGGCCGCGACCTCGTACCAGCCGCAGCTCTCCTCGAGGCTGCCGTGCTTCTCGTGCCAGACGCCGAGGTTGAACGCGCTGTCGATGTTCCCGGCCCGCGCCGCCCGCTCCCACCACAGCCGCGCGGACATCGGATCGCCGCGGCGCGCGTACACCCGGCCGATCCGGTGCGCCGCGAGCGGGTCACCGGCCTGGGCCGCCTTCAGCAGGTCGGCGAACGACTCCTCCTCCGCCGCGTGGTCCCGCCGCCCGCGCCGGTCCGGCCACTGCGCCGCGTCAGGCGGTGCAGTTGGACGGAGCGCCGCGTCAGGCGGCGCATCCAGACGTGGCATCGCGCCGGGCGGCGGATCCGGGCGCGGCGCCTCCGGTTGAGGGGTGCGGGGGATCGGTACGGCCGGGCGGGCCTCGGCCGTGCCGACCGGCGCGGCCAAGGTGCCGTCCACGGGGCCGTACGGCGGGCGCCGCGGGGGCGGCGCCGGGGCGGCCGGTCCGGGGGAGCGCGTCTCCGCCACCGCGGCCGTGGCGCGCGGCGCCGGGGCACGGACCTCGCCGTCGTCCGCCGGTGCCGCCTCGGCGATGGCGGGCGCGGAGCCGTTCCCGTCCGGGGCCGCTGGAGTCACCCACAACCTCATGCCCTCAGATTGACATGTAACGGTTCGGTCGCGCAGAGTAATCGCACATTCCGGTCGGCGGCCGGCCGGCGGCGGGTCAGCGGAAGTGGAGCACGCCGGGGTACATGCCCATGCCGCACGCGTAGCGCAGCGGCCCCGGCGGGCGCGGCGGCAGCCGTACCGTCGCGGGGAGCGCGAGGTCGCGGCCCTCGAGGCTGAGCGTGCGGGCGCACCCCGCGTCGTCGGTGACCCGGAAGACGACCTCGGTGGGCACGTTCGCGCGGAGCACCACGACGGCGGGCCGGTAGCCCTCCGCCGTGGCCCAGACGGTGACCGTCTGCACCCCGTCCGGCCGGACCATCGCGGTGGCCGCGGAGGCCGGGGGCGTGCCGAGCTCGGGCAGCCAGCCGCCGAGGCGCAGCCCGGAGGCGATCGTCCACAGACCGGCGAGGATCGCCACCGCCCCCGCGATCGCGGCGAACCTCGTCGCGGCGGCCCGCCGCAGCAGCAGGCCGAGCACGGCGAACGCGGGCGTGCTGCCGGCCGCGAACGCGGCCATCACCAGCGCCCCGCCCGCCGCCGAGCCGGTGGAGACCGCCACCGCCTCGACCCCGAGCGTCGTCCCGCACGGCACGAGCACGGTCGCCGCCCCCAGCGCGAGCGCCCGCGCCCGGCCCGTAGCCCGGCCCGCGGGCACGCCCCGGCACCCCGCCGCGTCAGGGGCGGGGGAGCCGCGCGTGCGGGACCGCCGCAGCAGGCGGGCGGCGAAGGCCACGACGAGGACCCCGGCGGCGACCAGCAGCACGGCCCGCGGCGTGGGGCCGAGCCGTACCGCGCCGCCGAGCAGGCCGAGCAGCGCGCCCGCGAGCACGTGCGAGGCGAACCGCCCGGCGGCGAACGCCGCCACCACCCGGCCGTCCGAGACCGCCGGAGCGCACCCGTGGCCGCATCCCGTGCCGTGCCCGGGCGTCGCGCCGCACCCCGTGGCCCGCCCGGCGCCGGACGGCCGGGCCAGCCCGACGAGCAGCCCGCCCTGCACCGCCGTACACGTGGCGGAGCCCGCGAGCAGGCCCGCGGCGAGGCCGCCGAGGGCGAGGGGCAGCGCGTCCACGCTCACCATGGGACGAGGCCGGACCGGATCGGCGGGGACATGGCACCTTTCGTTCCGTCAGGGCGACTGAATGCCGACTTTGGCACCGTAACGTGACCGAACGGACGCTACCAGTGACAGTTCGGTTACCCCCGCCCGACCGGTAAAGGAGTAGCCCCGGCACCGGCCGGATGCGGACAACGCATCCCAAATCCCTGACTTCATGCGTCATGCTGATCTGACCCGTGGATTGGAGGTGCCGGGTGAAACGCTCCGCGTCGCTGGCGGTCGGCCTCCTCGCCGCCCCGACCCTCGTCGTGTCCCTCGTCGCCCCGCCCGCCACGGCCGTGGCGCCGCCCAAGGGCGGGCCGGGCAAACAACCCGTCGCCGAGGGGTACGGCGGAGCCGTGGCCACCGTGGACCACGACGCGAGCAGGGCGGCGCTCGAGGTGCTCCGCAAGGGCGGGAACGCGGTGGACGCGGCGGTCACCGCGGCGGCCGTGCTCGGCGTCACCGAGCCCTACTCGACCGGGCTCGCCGGCGGCGGCTTCCTCCTCTACTACGACGCCCGCCGCGGAAAGGTGCACACCATCGACGGCCGGGAGACCGCGCCCCGCCGCATGACCGCGACCTCGTTCCAGGAGAACGGCGCGCCCATCCCGTTCGACGAGGCGGTCACCAGCGGCCTGTCGGTCGGCGTGCCCGGCACCGTGGCGACCTGGGACCTCGCGCTGCGCCGCTTCGGCACGATCTCGCTGCGCCGGGCGCTCGAGCCCGCGATCGAGGTCGCCACCAAGGGCTTCGTCGTCGACCGGACCTTCCACGACCAGACCGCGCAGAACGCCGAGCGGTTCGCCGCGTTCACCTCGACCGCGAGGCTGTTCCTCCCCGGCGGGAGGCCGCCCAGGGTGGGCAGCGTGTTCCGCAACCCCGACCTCGCCCGCACCTACCGGGAGCTGGGCAAGCACGGCCCCCGCTGGCTGTACGAGGGGCGGCTCGGCGAGGAGATCGTCGCCACCGTGAAGCGGCCCCCGGTCGCCCCCGGCACCACCCGGCGGGTACGGCCCGGCCTCCTGGAGCGGTCGGACCTGCGCGCCTACCGGGCCGTCGAGCGCCCGCCCACCCGGGTGTCGTACCGGGGCATGGACGTGTACGGCATGGCCCCGCCGTCCTCGGGCGGCTCCACGGTCGGCGAGGCGCTCAACATCCTCGAGGCGCTCGGCACGGTCGGGCTGCACGAGTACCTGGAGGCGTCCCGGCTGGCGTTCGCCGACCGCAACGCCTACGTCGGGGACCCCGGCCACGTGCGGGTGCCGCTGCGCGAGCTGCTGTCGGACGAGTTCGCCAAGGAGCGCGCCTGCCTGGTCGGGGAGCGGGCCATGGCCCACCCGGCCCCGGCCGGGGTGCCGGACGGCGACTACGACCCGTGCCCCGGCGCGCCGAGCCCCGCCCCGAAGGGCGTGCCCGAGCAGGCCGAGGGTCCGGAGACCACGAACCTCGTCGTCGCCGACCGGTGGGGCAACGTCGTCGCCTACACCAGCACGATCGAGCAGACCGGCGGCAGCGGCATCGTCGTGCCCGGCCGCGGCTTCCTGCTCAACAACGAGCTGACCGACTTCACCTTCGGCCCGGCCGAGGGCGACCCGAACCTGCCCGGCCCCGGCAAGCGGCCGCGCTCCTCGATGGCGCCGACCATCGTCGTCGCCGGCGGCCGCCCGGTGCTCGCGGTCGGCTCACCCGGCGGCGCCACGATCATCACCACCGTGCTGCAGATCCTCGTCGGCCGGTTCGACCTCGGCATGACGCTGCCGGACGCGCTCGCCGCGCCGCGGGCGAGCCAGCGCAACACCGCCCAGACCCAGGCGGAGCAGGGCTTCATCGACGCCCACGGGCCCGCGCTCACGGCGCTCGGCCACGAGTTCGCGACCACCCCGGAGATCGGCGCCGCGACCGCGGTGGAGTTCCTCGGCCACGGCCGGGTCCGGGCGGTCGCCGAGCCCGCCCGCCGGGGCGGCGGCAGCGCCCTGGTCGAGCGGCCCTGACCCGTACCCCTGGTCACGCCCCCGGTCACAAAGGTGCGGCCAGGGGGATGGCCGGGATGGCGCGCTCCACCGGAACTTCCCCGGGCGGTGCCGCGTTGGACCGGGCGCGGACGGGACACCGTGCCGCGCGGGCCGCCCGGTGGTGACCGGGCGTGCCGGGCCTGCGACGCGGATCCCGCCGCGACGGGCCAGAATGGCAGGCGGGGAGTCACCCCCCGACACGAAAGGCCGGATATGTCGCCGATTGGGAAGTACTACCTGGGCGCCGGTATCGCGTCCCTGCTCGCGCTCTGGCTGCTGCCGAACCTGCTCGCCTGGCTGATCGTGCTCGGTCTGCTCGGCGGGCCGGTCGCCGTCTACTTCATGCTCGACGAGTCGCAGCGGGCGCGGCTCAAGCGCATCCGGCGCCGGCAGATCGGCCGCTGATCAGCTCGAGGCGGCCGCGATCTCGCGGTGTACCCGCTGGGTGACCTTGCGCTCGACCACGAACGACAGGAACGGGATCGTGCCCGCGAGGAGCACACCCAGCAGGTACACCCACGACCACCGTGCCTTGAGCCCGAGGTTCAGCGCGGCCAGCAGGTAGATGGCGTACAGGAAGCCGTGGAGCGGGCCGATGATCGCGACGCCGGCGGCCTCGCCGAAGCCGTACTTGAGCACCATCGCCGCGACGAGGGCGAGCAGCATGACGCCGACGATGTAGGCCATGACGCGAAACGACTTGAGCGCGGATTCCACGGCGGATCACTACCTTGTTCGCTGATCACGGGTCCGGTGCATGACCGCACCCGGACGGCTTGTTCGCGGACGAGTCACACCATATCCGCCCCGCGCGGCGGTCGGTCCGCCGGGCGGGGCCATCCCCGGGCGCGATCAGCCCGGCCCCGGCCGCCGGTCACCCGCGGTGGCGGCCTGCGCGACGGCACGGCCGCCCGCGTCCGCCTCCCCGGAGGGCTCGTCGTCCGGCGGGCCGTCCTGCGCGCCCTGCCGCCGCCGCTCCTGTACGGCGTCGCGGACCAGGCGCCACCACATGTACACGGCGAACGCGGCGAAGATCCACCACTGCAGCGCGTAGGCGAGGTTGCGCCAGTTGAACGAGCGCTCGGCCGTCGGCGGCGCGACCGAGACGAGCCGCGGCTCCGGCGTGCCCCCGCCCACCTGCCGGGTCGCGATGACGTAGCCGTTGCGCACCCGCTCCCCGGTCCAGACGTTGATCAGCTCGGACGTGGTGACCGTCGCCACCTGCCCGCGCGGCAGCGCGCCGGTGCGCTGGATGCGGTCGCTCGGCTCCGGGGGCATCAGCCGCCCGGTGACCGTGACCTGCCCCTCCGGCACGGCCGTCGCCGGGTCGCCGGGCGACGCCACCCAGCCCCGCACCACCGGGATCAGGGTGCCGTCGGCGAGCCGGAGCGGGGTGAGCAGCCAGTACCCCTGCCCCTGCGAGGCCCGCCCGCCGGGCCGCTCGGCGTCCGCCGTACGGTCCGCGACGAGCAGCTGCCGGTCGGCCTCGAACGTCCCCGCGGCGGTCACCTGCCGCCGTATCGCCTCCACCTGGAAGCCGGTGCCCACCGAGGTGAGCGTGGTCACCTCGACCGGGGCCGGGTCGGCGGCGGCCTCCGGCCGTCCCGATTCCTCGAAGACACCGAGCTGCCACCGCCCGAGCAGGGTGAACGAGACGAGCACCCCGATGAGCAGCAGGTGGAGCACGAGCAGCCGGGGCAGGAACAGCGTCCGGAGCATGTCCCCACGCTATCCGCTCGCCCGCCCGGTCCGTGCAGGACCTCGTGCCCCGCGCCCGCACCGGCGCACGCCCCCTCACGCACGCGCCGGTGAGCGGCGGCACGGCCGCCCCGGATGGGGCGGCGGAGCATCCCCCGTCCGGTTCCGCGTCGCTCGTCGCGCCCGTGGCCGGACGGCCGGGTGGACCGATCGGCACGGCCGTGGACCACCCGCGTGCCGGCGGGGGCGGCGACGCCCGTCGCGGGCACGCGAAAACCCCGAGGGCGCGGGCCCTCGGATCGCGCGTGCGTACGGCGAGCCTCCGGCCCGCCGCCCCCGTTCAGCGGATGACGAGGAGATAGATGATGGCCGCGACCGCGATCGCGCCGACGATGATCCCGGAGATGAGGAGGGCGGGGCTCCGCTGCGCGGCCGCCTCCTCCTCCTGCTGGCGCTGCGCGAAGGCCTTGAACTGCTGCGTGTTCCCTGCGGGATCGATCTGTGGATCAGCCATGGGGACGACTCTAGCGAGGGTGAATGATCAATTAACAAGATTTGTGGCAGTTTGACCTTCGTTGATACGGCGCGGCCGCTCAGGCCCGCCCACCAGGCCGTACCGCGGGCGTCCCGGCGTAAATTTTCCCGCCTCGCCGCCCCGCGCGCCAGGCCGTACCGGCGACCGCGATGCCCGCCGTCGCCGCTGATCACGGCGTCAAAGATCCACATTTACGATTCGCAGGACACGGCTTGGCAACGAGCAGCACGCGATATGCTCACAAATGGCATTGGGTGTGCCGTCGCCGTCCGTGGTTGACGCTGCTTTGCCGTGCCTTCACCCGGCGTGGCCCCCGTTGCCGAGTTCCGAACCGTTCCAGGACCGTCCCCGGATCGATCCGGACGTGCTCGATCCCGGTCGTCGGCGGCGTGTGGTGCGGCCTCGGGGCGATCGTGGATCTCGTGGGTCCCTCCGTGCGATCCCCTCCGGCGACCCGGCCCGCGGGCACCGCGGACACCAACGCAATCCCGAAAGGACGAGAGTGATGGCGATGACCACCGCCTTGGTGGCGTTCGCGACCCGAAACGGTTCGACCAAGCAGGTCGCCGAGGACATCGCGGAGACCTTGTGCCTCGAGGGCATCACGGTGGAGTGCCGCCCGGCGCGCGACGTACGCGAACCCCTCCGCCGCTACGACCTGGTGGTCCTCGGCGCACCCCTGTACAACGGCCGCTGGCACCGGGACGCCCGCCGGTTCCTCAAGCGGCACCGCACCGGCCTGCCGCCGATCGCGGTGTTCGGCGTCGGCCCCCGCACCGACCACGGTCCCACCTGGCTCCGCGCCCGGGAGCAGCTGGACCGTTCCCTCTCCCGGTTCCCCTGGATCACCCCCACCACGATCGCGGTCTTCGGCGGCGTCGACCCGCCGGGCCGCCGCAACCGCCGCGACCTGCGCGACTGGGTGGCGATCCGCACCTGGACCCACCGGCTCACCCAGTTCGCCGCCCGCCACACCCCGCCCTCGTTCTAGGCGGGTTTCCAGGCGGGTGCGCCGGCATGACACCTGTCATGCCGGGAGCGGTGCGGAACCCACCTTCAAGTGGTGATATCGGCGACTGTCGGGCACGGCACCGCGATCGCGATCATCGGGGCATGCGCACGCACCAGGAAACCCCCGCGATCGAGGTGAGCGGGCTCCGGCAGCGCTACGGCGACTTCGAGGCGGTACGCGGCGTCTCGTTCTCCGTGGCCACCGGGGAGCTGTTCGCCCTGCTCGGCACGAACGGGGCCGGCAAGACCACGACGATCGAGGTGCTCGAGGGCTACCGCCCGGCGACCGAGGGCCGCGTCCGCGTGCTCGGCCTCGACCCCCGCCGGGACCGGCGCGCCCTCCGCCCCCGCGTGGGGATCATGCTCCAGCACGGTGGGTTCCTGGAGGACCTCACCGTGGCCGAGACGGTGGCGGCCTGGGCCGGTTTCGCGGCCGACGTGCACCGGCCCGTCATCGGCGACGTGCTGGAGCTGGTCGGGCTCGCCCACAAGGCGCGCACCCGGATACGGCAGCTCTCCGGCGGGCAGAAGCGCCGGCTCGACCTCGCGCTCGCCGTGATCGCCCGCCCGGAGGTGCTCTTCCTCGACGAGCCCACCACCGGAATGGACCCCGAGGCGCGCCGCGACACCTGGGAGGTGATCGGCCGGTTGCGCGGCGAGGGTGTCACCGTGCTGCTCACCACCCACTACCTGGAGGAGGCCGAGCGCCTCGCCGACCACCTGGCGATCATGCACGAGGGCCGGATCCACGTGCGCGGCACGGTCGACGAGGTCGTGGCCGAGGCGGGCGACCGCATCACCTTCCGGCTGCCCGAGGTCCACTGGGAGGACCTGCCGGTGCTCGCGGGCGTCGCACCCGCGGTCACCCACGCGGACGGCCGGTGCGAGGTGAGCTATACCCTCGCCGAGGGCCCGGCCGCCGTGCGGGCGCACGCGGCCCTGCGCCCGCTGCTCGACTGGGCCGCCGAGCGCGGCCTCACCCTGGAACGCCTGGAGGTGCGCCGGGGGACGCTGGAGGACGTGTTCCTGCGCGTCGTGGGCGAGGCCGCCGGGGAGCCGGTGGGCGCGGCCGTGGGAGGTGTCCGGTGACGGGTACGGCGTTGGGCACCGTGCTGGCCGACGTCCGGCACGCCGTACGGCTGGCGCGGCTCGACCTGAGGCTGCTCGGCCGCAACCAGACGGCGATGGTGAACGTGGTGCTGCTGCCCGTGCTGATGGGCTGGATGTCCTCCCGGCTCATGCCCGAGGGCGAGCCCGTCGCGGGCGTACCGGCCGAGATCTTCGTGCTCACCGGGCTCCCGGGGCTCATGATGAGCTTCGCGATCTTCGTCAACCTGGTGAACAACTTCACCGCGCGGCGCGAGGAGCTCGTGCTCAAGCGGCTGTACGGCGGGCTGACCTCACCTGCGGCGATCTTCGGCGGCGCGGCGCTGAGCGCGTTCCTCGTCTACCTCGCCCAGGTGGCGCTGCTGACGGTCTGGATCGTCCGGGTCGAGGGCGGCTCCCCGCCCGCGAACCTGCCGCTGCTGCTGCTCGCGTCGGTGCTCGGCGCGGCGGTGATCACGCTGCTCGCGGCCGCGTTCTCCGGCATCACCCGGACCGCCGAGCTCGCCCAGGTCACGGTGCTCCCCGTGCTGCTGGTGATGATCGCCGGCGCGCCGCTGTTCGTCCCGGTGGCCCAGATGCCGGGGGCGCTGCGCATCCTCGCCGAACTGGTCCCGATCACGCCGGTCGTGGAGATCACCCGGACCGCGTTCCTCGGCGCCGACCACATCGGCGACCTCGGCGAGCCGCTGAGTTTCGCCGAGCAGTGGGACGCGGCGCTGCCGTCCCTGGCGATCCTCGCCGGCTGGCTCGTCGTCGCGGCGCTGCTCGCCCGGTGGCTGTTCCGGTGGGACACCCGGCGCGGTTAGCGTGGTGGGCGCCATGGAAGGGCTCGACACGACGGCGTGGACGGCGTGACCCGGGGACAGGCACCAAAATCGGCACCGCAACCGGCCGAGCGGCCGGCCGGGACGCGCGGACCGGCGGACGACCGGCGGCCCGGCGGGGAGTCCCGCCGGTGGGCGCCCGCGCGGTGGCCGCTCGGCAGGGGCGACCGGTCGCGGCTCGGCCGGGGGCGGCGGCTCACCTACTGGATGCTCGCCGCCGGCGTGGTGCTGGCCTGGGTGGGGCCGGCCGTGGCCGCGATCCAGGCCGTGAT
The DNA here is from genome assembly GCF_006716785.1 of Thermopolyspora flexuosa. Taxonomy (NCBI): domain Bacteria; kingdom Bacillati; phylum Actinomycetota; class Actinomycetes; order Streptosporangiales; family Streptosporangiaceae; genus Thermopolyspora; species Thermopolyspora flexuosa. Next base: position 4,093,805 of record NZ_VFPQ01000001.1, on the reverse strand, counting down.
GACCAGCGGGGTGTCGGTCCTCCGCGTGACCGCCCAGGCGGCCGGGCTCACCGTCTTCACCGTCCTGTACCTGCGCGCGGTCCGCTCGGTGCTGGCGGGACGCTTCGCCACCAGGACGGTCGCGGCCGCCGGAGCGGTCACGCTCGCGCTGCTCACCGGGCCGCACTCCGAGTACCTCTCGTGGGTCACGCTCGGCGCGGCCTGGGCCTCCCTCGCCGTGCTCGGGGTGAGCAGCCGCACGGCGGCCGTCATCTGCGTCGCCACCACCCTGGTCACCCCGATCGTCGCGCTGAAGGCGCCGCCGGACCCGGCGACCCTGCTGTTCAACGCGCTGCTGTGCATCCTGCTGCCCTGGTCGAACCGGTTCCAGCTGTGGCTGTGGGAGCTGGTCCGGGACGCCGAGCAGGGCCGCGAGGCCCAGGCGCGGCTCGCGGTGACCGAGGAGCGGCTGCGTTTCGCCCGCGACCTGCACGACCTGGTCGGGCACAGCCTCACCGCGATCGCGGTGAAGAGCGAGGTCGCCGAGAAGCTCGCCCGGAAGGACATGGCCCGGGCCGCCGAGGAGATGGCCGAGGTACGGCGGCTCGCCCGGGAGGCGCTGCGCGAGATCCGCGCCGCGGTGCGCGGCTACCGTACCGTCGACCTCGACGCCGAGCTGCGCAGCGTGCGGGCCGTGCTCGAGGCCGGGGGAGTCCGGTGCACGCTGACGGTGGAGCCGGAGACCGGCACGGCCGGCCTGCCGCAGGACGTGTCCACGCTGCTCGCCTGGGTGGTGCGGGAGGGCGCCACGAACGTGCTGCGGCACAGCAGGGCGGGCGCCTGCGAGATCGGCCTGCGCGTGCGAGACGGAAGAGTGGTGCTGCAGATGCGCAACGACGGAGCCGGGCCCGGGGCGCCGGACGCCCCGGCGGACGCCGCGCCCGGCGGCGACGAGGAGCGGGGGATCGGCCTGGCGGGCCTCGCCGAGCGGGTCGCGTCCGCGGGCGGGGTGCTGCGGGCCGGACCGGCCGGCCGCGGCCGGTGGGAGCTGTCCGCGGAGATCCCGCTGCGGGGGGCGACGTGATCCGCGTGCTGCTCGCCGACGACGAGCACCTGGTGCGCACCGCGATCGCCACCCTGCTCGGCCTGGAGCCGGACATCGAGGTGGTGGCCCAGGTGGGCCGGGGCGACGAGGTGGCCGCCGCGGTCGCCGCCTGCGACCCGGACGTGGTCGTGCTCGACATCGAGATGCCCGGTATGGACGGGCTCGCCGTGGCCGAGTCGCTGCCCGGCCGGGCCGTGCTCATCCTGACGAGCTTCGGCCGGCCGGGCTACCTGCGGCGGGCCCTCGCCGCCGGGGTGCGGGGCTTCCTGCCCAAGGACGCCTCCGCCGACGAGCTCGCCGCGGCGATCCGCAAGGTGCATGCGGGCGGGCGGCACCTCGACCCGGACCTCGCCGCCACCGCGATGATGGCGGGCGAGAACCCGCTCACCGAGCGCGAGCGGGCCGCGCTCGGCCTCGCCGCGCGCGGCGCCTCGGTGAGCGAGATCGCCGCGGAGCTCCACCTCACCGAGGGCACCGTGCGCAACTACCTGTCGAGCGCGATGACCAAGCTCGGCGCGGCGAACCGCATCGCCGCGATCCGCACCGCCCAGGAGATGGGCTGGCTGTGACCGCCCGTCACGCCGAGTCCCGCACGATGAGCTCGGTCGGCAGGATCACCCGGTCGGTGGTCCGCTCGGACGGCGGGGTGAGCAGCAGGCGCACCATCGCGGTCGCCTGGTCGACGACCGGGTGGCGCACCGTGGTGAGCGGGGGATCGGTGAACTTCGCCGCCTCGATGTCGTCGAAGCCGACCACGGCCACGTCGTCGGGCACCCGGCGGCCCGCCCGGCGCAGCGCCTGCAGCGCGCCGATCGCCATCAGGTCGTTCGCCGCGAACACCGCGTCGAGCTGCGGATCGTCCTCGAGCAGCTGCCGCATCGCGACCGCGCCGGACTCCCGGGTGAAGTCGCCGACCGCGACGATCGACCGCCGCCCCGAGCCGCGCAGCGCCTCCCGGTAGCCGGTGAGCCGGTCCTGGCCCGCGATCATGTCCGGGGGCCCGGCGATCGTGGCGATGCGGCGCCGGCCGGTGGCGAGCAGGTGCTCGACCGCACGGCGGGCGCCGCCCACGTTGTCGTTGTCCGCGTACGGCATCTCGACGTTCACCGCCGGCCGGCCGTACGAGACCACCGGCACCCCCATGCGCAGGATCGCGGCCGGGAGCGGGTCGGCGGCGTGCATCGAGATGAGCATGACCCCGTCCACGTGGCCGCCCGCGACGTACCGCTCGATCCGGGCGTGGCTGCGCGGCGAGCTGGCGAGCATGAGCACCACCTGCTTGTCGGCGGCCTCCAGCTCGACGCTCACCGTGCGGATCACGATCGAGAACAGCGGATCGTCGGAGAAGACCCGGGACGGGGGCTCCGAGGCGACCAGGGCGTAGGAGTCGGTGCGCTTGGTGACGAGGCTGCGGGCCGCCGAGTTCGGGATGTACCCGAGCTCCTCGATCGCCCGCATCACCTGGGCGCGGATCTCCGGGGTGACCGTCGGCAGGCCGTTCACCACCCGGGACACCGTCGCCCGGGACACTCCGGCACGCGCCGCCACCGCCTCCAGCGTCGGTCGTCTCGTCCTGCTCACCGCACTCCGTTCCGCCGGATCACATCCCGATACCACAGCGCGCTGTCCTTGGGCACCCGCCGCTGGGTCCCATAGTCCACGTACACGATGCCGAACCTCGGGTGGTAGCCCTCGGACCACTCGAAGTTGTCCAAGAGTGACCATACGAGATAGCCGCGCAGGTCGGCGCCCGCCTGGATGGCGGCGTGCGCGGCGCGCAGGTGGCCGTCGAGATAGGCGATGCGGTCCCGGTCCGGGACGCGGTCGCCGCCCGCCCCGTCCGGCTCCACCGTGTCGTCGAACGCCGCGCCGTTCTCGGTGATGAGCAGGCCGACGCCGGGGTACTCGCGGGAGAGCCGGACGAGCAGGGAGCTGAGCCCGGTGGGGTCGATCTCCCAGCCGAGCGCGGTGACCGGGCCGGCGGGCGGCTCGAAGCGCACGCCCTCGGTGCCGGGGAAGGCCGGGTTCGCGGGCTCGCCGGGCCGGGCCGAGACCACGCTCGGGTTGTAGTAGTTGACCCCGAGCAGGTCGATCCGCCGGCTGATCAGCTGGAGGTCGCCGTCGCGGATGTGGCCGAGCCCGGCGTGGCGCTCCACCACCTCGAGCACGTCCTCCGGGTAGCTCCCGCGCAGCGCGGGGTCGAGGAACTGCCGGTTGAGCAGGCCGTCCACGAGCCGGGCCGCGGCCTGGTCCGGCTCCGACGTGGCGTGCGGCGGGGTGCGCACCGGGGCGAGGTTGAGGGTGAGTGCGATCTGGCCGGCCCCGGCCTCGCGGAGCGCGGCCACGCCCAGGCCGTGCGCGAGCAGCAGGTGGTGCGCCGCCCGGAACGCGTCCGCCGGGCTGGTACGGCCCGGCGCGTACCGGCCCGAGGCGTAGCCGAGGAACGCGGCCACCCACGGCTCGTTCAGCGTGGTCCAGGTGCGCACCCGGTCGCCGAGCCGGTCGTACACCGCCCGCGCGTACTCGGCGAACCGGTACGCGGTGTCCCGCTCGGGCCAGCCGCCCGCGTCCTCCAGGGCCTGCGGCAGGTCCCAGTGGTAGAGCGTGACGTACGGGGTGATCCCGGCCCGCAGCAGCTCGTCGACGAGCCGGTCGTAGAAGTCGAGGCCCCGGGCGTTGACCGGGCCGCGGCCGTCCGGCTGCACCCGCGGCCAGGCGACCGAGAACCGGTACGCCCGCAGGCCCAGCTCGCGCATGAGCGCCACGTCCTCGGCGTACCGGTGGTAGTGGTCGCAGGCGACGTCGCCGGTGTGCCCGTCGCGCACCTTGCCGGGCGTGTGCGAGAACGTGTCCCAGATCGACGGGCCCCGGCCGTCCTCGGCCGCCGCGCCCTCGATCTGGTAGGCGGCGGTCGCCGCCCCCCACACGAAGCCGTCCGGGAAAATCACGTCGTCGTGGTCCTGGCCGGCGGCGCTCAGCGTCGCCGGCCGCCCCCGAGTCTCGGTGTCGATGATCGTTCTCCTTCCGTGATCGGTGCCCTGCGCGGGCCGTTGCCGGTGGCCGCGAACGGTGCCCGCCGCGGCTCGGGTACGGCGGGCCGTACCGGCGTCATCCCTTGACGGCGCCCTGCATGATGCCGCCGATGATGTGGCGGCCGAGCAGTGCGAACACGAGCACGAGCGGCAGCGTGGCGACCGCGGTGCCCGCGAGGCCGAGGGTGAAGTCCTGCACGTATCCGGCGGCGAGCTGGGACAGCGCCACCTGCACGGTGGGGTTCTCCGGGGTGAGCACGACGAGCGGCCAGAAGTAGTCGTTCCAGGCCGTCATGAAGGTGAGCATGCCGAGCACCGCGGCGGCCGGCCGGGCGATCGGCAGCACCACCCGCCAGAACAGCGCCCAGGTGCTCGCCCCGTCCACCCGCCCCGCCTCGATCAGCTCGGTCGGCAGCGCCCGGGACAGGTACTGGGTCATGAAGAACACCCCGAAGGCGCTCACCAGCGACGGCACGATCACCGCGTACATCGTGCCGGTCCACTCCAGCTTGATCATCATCATGTAGAGCGGGATGATCCCGAGCTGGGTCGGCACCATCATCGTGGCGATGACGAGCACGAGCAGCGCGTTGCGCCCGCGGAACCGCAGCTTGGCGAAGGCGAACCCGGCGAGCGTGGAGAACAGCATCACCGAGATCGTGATCGACCCGGCCACGAGCACCGAGTTGAGCAGCGCGAGCTGGAACGGCGCGGTGTCGAACACCCGGGCGACGTTGGCGAAGAAGTTGCCGCCGGGCAGCAGCGGCGGCGGAATCTGGGCGAGCGCCGAGTTGTCGTGCGAGGCGACGACCACGCTCCAGTAGATGGGGAACGCGGAGAAGAACGCCACCGCGGTGAGGGTGAGGTAGGTGAGCGGCCGCGAGGCGATGCTCTGCCACGCCCGCCGTATCGAGGTGGTGTGTCGGTTCGTCATGAGTCGAGCGACCCCCGCATCCGCCGTACCAGCAGGAAGTTGATCCCGACGACGATCACGACCAGCAGGAACATCACCCAGGCCGCGGCCGAGGCGTAGCCGAACTCGAAGCTGCGGAAGCCCTGCTCGTACAGGTACAGGGCGAGGGTCTGGAACTGCCGGTCCGCGCCGCCGGTGGCCATCGCGCCCGCGCTCACCTGCGCGCCGAACAGCATCGGCTCGGCGATCACCTGCATCGAGCCGATCGTGGACACGATGACGGTGAAGATGATCGTCGGCCGGATCATCGGGATCGTGATGCTGACGAGCTGCCGGAACGTGGACGCGCCGTCGAGCGTGGCGGCCTCGTACAACTCACGCGGTACGGCCTGCATCGCGGCGAGGTAGATCAGCGCGTTGTAGCCGGTCCACCGCCACATGATCATCGTGGCGATCGCGGCGTGGCTGGTCGCGGTGCCCGCCTGCCAGTCGATGCGGCCGAGCCCGAAGGCCTCGAGCACCATGTTGATCAGCCCGAACTCGCGGCCGAAGAGCTGGCTGAAGATCACCACGACGGCGACCACGCTGGTGACGTTCGGCAGCAGCAGGGTGACCCGGAAGAAGGTCTGCGCCCGCAGCGGCCGGTTGAGCAGGTGGGCGAGCCACAGCGCGAACAGCAGCTGCGGCACCGCGGACAGCACGCCGATGGAGAGCGTGTTGAACGCCGCGTTCCAGAAGTACTCGTCGGCGAGCAGCTCGGTGTAGTTGTCGAGGCCGACGAAGGTCTGCTCCGACGACAGCAGGTTCCAGTCGTACAGCGACACCCACGCCGTGTACGCCAGCGGGAACAGGCCGAAGGCGAAGAACAGCAGGAAGAACGGCGAGATGTAGGCGTACGGGGAGATCTTCGTGTCGAACAGGTGCCGGCGGGGGCGCGGGTGGCCGGCCGGGCGGGACGGCGCGGGCCGGGACCGGGCCTCCGCCTTCACGGGAGCGGACATCGGTTTCCTTTCCGGCTGCGCGGGCCCGCGTGGCGTGGCGTACGCCGGCGGGCCCGCGGACGACGTCGGCGGAGGGGCCGGGCCTACCTGATCTTCTCCACGTCCTTCAGCACCTGCTGCCAGGCCTCATCGGGCGACTGCTTGCCCTGCTCGACCCGGGTGAGGCCGTTGCCGATGGCCGTGCGCACGTCGCCCTCCTTGGGGCCGAGGTGCTGCGGCTTGAGGTTGCGCGCCGCGTCGGAGAAGATCTTGCCGACGGGGGCGTTGTTGAAGAACTCCTTCTTGAAGTCCTGGATGTCCGGCTGGTCGTAGAGGGCCGGGATCGACGGGAAGTTGCCGGTGCTCTTGAACACCTTCGCCTGGTTCTCCGGCGAGGTGAGGAACATCACCAGCTCGGCGGCCTCCTTGTGGTGCTTGCCCTGCTTGGGCACGGTCAGGTGGCTGCCGCCGCTGTTGCCCGCGCCGCCGGGGATCGCGGCGATGTCCCACTTGCCGGCCGCGTTCTTCGCCTGGTCCTGGATGTAGGCGGTCATCCACGCCGGGCACACCACGGTGGCGAACGAGCCCTTGGCGAAGCCGGTGTTCCACTCGGGGGTGAACGCGCCGATCTTCGCCGACAGGCCGGCCTGGATCATCTGCACGCTCAGGTCCCAGGCCTGCTTCACGTGCGGGTTCGTGGCCACGACGATGTTGTCGTTCTCGTCGTACACGCCGACCGGGGCCTGGCCGATCATCGCCCGGAAGATCTCGCCGGGGCCGTCGAAGAACTTCGCGCCGTCCGGCGCCTTCTCGGTGAACTTCTTGCCGACCTCGATGTACTTCTCCCAGGTGGGCCAGAGCTGGGACACCTCGTCGCGGTCGCTCGGCAGCCCGGCCTTCTCGAACAGGTCCCTGCGGTAGCACATGGCGAGGCCGCCCACGTCGGTGCCGAGCCCGACGATCGTCGAGCCGTCCTTCGCCAGCCCCTGCTTCCACTTCCAGTCGAGGTAGTCCTTCTCCCGCTCGCCCGCGCCGTAGTCGCGCAGGTTGACGAACTTGTCCGGCTGCGCGGTGAACGAGCTGATGTAGCCGACCTCGATCGCCTCCACGTCGGCCGCGCCCGCGCCGGTGGCGAGGCGCGCGGCGAGGTTGGTGTGGTGGTCGGCGAAGGCGGCCTGGCGCTCCTCGATCTCGATGTTGGGGTGGGTCTTCTTGAACTCCTCGTACAGCGGCCCGAAGCCGAAGTCGCCGAACAGCCCGACGGTCAGCTTGATCTTCTCGCCCGGGGCCGCGCCCTGCCCGCCGGAGCCGGCCCCGCCCCCGCCGCCGCAGGCGGCGACCATGAGCATCGCGGCCGAGACGAGCGGAACAAGGAGCCGGGAACGCGATCTACCCATTGGGAACCCTCTCTGGGTGCCAGAAATCTTGATCATGAAGAGAGCGCTCTCCGTTAAGATTGTTTGTAATTTTCATGGCGGTCAAGGGCTGACTAGGTAACAATTGCTGTTACCCAACGGGCGCTGAGCGTGTTTGAGAGCGCTCTCAGATCGGTACGGCGGAGCCGTTGACGCGGCGGACCGGTGCGGCACAGACTCGCGGAAAGGTGATCGCAGCAGGCCCGGGAGGTGGCCGGTGACCCGCATCGGATGGATCGGCGTCGGCAGGATGGGGGCCGCCCTGGTGGCGCGGCTGATCGCGGCCGGGCACGCGGTGACCGTGTACAACCGCACCCGGGCGAAGGCGGAGGCGATCTCCGGCGCGACCGTCGCCGACGCGATCGCCGACCTCGCCGGGTTCAACGTGGTGTTCACCTCGCTGCCGGACTCCCCGCAGTTCGCCGAGGTCGCCACCGCGCTGCTCGACGCGGGCGGCTGCCGGGTGCTCGTCGACACCTCGACCGTCGCGCCCGACGTCTCGCAGCGCGTCCGGGACCGGGCCGCGGCGGAGGGCACCGCGCTGCTCGCCGCCCCGGTGAGCGGCAACCCCGGCGCCGTCGCCGCGGGCAACGCCACGCTCGTGGTGTCCGGCCCGCGGGAGGCGTTCGACGAGGTCTCCGGCGTGCTCGGCGCCCTCGGCCGGGCCGTGAGCTACGTGGGCGAGGGGGAGAGCGCCCGCGTCGCCAAGCTCTGCCACAACATCGTGCTCGGCGTGCTCACCCAGGCGCTCGCCGAGGTGACGGTGATGGCGGAGAAGGCCGGCATCCCCCGGGCGACCTTCCTCGGCTTCCTCAACGACTCGGTGGTCGGCTCCACCTTCACCCGGTACAAGACCCCGGCCCTGGTCGGGCTCGACTTTACCCCCTCGTTCACCACCGAGCTGCTGCGCAAGGACTTCGACCTTGGCCTCGCCGCCGCCCGCGCCCTGCAGGCCCCGGTCCCGCTCGCCGCGCTCACCCACCAGCTCATCCAGGCCGCCGTGGCCACCGGCCACGGCCAGGAGGACTTCGCCGCCCTCCTCGTCGAGCAGGCCCGCGCCGCCGGCCTCGACCTCGAACCCGAGGGCTGAGCCGTACGGCCGGGCCGAACCGGCGGGCGCGGTGCGGTCCGCTGTGCCGAGGTGATCGCAGGATGTGGCCCGGCCCGTCGGTCCTCGTGACCCAGGGCCGACCACGAGCGGGCCAGGCCCGGGACCGGAGCCGTACGGCCTCCCCGGCGAGCCCGCTGAACGATCGCCGGGCTTCCCGGCGAACGGGCATGCAGGCCCCGGCCTCAAGCCGGAGTGGCAAGCCGTACGGCCGGGCCGTACCGGCGGGCGTGCCCCGGGCCGTGCCGCGGGAATCGGCCCACGGCGGGCTGGCGGGCGGTCTCCGGGCATGCCTCGGCCCCGGTCCGCGTGACGCGGAGCCGGGGCCGGGTGTCCACCGCAGGCTGTGACCGTGGACGGGTGTGGCCACGGCCCGAGGGCTCCCTCGGGTGGTGAGCCCTCAGGCCGTGGTCGTCGCCGAGGGCGTGGCCGACGGCGACGGTGGTGAGGAGTGAGGTTGGTCGTTGTCGCGGCCGTGCCAGTGGGGGCCTCTCCGGTAGTGCCGGAAGCCACGGCTCGGCCGCAGGTCCCTGTCGAGGATCGCGCGCGGTCGCGGTACCGCCCTCCACCTGGGCCGTCACCGCGACCTGGTGGCCGACCTGGACCGCGCCGATCCCCTGGTCGCTGTTGATCCGGGTGTCCGAGGTGACCACGTACTCCCGGGTGTAGCCGTCCGCGCTGCGGACCGTCACCGAGTCCTGGTCGACCGCGGTGACCTCGCCGACCTGGACGGCGACCGTCCGCCACTGGCCCTCCTGCGCGCCGGGCACCGTGAACTCGCCGTGGATGCTCCCGCCGAAGGGCCGGAACCACCGCGAACCCCGGCCGTCGCGCCACCGGGATCGCCCGTCCCGGTCCGGCCCGGCGGACGGGCTCTCGCTCGGGGCCGGGCTCTGACTCTCGCTCGGGGCCGGGCCGCCCGTGGCGGTGGCCGTGGGCGTCGGCGTCCCGGGCTCCGGGGTGTCGGTCGTGGTCGCGGCCGCCACTCCCGCGCCCGCGGTCACCGTGATCGCGGCGACCGCGGTGAAGAGGACGGACCTCGGGAGGCGGCGACGCCGGGGAGGTCCGCTCTCGAGGATCTCCGTCGTGCTGAACTCGTCGTGGCCGGGACTCATCTCTTCTTCCTTCGCACCAGCAGGATGAGTCCAGGATGCGCCCTGGCGGCTAAGACCGCTGTAAGGTCATTCGTCCTGTTTGCCCAGCTAGATGGCCATTGCCCCGCCGGCGGCCGCGGCCCGCGCGTCGTCCCGCCCGCTCCCGCCCCGGTTCCACCCCGTCCGGCCGCGCTCAGCCGTGCTGCGGCGCCCGCGCCTGCTGCGCCAGCTCGCGCACGAGCTGGATGAGCTCCTCCGGATCGAACGGCTTGGTCATGTAGGCGTCCACCCCGAGCGAGAGCCCGCGCTGCTTGTCGGCCTCCTGCGCCCTAGCGGTGAGCAGGATCACCTTGATGTGCCTGGTCCGCTCGTCGTCCCGCAGCCGGGTGGCCGTCACCCACCCGTCCAGCCGCGGCATCATCACATCGAGGGTGATCACATCCGGCCGGACCTCCAGCACCCGGTCGAGGCAGTCCTGCCCGTCGCAGGCGGTCTCCACCTCGAACCCCTCCAGGGTGAGGTTGACCGCGATCAGCTGCCGGATGACCTCGTCGTCATCCACCACCAGCACACGCCCAGGAGAATCACTCACGGCCGCGAGGCTAAACCAAACCCCCTCTCTCCGCCCACTCCCCGCCCGAACCGTGTCCGGTCGTTGATCCGTGACCCCGCCGATGTCCCAACCACCCCTCGACGACTGGTAACCTTGAACCCGCGGCGCGCCCCCTTAGCTCAGGGGATAGAGCACCGGCCTCCGGAGCCGGGTGCGCAGGTTCGAATCCTGCAGGGGGCACCATCGAAACCAGCTCACCGCGAGTGAGCTGGTTTTTCCGTCTGACCGAAGGATCGCCGGCGCCGTCTCGGCCCGCCCGCCATGGCTTCCGGCGGGGCGACGAGCACGAGGGGCCCGGGGCCGTCAGGATGACCATGGCGATCGGCCGGTGCACCCGATGGCCGGTCGCGAGGCGTCGTCCTTCCCATCGCCGGGCGGGGCCGACATCCATCCAGCTGCCACTGCCTGACACCGGCGTACACGGCGTTGCGGGGCCGGTCTGCCACCATTACCGACCGGGCGCATGGGGGATGACGCGCCCTTGCCGGTCACACAGCGTCTCGCCGGACGCCACCGCGCGGTCGTACGGGAGTGGACCTCAGCGAAAAGGTCCCCCAGACCCGTCGATGCCGGTCCCACCTGACCGTAAGACCAGCCCGGGACGCGGCCTGTCCACGCGGTGCGGCCGGACAATCGAGCGTCGGCAATTGGCTCCCGATCGCACCCCGCGGTTTGTACCGGTGGAGTAGATAAGCCGGCCCAGGATCGGCTGGGCCGGCTTTCGCGTGGCTCCGCGGGTACGCCGGACGGCGTCACGCGGCGTGGTCCAGATGCCCGGCGAGGTGGTCGATGACCTCGCGGGCGTCGGACTCGATGCCGTTGATGAAGGTTGACCTGCGGCGGCGCAGGACGGGGAGGCCCAGGGCGTACAGGCCGGGGCTGTCGGCGACCACGCCGCCGTCGTGGCGGAGGTGGCCCTTGTCGTCGACGACCGGTACGTGGAGCCAGGAGTAGTCGGGGCGGAAGCCGGTGGCCCACAGGACCGTGCGGATCTCGCCGCTGCGCAGGTCGATGCGCAGGCGGGCGGACGACGGGACCCGGGTGGGCTCGAAGCGCTCGGGGGCGTCGACCTCGTCGTCGCGGCCGGTCTCGCGCGCCCACTCGTCGAAGGTGTTGAGCAGGCGGTTCATCTTGAGGTCCGCGAGCGTGAACATGTTGCGCAGGCCGCCGGAGAACAGCGCGACGCCGTCGCGCACCGCGGCCCAGCGGCCCACCAGCTCGACCCCCATGGCGGTGAGCGCGTTGAGGTCGAGCGTCACCCGCTCGGGGGTGCCGACGAGCTGGGGGGAGGGCAGGCGGCGGGCCCGGGTGAGGTCGTCGATCTCGTCGTACCGCTGGTCCCACACGCCCGAGTGGTCCATCCACCACAGCACGTCGCGGCCGCGGTAGACGCGCGGCAGCCGTACGTGCTCGCCCACCGAGAGGATCACCTGGCGGCCGGACCGCTGCAGCTCGGCGGCGAGCTGCACGCCGGTCGCGGACGCGCCGACCACGAGCACGCCGCCCTCGGGAAGCGCGTCGGGCCCGCGGTAGTCGAACGGGGTGATCTGCACGATCTCCGGCGGCACGCCCTCGCTGAGCCCGGGCACGTTCGGCCGGTTGCAGGCGCCGCTCGCCAGCACCACCGTGCGGGCGCGGAACTCGCCGTCGCTCGTGGTGAGGTGGTAGCCGTCGTCGCCGCGCCGTACCGAGGTGACGTTCACGCCGGTGCGGACGGGGGCGCGGGTGAACGCGGCGAAGCCCTCGATGAACTTGATCACCTCGGGCATGGACATGTAGCCGTCCGGGTCCGGGCCGTCGTAGTGGAAGCCCGGCAGGCGGCTCTGCCAGTTCGGGGTGAGGAGGCGGAGGGAGTCCCAGCGCTCCCTCCGCCAGGAGTTCGCCACCTCACCGCGTTCGAGCACGACGTGGTCGATCGACCGTTCGCTCAGGAAGTGGCTCGCCGCGAGGCCGGCATGGCCGGCCCCGATGACGACCGTGGTGACTTGCTCGCTGATGGCCGGACCTTTCAGGCGACTTCGACGGTGACGTCCGTCGGGTTGGTGAGGGCGTCGAACACGGCCGAACGCTTCTGGGACTGGGCCACCAGGGCCTCGATGTCCTCGCGGGAGGCGTCGGCGTCGATGTGGAACGTGACCTTGATGTCGTTGTAGCCGTTCCGGACGTCGGGGTCGGCACCGAGGATACCCCGGATGTCGTGGCGGCCCTCGACGGTGGCCTCCACCGAGCGGAGCTGGATGCCGCGGTTCTGCGCGACGGAGGCGATGCCGGCGGTCAGGCAGCTCGCCAGGCCGACGAGGAGGTACTCGATCGGGGTGATGCCGTCGTCCTCGGCCCCGAAGACCTCGGGGTGGTCGGCCTTGAACACCGACTCGCTCTTGTGCTCCCGGTCCTCACCGAGGCCGTAGAACTCCTTGACGGTGATGGTGGTGTTGACGCCCCGCTCCCACTTGGACTTCGCCTTCCAGACGAACTGGGCGGCCTCCGGCTGCTGCTTCAGGGCCTCGCGGGCGTCGAGCAGGTGCTTGACGTTCACACCGTTGTCGACCGTGGTCGTCATGAGATCCGTCCTTTGCCTAAATCCCAGGTTTGCCGCTAGGTATTTGACCATATACGGAAGGCGGCGGCTAGCATGGCCCCATGTCACACTCAGTACCGACGGTCGCACCCGGCAGTGTCGGCGTGGTGGAGACCCGGTACCTCGACCTGCCGGAGCCGATCCCCCTCGACTGCGGCCGCGAGCTGTACCCCGTGCGTGTCGCCTACGAGACCTACGGCACCCTGTCGCCGCTGCGCGACAACGTGATCCTGGTGTGCCACGCGCTCAGCGGCGACGCCCACGCCGCCGGCATCGCCAAGACGCCGCCCGAGGCGGGCACCCGTGACGGGTTCGGCGCCGAGGAGCGGGACGGCGCGCGCAACAAGGGGCTCGGCTGGTGGGACGGGATGATCGGTCCCGGCAAGGCCTTCGACACCGACCGCTACTTCGTCGTCTGCACCAACCTGCTCGGCGGCTGCCGCGGCACGACCGGGCCGTCGTCGATCAACCCGGAGACCGGCGAGCCGTACGGGCCGGACTTCCCCGTGATCACGGTCGCCGACATGGTGCGGACGCAGCGGGCGTTCCTGCGGGCGCTGGGCATCGAACGGCTCGCCGCGGTCGCCGGGGGCTCGCTCGGCGGCATGCAGGCCCTGGAGTGGGCGGTCAGCTACCCCGACGAGGTCGACTCGATCGTGGTGATCGCCAGCACGCACGCGCTCCACCCGCAGGGGGTGGCGTGGAACGCGATCGCGCGTGAGGCGATCATGCGGGATCCGGCCTGGCAGGGCGGCCGCTACTACGGCACGGGCCGGGCGCCCGACGCCGGCATGGGCGTGGCCCGGATGGTGGGCCACATCACCTACCTGTCCGCGGTCGCGCTGGAGGGCAAGTTCGGCCGCCGGCTGCAGTTCTCCGACGACATCCGCTACACGATCACCGAGCCGGAGTTCCAGGTGGAGAACTACCTGCGCCACCAGGCCGGCTCGTTCGTCAAGCGCTTCGACGCCAACACCTACCTGTACCTGTCGCGCGCGCTCACCTACTTCGACCTGGCGCGGCAGCACGGCGGCGGGTCGCTGGAGCGGGCCCTCGAGCCGGTCCGTGCGCGGACCCTGCTCATCGCCTTCAGCTCCGACTGGTTGTACCCTCCCTCCGCGTCCGAGGAAATCGAGCGGGCGCTGCGTGCCCTCGGCAAGCCGGTCGAACTGCATGTGATCGACGCGCCGTACGGTCACGACTGCTTCCTGCTCGAGGAAGCGCGACAGACGCCCATCATCCAGCGGTTCCTGGCCGAGGCCGGGGCCGACTGACGTCGAGGAAGAGGACTGTGACCGACCGGTTCCCCCGTACAGAGGAGGCGCGGGAGTTCGGGTTCGAGACCCGGCAGGTGCACGCCGGGCAACGGCCCGACCCGAACACCGGCGCCCGTGCCGTACCGATCTTCCAGACCACGAGCTACGTCTTCGAGGATCCGGAGTCCGCGGCGGCCTACTTCAACCTGCAGGAGTACGGCAACACCTACTCCCGCATCATGAACCCGACCGTCGCCGTGTTCGAGGAGCGGGTGGCGAACCTCGAGGGCGGCTGCGGCGCGGTCGCGTTCGCCAGCGGCATCGCCGCGCAGGCGGCTGTGTTCTTCACCCTGCTGCGCCCGGGCGACCACGTGGTCGCGTCCGCCGCGCTCTACGGCGGTACGGTGAACCAGCTCAAGCACCTGCTCGGCAAGATGAGCGTGGAGCTCACCTGGGTCGACCCCGACGACCCGGAGGCCTGGCGCAAGGCGGTGCGGCCGAACACCAAGGCGTTCTACGGCGAGACGATCGGCAACCCCGCCGGGAACGTGCTCGACATCGAGACCGTGGCGGCGATCGCGCACGAGCACGAGGCACCGCTGATCGTGGACAACACGTTCGCCACGCCGTACCTGTGCCGCCCGATCGAGTGGGGCGCGGACATCGTGATCCACTCGGCGACCAAGTTCATCGGCGGCCACGGCACCACCCTCGGCGGCGTCGTGGTCGACAGTGGAACGTTCGACTGGTCGAACGGGCGCTACCCGGTGATCGCGGAGCCCTCGCCCGCCTACCACGGGCTGAAGTTCCACGAGACGTTCGGCATGTACGGCTTCCTGATGAAGCTGCGCGCCGAGACCCTGCGTGACCTGGGCGGCGCGCTCTCGCCGTTCAACGCGTTCCTGCTGCTGCAGGGGCTGGAGACGCTGTCGCTGCGCATGGAGCGGCACGTGCAGAACGCGCTCGCGGTCGCGCGGTACCTGCAGGAACACGAGCTGGCCTCCAACGTCACCTACCCTGGCCTGCCGGACAGCAGGTACCGGCCGCTGGTGGAGAAGTACCTGCCGCGCGGTGCCGGGGCGGTGTTCTCGTTCGACTGCGCGGGCGGCCGCAAGGGCGGGCAGAGCTTCATCTCCGGCCTCACCCTGTGGTCGCACCTGGCGAACGTCGGCGACGCCAAGAGCCTCGTCATCCACCCGGCGAGCACCACCCACCGGCAGCTCAGCGACGACGAGCTGCGGGCGGCCGGCGTCGGGCCGGGGTCGGTGCGGCTGTCGGTCGGCATCGAGTCCGTCGACGACCTCATCTGGGATCTGGAACAGGGGTTCGCCCGCGTCGCCGCGGTGCTCGAGGAGGAGAAGGCGGGGGCGGCATGACCGATCTCGCGCGCTACCAGGACCCGCTCACCATCCAGCGCGTCCTCCACACCGCGAAGACGATCGCGATCGTGGGGCTGTCCAAGAACGAGCTGCGGGCGAGCAACTTCGTCGGCTACTACCTCCAGCGGCACGGCTACCGGGTGATCCCGGTCAACCCCCGGGAGACCGAGATCCTGGGGGAGACCAGCTACCCGAGCCTGCTCGAGGTGCCCGAGCCGGTGGACGTGGTGAACGTGTTCCGCGCCCCGGACGCGCTGCCCGGCATCGCCCGCGAGGCCGTACGGATCGGCGCCCGCGCCCTGTGGGGCCAGTTCGGCGTGGTGAACGAGGAGGCGGCGCGGATCGCCGAGGAGGGCGGCGTCACCGTGATCATGGACCGGTGCATCAAGGTCGAGCACGCGCGCTACGTCGGCCGGATGCACTGGCTCGGCTTCAACACCCAGCGCATCACCTCCGTGCGCGGCGGCCTCCAGTAGCCGCCCTTGCGGATCGCCGCCCGGGCCGTCCGAGCCCGGGCGGCCGCGTCCCTCGCCCGGCCGTACGGCGGGCACGGGTGATCAGCCGAGGATGAGCGGGCGCCTCGCGGCCGGTGCGCCGCGTTCGGCGCGCTGTCGGAGAGCCGGCGGGGAAAGCGGCGTCGGCGTCCGCCGGGGCCGGGGCTCGATGCCCGGATCGGCCGCCTCAGGCCGCGCCCGCGGCCGGGGTGAAGTGGGCGGCGTCGTCGCCCTCGATGATGTGGCTCGTCCGGCCGTCCACGCCGACCGGGACGTCGCCGGCCACGGTCACCCGGTGGAGTTTGCGCGGCAGGTCGTCGTAGTCGTCCGGGGCGTAGTGCTGGGTGATCCGGTTGTCGAAGACCAGCAGGTCGCCCGGCGACCAGGTCCAGCGGAACACGTTCTCGGGACGGACGACGTACGACTGGAAGATCTGCAGGATGGCCTGGCTCTCCCGGAGGTTCAGGCCGACGATGCTCTGGGCGAACCCGTTGACGAACAGGCCGCGTTCCCCGCTCTCGGGGTGCACCCGGACCACCGGGTGCGCGGTCTTCCACACCCGCGAGGTGAAGACCTTGCGGTACGCCTCGCCCTTCGCGTTGCGGGCCGGGCGGATGTAGTCGTTGTCGTTGGTGTGCACCGCCCACAGCCGGTCGGCGAACTCGCGCAGCTCCCGCGGCAGGTCCCGGTACGCCGTGGCGGCGTTGGCGACCAGCGTGTGCCCGCCGTACGGGGGGATGACGAGCGCGCGCAGCGTGGTGATGCTCGGCGGCGTGCGGATGAAGGTGACGTCGGTGTGCCAGTGGTTGGAGCGGATGCCCTGCTCCGCGTCCACGGCGAGCACCTCCGGTCTGCCCGCCACCGACGGCACCGTGGGGTGCGCCCCGGTGAGCGGGCCGAACCGGGCGGCGAAGGCGATCTGGTCCTCGTCCGTCAGCTCCTGGCCGCGGAAGCCGAGCACCTTGTGCTCCAGCAGCGCGGCCTTGATCTCGGCGAAGGCGGTGTCGGACAGGTCGCGCACGTCGACGCCGACGACCTCGGCCCCGATTCGCCCGCCGATCTTCCGGATCTCGAACCGGGAATCACTGGACATGCTGCGTCCCCTCCTCGCGGGTGGTGGGCGGACGGTGGATCTCCGGTACGCCCCGGCGGCGTGGCCCGCCGGACGGCGGCAATAAACCTGTATTTCCTACTGTATAAGACGGAAATTTGCCCGGGAAGCCCTTCGCCGCGACCCGTGGCCATCCGAGGGAGCGAGGCCGTCCGCCCGGTACGGCGAGCCCGCTCGGCGATTGTCCTGCGGTGGGCGATCAATCCAACTATGTTGGTGATCAACCAGATGTGACCGCCCTGGAAAGTTGGACGAGATGAGCGAGGAAAAGGCGCCACCCGGGATCGACCCCACGGTTCCGAGCGCGGCACGGATCTACGACTACCTGCTGGGCGGTAAGGACAACTTCGCCGCGGACCGGGCGGCGGCGGAGAAGCTGCTCCAGCTCGCGCCGAACGTCAGGGAGGGCGTGCGGGAGAACCGGCGCTTCCTCAAGCGCGCGGTCACGCTCCTGGCCGAGCGCGGCATCCGCCAGTTCCTCGACATCGGCGCCGGACTGCCCACCCAGGAGAACGTGCACGAGGTGGCGCTCTCGGTCGCCCCGGACTCCCGCGTCGTCTACGTCGACAACGATCCGATCGTGCTCGTGCACGGCCGGGCCCTGCTCGCCGACAACCGGCAGACGATCGTGGTCGACGGCGACCTGCGCGAGCCGGCGACGATCCTCGACAACCCGGAGGTCACCGGCCACCTCGACTTCGCCAAGCCGGTGGCGGTGCTGCTGCTCGCCGTCCTGCACTTCGTCCCCGAGCAGGAGCACGCCGAGCGCATCGTGACCACGCTGCGGGATCGGCTCGTGCCCGGCAGCGCGCTCGCCATCACCCACCTGACCAGCGGTGACCTCGACGAGCGGAAGGTGGACGAGGGCCGCGCCGTCTACCAGGGCACCGGTACCGGCATGCCGACCCCGCGCACCCGCGAGCAGGTGCTGCGCTTCTTCGACGGCTTCGAGCTCGTGCCGCCGGGCGTGGTCGCCACCCGGGAGTGGCTCGAGGACGAACCCCTCGCCCTGCCGCCCCTCCCCGGCGTGGACGGCTTCGCGGGCATCGGCATCCTCCCCGGCTCCTGACCCCGCCGAACCGGGCAGACCGTACGGCGCGGCGACCGCGCGGCCGGCCGTACGGCAGGGCACCGCGGCCGTCCTCCGGTGCCGGACGGGTTTGACCATGCCGTCCGGCGGTACCGGATCCACCTTTCCTTCAGCGCGCCCGCGTCGGCCACGTGCGCATCGAGTGACGAAGGGCTGCGCAGGAGGGGCCTTCCGCCACTGGGTGGGGCGGGCTCGCCCGAGGGACGGTGGAACCGCCCCTCGTAAGAGCCCAGCGGAACCGGAGGAGGACGCATGAAGGCGATGGTGTACCAGGGGCCGGGCAACCGGTCCTGGCAGGAGGTTCCGGATCCGGAGATCATCGACGACACCGACGCGATCGTCGAGGTGCGGGCGGTGACGATCTGCGGCACGGACCTGCACATCCTCAAGGGGGACGTGCCGACGGTCGAGCCGGGGCGGATCCTGGGCCACGAGGCGGTCGGTACCGTCGTGCGCACCGGCGCCGCGGTACGCACGATCGCGGAGGGCGACCGGGTGCTGGTGTCGTGCATCACCGCGTGCGGCCGGTGCCGGTACTGCCGGATCGGCATGTTCGGGCAGTGCCTCGGCGGTGGCGGATGGATCCTCGGCCACCGGGTCGACGGCACGCAGGCCGAGTACCTGCGCGTGCCGTTCGCCGACACCTCCACCTACAAGCTCCCGGAGGGGGTCGCCGACGAGTCCGCGCTCATGCTCGCCGACATCCTGCCCACCTCGTACGAGGTCGGCGTGCTCAACGGCAAGGTGGGCCCGGGCGACACCGTGGTGGTCGTGGGCGCCGGCCCGATCGGGCTCTCCGCGATCCTCTCGGCGCGGCTGTTCACCCCGAGCCACATCGTCGCCGTCGACCTGGCCCCGGCCCGGCTGGAGGCGGCCAAGCGCTTCGGCGCCGACGTGGTCGTCGGCCCGGGTGACGACGCCGCCGCGGCGGTCGCCGAGCTCACCGGCGGGCTCGGCGCGGACACCGCGATCGAGGCGGTCGGCGTGCCGGAGACGTTCGAGCTGTGCACCCGCCTGGTACGGCCCGGCGGCCGGGTGGCGAACGTCGGCGTGCACGGCAAGCCCGCCACGCTGCACCTCGAGGACCTGTGGATCAAGAACGTCACGATCACCACGGGCCTGGTGGACACCTACTCCACCCCGACGCTGCTCGACATGATCGCCGCGGGCCGTCTCGACCCCACGGCGTTCATCACCCACCGCTTCGCGCTGGAGGAGATGGAGGCCGCGTACGAGACGTTCGCCAACGCCCAGGACACCGGGGCGTTGAAGGTGGTCCTCACCAGGTAGGCCGCGAGGCGGTTCGCGCGTTCCCGGTTACGGCACGGCCGCCTTGGCGGGCACCCGCCGTACGGGCGCGGGTGGGTGACGCCCGTTTCGGTGAGGTGGCACCGCGCCTCCGCACGAGCCGGGCACTTGGCCTTGAGCAGGGGGGACCCAGGGTGAACGGCCCGATGTTCTGAGGAGGGGCCCACTCCGTGGAATCGATGCCGGGCGGAGGGCGGCCGGTGGGCCGAGGTCGCCGTGGCGGCCACCGGGGGTGCGCTTACCCAGGCGGCGGCCGCGCGATCCCGGCCCAGGAGCGAGGCAGGCGGTGCGTCAGCATATGTTGACGGCCTCGAGTCGTCAGCATATGCTGACGCCATGTCCGTGAACGCCGATCTCGAACAGGCGCTGCACGGGGATGATCTCGACGCCGGACTGCGCGCGGTCGCGAGGCTGCGTCGTCTCGTGGAGAGGCTGGAGGCCGAGCGCGTCGCGGCGGCGCGCCGGGCGGGCTGGTCCTGGCGGGACATCGCGGTCCGGCTCGGGGTCACCAAGCAGACCGTGCACCGCAAGTACCACCGTCTCCTGGAGGGCTGATGTTCCGCGGTGACGATCCCGACCTGAGCCGGACGATCGGGCGGGCGTGGGTGCTCGCCCGCGACCTCGGGCACCCGAGGGTGGGCGCCGAGCATCTGCTGCTCGCGCTCGCCGTGGGCGGCGGTACCGTCGCGGAGCTGCTGGGCGCGCACGGCGCCACCGAGGACGCGATCCGCGCGGCGGCCCGCGCCGCCGAGCCCGCCGACGCCGGGGCGGCGGCCGACCGGGAGATGCTCGCCAGGCTCGGTGTCGACCTCGACCGGATGCTGGGCGAGGCCGGTACGGCGCTGCTCGACCGGCCGCCCGCGCGGGAACCGCTGCTGCCGCTCGGCGCGGCCAGGGCGCGTCGCCGCTGCGCCCGGATGAACCCCCCGATCGGCCTGGACGCCCAGGCGGCCTACGAGGCCTCGCTGCGGCTGGCCCTCGCCCGCCGCGAGCGGTGGCACCGCCGGGAACATCTGGCCCTCGCGCTCGTCGCCTTCGACGCCGGCACGGCGTGGGTGCTCAACCGGGCGGGCGCGGAACCGGAGACGGTGCTCGCCGCCCTCGCCGCGGCCTTCCCGCCGCCGCGCCGGAACGTGGTGCTGCGCCTCGACCGCCGCCTTGGCCGCCGATCCCGCCTCGCCGACCTCGTCCGGCGCTACCAGCGCACCACAGGGCGCACCGTGACCGCCGGTCCGGCCGCCGTGATGCCTCTGGTCTGCTGAGCCGAGTGACATGGGAGGGCACCGGCCGTTCCCTTCCACCGCAGGTTCCCCCGTCGCGGCGCCCGCAGCGGCGCAACGGCGTGGGCGTCGCGGTGGGTCGCGGTGACGTCCCGCGCGGGTCCCGGTTGCCCGTCGGTCTCGTCCGGTGCCGCGGGGCGGCACCGGGCGTCGTGCCCACGGCCCGGCCGCCGCCGTGTCCCTCGGTGGCACACCACGGGCGGCGGGGGAGGGCACCTCATCGCCCCCACGGCGTGCCGCCGTACCCGAAATGCCGGACCCGCTCGCCCGATCGATCGGATCACGCCCGGCCTTCGGCGGCCGTCGCCGCCTAGGGTGGCGATCATGGGGACTCAGGTGCCCGCACGGCTGTCGTGGGCGGTGGAGACGCTGTGCCTCGGGCCGGACGAGCGGGTGCTGGAGACGGCTGCGGGCGCGGGGTGGCCGCCGCGCTCGTGCTCGACCGCCTTGACCGGGGCACCTACCTCGGCCTCGACCGATCGAGCACGGCCATCGAGGCCGCCGTGCGGCGCAACCGGGACGCGGTGGCGGCGGGGCGGGGACCGGCCCCGCGGAACGCGAGCTGCCCGCCCTGCGGCGCCGGCCGGCGTCCGGCGGCGGGTTCCACCTGTACTGGGAGGCGCCGCCGGAGGCGCGCGCGGGCGAGATCGCCGCGAAGGTGGCGTCGGCCGTGGCGGATCACGGTTTCTCGGTGACCACGCTGACCGGCCGCGACGTCGGCGAGGCCCGTCTCGTAGGTATCCTCGCCACGTTTTGACCTTGTCGACACCGAGGGGGTGTGGGATGAGCGCGGCAGGAACGGGTGGCGACGCGCCGGTGGTCCGGCAGCTGCGCGTCGTGGTCGAGGCGGAGGACTACGACGCGGCCGTCGCCTTCTTCCGTGACGTGCTCGGCATGCCCGAGCAGGCGGCGATCTCCGGGGAGGGCGACGCCCGGGTGACGATCCTCGACGCCGGCCGGGCGACGCTGGAGATCGCGAATCCGGCGCAGAAGCGGTTCATCGACGAGGTGGAGGTGGGCCGCCAGGTGGCGCCGAAGATCCGGCTCGCCTTCGAGGTGGACGACACCCCTGCGGTGACCGCCCGGCTCGTCGAGGCGGGGGCCGAGCAGGTCGCCCCGCCGACGAGGACCCCGTGGCGCTCGCTCAACTCGCGGCTGGACGCGCCCGCGGGCCTGCACATCACCGTGTTCCAGGAGCTCGGCGAGTCCGAGAAGGGAACGCCCGAGGGCTCCTGACCGGCAATCGCGGCGCCCCGGCCTCCATCGTCGCGCCGGCCCCGGAGCGGGTCAGGGCACCGGAGGCTTGAGGTGCGGATCCGGCAACGGCTTCAGGGCCACCGGCACCGCCGCGCCCTGCACCCGAACCGGAGAAGGACGTCGCCCTCACGCACCGATACCGGGGCGCCGGCCGGGAGCGTGCGGACGCGGGCGCGGCTCAGGTGGAGTGGTTCGCCGGGGATCCGGCAGGCCGTGGCCGAGCACGGTGGCCCCCGAGGGCCACGACCAGCGCGTGCCGGTACTCTGCCCGACCGGCGTTCCGTACGGCCGGCTCGTGCCCTCGGACGAGGGGGACGGTGTCCCATCACGCCTGGAACGCTGTCCGGAATGTCGACTTCCTGCTTCGATGCAGTGAGTCGTCACGTGGCTCCTGGGTCGTCCCGCGCTGCGAAACCGCAGGTGGGCGGCGCTTTCCGGCATCCCTTGACGGTCCGGTGTTGACTGGCGATAGGTGAGTTGTGAGGTGATCGACCCCTTGTTCCGTGTTGCATCGTCCGGCCGTGGGCGCGCATCGGAGCCCGTCTCCGGCCGCCCCGCGCAGCGCGCCCGTACGGCCGGGTGTCACTTGCCAGAGCACACGTTCTATGTTCATATGAACACATGGCCCGATCGGTAATTCCCTGTCCGTCGCCGCGGACGTCCTGTCCCGAGGCGTCCGAGGCGGCATACGAGGGCCACCCGGCAGGCGGCGGACGGCGGGCTCGGTCCGTGAACGTTCCACGCCCGTGGCCTTTCCCGCCGCGTCCCGGTCGGAAGCGTGGCCGGTACCCGCGTAACGCGCCCGGGGCGCCGCGGGTGATCGGCATGCGCGATCGCGTCCTGCCCCCGCGCCGCCAGGCGTCCGGCCCGCGGGCGGCGGCATGGTGAAGGGCGGCCGTTCCCAGGAGGAGATACGCCGGCACAACCTCGGGACCCTCCTGCGGCACCTGCACCGAAGCGGCGCGTTGTCCCGGTCGGAGCTCGCCCACCGCATGGGGCTCAACCGGAGCACGATCATGGCGCTGACCGCCGAGCTGTCCGCGGCCGGGCTCGTCCGGGAGGAGCAGCCGCGGGACACCGGCCGGGCGGGGCGGCCGTCCCTCGTGGTCCGTCCGGACCCCCGCCTGTACGTGCTCGCGTTCGACGTCCGGGTCGACCGGCTCGTCGCCGCGCGGGTGGCGCTCGGCGGACGGATCCTCGACCGCCGCGAGGCGGTACGGCGGCGCGCGGGCGCCGACCTCGAGTACGTGGTCGAGGTGCTCTCCGCGTTCGGGCACGAGCTGCGCCGTACCGCGCCGCCGGACGCGCTCTGCGTGGGGGTGGGCGCCTCCTACTGCGGCATGATCAGCCGCGCCGACGGCATGGTGCGGTACGGGCCGAACCTCGGCTGGGTGGACCAGGCGTTCGGCGCCGAGCTCGGGCTGCGGCTCGGGCTGCCGGTGCTCGTCGGCAACGAGGCCCACCTCGGCGCGGTGGCCGAGCACGAGCGCGGTGCGGGCGTCGGCTACCGGAACCTCGTCTACCTGCACGGCGACGTCGGCGTCGGCGGCGGGATCATCGTCGACGGCAGGCTGCTCGACGGCGAGCGCGGGTACGGCTGCGAGCTCGGCCACATGATGGTGAACCCGTACCAGGGACGGCCGTGCGCCTGCGGTTCGCGCGGCTGCCTGGAGGCGGAGGTCGGCGAGCAGGCGCTGATCGACCTCGCCGGGCGGTCCGGCGAGCTGTCCGGCCGCGAGGGCTGGCACACGGTGGTGCGCGCCGCCGACGAGGGCGACGCCGCGGCCCGTGACGCGTTCCACCGCATCGGCGACTGGCTCGGCATCGGCGTGGCCAACCTGATCAACCTGTTCAACCCGGGCATGGTGATCTTCGGCGGCATGCTGCGCGAGGTCTACCCGCGCGCCGAGGCCCAGGTCCGGGCGCGCATCCGGGCGAACGTGCTGCCCGTCTCCCGCGAGCAGGTACGGCTCCGCGTGGCCGGGCTCGGCGACGACGCCACCCTCGTCGGCGCCGCCGAGCTCGCCTTCTCCCGGCTGCTGGAGGACCCGCTCGAGGTGCTCGCCGAGATGCGCGCCTACGAGCGCCGGACCGCGGCGCGCCGGGCGGCCGGGCACCCGCCCGTCCCGGGCGGCGCCCACCGGCGGCACCCCCGGGGCTGCCTCAACCGGTGACCCACCCGGCGGTGCCGTACCGATTCGATGACGGCTGTGGGGTTGAGCACGTGAAACGAGCGGCGACCGGAACCCTGCTCGGCCTCGCCGTCGGCGACGCGCTGGGCTACCCGGCCGAGTTCCTCGGCGTCGGCGAGATCACCGCCCGGTACGGCCCGTGGCGCGCGATGACCCTGATCGTCTCCGGCGGCCGGGTGCTCGTCAGCGACGACACCCAGATGACCCTCGCCGTGGCCGAGGCGCTCGCGGACGCGACCGCGGCCGGGCCGCTCACCCCGGACCGGCTCGTCGGCCCGCTGCGCGACCGCTTCCTCGCCTGGTGGCGGTCGCCGGACAACGACCGCGCGCCCGGTACGACCTGCCTGCGCGCCTGCGCGCTGCTCGGCGACGGCCGCCCCTGGCAGGCGGCGAGCCAGACCGGGTCGAAGGGCTGCGGGGCGAACATGCGCGTCGCGCCGGTCGCGCTCGTCCCCGGCCTCGACGGGCCGACCCGCTCGGCCGCCGCCCAGCTCCAGGCCGCCCTCACCCACGGGCACCCCACCGCGCTCGCCGCCGCCGACCTCACCGCCCACGCGGTACGGCTGCTCGCCGACGGGACCGACCCCGCCGAGCTGGTGGCCGCGCTGCGCGACCACGCCAAGGCGTCCCGCACCGTCTACCACGGCGACTGGCTCGGCGACCTCGCCGCCCGCGCCGGGGCCGCCGACCCCGCGGCGTACCTCGCCCGCGGCTGGGACGAGTGCCTCGCCGTGCTCGACCGCCTGGAGCGCGCGCTCGCCGCCCCCGACCTCGAGGCCGACCCGTGCCTCGCCACCGGCGCGGGCTGGACCGCCGAGGAGGCGTTCGCCACCGGCCTGTACTGTTTCCTGCTGCTGCCCGGCGACCCGCTCGCCGCGGTGCGCCGCGCCGCCTGCTCCTCCGGCGACTCCGACTCCATCGCCGCGCTGACCGGCGCGTTCGCCGGGGCCTGGCACGGCGCCGCCGCCTGGCCCGCCGACTGGACCGCGCACCTGGAGCACCGCGACCGGCTGCTCGCCCTCGGCGCCGCCTGGGACGCCTGACGCGCGCCCGGCCGCCGCGCGACCGCGGCTTGGGCCGTACCCGGTAGGGCGTTGACCGGCACGCGGGCGGGCGGGACGCGCCCGAAAGCGCGGGGTGGGACCGGCAAGACAGTACGGGTGCAGAGTTGACGTCGGCTTGGGCCACGCCGCCGGGACGGCTACCTAACCTGGCTGTACCCGACGTCGGCGTTCCGCCGCGGCGGCGGGGCGCCGGCGGAACCGGAAAGGGGATTTCCATGCTCCGGTACGCAGCTGTCTCGTTGACCCTGGCGTCGCTCACCGTGGCGGGCGGCGCCGGCGCCGCGTGGGCCTCGCCGTCCCCGTCGCCCACCGCGTCGCCCACCGGCGGGGTGAGCGCCGAGCTGAAGGACGCCGAGGGCCGGACCGTCGGCACCGTCGAGATCGAGGACGCGGGCGACGGCAAGACCCGGGTGACCGTCAAGACGCGCGACCTGCCCCCGGGCTTCCACGGCCTCCACCTGCACGCCAAGGGCGTCTGCGACGCCTCGGCCAAGGACCCGGAGACCGGCAGCCCGTTCTCCAGCGCCGGGGCGCACCTCGGCTCGGGCGACCACCCGGACCACGAGGGCGACCTGCCCAACCTGCTCGTCAACAAGGACGGCACCGGCGAGGGCTCGTACGTGACCGACCGGGTCCAGGTGGACAAGCTGGTCGGTGGCGAGGGCACCGCGATGCTCGTGCACGAGAAGCCGGACAACCACGGCAACATCCCCGAGCGCTACCGCGTGGACGGCAAGGGCGGGCCGGACGCCGAGACCCGCAAGGCCGGCGACTCCGGCGGCCGCATCGCCTGCGCCGAGCTCAAGCGGCAGAACTGACCCGGTTGCCCGGGCCGCGCCCGGGCGCGCCTCCGACTTTCGGCCGATGCGGGCGGCGCGTTTCGCCCGGTCGGCCGATCCGCGGTACGGGGCGGTTCGGCGAGGGTGTCCGTATGAGCGCAACCGCGGACACGAACGAACCCGTACTGACGGGCCGGGGACTGGTGAAACGCTTCGGCACCACCGTCGCCCTCGCCGGAGTGGACGTCGCGATCGGCCGCACCGAGGCCGTGGCGATCATGGGGCCGAGCGGCTCCGGCAAGTCCACCCTGCTGCACTGCCTCGCCGGGATCATGCGGCCCGACTCCGGCGAGGTCCACCTGCTCGGGCAACGGATCGACACAGTGGGGGAGCGGCGGCGCAGCGAGCTGCGCCGTACCCGGTTCGGGTTCGTGTTCCAGTTCGGGCAGCTGCTGCCCGAGCTGCCCGCGGACGAGAACGTCGCCCTGCCGCTCATGCTCGGCGGCGTGCCGCGGGCGAAGGCGGTGGACGAGGCGCGGCGCTGGTTCGCCCCGCTCGGCCTCGACGGCCTGACCGCGCGGCGGCCGGGCGAGCTGTCCGGCGGGCAGGCCCAGCGGGTCGCGATCGCCCGGGCGCTCGTCACCCGCCCCGCCGTGATCTTCGCCGACGAGCCGACCGGCGCCCTTGACCAGGCCACCGGCCACGAGACGATGCGCCTGCTCGTGGAGGCGACCAAGCACAACGGCGCCTCCCTCGTCGTGGTCACCCACGACCCGCAGGTGGCGGCGTGGTGCGACCGCGTCCTCGAGATGCGGGACGGCCGGATCATCGGCTCCCGGTACGGCACGGCCGACGCCTCGCCGCAGGACCCGGGCCACCCGGCGCCCGAGACGACCGTGCGGGGGTGGGCGTGACCGGCATGCTCTCGCTGAGCTGGCGGCTGCTGCGCGGCGCCGGGCGGCACGGCATGCTCGGCACCGTGCTCACCGCGGCCGCGGTGACCGTGTCCACCGCGCTGCTGCTGTTCACGATCGCCGGGAACGTCGCGTTCCTGGCCCGGGCGGACCGGGAGGCGTGGCGGCACCCGGTCGAGGCGAGCGGCGGGGCCGTGGCGATCCAGGCGGTCGCCCAGGACTTCGTCGAGGACGAGATCATCACGGTGGTCACCATCGCCCCGCTCGACGGCGCGGAGCGGTCCGGCGTGCACCCGCCCGGGCTGACCCGCATGCCGCGGCCGGGCGAGGTGTGGCTGTCGCCCGCGCTCGCCGAGCTGGCCCGGCGGCTGCCGGACGAGCGGCTCGCCGGCCGGTTCCCCGGCACGGTGGCGGGCACGATCGGCGACGAGGCCCTGGTGCACCCGGACGAGCTCGTCGCCGTCGTGGGGCGGGCGCCCGACGACCCCGCGGTCACCCGGAAGCCGCTGTACGCGTCGTCCACCGTCATCGGGCCGACGCGGGTCGCCGACTTCACCGGGCGGCACGGGGAGATGCTGCTCGGCTACCGCATCCTCACCGTGATCGCGAGCGTGCTCATGGTCGTGCCGCTGCTGGTGTTCGGGGGCGCGGCGGCCCGGCTCACGGTGGCCCGGCGGGACCAGCGGCTCGCCGCGCTGCGGCTGGTCGGGGCGACGCCGGGGCAGGTGGTGCTGATGACGGTCGCCGAGGCGATGATCGTCGCGGCCGGCGCGGCCGTGCTCGGCCTCGTGCTGTACGTCGCGTCGATGCCGCTGGTGGCGCGGATCGAGCTCGCGGGCGGCCCGTGGTTCGTCTCCGACCTGTGGCCGGGCCTGCTTCCGGTGGCCGGGGTGCTGCTCGCCGTACCGCTGCTCGTCGGGGTGTCGGCGGTGGTCGGGCTGCGGCGCGTGGTGATCAGCCCGCTCGGGGTGGCGAAGCGGGAGACGCCGCCCGGCATGCGGGTGATCCGGCTGGTCGCCCTGTTCGCGGCCCTCGCCGTGGTGCCGCTCGCGTCCCGCAGCACCTCGGTGACCGTGGTGGCCGTGGTGCTCGCGCTCGCCTTCCTCGCGCTCAACCTCACCGGCCCGTGGGTGGTGAGCGTGATCGGCCGGATCACCGCGCGGGTGGCGCGCGGCCCGGCGGCCCTGCTCGCCGGGCGGCGGCTGGTCGACGACCCGAGGTCGGCGTGGCGGACGATCGCGGGCGTGGCGCTCACCGGCTTCATCGCCGGGTTCACCGGGCTGCTCACCCCGTCCGGCGGCATGCTCGGCAGCCCGTCCTCGACCGACCTCATCGTGCTCGCGCCCGCGGAGCAGGTGCGCGCGGTCGCCGACGAGGCCCGGGCGCGGCTGGCCCGGGCCGGGGTCGAGGCCGAGGTGCGCGTCCGGGAGCCGCGCGCCGACGGGCGGGCGCGGGCGGACGTGCCGCAGCGGGCCAGGGTGATCGTGGAGCTGCCCAAGACCGCGGACACCGCGCAGGTCGACACCGCGCGCACCGCGCTCGCCGGGCTCGTGCCCGGGCACGTGGCGACCTCGCCCATGGACGAGCAGCGGGCCGCGTTCGTCCTCTTCGCCGACCTGCGCACCGGCACGCTGATCGTGCTCGGCGCGTCGTTCCTGGTGGCGATCGTGAGCGCGGGGATCACCGCGTCCTCCTCGGTGCTCGACCGGCGGCAGACCTACGCGCTGCTGCGCCTCGCCGGGACCCCGCTCGAGGTGCTCGACCGGGCGCGGCGCATCGAGACCCTGGTGCCGCTCGCGGTGATGGGCGGCGGCTCGCTGCTCGCCGGGATGTTCTGCGCGCTGCCGTTCGTGTTCGCCACGCTCAGCGCGGGCGGGGCGGCCATCCTGCTGGTCACGATCGCCGTGGGGTTCGGCGGGGTCATCGCGGCCGACGCGCTGTCCCGTCCGCTGCTGCGCGCGGTGACCCGGAACCCGGCGCCGCGCCCCGACTGAGCGCCTCCCGAGCGGCGATGCGGCGCGCGGCGGCCTCGACCGCCGCGCCCGCGTTCCGGGCGGTGTGCTCCAGGTGCTCGTGGTAGAGCGCGACCGCGCGGTCGGCGTCCCGGGCGAGCACGGCCTCGAGGATCGCGGCGTGCTCGGCGTCCACCTCGGCGCCGCGGGCCCGCCGTTCGTCCGGGGTGCGCTCGTCGACCGGCCCGCTCGACCAGCGGCGGTACAGCTCGGAGGCGGCGAACAGCTCCTCGCACAGCCGCAGCAGCCGCTCGTTGCCGCAGGCGGAGAACAGCGCCATGTGGTAGTCCCGGTGGGCGGCCGCCCAGGCGTCCGCCGGGGCCTCCAGCACCGGGCCGACCGAGCGCAGCCGGTGGTGGGCGGCGAGCACCTCGCCCTCCCAGGCGGCGTCGCCGTGCTCCATCGACAACCGCAGCGCCGCGCACTCGTTGATCTGGCGGAGCTGGACCAGGTCGCGGATCTGCTTGACGCTGATCGTGACCACGCGGTGACCCCGGTTCGGCTCGACCACGGTGAGCCGCTGCTCGGCGAGCCGGGTGAGCGCCTCGCGGATCACCCCGGCGCTCACGCCGTACGTGGCGGCGAGCTTGGCCGGTTGCAGGCGTTCGCCGGGCAGGTAGCGGCCGTCCAGGATGTCCGACCGCAGCTGCACGTAGACGTCCGCGCCCAGCGTCTCCGCCCCGTTGGTCCGCACCATGGCGTTGATGATAGCAGCGTGGATTTTCGAAAATCTCTTGTGCAATCAACAATCATGTGGTCTAGTGAGAGCTGTTTTCCGATCGGCACCGGTTGAGGAGCATCGTGAAGATCGTCAGCTATGCCCACGACGGCCGTGTCTCCTACGGGTTCGTGGTGGGGGACCGCGTCGTCGACCACCGTGACGTGCCCGGCGTGACCGCGGGCTCGGTCCGCGAGCTCATCGCGGGCGGGACGCTGCCCGACTCGGCCGCGCTCGCCGCGGCGCCGGCCACCGCGGGCCTCGACGAGGTCACCCTGCTGCCGCCGGTGGAGCCGGCGAAGCTGCTGTGCGCCGGGGTCAACTTCCCCACCCACCGCGAGGAGGTGAAGCTCTCGGCCGCCCGGCCGGAGCACCCGACGATCTTCACCCGGTACGCGGACAGCGTGGTCGGCCACGGCGAGCCGATCATCCTGCCCCGGGTCTGCGAGCAGTTCGACTACGAGGGCGAGCTCGCCGTCGTGATCGGCAAGCGGGCGTGGAACGTTCCGGAGAGCGCCGCGGCCGAGCACGTCTTCGGCTACGCCTGCTTCAACGACGGCAGCGCCCGCGACTGGCAGCGGCACAGCGGCCAGTGGATCCCGGGCAAGAACTTCCACCGCTCGGGCGGCTTCGGCCCGTGGATCGTCACCGCCGACGAGGTGGCCGACCTCGGCGACGCCGAGCTCGTCACCCGGGTCAACGGCGAGGTGCGCCAGTCGGCCCGGCTGAAGGACATGCTCTTCTCGGTCGCCGAGCTGATCGCGTACGTGTCCACGTTCACGCCGCTCAACCCCGGCGACGTGATCGCGGCCGGCACCCCGGGCGGCGTGGGCCTGTTCTCCGACCCGCCGCGGCTGCTGTCGCCCGGCGACGTGGTCGAGGTCGAGATCGACGGCGTCGGCGTGCTGCGCAACCCGATCGCGGCCCAGGACTGAGCGCCGCCCACCGGAAACCAGGGCGGACCGTACGAGCCCGACAAACGAGCAGAGGGAACCGGCGATGCCACTGCACAGACTCACCAGGCTCGTCCTCGGCGTCCCCGACGTCGCCGCGGCCGAGGCGTACTACACCGAGTTCGGTCTCACCCCGCTCGGGGACGGCCGGTTCGCCACCGTCGACGGCGGCGAGCAGCTCAAACTCGTCCGCACCGAGCGGCGGCGCGCGGTCCAGGTCGGCATCGGCGTGGACGACCCCGACGACCTCGACCGGATCGCCGCGAACCTCGCCGCGCTCGGCGTCGCGGCGAGGCGGGAGCCCGCCGCGCTCACCGCGGTCGAGGAGGGCACCGGGGTCGAGGTCCGCGTCGAGATCGCCGAGCGCATCCGCCAGGCCGAGACCCCGCCCGCGGCGGTGAACGGCCCCGGCCGCGTGGACCGGCCGAACGCCCGCGCCACGGCGCTCACCCGGGACGAGGAGCACCTGCGGCCGCGCAAGCTCGGCCACGTGGTGCTCGGCTCCACCGACCAGCAACGCTCCCAGGACTTCTTCGTCAAGGGCATCGGCTTCAAGATCAGCGACCTGATCAAGGACCGGGCCGGGTTCCTGCGCTGCTCCACCGACCACCACAACCTGCTCGTCCAGTCCGCCCCGATCCGGTTCCTCCACCACACCTCCTGGCAGGTGCCGGACGTGGACGCGGTCGGCCAGGCCGCGCTGCGCATGCTCGAGGCCGACGAGCGGCGGCACGTGTGGGGGCTCGGGCGGCACTACGTCGGGTCGAACTTCTTCTGGTACCTGAAGGACCCGGCGGGCAACTTCACCGAGTACTACTCCGACATGGACGTCATCGTCGACGACGAGCTGTGGGAACCCGGCGAGTGGGAGGGGCCGAAGACCTACTACTCGTGGGGTCCCCCGCCGCCGGCCCAGATGTTCCGCCCCGAGGATCTCGCCGCCGCCATGATGGGCGCCCACTCGTCCTGACCCGCGCCCGGTGACCCGTCCCGGGCACCCCGCCGCGTGCCGGGTGCCGTACCGCCAACCCCTTCGTGTCCCGCACCCGGCCCGGCCGTCCGCGTCGCCCCCGGCCGGGCGGCCGGGCCCGCCACGCCGTACCCGAAAGCCACGGAGTGCGCTGAATTGATCAACAAGATACGGGGCTCCGCCCTCGAGCTGATGGAGATGATCCCGTCGGGAGCGACGATCGCGATCGGCGGCTTCGGCGTCACCGGCGTGCCGATGGACCTGTGTGACGCCCTGTGCGAGCTCGACCGCCGCGACCTGCACATCGTGGCGAACAACGCCGGCATCGACCCGCGCGGCGTCGGCCGGCTCGCCGAGGAGGGGCGGATCCGGAAGTTCACCGGCTCGTTCCCCTCGAACAAGGAGTTCAACCGCAGGCTGCTCGCCGGGGAGATCGAGCTGGAGCTCGTCCCGCAGGGCACGCTCGCCGAGCGGCTGCGCGCCGCCGGGTACGGCATCCCCGCCTTCTACACCCCGACCTCGGCGGGCACCGACCTGGCGAACGGCCGCTACCCCAGCCGGTACGACGCGTCGGGGCGGCCGGTCGAGTACCTCCCGCCCAAGGAGGTCCGCACCTTCGGCGGGCGGCAGGCCGTGCTCGAGTACGCCCTCCACGTGGACTTCGCGCTGGTCAAGGCCGACCGGGCGGACCGGCTCGGCAACTGCGCGTTCCGGCTGTCCGCGCGCAACTTCAACCCGGTGGCCGCGATCGCGGCGACGACCACGTTCGTCGAGGCCCGGCACATCGTCGAGGTCGGCGAGCTCGGCCCCGACGACATCCACCTCCCCGGCATCTACGTCGACCACGTCGTGCAGTCGAAGGAAGGAGCCGCCCGGTGACGAGCACCGCACCCGCGGCGACCCGGCCCGGCACGGCCGCCCGGACGGGCTGGACCCGTGAGCAGATCGCGGCGCGGGCCGCCGCCGACATCCCCGACGGCTGGTACGTCAACCTCGGCCTCGGCATGCCGCAGCTGGTCGCCGACTTCCTCGACCCGGCGCGGGAGATCTTCCTGCACTCGGAGAACGGCATCCTCGGCATGGGCGGGGCGCCGCCGGAGGACGAGATCGACGTCGACGTGACCGACGCGGGCAAGCGGCCGGTCACCATCGTCCCGGGCGGGGCGACCTTCGACTCGTCCGACTCGTTCGGCATGATCCGCGGCGGCCACCTCGACCTCGCCGTGCTCGGCGCGCTGCAGGTGTCGGCCCACGGCGACCTGGCCAACTGGACCGCGCCGGGCCGTACCCCCGGGGTCGGCGGCGCGATGGACCTCGTGCTCGGCGCGAAGCGGGTGTGGGTGCTGATGAACCACTGCGACCGCAGGGGGAAGCCCAAGCTCGTGCCCGCGTGCACGCTGCCGCTCACCGGCCCGCGCGTGGTGCGCCGCGTCATCACCGACCTCGGCGTGTTCGAGCCGGGCGACGGCGTCTTCACCGTGCTCGAGCTCGCCCCCGGCGTCGCGCCGGAGACCGTGGTCCGCGCCACCGGCGCGCCGGTCCGCTTCGCGCCCGGCGTTGGAGAGTGAGGAGTCACATGGGCAGGGTCATGGCCCGGATCGCCGGTGCCTTCGAACACCCCGAACGCGACATCCCCGGCCGCTCGCTGGAGTCCGTCCACCTGGAGATCGCGGCCGGCGCGCTCGCCGACGCCGGGCTCACCCCGGCCGACGTCGACGGGCTGTTCACCTCGGTCACCCCCGGTGGGCCGCTCGCGCTCGCCGAGCTGCTCGGCCTCGCCAACCTGCGGCACGTCGACGGCACCGACCTCGGCGGCGCCACCTACGTGGCGGCGCTCGGCGCGGCCGCGCGGGCGATCCAGGCGGGGCGGTGCAACGTGGCGCTGATCATCCACGCCGGGCTGCCCCGGCAGGGCGTCGGGCTGCGCGGCGCGCCGCCGTCCCCGACGCTGCCGTTCGAGGCCGCGCACGGCTCCACGCTCATCGCCCAGTACGCGCTGGTCGCCCGGCGGCACATGTACGAGTACGGCACCACCCGCGAGGACCTGGCGCACATCAAGGTGGCCGCGGCCTACCACGCGTCGTTCAACCCCAACGCGCTGCTGCGCAGGCGGGTCACCGTGGCGGAGGTGCTCGAGTCGCCGCCGATCGCCGAGCCGCTGCACCGGCTCGACTGCTGCGTCACCACCGACGGCGGCGGCGCGCTCGTCGTGGTGTCCGAGGAGATCGCCGCGAGCCTCGGCCGGCCCTGCCCGGGCATCCTCGCCGAGGCCACCACCGTGCGGCACTGGAACAACGGCAAGGTCGACCTCACCGTCACCGGGGCCGCCCGCACCGGGCCGGAGGCGTTCGCCGCGGCCGGGCTCACCCCCGGCGACATCGACTACGTGTCGCTGTACGACTCGTTCACCATCACCGTGCTCACCGCCCTGGAGGACCTGGGGTTCTGCGCCAAGGGCGAGGGCGGCAGGTTCGTGCGGGACGGGGCGCTGCACGCGCCGCACGGGCGGCTGCCGTGCAACACCGACGGCGGCGGGCTCGCCAACAACCACCCGGACCGCCGCGGCGGCATGATCCGGGCGATCGAGGCGGTACGGCAGCTGCGCGGCGAGGCCCATCCGGAGCTGCAGGTGCCCGACTGCGAGTTCGCGCTGGTGCACGGGTCCGGCTTCTCGCTGGGCAGCCGGGCCTCGGCGGCGACGGCGATCCTGTGCCGGGGGGATGTGAAGTGAGCACCTTGCCGAAGGTCGCGGTCGACGTCACGCCCGAGTCGCGGGCGTTCTGGGACGGGCTCGCCCGGGGCGAGCTCGTGGTCACCTGGTGCGAGGCGTGCGACGGGCACGTCTGGCCGCCGCGGGACCGCTGCCCGGCCTGCCTGGCCGGGCCGACCACCACCCGGGTGCTCTCCGGGGAGGGCACGCTCTACTCGTACACGGTCGTGCACCGCCCGGATCCGGCGTTCGCCGAGGCCGTGCCGTACGTGCTCGGCTACGTGAGCCTGGACGGCGGGCCGACGATCATGGCGAACGTGGCCGGGGTGCCGTTCGACCGGCTCGAGGTGGGCATGCGGCTGCGGCTGCGCGCCCCCGAGGGCGGGGCGGACGGGCCGGTCGGCGGCGCGGTGTTCGAACCCGTGCCGGGGGAGGACGCCACGGCTTGACGGTCCGGCCTCTGGAACGGGATCGGCACGGCGATCGCGCGCGCGACCGCCGCGACGACGCCCACCGGGGTGCCGGGCTGCTCGCGCCGCTGCGGCGGTCGCCGGCCTTCCGCACCCTGTGGAGCGGCCATCTGGCGATGCAGCTCGGCATCTGGGTGCAGACCGTGGCCGCGCAGTGGTACATGGTGCACGCCGGGCACTCCACGCTCACGGTCGCCCTGGTGCAGGCGGCGATCACCGTGCCGTTCCTCGTGCTCGGCGTGCCCGCGGGGGTGCTCGCCGACCTGCTGCCGCGCCGTACCGTTCTGGTGGCGACCAACCTCGCCGCGACGCTGACCGGGCTCGTGCTCGTGGGGGCGAGCCTGGCCGGGGCGCTCGCGCCGGTGCCGCTGCTCGCGCTCACCGTGCTGCTCGGCACCGCGCAGGCGATCAACCAGGCGGCCTGGTCGGCGTCGGTGCCGGACATCGTCGAGCCGGAGCTGATGCCGTCGGCGTCGATGCTCGCGTCGATCAGCGTGAACCTGGCGCGGGTGGTGGGCCCGGCGCTCGGCGGCGTGCTCATCGTCGCCTCCGGGGCGACGGCCGCGTTCGCGGTGAGCGGGGCCGCGTTCCTCTACTACGCGCTCGCCGGGCTGGCCGCGCGGAACCTGCGCCGCCCGCTCGGCGCGGAGCGGTTCACCGCCGCGCTGCGCACCGGGTTCGCGCACGTGGTGCACAGCGCCGACCAGCTGCGGCTGCTCGCGGTCACGGCCGGGTTCTTCGTGGCGGGCGGCGCGTTCTGGGCCGTGCTGCCGGTGATCGCAATGCGCGGCATGGGGGAGGGCGCGGACGGCTACGGGTTCATGCTCGCCGTGGTGGGCGCGGGCGCGGTCGGCGGCACCGTGCTGCTGGCCCCGCTCCGGCGGCGGCTGTCGAACACCGCGTACGCCGCGCTGCTCATCCCCTGCTACGCGGCGGCGCTCGTGGTCGTCGCGGTGGCGGACCACCGGGCTCCGGTCCTGGCGGGCCTCGCCGTCGCGGGGTTCGCCTGGACCGCGGTCGGGTCCACGCTCATGGCCACCCACCAGGTGATCCTCGCGCCGTGGGTGCGCGCCCGGGCGCTCTCCTACCACCTGGTGGCCTCCCAGGGCGGCCTCGCCGTCGGCTCGTACCTGTGGGGCGCGGCCGGCGACCGTATCGGCGGCCCGGCCGCCTTCTGCGCGGCGGCCGTCGCGCTCGCGCCGGTCTGGCTGCTGGTGCTGCTGCGGTGGCTGCCCCGGCCGGCGGGCGCGGGCGACCCGGTGCCCTGGCCGGAGCCGCCGCGCGCGGCCGCGTCCGGGCGGCGGCGGGTGCTCGTGCTGGTCGAGTACCGGGTGGACCCGGCGGCCGAGCGGGCGTTTCGCGAGCTGATGCGGCAGGTGCGCCGGTCCCGGCGGCGGACCGGGGCGCGGCGGTGGCGGCTGTTCGCCGACCCGGACCGGCCGGGGGTGCTCGTGGAGGCGTGGACGGTCGCCTCCTGGGAGGAGCACGTGCTGCAGCACCTGGAGCGCCAGACCGAGGCGGAGGCCCGCATCGGCCGTGCCGTACGGGAGCTCGTCGGGCCGCCGCTGCGGGTCGTCCACCTGGTGGAGCACCGAGGCTGAGCGGTACGGCACGGCCGCCGCGTACGGGGCCGCCGATCACACGTGGATGACGTGAGCGGCGTCCGCGGCCCGGTCGTCCGGGCATCGATGCCCGGATCCGCCGTTCGTCGCGGCGAATCGACCGTTGATCGTGACGCCGTCGGCCGAGCAGGACGTGCGCTCGGCGGCGGGTGCATGGAGGCCGATCACGAGCGCAGCGAACGGCCGATGATCTCCTTCATGATCTCGGTGGTGCCGCCGTAGATCGTCTGCACGCGGGCGTCGAGGAACGCCCGCGCGAGCGGCCGGTCGAGCAGCACCCCCTCGCCGCCGAACAGCCGCAGGCAGCCGTCGAGCACCCGCCGCTGCGTCTCGGTCGCCCACCACTTCGCCTTGGCCGCGTCCACCACGTCGAGCTCGCCCGCGTTGTAGCGGAGCACGAGCCGCTCCAGGTAGCCGCGCGTCACCTCCACCTCGGTGACGAGCTCGGCGAGGCGGAACCGCACGGCCTGGTGGTCGAGCATGGGGACGCCGGCGACGGTGCGCTCCCGGACGGCGTCGAGCGTCCAGCCGAGCGCGGCCTCCGCGGCGGCGAGGCCGTAGTAGGCGATGGAGAGCCGCTCCGAGGGCAGGTTCGCGATCAGGTGGCGCAGGCCCTCGCCGACGCCGCCGAGCAGGTTGCCGTCGGGAACCCGCACGTCGTCGAAGAACAGCTCGGCGGTGTCCTGCGCGTGCAGGCCCAGCTTGTCGAGCTTGCGGCCCCGGGTGAACCCGGGTGTGCCGTCCTCCACCACGAACAGGCTCAGCCCGGCGTCCGCGCCGTCGATCCGGGTCTGCGCGGCGACGATCACCAGGTCGGCGAGGATGCCGTTGGTGATGAAGGTCTTCGTGCCGTTGAGCACCCACCCGTCGCCGTCCCGCACCGCGACCGCCCGCATGCCGCGCAGGTCGCTGCCCGCGCCCGGCTCGGTCATCGCGATCGCCGAGATCGTCTCCCCGGTGACGAAGCCGGGCAGCCAGCGCCGCTTCTGCTCCTCGGTGCCGAGCCGCAGCAGGTACGGCAGCACGATGTCGTCGTTGAGCGCGAAGCCCAGCGCGGGCGCGGCGGCCCCGGCCTTCGCCATCTCCTCGGCGATCACGCACCGCACCCGGTAGTCGTCGATCCCCGGCCCGCCGTACGCGGGCGGCACCCGGGCGCCGAGCAGGCCGAGCCGCCCGGCCGCGAGCCACGCCTCCCGGTCCACCAGCCGCTGCCGGTCCCAGCGGCCGAGGTTCGGCGCCACCTCGCGCTCGACGTAGCCGCGCACCACCTCGCGCAGCCTGTCGTGCTCGGCTGTGTAGAAGCGTTCGGTCATGCCCACGCCCTCCTTCCGGCCCGTCGGGCGGAGAGGCGGCCGCCTCACCCCCTACGTACCGTGCGGACGGCGGGTCAATCCCAGGCATAGGAGACGATTGCCGCCAAATCCCCCAGGCGGGGCCGTACGGCGGGCGGGCACGGCCGAGCGCCGCCCCGTCCGGGCGGCACGGGGCGGCGCTCGGCGGACACCGGCACGGTGTCACCTCCCCCTGGCGTCAGCCGGCGCGCCAGGGGACGTACCACGGACGCCGGGTCACTTCGGCGGGTCGATGCCCAGCCAGCGGAAGGCGTTGTTCCAGGTGATGTCGTTGAGCACGTCCTCCGGCAGGTCGAGCATGCGGAGCGTGCGCCCGCACGGGTCCTCGCGGTCCATCGCCGGGAAGTCCGAGCCGACCAGCAGCCGCTCGTGGCCGAGCAGGTCGACGAGGAAGCGGAGGGCGCGGCGGTCGAAGACGAGCGAGTCGTAGTAGAACCGGCGCGCGTACTCCATGGGGGACGGCCCCTCGGTGTGGGCGACCGCCTTCTCGGGGATCGGCGGCTCCTCGTTCCAGGTGCCGCCCCAGAAGTACTGGGCGCGGGGCAGCATGAGCGGGAAGCCACCGGCCGCGTGGCTGAACGAGATGCGCAGGTTCGGGCACTTCTCCGCGGTACCGCCGTGGATCAGCGAGGCCGCGGCGTACATGCCCTCGATGCCGACCACGAACGTGCCCATCGTGCTCATCGGCAGCCGCGGGTTCGGCGACGGCATCGCGTGCACGAAGATCGGGATGCCGAGCCGCTCGGCCTCCTGGAAGAACGGCAGGAAGGACTCGTCGCCGATGGACTTGCCGGCGATGTTCGAGGAGATCTCCACGCCGTACAGGCCCGCCTCGCGGATCGCCTTCAGCTCGGCGGTCGCGGCGTCCACGTCCTGCATCGGCACGATGCCGAAGCCGTACAGCCGGCCGGGCTGGGACGCGCACAGCTCCGCGGTGAACTCGTTCACCCACCGGCACAGCGACAGGTAGTCGCCGGCGGGCAGCTCGTAGCGGAGCAGCGGCGGCATCGGGGTGAGCACCTCGGCGTCGACCCCGGCGGCGTCCATCGCCTCGACGCGCCGCTCGGCCTCGAAGAACACGTCACGCGCCTTGAACTTCATGGCGCCGAACACCAGCAGGCGCGCGGTCTCGCCGTCGATCGGCTCCATGCGGGGGAAGCACTCGGGCGCGTCCGCCGGGTAGTCGCGGGGGAGCAGGTGGGCGTGACAGTCGATGAGCATGTGGGGGAACCCTCCGGGCGTTGATCAGGCGTTGGGGTGGACCGTGACGTGGACGGGGAGCTCGCCGGGGACCTCGCCGGCGAGGGTCTCGATCGCCAGGGCGGTCTGGTCGAGGGTGAACGAGTGCGTGTGCAGCCTCTCCAGCGGGTACCGGCGCGACTCGATGATCTGGATGGCCTCCTCCATGCCGCGGTAGTCCACGCCGAACGCGCCGACCACGGTGAGCGCCCGGTTGATGATGAGGTCGGTCTTGAGCGGGATGTCGCGGTGCCCCTTGAGGCCGGCGAGCACCACCCGGCCGCCGTGCCGGGCGGCGAGCAGCGCGTCGTGCAGCGGCTGGACCGCCATCGGGGTCAGCTCGAGCACCACGTCGGCGCCCTCGCCGTCGGTGAGCTCGCGCACCGTCTCCACGGTGTCCTGGGCGTTCTCGCCGTCCACCACGATCGTGTGGTCGGCGCCGAACTCCTTGGCGAGGGCGAGCTTGTGCGCGTCCGACTCCAGGCCGGTGACGATGATCTTGCCCGCGCCGGCCGCGCGGCAGGCGATCACCGAGGCGAGGCCGCGCTGCCCGGAGCCGAGGATGAGCACGGTGTCGCCGAGCTTCACGCCGCCGTAGTGGAGCGCCCAGCGCACGCCCGCGCCGAGCGGGTTGAACATCGCCGCGACCTCGACCGGCAGGGTCTTGTCGATCTTGTGGACGATCGTGTTCGGGGACAGGTACATCAGCTCGGCGAACCCGCCCCACAGCGACGGCGCCACGTCGATCCCGGTCACGCCGTGGCTCGCCCTGCGGTTCCGGCAGGACTGGTACGCGCCGGTGACGCACTGCCGGCACGAGTGGCAGGGGACGATGATCTCCACCGCCACCCGGTCGCCGGGCTGCACCCCCCAGCGGGCCGCGGCGCGCTCGCCGATCTCCTCGATGACGCCCATCGGCTCGTGCCCGGGCACGAACGGCGTGAAGTCGCTCCGCGTCCCCACGCCCATGTGTCCCTTGTAGATCTCGACGTCGCTGCCGCAGATGCCGTTCGCCTCCACGCGCAGCAACGCGTCGTCGTCACCGATCTTGGGACGGGGGAACTCACGCACCTCGATCTTGCGAGGAGCGACCTGGACGGCCGCACGTACCGTTTCTGCCATAAGTCTGCGGGCCTCTCTTCAGGGGGCTGGGCGGCCGGTGACTCGCCGAGCGCGCGACGCCTTGGCCACCGGGTCGCGCCGCATCGCGTCACGCCGATCCGCGTCTCTCTGTCGCCTGACAGGATGTCGATGGCGATACCGGAAAGCGACGAGGATTTCACGTCGCGGAAACCAATCGCGTCCCCCGCCCGGTCCCGGCGGCCCTCGGGCGGCCGGTACGGCGAGCCGGGGTACGGCCCGGCCGCGGCGGCGCGATCCCCGGCGGCGCCGGGCTTCCGGGAGACAGCGGTGTGCGGAACGGGCGCCGGGTTCCGGCCCGGGAGCGGGCTCCCGGCGCGGTGACCGATGTGACCGGTGAGGCCCACGAGGCGGCTCCCGCCCTGTGGATTCGCACGTGACGGGAGGGCCGGCGGACCGGCCGGTTTCGCGCACCCGGCACCGGTCCCAGGCCGGCTACGACATATGTCTCGGCCGCACACCGCCGACCTAACCGTCTTGATGGGGACGGCGGTGAGGCGGCCAACGATGTCTTCCGTCCCACGAAAGCCTGCTTTGCCGCGTGGAGATCACGCGGTCACTCTTAGCTCAATCCGTGAGCCAGGCCACATTGCGGAGTGGTCGGGGGTCCACGTCCAAGGTGTTCGACCTTCGCCTGGAGCGCGCTTCGCGACGACACATCGGTCACTGAGTCGCGATCACCAAAGCAGGAGGACGCGAGTGAGAAGAAAGACGCAGCGAATAGCTGTCCTTCTGGCGGCGCTGCTGGGCGTTGCCGCGTGCAGCAACCAGGGTGCATCCACAACAGGATCGTCGGCGGCCGTGGAGTCTCCGCGGCAGGGCGGCGAGATCACTGTTCTTGAAGACAGCGCGTTCGCCGGTTCCTGGCCGACCGGGCTCGATCCGGCCAGCAACACCACCGGCGGTGCCAACATCGCGATGATGCAGGCCATCTACGGCGGGCTCTTCCTGGTGCGCGCCAACGACGATGGCAGCAACGCCCGGGTCGAGCCGCACCAGGCCGAGAGCTACGAGCTGCTCGACGGGGGCAAGACCGTAAAGATCAAGATCCGCGACGGGATCAAGTTCTCCGACGGCACGCCGCTCGACGCCGAGGCCGTCCGGTTCAACTTCGAGCGCAACCTGAACGCCAACTGCACCTGTAAGCCGACCTGGCCGCTGGCGGAGAAGGACCCGATCACGGTCGAGGAGCCGAACACCGTCGTGCTCCGGTTCTCCGAGCCGTACGGCGCCGTGATCAACTCCTTCCCGGTGTCGAACGTCAACTGGATCGTCTCCCCGACCGCCCTCAAGGAGATGGGCGAGGAGAAGTTCCGGGTGACCCCGGTCGGCGCCGGCCCGTTCAAGGTCGTCAGCAACAAGCTCAGCTCGGAGCTGGTGCTCGAGCGCAACCCGAACTACTTCAAGCAGGGACTGCCCTACCTCGACAAGCTCACCTTCAAGTCGATCGGCGGTGACCAGGCGGCCTACACCGCCCTGCTCTCCGGCCAGGCGCACGCCTACGAGGGCATGAACACCGTGCCGCTGCTCGAGCAGGCGGAGGCCAACGACAAGCTCACCGTCACGCTGCAGCCGCCGACGTCGCCGTACGTCATCCAGCTGAACACCCAGATCGAGCCGTTCAACGACAAGAAGGCCCGCGAGGCGATCTACTACGCCACCAACTTCCAGGCGATCGCGGACGGCGTGTTCAAGGGCAAGTACCCGGTGAGCCAGTCGTTCACCGCGTCCGGCGGCCTCTTCCACAAGGAGACCGTGCCCGGCTACCGCACCTACGACCTGGAGAAGGCCAAGCAGCTCGTCCAGGAGCTCGGCGGGATGAAGATCAAGCTTGGCACGATCAGCAACTACGTCGCCAAGCAGGTCGTCACCGCGCTGCAGACGCAGTGGAGGGAAGCCGGTATCGAGGTCGAGATCGTCGACCACCAGCTCGCCACGCTGATCAAGGAGTTCCAGACGAACAAGTGGCAGGCGATGCTGCAGACCGCGGGCGCCTGGGACCCGGCCTCCGGCGTGGGCGTCGGCTTCCGCTTCACCTCCACCTC
This sequence comes from Thermopolyspora flexuosa, assembly GCF_006716785.1. Lineage (NCBI taxonomy): Bacteria > Bacillati > Actinomycetota > Actinomycetes > Streptosporangiales > Streptosporangiaceae > Thermopolyspora > Thermopolyspora flexuosa. Next base: position 4,051,633 of record NZ_VFPQ01000001.1, on the reverse strand, counting down.
GCCGTACAGCGGCATCAAGGACCCGAAGATCGACGAGCTGGTCCGGAAGGCCTCGGCCACGATCGACCAGGCGGAGCGTGAGCGGCTCTACACCGAGCTCGGCCAGTACATCAGCGACAACGCCTACGCTCCGTTCGGTCTCGCGTTCGCTCCCGGCAACGTCGTCGTCAAGGGCGTCTACGGGCCCGGCCTGACCACCAAGATCCCGCCGTTGATGGTCAACACCGGCGTCATCTGGGACGAGGTCTGGAGGAGTCAGTGACGGTCGCCGTTGAGCGGCGCACCCGAAACGTCACAGCAGCGCTGCTTGCCTCACCAAGCCTCCGCTTGGTGGGCAAGCGCCTGCTGATGGCGATCCCGATCACGCTTGGCGTGAGCATCCTCACCTTCTGGGTGCTCAACCTCGTGCCGGGCAGCGCGGCGCAGCAGCTTCTGGGCGTGGAGGCCACCGAGGAGCAGGTCAGGGCACTCGAGCGTGAGATGGGCCTCGACAGGCCCGCGTGGATCCGCTACCTCGACTGGCTCGGCGGCGCCGTCACCGGCGACCTGGGCAAGTCGTTCGTGAGCGACCAGCAGGTGACCTCCCTGCTGGGCGAGCGGCTGGTCGTCACCTTCGAGCTGGTGATCCTCGCCATGGTCGGGTCGCTCGTCCTGGCGATCCCGGTGGCGCTGCTCGCCGCGTACCGGCCGAACCGGCTGTTCGACCGGCTGAGCATGATCGTCAGCGTCTCCGGGCTCTCGGTCGCCAACTACGTGCTCGCCCTCATCCTGGTGCTGATCTTCGCGGTGCAGCTCGGCTGGTTCCCGGCGATCGGCTACGTGCCGTTCACCGAGGACCCGGTGGAGAACCTCCGCACCATGGCCCTCCCGGCGGCGGCGATCGCGTTCCCGCTGTTCTGCTTCTACACCCGGTTCCTCCGCGGGGACCTGGTCGACCAGCTGCTCGGGCAGGACTACATCATCACCGCCCAGGCCAAGGGCGTCGGCCCCTGGCGGGTGCTGATCCGGCACGCGTTCCGCAACTCGTCGTTCGGCCTGATCACCGTGGTCGGGCTCAACCTGAGCACGCTGATCGGCGCCACCGTGATCATCGAGCAGATCTTCGCCATCCCCGGGCTCGGCCAGCTCATGGTCCAGGCCATCAACACCAGGGACATGATGGTGGTCCAGGCCTGCGTCATCGTGTTCGCCGTGGTGACCGTGGTGGCGAACCTCGTCACCGATCTGCTCTACGCCGTACTCGACCCGAGGATCCGCTATGGCAGCAGTTGACGCCCCCGTGGCGACGGTCGCCGAGGTCGACGCGCCGCGTCCGCGCCGGGCGTGGGTGCGCAAACTGAGCCTCTGGGTGCCGGCCGGCCTCACCGCGTTCGTCTTCCTCGCGTGCTTCCTGGGCCCGGTGGTCCTGCCGATCCCGGCCCCGGTGGGCGGGAACGTGCTGGAGTCGAGCCTCCCGTCGTTCTCGCCCGGCCACCTGCTCGGCACCGACCCGAACGGCAACGACATCCTCTCCCGGATCCTGCACGGCGGGCGGGCGTCGCTGTTCGTCGCGGTCACGGTGAACCTCATCGGCCTCGCCCTCGGCGGACTGCTGGGGGCGCTGTCCGCCTACATCGGCGGCAAGGTCGACACCGTGATCATGCGGGTGCTCGACGTGCTCATCGCGTTCCCGTCGCTCGTGCTCACCCTCGCGGTGGCGCAGAGCCTGGGGCCGAGCCTGACGAACACGATCTTCGCGCTCGCGTTCTTCAGCATCCCGGCGGTCGCGCGCGTCGCCCGGGCGGCCACGCTGAGCCTGCGCGAGCTGCCGTTCATGACCGCCGCCGAGCTCGCCGGCACGCCGTGGTGGCGGATGCTGCTGCGGCACATCGTGCCGAACATCGCGCCGCAGCTCATCACGTTCTCCATGCTCGGCATGGGCACGGTGATCGTGATCGAGGGCGCGCTGAGCTTCCTCGGGCTCGGCATCCCGGCGCCCAACCCGAGCTGGGGCAACATGATCTCGGAGGGCCAGGCGAGCCTCTCGGCCACCCCTGACCTCGTGATCTGGCCCAGCCTCGCCCTGTTCATCACCGTGCTCGCCTTCAACCTCCTCGGCGAGGCGCTGCGCACCCAATGGAGTGGTCGATGAGCGGTGAACCGACTGCACGGCAGACCGAAGAGGTGCTCGACCTCGCCCGGCCCGAGGCCGCGAGCCGGCCGTCCGCGGACGGCCCGCTGCTCGAGGTGCGCGACCTGCGGGTCCGCTTCACCCGCGGCGGCCGCGTGGTGAACGCGGTCAACGGGCTGTCGTACACGCTGGGCGCCGGCGAGATGCTCGCCATCATCGGCGAGTCCGGCTCCGGCAAGAGCGTGAGCACCCGTGCCCTGATGGGGCTGCTGCCCCCGTCCGCGCAGGTGACGGGGTCGGCGAGGTTCGAGGGCACCGAGCTCATCGGCATGCCCGAGAAGCAGATGCGTGCCTGGCGGGGCGCGAAGATCGCCATGGTCTTCCAGGACCCCGCCCGGTCGCTCAACCCGACGATGCGCATCGGCGCGCAGATCGTCGAGGCGATCCGCACGCACTCCGACATGAGCAAGAAGGACGCCGCCGACCGCGCGGTCGAGCTGCTCAAGCTGGTCCGCCTGCCCGCGGCCGAGCGGCGGTTCTACGAGTACCCGCACCAGCTCTCCGGCGGCATGCGCCAGCGCGTGGTGATCGCCATCGCGCTGGCGAGCGAGCCGCGGCTGCTCATCGCCGACGAGGCGACCACCGCGCTCGACGTGACCACCCAGGCCCAGATCATGGAGCTGCTCGTCGAGCTGCAGCAGCGGCTCGGCACCGCGATCATCATGATCAGCCACGACCTGGGGCTCGCGGCGAGCTACGCGCAGAAGGTCGTGGTGATGTACGCCGGACGGGCGGTCGAGTACGCCACGGCGGAGAAGCTGTTCGCCAACGTGCGCATGCCGTACACCCGGGCGCTGCTCGGGGCGATTCCGCTGCTCGACCGCAAGACGCACGAGCTGCTGCCGGTCATCCCCGGCCAGCCGCCCGACCCCGCCGCGCTGCCCAAGGGCTGCGCGTTCCGCCCGCGCTGCGACGTGGCCACCGACAAGTGCCTCGAGCCGCCCGTGCTCGAGGAGCACGAACCCGGGCACTGGTGGGCGTGCTGGCATCCGGCGGGAGGTGACGGCGACACCGCCGGCGCCCGCACCGGCGGCGAGGCCGACGAGGTGACGGTCGGGTCCGCCCGGCAGGTCAAGGACGGAGCATGACGATGACCATGGCACGCGAACGCGACGCGGAGAAGCTGCTGGAGGTGCGCAACATCGTCCAGGAGTTCGCCGTGCGCGGGCCGGGCGGGGTGAAGGGCGCCAAGGTGCACGCGGTGTCGGACGTCTCGTTCGACATGTGGCGCGGCGAGACGCTGGGCGTGGTGGGGGAGACCGGGTCGGGCAAGTCGACGCTCGCCCGGTCGATCATCCAGGCGCCCCGCCCCAAGTCGGGCGAGGTGCGCTTCCTCGGCACCGACCTGATGAAGCTCGGGCGGCGGGCCCTCACCGAGGCGCGCCGCCAGATGCAGATGGTCTACCAGGACCCGTACGGCTCGCTCGACCCGCGGTGGACCGTGCTGGAGCTGGTCGAGGAGCCGCTGCTCGGGTACAAGGTGGGGACCAAGGCACAGCGCCGCGAGCGGGCCTGCGAGCTGCTCGACCTGGTCGGCATGGACCCCGGCGTGTTCGGCAGGCGCCGCCCGCACGAGCTGTCCGGCGGCCAGTGCCAGCGCGTCGCCATCGCCCGCGCGATCGCGCTCAACCCGGCGCTGATCGTCTGTGACGAGGCGGTCGCCTCGCTCGACGTGCTCATCCAGGCCCAGGTGCTCAACCTGTTCGAGCGGCTGCGCACCGAGCTCGGCCTGTCGTACCTGTTCATCTCGCACGACCTGGCGCTGGTGAAGCAGGTGAGCGACCGGGTCGCGGTGATGCACCTCGGCCAGCTCGTCGAGGTCGGCCCGTCGGAGGAGCTGTACCGCCGGCCGCTGCACCCGTACACGTCGGCGCTGCTCAACTCCATCCCGGGCCTCGACCCGGCGACCGGCAAGGTGCGCCGTCCCACCGCGCCCAAGGGCGAGCCGCCCTCGCCGATCAACCCGCCGTCCGGCTGCCGGTTCCGCACCCGCTGCCCGCTGGCGCAGGAGCGCTGCGCGCAGGAGGTGCCGCGGCTGCGGGAGCTGTTCCCCGGGCACCAGGTGGCCTGCCACTTCCCGCTCGCCACCCCGGACGGCGCGTCGGCGAACGGCACCGCGAGCACGGCGTCGTCCGGCGGGTCGTCCGGCGGCTCGAACGGCACCGCGAGCGCCTCCGGGAACGGCGCCGCGACGGCCGGTGACGCCGTCCGTTCGTGACGGAGGGAGCACGGCATTCGCTTTCCGCGACACGAAAGACATATCGCTCGCGGATGCCCTGACTGGGCATAGTGAAATCACCGTTGATAACCGCCTTGAGGCATCGCCTCGGATTCTCCTCCTGCGCAGCCGCGCAGGTGGCCGCCCGAATCAGGAAACGAGGCTCAAATGAGCATTACCACGCGTGCCGCCGTTTGCCGGGAGCCCGGCAGGCCGTGGGAAATCACGGAACTTGAACTCGACGATCCGCGGCCGAACGAGGTCCGTATCAAGTTCATGGCCGCCGGATTGTGTCATTCCGACGACCACATTCAAAAGGGTGACAGCCCCATGCGGATGCCGGTCGTGGGTGGCCACGAGGGCGCCGGCATCGTCGACGCGGTCGGCGAGGGTGTGACCCGGGTGTCCGTGGGGGACCACGTCGTCTGCTCGTTCATTCCCGCGTGCGGTGCGTGCCGCTACTGCTCCACCGGCCGGCAGAACCTGTGCGACGCCGGGAAGAACGCCTCCACCGGCGAGTTCCCCGACGGCACCTTCCGGTTCCACCAGGACGGCGTGGACTTCGGCGGGCTGTGCGTGCTCGGCACCTTCTCGCAGTACGCGGTGGTGTCGGAGTACTCGGTCATCAAGATCCCCGAGGACATCCCGTTCGACGTCGCCGCGCTGGTGGGCTGTGCCGTACCGACCGGGTGGGGTTCGGCGGTGTACGCGGCCGGGGTCCGGGCCGGCCAGACCGTGGTGATCTACGGCGCCGGCGGGGTCGGCAGCAACGCGATCCAGGGCGCCCGGTTCGCCGGCGCGCAGCGCGTGGTCGTGGTCGACCCGGTCGAGTTCAAGCGGGACATGGCGAAGGTCTTCGGCGCCACGCACACCTTCGCCACCGCCAAGGAGGCCCACGAGTTCGTCGTCGAGAGCACCTGGGGCCACCTCGCCGACCACGCGATCATCACCGTCGGCCAGCTGCACGACGAGGTGATCGACCACGCGCTCAACATCGTGGGCAAGTCCGGCCAGGTGACCATCACCGCGGTCGGCAACGGCAAGCTCAACCACCACCCCGGCATCCTCATCGGCTACCAGCGCCGGGTCCAGGGTGCGATCTTCGGCGGTTGCAACCCGCTGTACGACGTGCCGCGCCTGCTGAGCCTGTACCGCACGGGCGACCTCAAGCTCGACGAGCTGATCACCCGCCGCTACCGGCTGGAGGAGGTCAACCAGGGCTACCAGGACATGAACGACGGCAAGAACATCCGCGGCGTGATCATTCACGAGCACTGAGGAGCAGCAGCATATGACCACCACCCTCTCCGAGTCGGCGACCAACTCTCCCGCGAGCCCGCTGATCATCGAGAACGCGCACCTGATCGGTGGCGAGTGGGTGCCGGCGGTCAGCGGAGAGACCATCGAGGTGATCAACCCGGCGACCCGTGAGGTGCTCGCCCGGGTGCCGCGGGGCACCGCCGCCGACGTCGACAACGCCGTCAAGGCCGCCGCCGAGGCGTTCCCCAAGTGGCGGGACACCAGCGCCACGGTCCGCGGCGAGCTGGTGGCCAAGTGGGCACGGCTCATCCGGGAACACGAGGCCGAGATCGACAAGCTCGAGTCGATGGAGGTCGGCCGCCCGCACTGGGGCCCGCTGGCGATCCCTCGCCAGCTCGAGTTCATCGCCGGCCAGGCCGACAAGGTGCTCGGCACCACGATGCCGACCCACACCCCCGACGTGATCGGCCTCACCCTGCGTGAGCCGTACGGGGTGGTCGGCAGCATCATCCCGTGGAACGCGCCCGGCCCGATGTTCTGCAACGACGTGGGCGCCGCGATCGCCGCGGGCAACACGATCGTGATCAAGCCGGCCGAGGACGCCCCGCTCACCCCGCTGGCGCTGGCCAAGCTCGCCATGGAGGCGGGCATCCCGGCGGGCGTGGTGAACGTCGTCACCGGGTACGGCCACGAGGCCGGCGCGGCCGTCGCGGGCCACAAGGGCATCCGCCGGATGAGCTTCACCGGCTCGCCGGAGACCGGTGAGCTGGTCATGGCCGCCTGCGCCAAGAACCTCACCCCGCTCCACCTGGAGCTCGGCGGCAAGTCGCCGCAGGTGATCTTCGCCGACGCCAACCTGGACGCCGCGATCCCGCAGATCGTCGCGGGCATCACGCTCAACACCGGCCAGATCTGCGCGGCCGGCTCGCGCGTGGTGGTCGAGCGCTCGGTGCACGCCGAGGTGGTGCGCCGCCTCGCCGAGGAGATGAAGAAGGTCACCGTCGGCCCGTGGTACAAGCCGGTCCGCATGGGCCCGCTGATCAACGGCAAGCAGCACGACCGCGTGCTCAACTACATCAAGATCGGCCAGGAGGAGGGGGCCGATCTGGTGCTCGGCGGCGGCGTGCCGAAGGGCGAGGAGTTCGAGAAGGGCTTCTTCGTCGAGGCGACCCTGTTCGACAACGTGGGCCCGGACATGCGCATCGCGCAGGAGGAGATCTTCGGCCCGGTCCTCTCCGTGATCCCGGTCGACGACGAGGAGGAGGCGGTCGCGGTCGCCAACGGCACCGACTACGGCCTCGTCGCCTCGGTCTGGACCCAGGACGTCGGCCGCGCGGTCCGGATGTCCCGCGCGCTGCAGGCCGGCCAGGTCGCGGTGAACGCCGCGCTCGGCGCCGGCGTGATCGGCGCGCCGTTCGGCGGCTACAAGCGCAGCGGCTTCGGCCGGACCATGAGCGCCGAGGCGGTCAAGAACTTCACCCAGATCAAGGCGGTGTCGATCCGTGGCACGAACTGACCGCGAGGGGGTGCGGCTGCGCATCCACATCGAGCCGCGCCACGGCGGCACCTACGCCGACTTCCGGGCCCTCGCGCTCGCCGTGGAGGAGGCCGGGTTCGACGCCTTCTTCCGGTCCGACCACCTGCTCGGCGTGGTCGCGGACGACCCGTCCTACCAGCCCACTGACTGCTGGACCACGCTCGGCGCGCTGGCCCGGGACACCAAGCGGGTACGGCTCGGCGCCCTGATGGGCGCCGCCACCTACCGCTACCCGGGCCTGCTCGCCACCATCCTCGCCACGGTGGACCAGGCGAGCGGCGGCCGGGTCGAGCTGGGCCTCGGCACCGGCTGGTACGAGCGGGAGCACGCCGCGTTCGGCATCCCGTTCCCGGCCACCAAGGAGCGGTTCGACCGGCTGGAGGAGCAGCTCGCGGTCATCACCGGGCTGTGGACGGCCAAGCCCGGTGAGCCCTTCTCCTTCGAGGGCGCCCACTACCGGATCGAGAAGAACTACAGCCCGCCCCGGGTGGTGCAGTCGCCGCACCCGCCGATCCTCGTCGGCGGCACCGGCCTCAAGCGCACCCCGGCGATCGCGGCCCGGTACGCGACCGAGTACAACCTGGCGCTCGGCGGCGACATGCGCGTGCAGCTCGACACGTTCACCCGGGCCTGCGAGGCGATCGGCCGCGACCCCGCCGAGCCGCGCCGCTCGGCGTTCGTCCCGGCCGCGGTCGGCACCACGGCCGCCGACGTCGAGCGCCGCGTGGCCGCGATGGGCTCGCCGTTCATCCAGTCCAACGCGGCGAGCGGCTCGCCCGAGCAGCTCGTGGAGCGCATCGGCGAGCTCGCCGAACTCGGCATCGACACCGTCTATCTGGCCGTCTACGACATCCACGACCTGGACCACATCGCCCTGATCGGCGCCGAGGTCCTGCCCCACGTCAAGGCGATGAAGGTCGCGGCGCCGTGAGCCCGCGCACGGGCGAGGCTCGTCCTCGCGACACGTACTGGACACGGCAACCGCGAAAGGAACGGGGAATCCCATGATCATCACGACCCGGGCCGCCGTCGCCCGCGCCCCGCACATCGGCTGGGAGATCACCGAACTCCAGCTCGACCCCCCGAAGGCGCACGAGGTGCGCGTGCGCTTCAAGGCGTCCGGCCTGTGCCACTCCGACAACCACATCACCAAGGGCGACGCCCCGGTGCGGTTCCCGATCGTCGGCGGGCACGAGGGCGCCGGCATCGTCGAGTCGGTCGGCCCGCACGTGCGGCGGGTGAAGCCGGGCGACCGGATCATCTGCTCCTACATCCCGGCCTGCGGTGCCTGCCGGCCCTGCTCGACCGGCCACCAGAACATGTGTGAGAAGGGCCTCAACGCGGGCACCGGCATGTTCCTCGACGGCACGTTCCGGTTCCACAAGGACGGCGAGGACTTCGGCGGCTTCTGCACCCTCGGCACCTTCTCCCAGTACGCGGTGGTGTCGGAGTACGCGTGCATCCCGCTGCCCGACGACATCCCGTTCGAGCTCGGCGCGCTCGTCGGCTGCGGCGTGCCGACCGGCTGGGGCTCGGCGGTGTACGCCGCCGGGGTCCGCGCCGGCGACACCGTGGTGATCTTCGGCGCGGGCGGCGTCGGCAGCAACGCGGTGCAGGGCGCCCGCTTCGCCGGGGCGAAGAACGTCATCGTGGTCGACCCGGTCGAGTTCAAGCGGCAGATGGCGACGGAGGTCTTCGGCGCCACGCACGCCTTCGCCACCGCCAAGGAGGCCCACGAGTTCGTCGTCGAGACCACCTGGGGACAGCTCGCCGACCACGCGATCCTCACCCCCGACCTGGTCACCGCGGAGATGGTCCAGGCGGCCACGCTCATGGTCGGCAAGGGCGGCAAGGTCACCATCACCGGCGTCGGCCGGCAGGGCGCGGTGAACGTGCACGCCGGTTTTCTCATCAGCTACCAGCGGCAGATCCGCGGGGCGCTGTTCGGCGACTGCAACCCGCTGTACGACGTGCCGAAGCTGCTGGGGCTCTACCGGTCGGGCGACCTGAAGCTCAAGGAGCTCATCACCCGCCGGTACACCCTCGACCAGGTGAACGAGGCCTACCACGACCTCGAAGAGGGCAAGAACATCCGCGGCGTCATCATCCACGAGGACTGACCGTCCCTGCGTGGGGCTCTTCGCCGCCTGTCCCAGAGCACATGGCGATCCCACTCCCTGGAAGGACAACACGTTGATCACTCCCGGCTTCGTCGCGGCTGAGGACCGAGACGCCGTCACCGCGATGCTCCGTACACAGCTCGCCGGGCTGCCCGCGCGGTCTCCGTTCTACGCCGACCTGTTCGCCGAGCACGGGGTCGATCCGACGGCGCTGGTGTCCTTGGAGGACCTGAGCAAGCTGCCCTTCACCACGAAGCAGATGCTGCGCGACTCCCAGGCGGCGGCTCCTCCGCTCGGCCGGCACGCGGGCGTGGACATGAAAGAGGTGATCCGCGTCCACGCGTCGACCGGCACCACCGGCAAGCCGAGCTGGGTGGGCGTCACCCGGCGGGACGCCGAGGCGTGGACCGAGATGGTCGCCCGGGCGTTCATGACCATGGGGGCCACGCGCGAGGACATCGTGGTGCACGGTGCGGGGCTGACCCTGTTCGTCGGCGGCCTGCCGATCCGTGACGCGCTGGAGCGCATCGGGTGCACCATGGTCCCGATCGGCACCGGCGCCTCGGAGAAGGCGGTGCTGGCGATGGACACCCTCAAGGCCACGGCGCTGCACGCCACCCCGTCGTACGTGCGCTACCTCGCCGAGTACGTGCGCAAGCAGGGGCGCGACCCCAAGGAGTTCGGCATCAAGAAGATCTTCGTCGGGGGCGAGCCCGGCGGTGGCGAGCCGGCCTTCCGGGCGCACATCGAGGCGGAGTGGGGCGCGCAGGTCACCGAGGGGCTCGGCAACGCCGACATGGCCCCGGTGATCTTCGCCGAGCCTCCGGGCGCGGGCGGCATGCGCTTCACCGGCGGCCGCCACGTGGTCGTCGAGCTCATCGACCCGGACACCGGCGAGGTGATCATCCCCGAGCCGGGCGCCACCGGTGAGCTCGTCTACACCTCGGTGGACCGCGAGTGCTGCCCGCTGGTGCGGTTCCGCACCCGTGACCGGGTGCGCGTCACCGGCCTGGACAAGGACGGCGCGCCGCTGATCCGGTGCATCGGCCGTACCGACGACATGCTGATCGTGCTCGGGGTGAACGTGTTCCCGACCGCGATCCGCGACCTGGTGCAGACGCTCGCGCCGCGCACCAACGGCGTGATCCAGGTCGTGCTGCCGCACCCCGGCCCGCGGGTGGAGCCCCCGCTGCGCGTCGAGGTCGAGCTCGGCCCCGAGCCCGGCGACCAGGAGCGGCTCAAGCGCGAGATCGAGGACCTGATCCGGGCCCGGCTCACCGTGCGCGCCGACGTCACCCTCGTGCCGCCGGGCACGCTCGAGCGCACCGAGATGAAGTCCCGCCTCACGCGGGTGGAGTCCTGACCCTCTCGCGGGGCCGCAGGGGCACGGTGGTACGCCATGGCCCCGCCGCCCTCTCCCGGCTCGGCGCGGGGCCGGGAGAGCACACCACGGCGCGCGTCATCCCCTCCGCGCGCGCCCACGGGGAAACCCCGGCCCGGCATCGTCCCCCTGCCGGGCCGGGGACGCCCCCGTGACCCGCTCCGCGCCCGCCCGTGGTGAACCCCCTTCCCCCGGCCCGCCGCCCCCGTTCCTCTCCCCGGCGGCCGGGCCCCCGTGACGACGATTGGAGCGAGTCCATGCCCGACGCACCCGCGGTCGATCCGCTGGTCGACCCGTTCGCCGGCGCCGGCCCCAAGTGGCTGGCCGGCCGTACCGCCCTGGTCACCGGCGGCGGCCAGAACGGGACGCTGCCCGGGGTCGGGTACGCCATCTGCCGCCTCGCCGCCGCGCACGGCGCGCGGGTGGCGGTGCTCGACCGGGATCCCGAGGCGGCGCAGCGCACCGTCAAGATCATCGAGCAGGACGGCGGCGAGGCGATGCCGGTGGTCGCCGACGTCACCTCCGACCGCTCCTGCGCCGAGGCCGTCGCCACCGTGGTCGAGCGCTGGGGCACGCTCGACGCGCTCGTCAACAACGTCGCCTCCGGCGACCGGGCCGGCCTGTTCGAGGTGACGCCGAAGCGGTTCGACGAGCTGATGACGCTCAACCTCAAGTCGGCCTGGCTCATGACCCGGCACGCGGTCCCGGCGATGCCGCGGGGCAGCGCGATCGTGAACATCTCCTCGGTCGGCGTCGTGGCGCGCGGCCCGGCGATGGTCTACAACGTCGCCAAGTCCGGCGTGGAGAACATGACCGAGGGCGCGGCGACCACGCTCGGCCCGCAGGGCATCCGGGTGAACTGCGTGCGGGTCGGCGCGATCTGGGGCTCGTTCGCCGCCGCGCACATGGACGAGCGCATGCGCGAGCCGCGCCGCAAGATGAACGCCCTGCAGCAGGAGGGCACCGCCTGGGACATCGCCTACGCGGCCCTCTTCCTGCTCAGCGACCGCGCCCGCTGGGTTTCCGGTCACATCCTCACCGTGGAGGGCGGCCCGACGTACCGGCCGGTCGAGCCGGTCACCTCGGTGCCCATGGACGAGGAGTAGCCCGCCCGGCGAGAGGGATGTCGCCCGGGACGCCTGCCACGCCGCCGTACGGCCATCCGGCGGACGCGGTGCCGCACGGTGTCCCGGGCTCATCGCTTCCGGTACGGCCGCCGGGCCACCACCGCCCGCCGGCGTGCGGCCCGGTGCCGGTAATGTGAGGTATCGCGCATCGTGGCCGCTTCCGGCTGGTGAGAGGAGCTGACGTGGCGGCGTCCCCCGGACCGTCCCCCGAACCGTCCCGGCGCAACCGGCTCCCCAAGGGGTTCGTCGTCGAGCTGGGACGCCGGGTGCGCGTCTTCGACCGCGGGCGCACGCTCGCCGGCGGCGTGCCGCCGCGCGTCGCCCACCTGAGCGACCGGGCCCGGTCGATGCTGCGCGGCCGCCGCCTCGAGGTGGTCGACGCCGCCTCCGAGCGGCTCGCCGACCGGCTGCTCGCCATGGGCATGGCCGACCCGGTGGTGACCGAGCTACCGCCGGTCGACCTCGCCGAGCTCACCGTGGTGGTGCCGGTGCGCGACCGGCCGAGGGAGCTCGACCGGCTGCTCGCCGGGCTCGGCGGCAAGGTCGGCGCGATCGTGGTGGACGACGCCTCCGAGGACCCGGAGGCGATCGCGGAGGTGGCGAGGCGGCACGGCGCCGAGCTCGTCGCGCTGGAGCGCAACGTGGGCCCCGCCGGGGCGCGCAACGCCGGGCTCGCCCGGGTGCGCACGCCGTACGTGGCGTTCGTCGACTCCGACGTGGTGGCCGAGCCGGAGGCGCTCGCCCTGCTGCTGCGGCACTTCCACGACCCGCTGGTCGCCGCGGTCGCCCCGCGGGTGCTGGGCCTGGAGACCGGCCGGGGCAACTGGATCAGCCGCTACGAGGCGGCCAAGAGCTCGCTCGATTTGGGGCCGGTCGCGGCCCCGGTGCACCCCCGCTCGGTGGTCGGCTGGGTGCCGAGCGCCTGCCTGGTGGGGCGGGTGTCCGCGCTCGGCGACGGCTACGTCGAGCAGATGCGGGTGGGCGAGGACGTCGACCTGGTCTGGCGGCTGGTCGCGCGCGGGCTGCGGGTCCGCTACGAGCCCGCCGCCACGGTGCGGCACGACCACCGCACCCGGTTCACCTCCTGGTTCGGCCGCAAGGCGTTCTACGGCTCCGGCGGGCACGACCTGGCGCGGCGGCACGGCCCCGCGGTGGCCCCGGCCGCGCTCGCGCCGTGGAGTGCCGCGGTGCTCGGCATCCTGCTCGCGCAGCGGCGCTGGTCGGTCCCGCTGTCGGCGGCGATCGCCGCGGTGGTCTCGGTACGGCTCGCCCGCAGGCTGCCACGCAGCGAGAACCCCCACGTCGTCGCCGCGGCGCTCACCGGGCTCGGGATGGCCGGCGCGCTGGGGCAGGGCGCCGGGCTGCTGCTGCGGCACTGGTGGCCGCTGAGCCTGGTGGCGAGCGTGTTCTCCCGGCGGGTACGGCGGGCGGTGCTCGTCGCCGCGCTGCTGGAGGGCCTGGCGGAGTACCGCAAGCGCGCGCCCGACCTCGATCCGGTGCGGTTCCTCGTGGCGCGGCGGCTCGACGACCTGGCGTACGGCGCGGGCCTGTGGGGCGGCGCGATCAGGGGGCGGTCGATCCGGTGCCTGCTTCCCACGCTCCGGCCCGCGGAGTCCTACCGCTCCCGGCCCGAGCACTGACCGTCCGGTCCGGCGACCGGCGGTCCGGCACCGTCGCGTGTGCGTGCCGCGTCCGGCTTGTGGCCTTCGCGGCACGTGGCTCAGCGCGTTTTTGGCACGTTCCGATCTTCTCTTCCGGCGTTCCGGCTCAGCGCGGCGGCCGCCGGCGCGGCACCACCGTGCGCCTGCTGTCCCGCTTGGCCTCGCGTACCGGCCAGTGGTGCTGCTGCGGGCGCGGCATGGACGGGTCGGCGCCCGCGGACGGCGCGCCGAGCGCGCGGGAGATGCTCCGGGAGGTGGCGGCGAGCGCGGGCACCAGCGAGTGCGGCGAGGTGGAGCCGGTCTTCACGGTGATGCCGAGCGCGGCCACGACGCGGTCCCGGGGGCCGCGGATCGGCACGGCCACCGCCATCACGTCGTAGGTGAGCTGGTTCTCCACGATCGCGACGCCCGACTTGCGTACCTCGGCGAGGAAGTGCCGCAGCTCGTCCGGGTCGGTCAGCGTCTTCTCGGTGTACTTGCGCAGGTCGGAGGCGAAGACCTCCTCCTGGAACTCCTGCGGGGAGTAGGCGAGCAGCACCAGGCCGGTGCCGGTCGCGTGCATGGGCCAGCGCCCGCCGAGCCGGCTCGGCACCGGGACGGTGTCCCGGGCGCGCAGCGACTCCACGTAGATGACGTCGTGCCCGTCGGGCACCGCGAGGTGGACGTTGGCGCGGGTCGCATGCTGCAGATCGTGCAGGTAGGGGAGTGCGATCTCGCGGAGCTGTCCGCCCTGGGGTGCCAGGGTGCCCAGCTCGAGGATGCGAAGTCCGATGCTGTACTTGCCGTCGCTGTGCCGGGAGAGCGCCCCCCAGCAGCGCAGTTCGTTGACGAGCCGGTGGGTCGTGCTGAGCGTGAGGCCGGTGCGACGGCTGATCTCGCTGAGTGTGAGCGCGACGTTCTCGGTGTCGAAGACCCCGAGAATCGAGAGCACACGCTGGGCCGACGTCAGGCGAACGGGCTCCGGAGACCTGTCTGCCAGGACAGTCATACTCACCTGCCTGCCCGATTTCGTGACCTAGGTTACATGAGCGTTAACCAGGCTACACAAACGGACACTCTTTAGGTAGAAGGGCAAAACGGGAGAAATTTCCTTCCGTCTGACGGAAGTCGGCTTCCCAAAGTGCCCGCGATCGGCTCCCTCACAGCAATCGCGGGTCTCGTCTTCCGTGTCGCGAAAGCCCTGCTCCGTTGGGCCAGGCCGGAGATTTACATTGCCGACAGCAGGGTCGTAACGGCCCGTTCACTCTACCGGTCCCCCCTGCCGCCCGTCCCCGCGGGTCGTCGGCCATAGATCACTAGTGAGGCAAGATGCGCGACGAGGCACGCCTGGAGCAGATGCGGTCCACGCTGGCCGCCGACGGCTACCACCTGAGCGTGACGGAGAACGACTCCGGCTACGACGTGCGGATCACCGCGGATCCCGAAGCCTGTGCCGACTGCCTCGTACCCAAGAAGGTGTTGGCGAGCATGCTCGAGCCGATCCTCGGCGTCGGCGCCGACGCGATCCGGCTCACCTACCCCAGCGACGTGGAGGCGGCGGAGACCCCGTCCGCCTAGATCACCCCGGCGGCGTGCGAGCGGGCGTCCCGCGGGCGCCCGAGGTACGGCCACGCCGCCGCACGACGGCGCCCGGCCACCGGGACGCGCAGGCAGTGGGCCGGCCGGAGGCGATGAGCGGGCCGGAGGCCCGGAGATGACGAAAAGAGGTGTGTGAGGGATGTTCGACCGCATCCTTGACCCGACCGGGCTCACGTCGTCGGGGCCCGCGAGCGTGGCCACGGCCGCGAGACGGGTGCCCTCGCTGAAGGGCGCCCGTGTGGGTCTGCTGAACAACACCAAGCAGAACGCCAAGGAGCTGCTCGCCGAGATCGGCAAGCTGCTGGAGTCGCGGTACGGCGCGACGGTGACGATCCAGCGCACCAAGCCGCACGTCGCCTTCCCGGTGGACGAGCCGCAGCTCAAGGAGGTCGCCGCGGTGAGCGACGTGGTCGTCGTCGGCGTGGGCGACTGCGGCTCGTGCAGTGCCTCGGCGACGGCCGACGGGATCCTGTTCGAGCGGGAGGGCATCCCGACCGCGGTGATCGTCACCGAGGCGTTCGAGGTGACGGCGCGGGCGATGGCCGAGGTGCACGGTGACAAGGACTTCGAGTTCCTGCTCACCCCGCACCCGGTCGCCGTGCTCAACCAGGAGCAGGTCGCCCAGCGGGCCGCGGATCTGGTGGACGTGGTGGCGAAGCGGGTGTGCGAGGCAGTGAAATGACGATCAACGAGGTGGCCGAGACGGCGTCCGACGGGGCGGGTCCGATCACGGACCCGCTCGAGGGAGCCCACAAGGCCTTCGAGTACATGTACGAGCAGGGCTGGACCGACGGCCTGCCCGTGATCCCGGCGACCCGCGAGCGGGTGGACGAGTTCCTCGCCACCACCACGCGGCCCGCCGACGAGGTGATCGGTCGGCTGGACCACCTCAAGCGCGAGGTGACGGTCGAGCTCGCCGCGATCAACGCGGTGATGGCCGGCTGCAAGCCGGAGTACTTCCCGGTCGTGCTCGCCACCTGGGACGCGCTCATGGCGGAGCGTGCCACGGTCGGCGGCGGCTGGCAGAGCACGAGCGGCCCGGCCCCGCTCATCGTGATCAACGGGCCGATCCGCAACGAGCTCGGCTTCAACAGCACCGGCGGCGTGTTCGGCCCCGGCTTCCGGCCGAACGCCACCGTGGCCCGCACGGTCGGCCTCATCGTGCGCAACGCGCTCGGCGTCAAGCCGCACGTGCTGGAGCAGGCGACCCAGGGCATCCCCGGGCGGTGGTCGATCTGCATCGCCGAGAACGAGGAGGAGAGCCCGTGGGAGCCGCTGTCCGTCGACGGCGGCGTGACCGCCGGGGTGAACGCGGTCTCCACCATGCTGCTGCGCACCAGCGAGTTCGTGGACAACCGGCACACCAGTGACCCCGAGAAGCTGCTCGGCGACTTCGCCGACACCATCTCGCGCGCCGGTAGCTGGATCTTCACGCACGCCAGCGCGGGCATCGTGTTCTGCCCCGAGCACGCGCAGATGCTCGCCAAGGCGGGCTTCAGCAAGGACGACGTGCGCCAGTGGCTGTTCGAGCGCTGCGGCAAGACCAAGGCCGAGCTGGCGAAGGCCGGCAAGAACGGCATCCACGGGCACGTGCGGCGGGACGAGGGCGAGCTCGAGGGCTTCGACCGCTACTACGCCGACGCCTCGCCGAAGAACATCCCGATCATCGTGGCGGGCGCCCGGAACGCGGGCATCTCCATGGTCGTCCGGCTGTTCTCCAACTGGTCCGGGATCTCCGCCCGGATCGAGCCGCCGAAGGAAGGGCAGGCGCAGTGACGGAGGGAAACGCCCCCGAGCGGCGCCGGGTCGCGCTCGTCACCGGCTGCGGCAAGCCGGACGGCATGGGACAGGCGATCGCGACACGGCTCGCCCGCGCGGGCCTGGCGGTGATGGTCGCCGACAAGGAGCCCGCCGGGGTGCCGAACGCCCGGCAGCGCATCGTCGCCGAGAAGAAGGGCGAGACGTACGGCCAGACCGACGGACTGGCGCGGCTCGTGGAGCGGCTGACCGCCGAGGGCCACGAGGTCGCCTCGGTCCTCGGTGACGTGTCCAGCCCGGAGAGCGCCGAGGCGATGGTGGCCGCCACGGTCGACCGGTTCGGCGCGATCGACGTGCTGGTCAACAACGCCGCCGCGCCCCAGGGGGCGGACCGCGCCGACATCATGGACATCCCGCTGGAGGCCTGGGACCTGGTCATCGGGGTCAACCTGCGGGGCACGTACCTGATGTGCCGGGCGGCGGTGCCGCACATGCGGCGGCAGCGGTACGGCCGGATCGTCAACATCTCCTCGATGGCCGGCCTGACCGCGGCGCCGTTCTCCACCGCGTACTCGGCCTCCAAGGCCGGGGTGATCGGGTTCACCCGGGCGCTCGCGATGGACGTGGCCCCGTGGGGGATCACGGTCAACGCGGTGTGCCCGGGCCTGGTGGCGACGAGCCGGGCGATCCTCGACCCGAACCCGGACCTCGACGTCGAGGAGACGCTGCGGCGGCGGGCGCAGAACATCCCGGTCGGCCGGGTGGGCCGTCCGGAGGACGTGGCCGCGGCCGTCGCGTACCTCGCCTCGCCGGACAGCGGCTACGTCACCGGGCAGGCGATCCCGGTGGACGGCGGCGGCATGTCGCCGTTCCCGCTGCGCCGGCCCGACCCGGCGCCGCGGTCCGCCTGATCCCGGTGTGCGCCGGCGGCGGGGACGGGTGACCCGCCGGCGCGACCCCCGCGCGTGCCGGGCACGGGAATCGCACGCGGCACCGTGCGCCGGCCGTACGAGCCGACTCACCGGGAAACACCGACGGCGGTCCTTCCGCACGGGAGGGCCGCCGTCGCCCTGTTCAGCGCTCGGAAGTCACCGCTCGGGCTCGCCCTCCTCGACGCGGTAGACCCTGGTCCAGGTGGCGCCGCAGCCGCAGCGGAACGTCTCCACCAGCTCCCCGGCGTCGCTCACCGCGACACCCGCGTTGACCCTCACGTGCACGTGCTCGCCCATGCGTGACCGCTCCGTCGTTTCGTCGGTGACCACGACGCCGCGTCCGGGCGCCGCCGAGGCTCCGGAAACGCGCCGCGACCGGGGTCGGGGTGCGGCGGGTGCCGGCCTGGTCCGGCGGGCGGCGCCTTGTGAGCGGATCCTCGCCGAGGGGTGACCGGTCCGGAGACCTCCCAGCCTAGCTGGTCATTTTGTCGTTTTTGTCCTTTTTCTTGGGTTGTCCGAGATGATACGGCGTCGCGGCCGGGCAGGGATGCAGGGATGGATGACTCCCATACGGCCAGGACGTACCCCCGGGGCGGCCCACCGGCTCCGGACGGCCGCACGCGTGCCCCCGGCACGCGGTCGCCGCGCCGCGCCGAGTCCTCCGGCGGGCGAGGCCCCGGCGGAAGGCGAGCAGCCGGTGGGCGATGACGACCGCCCCGGCGAGGCGGCCCGCGACGTCCCTCGGCCGCCCGGCGCGGGCGGCGGCGAGAGGGAGTCGGACGTCGTCGACCTGCTGCTGCACATGGGCCACGGGTTCCTCATCGTCGACGCCGCGTGGCGCATCGTGTTCCTCAATGGGGCCGCGGAACGCCTGCTCGGCCCCGCCGGGGACGTACTCGACCGCAGCCTGTGGAGCCGCCTCCCCGACGGTCTGACCGCCATGGCCGACCGCCTGCGCGCCGCCCGTGCGGAGCGCATGCCCGAGGACATCGAGGTGTGCTGGCCCACCGACCACCGCTGGTACCGGCTGTGCGTGTCGCCCGCGCCCGGTGCGCTCACCATCCTCATCACCGACGTCCACGAACGACGCGCGCGGCAGACCGAGCAGGCCGAGATCGACCGGGCCGTCGCCGAACGCACCTCCCGCATCGCCGAGCTCACGCGGGCGCTCGGGGACGCGCTCACCGTCTCCGAGGTCGTGGACGTCATGGCCCGCCACGTGCTCTCGCCGTTCGGCGCCACCGGCGTGCAGATCTGGATGCTCGAGGACGACCATCCCCACGTGGTCGGGTCGGTCGGCTACCCCGACGAGTTCACCGATCTCCTCACCGAGCTCTACTCCCGGCAGGGCGAGCTGCTCAACACGCCCATCCGGCTGCGCCGCCCGGACTTCGTGGAGAGCGGCGAGGAGTTCGCCGCGCAGTTCCCGCAGATCGCCGTGATCCCCGAGGTGAGCCGGAAACAGGCCTGGGCCTTCCTGCCGCTCGTCGCCTCCGGCCACGACCTGGGCGCCGCGATCATCGCCTTCGACGAGCCGCACCACTTCCCCCCGGAGGAGCGCGACCTGCTCATCGCGCTGTGCGGGCTCGCCGCGCAGGCCCTGGAGCGGGCCCGGCTCTACGACGCCGCCCACGTCCGGGCACGCGAGCTGCAGCGCGGCCTGCTCCCCCGGGAGCTGCCGCGGCTGCCCGGGGTGAGCGTCAACGCCCGCTACATGCCCGCCGGGAGGGAGATGGAGGTCGGGGGCGACTGGTACGACGTGATCCCGCTGTCCGCCGACCGGGTCGCCCTGGTGATCGGTGACGTGATGGGGCACGGCGTGTCCGAGGCGGCGGCGATGGGACGGCTGCGGACCGCGGTGCGCACGCTCGCCGACCTCGAGCTGCCGCCCGACGAGCTGCTCACCCACCTCAACGACACCGTCATCGACATGGGTGAGCACTTCTTCGCCACCTGCCTGTACCTGATCTACGACCCCACCGACCGGAGCTGCGTGTGCTCCATCGCCGGGCACCCGCCTCCCGCGATCGCCCTGCCCGGCGGGACCGTGCTCTTCCCGGTGACCGAGCCCGACCCGCCGCTCGGCGCCGCGTCCCCGCCGTTCGCCACGTACCGCATGCGGCTGCCGGAGCACAGCGTGCTGGCGCTCTACACCGACGGCCTCGTCGAGTCCGCCGAGCAGGACATCGACGTGGGCCTGGAGTGCCTCACCCGGGTGCTCACCGAGCGCCAGGCCCGTTTCCGGGAGGACCGCTCCGGCGGGCCGAACGGCGACGGCGTCGCCCCGGCGCTGCCCGAGGAGATGTGCGACGAGATCGCCGAGGCGGTCATGCCGCCGGACCGCTCCGACGACGCGGCCCTGCTCGTCGCCCGCACCCACGTGCTGCCGCCGGAGAACGTGGCGATGTGGCGGCTGCCCGAGGACGCGGTCGCGGCCGGGCTCGCCCGGCGGCACGCCCGCGAGCAGCTCACCAAGTGGCACCTGGAGCCGCTCATCATGACCACCGAGCTGCTCGTCAGCGAGCTCGTCGGCAACGTGGTACGGCACGCCAGGGGGCCGATCCACCTGCGCCTGCTCCGCAGCAACGTGCTCACCTGCGAGGTCTCCGACGCGAGCCTGTCCACCCCGCGCATCCGCCGCTCCGGCCACCTCGACGAGGGCGGCCGCGGCCTGCAGCTCGTCGCCGCCCTCTCGCACCGCTGGGGCACCCGGTTCACCGCGACGGGCAAGTCCATATGGGTGGAGCAGACGCTGCCCGCCTCCTGCGGCTAGAGGTCGCCGCCGAGCCGTACCTCGAGGGTGCGCCGGGCCTGGAAGCGCACCCGCCGCCCGCCGGCGCGGAAGTCGGCCACGGCGAGCAGCCGCGTCTCCCCGGTCCTCCCGGACGGCGGGACCGCGGTGAAGGTCACCCGGGCCGCCTGCCCCGGGCGCAGCGCGCGGGGCGCGGCCCCGCCGGTGATCCGCCAGCCGGACGGGGCGGTGATCCGCAGCCGCAGCCCGGTCCAGGCCTCGCGGGAACCGTTCTGCAGGTGCACCGCGAGCGTGATCGGGCGCCCGGCGACCCCGGACGTGGCCCCGGTGACGTGCATGCCGTACGGCCGGCGCGGGTCGGGGCCGACCGCGGCGTCCATGAGCGCGTTGAGCTCGCCGACGATGTCGGGGTGCTTGCGCGCCACGTCACGGCGCTCGCCGATGTCGGTGCGCAGGTTGTACAGCTCGAACCGGCCGCCCGGTCCGGCGCCGGCGACGCCGGGACGGAACCGCACCGCCTTCCAGTCGCCGCGCCGTACCGCCTGGGCCGTGCCGGGCCGGTTCCAGAACAGGTGGTCGTGGCCGACGTGGCGGGTGCCGTCGAGCAGCCCGCGGAAGGATCGGCCGTCGATGCGGTCGGGGATGGGCACGCCGGCGAGGTCGCAGAGCGTGGGCAGCAGGTCCCAGAACGCCACCGGCTCGTCGATCACCCGGCGCCGCCGGGGCAGCGACGGGCCCCAGACGATCAGGGGGATGCGGATGCCGCCCTCGTACATGTCCCGCTTGCCCGCGCGCAGCGGCCCGTTGGCGTCGAACAGCTCCGGGTCGACGCCCTTCTCGTGGTGCGGCCCGTTGTCCGCGGTGAACACGAGCACCGTGGAGTCGGCCACGCCCGCCTCGCGCAGCGTGCGGACCAGCTCGCCCACCTGGGTGTCGAGCAGGGTGACCTGGGCGGCGTGGCCGCGGTTCGCCCGGCTCCACGGCATGTCGCGGTAGATGCCGAGGTCACCGGGCACGTCGCTGGGCGCGTGCGGCAGCGTGCTCGGGTAGAAGAGCAGGAACGGCTCGCCGGACGCCGCGGCCCGCCGGATGAAGCGCTTGGCCTGCTCGAGGAAGAGGTTCGGCGCGTACCGGGTACGGCCGAGCCGTACCTTGCGGCGGTTGTGCCACAGGTAGTCGGGCCAGTAGTCGTGCGCGTGGCGGTGGTCGATGTAGCCGAAGAACTCGTCGAAGCCGCGCGCGTTGGGGTGGGACGGCTGGTTGGGGCTCTCCGGGCCGAACCCCCACTTGCCGATGCACGCGGTGCGGTAGCCGACGAGCTTGAGCAGGGAGCCGAAGGTGACGTCGGCCGTGGTGAGCGGCCGCTGCGGCCCGTTGCCCGGGTTGGCGCGCACCGTGGTGTGGCCGGAGTGCAGGCCGGTGAGCAGCGTGGCCCGGGACGGCGCGCACAGCGGGGCGCCCGAGTAGGCGTTGGTGAAGCGCAGCCCCTGCTCCGCCAGCCGGTCCACGTTCGGCGTGCGGATGAGCTTCTGCCCGTAGCAGCCGAGCTCCGCCCAGCCGAGGTCGTCGGACACGACGAGGACGAAGTTCGGCCGGGCGGGCAGGGCGGCCGCCTGCGCGGCGCCCGCCGCGGTGCCGAGGGGCGGCGCGAACGGCGCGCCGACGAGGCCGCCGACGCCGGCGAGGAAGGCGCGGCGGGAGGGGGGATGGAGGTTCATGGTCGTCCGCTTCGATCTGTGAAGTCGCCGGGAGCCTAGCGACCCATGATCACGAAACGGTGAGCTTTATCCGAAATGCAACCATGTGTCCAATCTGTGATCTCGGTGACATCGGGGAGGAACGATCGAACCTGCACAAAACGGGCGCATATATCGAATTTGCGATACCATCGTCGATATGGAAGAGGCTCGGGACGACGACCTGCCGGCGCTGCCCGGCTTCCGGGAGATGGCCCAGCGCTACCGCGACCAGATGGCGGCCGAGCGGCGCGCGATGATCGTGAAGCTCGCCGAGCTGCGCCGGGCGGCCGGGCTGTCGCAGACCGACGTCGCCGCGCGCATGGGCACCTCGCAGTCCGCCGTCGCGCGCCTGGAGGCCGGGGACGGGGATCTGCGCGCGTCCACCCTGGAACGCTACGCCGCCGCCCTCGGGCACCGCATCACCTGGAGGTTCGAGTCATGACCCACCCGTGGCAGCCCTCGATCCCGCCCGAGTGGCCGGCCCCGGCCTTCCCCGCGGAGCCGCGGCCGCCGTTCGCCCCGCCCGCCCGGCCGCTCCCGTCGTACTTCGTGCCGGTGGGGCCCGACCCGGTGAGCGAGCGGCTGTACGAGCAGCGCATCGTGCTCGCGCACGGCGAGCTCACCCCGGAGCGGGCCACCGCGTGGTGCGCCCAGCTCCTCACCCTCGGCGCGATCGGCCGGGAGCCGATCACGCTGCACCTGAGCATCCCGGACGGCGAGCTCGGCGCCACGCTCACCCTGCTCGACACGCTCGACTCGCTCACCGTCGAGGTGACCGCGGTGGTCGCCGGGCGGCTCGGCGGGCCGCCGGTGGGCCTGCTCACCGCGGTCACCCACCGCCAGGCCACGCCGAACTCGGTGCTGCGCCTCGGCGAGCCCCGGCTCGCCGCCGTCGGCACCGCCGAGGAGGTGGCCGCCGCGGACGAGCAGGGCCGCCGCATGCTCGAGGCGCTCTACCGCCGCCTCGCCGAGCTCACCGGGAAGGACGTGGAGCGGATCCGCGCGGACGCGCGGGCCGGGCGCATCCTGTCGGCGGAGGAGGCGGTCGAGTACGGCCTCGTCGAGGCCGTCAGCCGTCCCCGCCGGCCGTGACCGCGGTGCCGTACCGCGCCGCCTGAGCGCACCCGGCCCCTGACCCGGGGGCGGCGCTGCCGCCGTGCGGGTCAGGGTGTGCCGGTCAGGCGTCGGCGGGACGCGCCGGCGGTACGGCGCCGTCCTTCGCGGTGCCGCCGTCGCCCGCGGCGGTGGCCGTGGCGGACCCGTCGGCCGGGCGCGAGCGCGCGGTGGCGAGGAAGGAGCCGCCCAGGATGAGCGCGAACGCGACGACGATCGACCAGGTGAGCGGCTCGCCGAGGAAGACGACGCCCGCGGCGACCGCGACCGCGGGGTTGACGTAGGTGATCACCGTGGTCCGGGCCGGACCGACCTCGCGGATCAGCTCGAAGAACAGCACGAACGCGAGCGCGGTGCAGATCACGCCGAGCGCGCCGAGCGCCACCAGCACCCGGGTCGCCGGGGGCTCCTCCGGCCAGGTGAGGATCGCCGCGGGCGTGTACACCAGCGCGGTGACGGACATGCAGGCGGCGGTCATCGGCAGGCTCGGCACGTCGGCGAGCTTGCGCGCCGCGATGAGCGGGGCGATCGCGTAGCCGAGGGCGACGAAGAGCATCTCCACGATGGGCAGCACGCCGCCCGCCTGCAGGTGCGGACCGGCGAGCAGCGCGACCCCGCCGAAGCCGACGAGCAGCCCGAGCCACCGGCGCGCGCCCAGCGGCTCCCGGTCACCGGCGATCTTCCCGGCGATCACCGCGATGATCGGTACGGCGGCGACGAGCAGCCCGGCGAGCGAGCTCGACAGGTGCCGCTCGGCGTCGTTGAGCAGCACCCACGGGATCATGAGCTCCAGGAGGGCGAACAGCAGCAGCCACCGCCAGTGCCCGCGCAGCGTGCGCAGCCCGCCGCCGCGCAGCGCGAGCGGCAGCAGGATGGCGCCGCCCACGGCGGTACGGGCGAACACCACGAGCGGCGGCGACGCGCCCTCGACCGCGATCTTGATCAGCAGATACGGGATGCCCCAGATCACGCTCATCAGCGTGAAGAGCACCCACCCGCGGCGGCTCACCGCGCCCCCCGTCGCGGGAGCGGCCTCGCCTGGCCCGCGACGCGCGCGGGGGCGGGGTGACGCCCGGCCGTGTCCGAGCGGAAAGCACGCATCAACAAACCCCTTCTCTGGCCCCGCCCGGCGCGGACGATCCCCGTCTATCCGCTAAACGTCCCTTCGTCCGGGTAGAGGCCGTTCGCACGGATCGTAGTGCGTGGGTGTGACAAAAGTCTCGGGGCGAGGAGGGCCCGGATGTTGCTCATCGACCGGGAGTGCGTGCGGCGGCTGCTGGACTCGCCGGACCCGGACGCGGCACTGGTGTTCGTCCGGGGCGCCTGCGTGGTGCTGCCGGAGGGCGAGATCGACGACGCGCACCGGGGCCTCGTCGTCACCCGCCGCAGGGACCTCACGTCGCTGCTCGGCGAGGGCGAGCTCTCCGACGAGCGGCTTGACGACCTGGCGACCCGGCTCGACAACGTGGTGCGCGACCTCGGTGCCTGACCGCCCGCCGTACCGGGCCGGTACGGCACGGCCCGCCGGTCAGCCGGGGTCGGCGGGCAGCCTGCGGCCGGCGAGCCCGGCCCAGCCGAGGCCGAGCGCGGTGAGCCAGAGCACCCCGGCCGCGCCGAGCCCGGCGGCGACGAGCCCGGCCGCGCTGGGGATGAGCAGCTGCCCGGTGCGGTTGCCCACCATGCGCAGCGACATCGCCCGGCCGCGCAGCCCGGGCGGGGCCGCCTCGGCGAGCCAGGCCATGGTGAGCGGCTGGCCGACGCCGAGGCCGAAGCCGATCACGAACAGCAGGCAGCCGAGCAGCCACACCGGCAGCGGCAGCGGGGCGGCGAACAGCGCGACCGCGGAGGCCACGGTGCTCACCACGAGCAGCCTGCGGCGGCCGACCGCCTCCGCGAGGCGGCCGAGGAAGAGCCGCGACCCCATCGCGGCGACGCCGCGCACCGCGAGCAGCACGCCGATCGTGCCCGACGCGAGCCCGCGTTCGGTGCCGAGCGCGGGCAGGTAGACGAGCACGATGTCCACGGCGGCGAGCACCACGCAGCTGGTGACGAGCGCGTTCGGGATGCCGGGGGTGCGCAGGATGGCGCGGACCCCGCCCGGGCCGCCCTCCCTCCTGGCGGCCTCCTGCGCGTTGCCGCGCGGCAGCAGCGTGGACAGCACCACGAGCACCCCGGCGATCACGCAGCTCCACATGAAGATCGGCCGGGTGTCGGGGATCTCCCGGTCCCCGCCGAACGCCGCGATGAGCATGGGGCCGCCCACCTGCCCGAGCGAGGCGGCGAAGGTGTAGTGCCCGAACGCGGTGGCGTAGCCGCGCCGGTCGGTGGTGTTCGCCACGAGCGCCTGCTGGCCCACCACGCAGCCGAGGTGCCCGATGCCGAACAGCGCGCTCGCCGCGGCGAGCCCGACGACGTGGCCGCCGAGCACGAGGAAGGCGACGCCGGACAGGGTCACCAGCACGGCGCCGGCCGTCGCCACCCGCCGTTCCCCGAACCGGTCGGCGGCCTGCCCGACGGGGAGGGCGAGCGCGAGCGGCGCGACGGCGAAGGAGGCGGACAGCACGCCGAGCCAGGCGGCGGGCACGTCGAGCTCCAGTGCCCGGTAGGACATGGTCGGCCGCAGGATGAACGTCAGCGCCTGGATCAGCAGCGCGTGCGCCAGCAGCACGAGCTTGCGCCCGGCGAGCATCCCGGCGGGCCGCGAACGGTCCGGCCGTGCTCCTCGAACCGTCAAAACCCCCCCTAACGCCACAATCCGGTCTATAGCCTCTCGTATCCGATGGCCAAGATCGCGATGGGGTCGGCCCTGCCCGCGGCCCCCGCGACCAGGGGGGAGCCCGCCCGCGCGGGACTCCCGGGCGACGGCGCGGCCCCCGCCGGCCGCCTCGCCGCTCCGCGCGCCGCACGCCTGCCCCAGGAGCGTCCCGGCGGATTTCCGTGGCAGGCCGTGAAATCGGCCGGAAAAGGTGCTGGAAAACGCTGGAGAAATCAGCGGTGACCGGGATTCGTGGTGGGGGAGAGGGGGTTGGCGGTACCGGTGATGCGCGTGGGAGAGTGGGTATCCGCGCAGGTG
Source organism: Thermopolyspora flexuosa (assembly GCF_006716785.1). Taxonomy (NCBI): domain Bacteria; kingdom Bacillati; phylum Actinomycetota; class Actinomycetes; order Streptosporangiales; family Streptosporangiaceae; genus Thermopolyspora; species Thermopolyspora flexuosa. The sequence continues at coordinate 4,025,214 of NZ_VFPQ01000001.1, read as the reverse complement.
GAGGCGGCAAGAAATTCGTTGAGATTGCCGTCCGGCCGGTGAACCGAACCGGCTTTACTTTCGTTTGACTAACGTCCTGACTTTTTGTCAAATAGAAGGGGCGTCACCGAGTGGACGGCATCGGCCCGACGCCGGTGCGGCCCGCTCGGGGGCGGACCCGCGGCGACAGGAGGTTCCCGGCGTGAACGAGCACATGGGCGGGCGGCCCCGCGGTCCGGTCGGGGCCGGGTGTGCGACCACGGGTGGCGGTACGGCGGGCCGCGGGGTGCGGGGCGTCGTACCGGGCGGCCGCGAGGCGGCCGCCGGCACGGCCGGGCACGGCACGGTGACGGTGATGCCGACCCCGCCGCGCACCGGTCTGCGGCGCGCCCCGCTGTCGCGGACGCTCTGCCTGGAGCCCGCGCTCTCCTCGGTCGCGACCGCGCGCGACGCGGTCGCCGCCGCCGTCGCCGACTGGGGCATGGCGGTCGACGTCGACGTCGCGGTCCTGCTCACCAGCGAGCTCGTCGCCAACGCGGTGATCCACGGCGGGGCGCCCGGCAAGCCGGTGCTGCTCGTGCTCGTCGACCTCGGCGCGCAGCTCCGGGTCGAGGTGCACGACCCGGGCGGCCGCGGCATCGGCTGTGCGCGGTCGGTGGCGGACGGCGAGTCCGGGCGGGGCCTCGCGATCGTGTCGGCGCTCGCCGATTTCTGGGACTGGGAGCCGACAGAATGGGGCAAAGTCGTATATTTCGGGCTCTCCGTGGCGAGAGAGGCCTGTGCCGCCTGAGCCCCGCGTGACCGCGGCGTGCGCCGAGAGTGAGCCGTCGCGCGGCCCCGTGCCGGGCGCCGCGCGCCCCACGTGAGTGCGGTTCACTCCCCGAATGTTCTGCATCGCGCCGAAGGTCACCCCCCGCTATGTCGGTGTTACCCCGGCATAGGATCATTTATGGGAAAATCAGGGCTGATGCGTGATTACCGCCCAATTGAGGTGGTGACCGGCTGCTGCACGGATCCGAGGCCGCCGGTATCGAGGGGAGACCGATGAGTCCCGAGCTCATCGGCCTGCGGCGTTTGCTCGACGGCGCTCGTCAGGGGAGGTGTGCGTGAGGGAGGAGCAAGCCCTTCCCGAGTTCGATCCGGCTGTTCCGGTCATCGCCCGCATCTACGACGCGGCCACGGGGGGCAAGAACCATCTGCCGGCGGACCGCGAGGTCTTCGAGAAGATCCGGCACCTGTTCGGCCGGGACCGCTGGGTGACCCCGGCCACGGAGAACCGCCGGTTCCTCCGCCGTGCCGTGCGGTACCTGCTCGACGCCGGCATCCGGCAGTTCATCGACATCGGGTGCGGCATGCCCGCGCGGGTCAACGTGCACGACATCGTGCACGGGGTCGATCCGAACGCGAAGGTGGTCTACGTCGACTACGACCCGGTGGTCGTCACGCATTACCGGGCCGAGGTGCACGCCCTGCCCACGGCGACGGTGTTCCAGGCCGACGCGCGGCAGCCGGAGACCATCCTCAGCCACCCCGAGCTCACCTCGCTGATCGACTTCACCGAGCCGGTCGGCCTGCTGCTCGTCGCGATCCTCCACTTCGTCGCCGACGAGTACGACCCGAAGGGCATCGTCGCCAGGCTCGGCGAGAAGCTCGCCCCGGGCAGCCACCTCGTGCTCACCCACATGTCCGCCGACGGGCGGGACCCGGAGACGGCCCGCGAGTTCACCGCCGCGTTCGAGAACCTGCGCGACAAGCTCGTGCTGCGCCCGCGCGCCACGATCGCGACCTTCTTCGAGGGGTTCGAGCTCGTGGAGCCCGGCATGACCGACGGCGCGGTGTGGCGGGCGCCGGAGGACGAGCCGCCGCCGTCCGGCTGGCTCGCCGTCGGGGTGGGCCGCAAGCCGGAGTGACCCGCTCCGCCCCGCGCGGATCGGCCACGCGGGTACGGACCCGGCCGGCCTGCCTCCGCGTCACCGCCGGATCCGCAGGCCACCGAGGCGGCATCGCGTGCGGCCGCCATCACGGCCCATGACAGGCCCGGCCGCGACGTACGGCGGGCATGGGACGGCCGCAGCCCGCCGGGTACGGCACGCGGGTGCGAGGGGCGCGGGATGCGCGCCGCGGACACGCCGGCCACGCGTGCGGGAGTGCGCCCTGTGCGACCCAGGCGTGCGCTCAGTCGATGTGGTGGGAGTACTCCGACGACGCGCCCACGTTGATCCGGATCTCCGTGGTGTCGTCGATCTCGCTCGGGTCGTCCACCTGGACCACGTCCGCCACCACGCAGGTGATGTTGTCCGGGCCGCCCGCCTCGTTCGCCATGTCGATGAGCCGCTGCACCAGCTCCTTCAGGTCGCGGATGCCGACCATCGCCTCGTACAGCTGCTGCGGCCCGACCACGCAGGTGAGCCCGTCCGAGCAGAGCAGGTAGCGGTCGCCGACCTTGGCCTCCCGCAGCGACAGGTCGGGCTCGACGTTGCCGCTGCTCTCCAGCGCGCGCAGCAGCATCGAGCGCCGGGCGTGCACCGCCGCCTCCTCGGGCGTGATGCGGCCCTCGTCGACGAGGGACTGGACCAGCGTGTGGTCCTGGGTTATCTGATAGAGGACGTTCCCTCGAAGCAGATAAGCGCGCGAATCTCCAACGTGAGCCAGGGCGAACCGGGTACCGTCCCAGAGCATGGCGGTGAGCGTCGTGCCCATGCCCTTGAGCGACGGATCGCGCCCGGTCATCTCGCGCAGCCGCATGTTGGCCTTCTTCACCGCCGCCTCCACGGCGGCGACCAGGTCGATGCCCTCCGGTCCGCGCTCGGGCAGGGTGTCGTCGAGTGCGGCCAGCGCCGCGATGGCGACCGAACTGGCCACCTCCCCATGGCCGTGTCCGCCCATGCCATCGGCGACGGCGAGCAAGCGCGAGCTGGCGTACGCCGAGTCCTCGTTCTGCTCGCGTCGGCGGCCGACGTCGGAGCCGGCCGCGTAGCGAAGTGCGTACCGCGCTGTCTCTGCCATGGGGGCAGTAAATCACTTGGTTGAGCCACTTCACAAGTAGTCCGCTGTAGACCCTTAGGCTTCTGTGAACTAACCTGGGCTGCTAAGCAGGCTCGACGGATCGCGGTGCGCCCGGCGTAGTTGCTAAGGAGAAGACAGTGACGGACGACGCTACCGTGAACGCGGGCGACATCGCCCGGCTCGCCGGCGTCGGGCGGGCGGCGGTGAGCAACTGGCGCCGTCGGTACGACGACTTCCCCAGGCCGATCGGCGGCACCTCCTCCAGCCCGCTGTTCTCCCTCCGCGAGGTCGAGCGCTGGCTGCGCCGCAACGGCAAGGTGTACGACGTGCCCCTCGCCGACCGGGTCTGGCAGGGCCTGCGCACCCACGCCGACGACCTGCGCCTGGGCGAGACGGTCGCCTGGGCCGGGGCGTTCCTGCTCTACCTGCGGCGCGACCCGTCCGGCTGGCGGCGGCTGCAGCGGCGCGCCGACCTGACCGCCCGCCTCCCCGCCGCGGTCGAGGCGGCCTGCCCCGACCTGCCCGGCGGCCCGGGCGACCCGATCGACGACGCCGCCCTCGTCCGCTCGCTCGCCTCGCTCGCCGCCGAGAAGGGGCACGTCGAGGCGTTCGAGTACCTCTGCGAGCGCTACGCCGAGACCCACTCGCGCCGCCTGTCGGTCACCCGCGCCGAGCTCGCCGAGCTCATGGTGCGCCTCGTCGCGCCCGAGGGCGGCACCGTGTTCGACCCGGCCTGCGGCATCGGCACCCTGCTGCTCGCCGCCGACCGGCACGCCCCCGGCAAGCTGCGGCTGATCGGCCAGGAGATCGGCACGAGCGCCGCCCGGATCACCGCGGTACGGCTGCTGCTGCGCGAGGTGCCCGCCCGGGTGGTCGCGGGCGACTCGCTGCGTGCCGACGGCTTCGCCGGCGAACGCGCCGACGCGGTGATCTGCGACCCGCCGTTCAACGAGCGCGCCTGGGGCTACGAGGAGCTCATCGGCGACCCCCGGTGGGAGTACGGCCTGCCCCCGCGCGGCGAGTCCGAGCTCGCCTGGGTGCAGCACTGCCTCGCGCACGTGCGGCCCGGCGGGCTCGTCGCCGTTCTCATGCCGGGCACCGCGGCCGGACGGCGCGCGGGCAAACGCATCCGCGCCAACCTGCTGCGGGCGGGCGCGCTGCGCATGGTCGCCACGGTGCAGCCCGGCGGGCCGGACCTGTGGCTGCTGCGCCGCCCTGACGTGGGGGAGCGGCCGCCCTCCCAGATCCTCATCGCCGACCCCGGCCGCGACCTCGACGTGCTGGAACGCGCCTGGGCCGCCTACCGGGAGGACCCCGAGGGCGTGCGGCCGCCGAACGGGTGCCGTGCCGTACGGATCATCGACCTGCTCGACGACGAGGTCGACCTCAGCCCCGCGCGGCACCGGCCCGCGTACGCCGGGTTCGACCTCGCGGCGGCGTTCGCCACGGCCCGGGACCGGTTCCGCGAGGTGTCCGCCGCGCTCGCCGCCGGCGTGCCCGACATCGACGTGCTCACCGAGCGGGCCGACCTGCCCGCGACCACGGTCGGCGAGCTGGCGAAGGCCGGGCTCGTCACCATCCACCATGCGCCGTTCCGGCTCATCGTCGACCGCGGCGACGTGCCGGTGCTCACCGCCGAGGACGTGGCGTTCGGCACGCCGCCGTCCGGCCGCACCTTCCGCGGGGCCGGGCTCGTCACCGTCGAGCCGGACGACGTGGTCACCAGCTACGTCACCGGCGAGGTGACCGCGCGCGTGATCACCGAGGGCGGCGCCGTACTCGGCCCGCAGCTCAGCCTCTACCGGGTCGACCGCAAGCAGCTCGACCCGCACTTCCTCGCCGGTTTCCTGCGCTTCGCCGGGCACCTCAACCCGCCGCGCGGGCACTCCGGCTCCAGCCGACTCGACGCCCGCCGGGCGCGCATCCCCCGGCTCCCCCTCGCCGAGCAGCAGGCGTACGGCCGCGCCTTCCGGCAACTGGTCTTCCTCGAGGACACGCTGCGCGAGACCGCGGCGCTGGGCGAGGAGCTGATCCGGCTCGGCTTCGACGGGCTCTCCGTCGGGCTTCTGCGGCCGCGCAACTGACGGTGTACCTTGTCCCGAGAGTTCACGGGGAGGGGCGGGATGGTCATCGGCGACCGGTATGAGCTGGACGACTTCCCGCTCGGCCAGGGCGGCATGGGCGCCGTCTACCGCGGCCACGACAAGCACCTCGACCGCAAGGTCGCCGTCAAGATCCTCCACCTGCCCGTCCCGGACGAGGAGCTGGAGCGCCGCTTCATCCGCGAGGCCCGCATCCTCGCCCGCCTGGAGCATCCCGGCGCGCCCACGCTGTACGACTTCGGCGCCCACGAGCGGCGGCTGTACCAGGTGATGCAGTTCATCGCGGGCGTCACCGTGGCCGACCTGGTGAGCGAGTACGGCCCGCTGCCGGTGCCGTGGGCCGCCGCGATCGCCGCGCAGGCGTGCGCGGTGCTCGCCGCCGCCCACGCGCTGTCGATCTGCCACCGCGACCTCAAGCCGACGAACCTCATGCTCTGCCCGGACGGCAGCGTCAAGGTGCTCGACTTCGGGCTCGCCATGCTCCGCGACGCCGACGTCGCCCAGTCCACCCGCTCCGGCCAGCTCCTCGGCACCCCCGCGTACATGTCGCCGGAGCAGATCCAGCGCGGCCAGGCCGGGCCGCAGAGCGACCTGTACGCCCTCGGCTGCGTGCTGCACGAGATGCTCACCGGGCGGCAGCTGTTCACCGGGCCCACCGAGTACGCGGTGTTCGAGAAGCAGGTGAAGGAACGCCCGCCGACCGTCACCGGCGTGCCCCGCGAGCTCGCCCGCCTCGTCGACGACCTGCTCGAGAAGCGGCCGGAGTGCCGCCCGGCCGACGCGAGCACGCTGTTCGAACGCCTCCAGGAGTTCGCCGTCGACCTGCCCGTGCTCCCCGGCTTCCTCAACCCGCCGTCCGTGCCGAGCCCCGCGCGCATGTACGCCCGGGTGCTGGGCCGCGTCCTCGCCTGAGGCCGCCGGTACGGCGAGCCGTGGCGTGACCCCGGCGGGCGACCGTGCCCGATCGGCCGGCCCGTGGTCGGCTGAGATGCGGGTTCGCATGCTGATCCGCCGGCTGGAACCACACGACGGTCTCGCCCGCGGTGTCGCGGTGGAAGCCCCAGCGGGCCGCGAGCGCGTTCACCAGCTCGAGGCCGCGCCCGCCGGTCTCGTCCTCGGCGGCGGCGCGCCGGTGCGGGATCCGCTCCGGTGGTCCCGGACCGCGACCAGCACCCCCTCGCCCCCGAGCAGCACCGATACCGAGAACTCGTGCCCCCTGCCGCGTGCCGGACCGCGTTCCCGGCGAGCTCGCCGGTGAGCAGGATCGCGTCGTCCAGCCGGGGATGGCCGGCGCCGAGCAGCTCGGCCACGAAAGCCCGCGCCGGGCGCACCTCGGCCGGGCTCGCGGCGAACCGCCGGGTGACCATCGGCGCGGCCGACAGCACGTCGAGCGCGAACAGCTCCCAGCGAGGATCGCCCTTCGGCGGCCGCTCCGCCGTGCCGTACCCGCCGGGGCCTGACCCGCCGGGCGGCTCGGCGACGGTTCCGGACCCACGACCCGGCCCTCGCCATCGTGCGGTGAGACCGCCTAGCACGACCGCCGGCACCCGGGAACGCCTCACGATCACGCACTCACCCCCTGTGGTGTGCGCGTTTGCCCCGCTATGTAGGGATTTGTTCACTCTGGGTCATCGAACGACTACCTATGACTAGCAGATGCGTGCAGGTCTGCGCGTGGGTTTCTCAAACTCTTCGCAATGCGTTCATGACTCGTAGTAATCTCTCCCGTGGTCCTACCGTGATGGGGTGATTACGATCAGTGTCAAGCGTGGGATGACGCTGCGCGCCCAATGGCTGGGGCGGCAGTTGCGGGAGCTGCGTGAGTCCGCCGGCCTCCTGCTCAAGGACGCGGGCGAGCACCTGGGCAAGGACGGGACCACCGTGAGCCGGTACGAGGCCGGCCTCATCCCCGCCCGCCCCGACGACGTCCGGGCGCTCCTCGACCTGTACGGCGTGGCGGACAAGGCCCAGCGCGACGCCCTGCTGGCGCTCGCGAAGGACGTGTGGCAGCTCGGCTGGTGGGACAACTACACCGGGAACCTCGCCCAGAACATCGTCGACTACGCCTGGCTCGAGTCCCGGGCCCGCCGTATCCGCTCCTTCGAGGTCTCCGTGGTCTTCGGCCTGCTGCAGACCCCGGCGTACATGTCCGCCGTGATCCGCGGGGCCGACCCCACCGCCACGATCTCCACCTCAGGTGCGCGGTTCCGGCTCAAGCGGCAGGAGATCCTCGCCACCCCCGACCCGCCGCAGATCGAGGCGATCATCGACGAGAGCGTGCTGTACCGCGCGCCCGGAGGTCCTGCCGTCCTCGAGGAACAGCTGCGGCACCTGATCAAGCTGGCGGCCTATCCCAACATCGAGCTGCGCGTCCTGCCGTTCTCCGCCACGACCTTCGCAAGCCCGGAGGGCTCCTTCCTCATCTTCGAAATGCCCGAGCCATATCCGGAAATCGGATATGCCGATACTCCGGCCGGAAGCATTTACATCGAGGCGAATGGCGTCCAGCAGCTTATGCTGAAGTACGACCGCATTCGCCGGGATTGTCTGGACTCGGCCGAGTCGATCGAACTGATCCGGGCGACCGCGGACAAGCTTGCGAGGTCCTAGACGCGAGGCGGCAGAGAACATGGCGGATTCCGAGCGGCTTCCCGTGGCCTGGCGCATCAGCAGCTACAGCGCCAGCGGTGGCAGCAACTGCGTCGAGGCCGGCCCGGTGTTGGACGGATCCGGGCGGGTGGCGGTACGCCACAGCAAGAACCCCGGCGGCCCCGTGATCGTCTTCACCCGCGCCGAATGGGAAGCCTTCCTCGCCGGGGTCCGCAACGGCGAGTTCGACTTCCAGGCGTAGGCCGGCCGACCGAAGGCCGTCACCCGGCTCCTGCTGCGTGGCGTGCCCCGGGACGTGATCGGCACAAACTGGGCGGTCGTCTGGACGACAACTCGTGCTCGAGTATGAGGACTTCGATCACGGCCGCGGACCGCGAGCGGTTCCGTACCGGAGTGGTTCGCAAATCTGCTGCCCGAGCGCGGCGGCGGCCTTCGCACGCTCATCGCCCGGGAACTCCGCCGTGCGAACCCCCATGACTTCCAGGTTCCGAGTCTGCGAAATTGATTAGGGCGATTTCCAACGGACTGTAGCCGGCCAACGTAGCGAGGCGGCAACGATGGCGAACCCCGACCTTCCCGTAGCCTGGCACATCAGCAGCTTCAGCCCCAGCGGTGGCAGCAACTGCGTCGAGGCCGGTCCGGTGCTGGATGGGACGGGACGCATCGCCGTCCGCCACAGCCATCACCCTGACGGTCCGGTGATCATGTACACCCGCGCCGAATGGGACGCCTTCCTCGCCGGCGTCCGCAACGGCGAGTTCGACTTCAATGCCTAGCTCGACGGCCCTGATCGCGGTCTCGTGGCCGCGTTCCGCCGGGCATTCGGGCTGACCGGCCGCGATTTCCACGTCCCGTCGGGAATTGCGCCTCCGGCGGTTCGCCGACCGTGCCCGTACGCCGGGTGACCGCCCCGGATGAGACGGTCACCGGCGCGCCAGGCCGTACCCCGGTGCCTGGGCGGCCGGGGGAGTGCCGTGTCGGCCGCGGGTCGTACGGCGGGGCCGCGCGGATACGACCAGCGGCGTATGGCCCATAGGTTGGTAAGCCGTGGACAATGCGGGCACGGTGCTGAGTATGCGGAGGATCCCGGCGCGCACGATGGTGTCCCTCGCCATCGTGGGGACCACCGTGGCCGGGCTCGTCGTGACCTGGCTGCTGCGGCGGGACCTGCAGCCGAACGCCCTCGACGTGCTGTTGCCGCTGGTCGCCATGGGCGGCGTGCTGGTGCGCGAGCGGTGGCCGGTCGTCGCGCTGGTCGTCGTGATGGCGGCGACGCTCGCCTACTACCCCTACTCGGCGCTGGACGCGCCGATCATCTTCCTGCCGTTCGTGGCCCTGTTCACCGCCGCCGAGCGCGGCCACCTCGTGCCCGCGATCGCCATCGGGGCCACCGGACTGATCGTGATGGGCCTGGGGGAGACCGGCGAGGTCCGGCACGTCGACGACAGCGCGTTCATGATGATCTCGGGCTGGGTGGTCGCCGCGATCGCCGCCGGAAGCGTGAGCCGTAACCGGTCCCGGTACCTGCAGGAGGCGGAACGGCGGGCGCGGGAGGCCGAGCAGAACCGGGAGGCGGAGGCCCGGCGGCGGGCCGGGGAGGAGCGGCTGCGCATCGCCCGCGAGCTGCACGACGTGATCGGGCACAACGTGTCCCTGATCAACGTGCAGGCGTCGGCCGCGCTGCACGGGCTGGAGAAACGGCCGGAGGACGCCGAGCGGGCGCTGCGGGCGATCAAGGACATCAGCAAGGAGACGCTGCGCGAGCTGCGCGCCACGCTGGGGGCGCTGCGCCAGGTCGACGAGGAGGCGCCGACCACGCCGGCCGACAGCCTGGCCCGGGTGGACGAGCTGGTCAGGTCGTCCGGGCTGGACGTGCGTACCGAGCTGTCCGGGCCGCTGGACCGCCTGCCCGTCGAGGTCGACCTCGCCGCGACCCGCATCATCCGCGAGGCGCTCACCAACGTCCACCGGCATTCCGGGACGAACGAGGCGACCCTCACCATCACCCGCGACGACGGAAGGATCCTGATCGAGGTGGCGGACGACGGTCCGGGGGCCGCGTTCACCGAGGGCAGCGGCCTCGGCATCCTCGGCATGCGCGAGCGGGCCGCGGCGCTCGGCGGCACCGTGGAGGCCGGGCCCCGGCCTGAGGGCGGCTTCCGGGTCACCGCCGAACTACCCCTGAACGGAGTGCGATGATCCGCGTGCTGCTCGCCGACGACCAGACGCTCGTCCGCGCCGGGTTCCGGTCCATCCTCAGCGACGAGGACGACATCGAGGTGGTCGCCGAGGCGGCCACCGGCGCCGAGGCGGTGGCGAGGGCGCGCGAGACCGCGCCCGACGTGGTGCTCATGGACATCCGCATGCCCGAGCTCGACGGGCTCGAGGCCACCCGGCGGATCGCCGCCGACCCCCGGCTCGACGCGGTCAAGGTGATCATCCTTACCACCTTCGACCTCGACGACTACATCTACGGCGCGCTGCGGGCCGGGGCGAGCGGGTTCCTGGTGAAGGACACCGAGCCCGCCGAGCTGATCCACGCGGTACGCGTGGTGGCCCGGGGCGACGCGCTGATCTCGCCCTCGGTCACCCGGCGGCTCATCGCCGAGTTCGCCTCCCGGGTGAAGCGGCCCGAGCCCGACCCCGAGCTCAACGCGCTCACCGAACGCGAGCGCGAGGTCCTCGCGCTCATCGCGGGCGGCCTGTCCAACGACGAGATCGCCGGGAAGCTCGTGGTCAGCCCGGCGACCGTCAAGACCCACGTCAGCCGCATCATGACCAAGCTGCGGGCCCGCGACCGGGCCCAGCTCGTGGTGCTCGCCTACGAGAGCGCGCTCGTCACCCCGGGCTGGCTCGGCACCTGACCGAGAGGCGTACTACGACGGCGGTATCGGGGCGGCGGCGACCGGTACCCGGGACGTAGCGCGAATGCCAACCGCGGGACGACGCGCGAACGGCGGCCGTACCCGGATGCTGCTCGCATGGACACCGTCGACCTCGCCCGCCTGCAGTTCGCGCTCACCGCGGGCGCGCACTTCTCGTTCGTGGCGCTCACGCTCGGGCTCGCCACGCTCGTGGCCGTCATCCAGACGCGCGCCACGATCGGCCGGAGCGCGGTGCACATGCGCATGACCCGCTTCTGGGGGCAGCTCTACGTCATCAACTACGCGATGGGCATCATCACCGGCCTGGTGATGGAGTTCCAGCTCGGGCTGTCGTGGAGCGGGCTCACCGACTTCGCGGGCAACGCGTTCGGGGCCGCCCTCGCGCTGGAGACGGTGATCGCGTTCTTCATCGAGTCGACCTTCCTCGGCCTGTGGATCTTCGGCTGGGGCCGGATCAACCGGTGGGCGCACCTCGCGCTCATCTGGGTGGTCGTGCTCACCGCGTACGCCTCGGCGTTCTGGGTCCTGATCGCCAACGGCTTCATGCAGAACCCGGTCGGGTACCGCCGCGACGGCGACGTGCTCCACGTGACCGACTTCGGGGCGATGGTCACCAACCCGGCGGCGACCGTCGCGTTCGGGCACGTGCTCGGGGCCTCGTTCCTGGTCGGCGCGTTCGTCATGGCCGGGGTGAGCGCGTACCACCTCGCCCGCCGTACCGCCGAGCGGGAGCTCTTCCGCAAGTCGCTGCGGCTCGGGATCGGCGTGTCGCTGCCCGCCTCGATCCTCACCGCGGCCTTCGGCGGCATCGGGTTCGGCATGATCCAGCCGAACAAGGCCGCCGCGTTCAACGCCGACCCGGTGCGGATCGCCCAGGTGCAGGCCGAGATGACCGCGCTGCACGGGCCCGGGGACTACGTGCCGCCGGTGGGCTGGGTGGCGGGCGGCGGGATCACCATGCTCACCGCGTTCGGGCTGATCTTCTACCTCTCGATGGGGAGCGTGCCGCTCATGCTCTTCAAGCGGGTGGTGTACGGCTTCCGCCTGTGGCACTGGACGCTCGTCGCGGCGATCCCGCTGCCGTTCGTCGCCGTGATCGGCGGCTGGATCTTCCGCGAGGTGGGGCGGCAGCCGTGGACCGTGTACGGCCTGCTCACCACGGCCGACGCGATGTCCCCGATGACCGAGGGGCAGGCGCGGTTCTCCCTGATCGCCTTCACCGCCGTGTTCGCCGTGCTCGTCGTGATCAATTACTGGCTGCTCGCCCGGGCCGCCCGGCGTGGGCCGGGTGAGGTGAGCCTCGGGGGCGCGCCGCGGCCCACCGCCCCCGAGCGGCCCGACCCGGCCCTGACCTTCTGAGGGAGTGCACGTGGAAACACTGCTGCTGGCGTTCTTCGCGATCGGCTACCTCGTGCTCGCCGGGGCCGACATCGGGGTCGGCATGATGCTGCCGTACCTGGGGCGCGGACCCGGCGAGCGGCGGGAGGTGCTCGCCGCCATCGCGCCGTTCTTCCTCGGCAACGAGGTGTGGCTGGTGGTGACCGGGGGCATGCTCGCCGGGCTCTTCCCCCGCCTCGAGGGCGAGCTGCTCGCCGCCAAGCCCGGCGTGGTGCTGTTGCTGCTGTCCTGGGTGCTCCGCGACGCGGGGCTCTGGCTGCGCAGCAGGATCCCGGCCCGCGGCTGGCAGACCTGGTGGGACGGCGTGATCGTCGCCGGGAGCTGGGGCCTCGCGCTGAGCTGGGGCACGCTGCTCAGCGGCGTGATCGGCATCGGCGGGCCGCCCGCGCTCATCCCGGCGGCGGTGCTCGCGGCGCTGTTCGCGGCGCACGGGCTGGCGTTCGCCGCGCTGCGGCTGCGCGGCACGCTGCGGCACCGGGCCGCGGTGCTCTCCGGGCACTCCGGCGGCACCGGGGAGGTGCGCACCTTCGCGCTCACCGCGGTGGCGCTGGCCGTGGTCGGCGTGCTGACCGGGCTGCGGCTCCCGCTGGAGGCGGGCTCGTCCGGATCCTGGCTGGCGCCGGTGATCCTCGCCCTGCTCCCGGCGCTCGTGGCCGCGCAGGCGTGGGTGTGGTGGACGTTCCGGCACCGCGTCACCGGCCCCTCGTACCTGTGAGCCGGTGACCCGGGCCGGGCCGTCGCTCAGTCGACCACGGTGAGGCCCATCGAGCGCGCCGTACCGGCGACGATCTTGATCGCCTTGTCCAGGTCGCTGGTGTTGAGGTCGGGGAGCTTGATCGTGGCCACCTCCTTGAGCTGGGCGGTGGTCACCACCCCGGCGCTCTGGTGCCCCGGCTTGGCCGCGCCCTTGTCGAGGCCCGCCACCTTGCGGATGAGCGACGCCGTCGTCGGCTGCTTGATCGCCAGGTCGAACGAGCGGTCCTCGTAGACGGTGATCACGGCCGGGACGACGAAGCCGCGCCGCTCGGCGGTGAGCGCGTTGTAGCGCCTGCAGAACTCCATCAGGTTGATGCCGAGCGGGCCGAGGTCCTTGCCCACGTTCGCCGGACCCGCCTCGCCGGCCGGGATGTGCAGGGTGACGACCCTGACCACCTTGTTCTTCGCCATGGCGGCCACGGTAAAGTCTCCAGTTACTGGAGACTCAAGTGGAATATTCGATAGGACGGCTCGCCGAACTCACCGGCATCCCGGTCAAGACGATCAGGTTCTACTCGGACACCGGAGTGCTGCCCGCCCCGGCGCGCACCCGCTCCGGCTACCGGCGCTACACCGACGAGCACCGGGTACGGCTGGAGCTCGTCCGCACGCTGCGCGAGATCGGCCTCGACCTCGCCACCATCCGCTCGATCAGCGGCAAGAGCGACCTCAGGCAGGTCCTCGCCCTGCACCTGCGGTCGGTGGAGACGCAGCTCGCGGCGCTGCGCCGTACCCGGGCCGTGCTCCGCGTCGCGCTCGGCAAGGACGCCCCGGACGAGCAGGACCTGCGCCGCCTGCACGCGCTCGGCAGGCTCGGCGCCGCGGAGATGGCCGCGCTCGTCGACGAGTTCATCGACGAGGTGGGCGGCGACATCCGGGCCCGGCACGAGTGGTTGTCGGCGATGCGCGACGCCATGCTGCCCGAGCTCCCCGAGGAGCCCACCACGGCCCAGCTCGACGCCTGGCTGGAGCTCGCCGAGCTGTTCGCCGACCGCGGCCTCCGGGAGAACCTGCGCAGGCAGAGCGAGCGGTACTGGAGCACGCCGCGCGACGCGGACGAGATGCGGCGGGTCAACGCGGCGGTCGTCGCCGAGGCGCTCGCCGCCGTGGACGCGGGCATCGCCCCCGACGCCCCGGAGGCACGGCCGGTGCTCGACCGGGTGCTCGAGCTGCGCGGCGAGACCCTCGAGGAGCTGGTACGCGCCTTCGACGAGCACGACCGGCGCGCCGAGCGGGTCTGGCAACTCGTCGCGATCATCCGCGGCGAGGAGTACGACCCCGCCCCGGGCCGGGCCTACGCCTGGATCGAACAGGCCGCCCGGGCGGCGGTGAGACGCGCGCGGCCGGACGCCGGATGAGCGCGAGCGCGGCCCGGCCGAGCAGACCGCGCAGCGTCGGCGCGGGGCCGCCGGCGAGCGCGCGGTCCACCTCGGCGAGCAGCTCAACGTCACGCTGCGCCCGGCCGATGGTGTGGGTCAAGCGCGGGGAGTGGGACGGCCGTCGTTTTCCCGCCGGAGGGGCGGGGTAGGGCGCGAGTCATGGAGACATGGGACGCGATCCGGGCGCGGCGGAACGTGCGGCGGTACGCGGACCGGGCGATCCCGCCCGAGCATCTCGACCGCATCCTCGAGGCCGGGCGGCGCGCGCCGTCGGCGCGCAACCGGCAGCCCTGGGACTTCGTCGTGGTCACCGACCGGGCGCAGCTCGCCGACCTGGCGAAGGTGTGGCAGGGCGCGGGGCACGTGGCCGAGTCCGCGGCCACGGTCGCGCTCGTCATCCCGGAGCCGGAGAACGAGGGCGAACGCCGGCACACGTACTTCGACCTGGGCCAGGCCGCCATGGCGATGATGCTCGCCGCCGTCGACCTCGGCATCGGCAGCGGTCACTCGGCGGTCGGCGACCAGGAGATGGCGCGCCGGGTGCTCGGCTTCCCGGAGGACCGGCTGTGCGCCTACCTGCTGGCGTTCGGCTACCCCGCCGACCGGCCGCTGCGGCCCATCGAGCGCCCCGACCGCAGGGACTTCGACGACGTGGTACACAGGGGGCGATGGTGAAGGCGACGATCGAGACGCTGACGATCGCGCTGAGCGGTGCCGAGGTCTACGCCGATCTCGCGCTTCCGCCGGACGCCGCCGGGTTGGTGGTGTTCGCGCACGGCAGCGGCAGCTCCCGGCACAGCCCGCGCAACCGGGCCGTGGCCGCCCACCTCAACGAGGCCGGGTTCGGCACGCTCCTGCTCGACCTGCTCACCGAGGCCGAGGAGGCCCGCGACGCGTGGACCGGCGAGCTGCGCTTCGACATCGGCCTGCTCACCGGGCGGCTGGTGGACACCCTCGACTGGCTCGCCGCCTGGCCGCGGACCCAGGGGCTGCCGCTCGGCCTGTTCGGGGCGAGCACCGGGGCCGCCGCGGCGCTCGGCGCGGCGGCCGCCCGGCCGGACCTGGTCCGCGCCGTGGTCTCCCGGGGAGGCCGGCCCGACCTGGCGGCCGAGGCACTGCCCCGGGTACGGGCGCCGGTGCTGCTCATCGTCGGCGGCCGTGACGACGTGGTGATCGAGCTCAACCGGGACGCCGGCCGCCTCATGACCGCGCCGCACGAGCTGGTGATCGTGCCGGGCGCGGGCCACCTGTTCGAGGAGCCGGGCGCGCTGGAGCGCGTCGCCGAGCTGGCGGCCCGCTGGTTCCGGAACCATCTGATCTGAGCCGGGCCCGGCCGGGGCCGGCCGGTCGACCCGGCCCGGCCGAGGCCGAGCACGGGCCGAGCGGGGATATCGGCAACGAGTGAGCGGGGGCGCCGCCCGTCACATGTTGATCATGTGGCCGGCGAGGCCGTGGATCGCCTCCTGGATCGCCTCGCTGAGCGTCGGGTGGGCGTGCACGTTGCGGGCCACCTCGTGCACGGTCAGGTCCCACTTCTGGGCGAGGGTGAGCTCGGGGAGCAGCTCGGTGACGTCCGGGCCGATCATGTGGGCGCCGATGATCTCGCCGTACGTGTCGTCGCTGATGATCTTGACGAAGCCGACCGTGTCGCCGAGGCCGTGCGCCTTGCCGTTCGCGGTGAAGGGGAACTTCGCCACCTTCACGTTGAAGCCCTTCTCGCGGGCCTGCTCCTCGGTGTAGCCGAAGCTGGCGATCTGCGGCTGGCAGTACGTCGCCCGGGGGATCATGACGTAGTCGAGCGGCATCGTCTCGGCCCCGGCGATCGTCTCGGCCGCGATCACGCCCATCGCCTCGGCGGTGTGCGCGAGCATGAGCTTGGCGGTCACGTCGCCGATGGCGAAGATGTGCGGCACGCTGGTGCGGCAGTGATCGTCGACGTCGATCGCGCCCCGGTCGGTGAGCCGTACCCCGGTGTTCTCCAGGCCGTAGCCCTCGACGCGCGGCTTGAAGCCGATCGCCTGCAGCACCTTGTCGGCCTCGAGCACCTGCGTGCCGTCCTTGCCGGAGACGGTGACGCGCACCTTGTCGCCGGAGTCGTCGATCGACTCGACCTTGGTCGAGGTGAGCACGTTGATGCCGAGCCGGCGGTAGCGGCGGGCGAGCTCGGCCGAGACCTCGGCGTCCTCGAGCGGCACGATCCGGTCGAGGAACTCCACGATCGTCACGTTGACGCCGTAGCTGTTGAGGATGTAGCCGAACTCCACGCCGATCGCGCCCGCGCCGGCGATGACGATGCTGCCCGGCAGCTTGTCGCTGAGGATCTGCTCCTCGTAGGTGACGACCCGCTCGCTGCGCCGGGTGCCCGGGAGCAGCCGGGTCTCCGCGCCCACCGCGATGATCGCGTTGTTGAAGGTGATCGTCTGGCTGCCGCCGTCGGCCGCGGTCACCCGCAGCGTGTGCGGGTCGACGAAGTGGCCGCGCCCCTCGTACTCGGTGATCTTGTTCTTCTTCATGAGGAAGCGCACGCCCTTGGCGCGGCCCTCGGCGACCTTTCGGCTGCGCTCGAACGCGGCCTGGTAGTCGAAGGTGATCTGGCCGTCGACGCGGATGCCGAACGTCTTCGCCTCGTGCGTGAGCAGGTGCGCCAGTTCGGCGTTGCGCAGCAGCGACTTGGACGGGATGCAGCCCACGTTGAGGCACACCCCGCCCCAGTAGCGCTCCTCGACGATCGCCGTTCTCAATCCAAGTTGCGCCGCCCTGATGGCGGCCACGTACCCGCCCGGTCCGGCGCCCACCACCACGACGTCGAAGTGTCCACTCATAGGGGAAACCCTATGCGTATTCCGGAGGCGAACATGCCCTGGGGCCGCGCCGTGTCCGGCGTCCCCGCGGCCCCGGCCGCCACGGGCGTACCTGGCGGCCCCGCCGTGCGCTTCCGTAGGCTGCCGGGCGTGCGTGATCTCAACGAGGACCCGCGCCCGGTGCACGGCGGGGTCCGGCAGGTGTACCACGTCGCGCGGGCGGCGACGATCGAATACTCGCCCGACCTCGACGGCATGGCCGACCCGGGGGAGATCGTGTGGGCCTGGGTGCCGTACGAGGAGGACCCGGACCGCGGCAAGGACCGGCCGATGCTCGTGGTGGGCCGCCACGGGCGCAGGCTGCTCGGCATGATGCTCTCCAGCCGCGGCGGCGACGCCCGCGACCCGGAGGACTGGCTGGAGCTCGGCACCGGTCCCTGGGACCGCCAGGGACGCGTCTCGTACCTGCGGCTCGACCGCATCTACGAGCTCGACGAGGACGACATCCGGCGCGAGGGCGCGGTGCTCGACCGGGCCCGGTTCGCGCGCGTGGCGGCCGTGCTGCGCCGCCGCCACGGCTGGGCCGCCGACGGCTGACCGGGCCGGCCCCGCCGTGCCATACCGGCGTGCCCGACGTAAAGATCAGATGAAAAGCGCGGTACGGCGGGGCCGGTCGCACGCATGATCCGGATTTCCGGCGCGTTTCCGGTCATTCCAGGAAACCCGATGTCCCGCGGCGCGGAGCGGGGTTGCATGTCCCCATTGTGGGGGTCGAGTGGCGATCGTCCGAGTTATCCGTAAGCTTTCTGACCAGGCAGAATGACGGCTTGTGAGCTGATAGAACTCTGCCGGAAACCCTTGTGTAGCACGCCGGAATCATGGATTCTATGACTGCTCCCCCTTGGCGCCGCCCGGACGACACACTTATGCGTAGTCGCGACGAAAGTGTGTGTCGGGCTACGTCATTTGCCCCATCACTTATGTCATGAAGAAAGTGGAAGTCCTGTGACAGCGCCGCTACGTGCCCAGGCGTCGCGCACCGCCACGGTCGCCGCCCCCGCGATCGACGATCTCCGTGAAGCGGCCGTGCGCGTGCTGTCGGCCAACTGGACCGGCACCCACTCCGTGCCCTCGCGGACGCTCTATCCGCACCAGTGGAGCTGGGACTCGGCCTTCATCGCGATCGGGCTGGCGGGCTGGGCCCCCGAACGAGCCCGCCGGGAGCTGCTCACGCTGTTCGACGCGCAGTGGCGGGACGGCAGGGTCCCGCACATCGTGTTCAGCCCGTCGGTGCCGGAGGAGGCGTACTTCCCCGGGCCCGCCTTCTGGCGGTCCCACGAGGCCCCGGCCGCGCCGCGGGCCGCCACCTCGGGGATCGTGCAGCCGCCGGTCCACGCGCTCGCCGCGTGGCGCGTCCACCAGCTCGCGCCCGACCGCGCCTTCCTCCGCGAGATCTACCCCCGGCTCGTCGCCCAGCAGGAGTACCTGCGCACCCACCGGCGGCCCGCCGGTGACGGGCTCGTGGCGATCGTGCACCCCTGGGAGTCGGGCATGGACAACAGCCCGGCCTGGGACGAGCCGCTCGCCGCGGTCCCGGCCGAGCCGCTGCGGGAGCGGCGGCGCGACATCACCCACGTCGCCCCGGACGAGCGGCCGACCGACCTCGACTACCAGCGCTACGTCGCGCTCGCCACCGCCTACCGGGACGGCGGATACCGGGACGACCGGCTGCTCGACGAGCACGCCTTCGTGGTCGCCGACCCGCTGTTCAACGCCGCGTACGGCGCGGCCGAGGCGGCGCTCGCCGACATCGCGGCGGAGATCGGCGGCGACCCGTGCCCCCACCTCGAGGAGGCCGAGGCGGTCACCCGGACCATGGTCGACCGCCTCTTCGACCCGGCCCGCAACCTGTTCCTCGCCCGCGACCTGCTCACCGGCAAGGCGCTGCCGGTGGACAGCGTCGCCGGGCTGATCCCGCTGATCCTGCCCGACCTGCCGGGCGACATCGCCGACCGCCTGATCGACACCGCGGTCACCCGGTTCGGCATCTACGCCGGGCTGCCGCCGAGCTACGCGCCGGGCGGGCCGGCGTTCGAGCGGGCGCGCTACTGGCGCGGTCCCGCCTGGGTCAACACGGCCTGGCTGCTGTGGCACGGCCTGCGGCAGCGGCGGGCGGAGCTCGCCACCCTGCTCGCGGAGAGCATCATCCGGGTCACCGCGACGTCGGGGTTCCGCGAGTACTTCGACCCGTTCACCTGGGAGGGCCACGGCTGCCACGATTTCGGCTGGTCGGCGGCGCTCACCCTGGACGTGCTCGACGCGCGGTAACGGATTTCACCGGCGGTGTGTCGCGGTGTCCGGCACATGTCGGACCGCGCACATCCGCCCTGGTGGCGCGGGGAGGAGGTTGCAACGAACAAGTTTCAGTTTTAGGCGTTCATTACGGTTGATTATGGGGATGTCGGCCCGCTAGAGAGTTCTTTATGCGATCCCAGGGGGCCGAAATGATCGACGACGAGCTGCAGGTTTATCCCCACCTCGACCTGGACGCCTCGTCAACGGCGACCCTGGCGCGGGTCCGCGAGTGGATGCGGCGCAACCGGTCCGCGGCCGAGTGGACCGCCGCCGAGCTCGTCGCCGCCAAGCGCGCGGACGGCGCCGACCGCACGATCAGCGTCGTCCTGCCCGCCCGTGACGAGCAGGAGACGGTCGGCGACATCGTCGCCACGATCCGCGCCGAGCTCGTCGAGGCCGTGCCACTCGTCGACGAGATCCTCGTCGTCGACTCCCGGTCCACCGACGACACCGCCAAGGTCGCCGCCGCGGCCGGCGCCCGGGTCGTCCACCAGGACGCGGTGCTCCCCGAGCTGCCGCCGATGTCCGGCAAGGGCGAGGCGCTGTGGAAGGGGCTCGCCGCGGCCCAGGGCGACCTCATCGTGTTCATCGACGCCGACCTGCGGAACTTCGGCGCGCACTTCGTCACCGGGCTGCTCGGCCCCCTGCTCACCGATCCCGGCGTGGTGTTCGTCAAGGGCGGCTACGAGCGCCCGCTCGTCACCCCGGACGGCGTGGTGCACCGGGGGGACGGGGGCCGGGTGACCGAGCTCGTCGCGCGCCCGATGATCAACCTCTACTGGCCGGAGCTCGCCGGGTTCGTGCAGCCGCTCGCCGGCGAGTACGCCGCCCGCCGCGAGGTGCTGGAGCGCGTGCCGTTCGTCACCGAGTACGGCGTCGAGCTGGGCCTGCTCATCGACCTGCTCGAGGCCGCGGGGCTGGACGCGATGGCCCAGGTGGACCTCGGCGTCCGCGAGCACCGCCACCAGTCCACCGCGGCGCTCGGCCGGATGGCCGCGCAGATCATGCTCACCGCCTGGTCCCGCCTGGAACGCCAGGGCCGGGTGGTGACGCCCGAGCCGCTCAACGCCACCCTGCTCCAGTTCGACCGGGACGAGCGCGGCCGCGCCCGGGTGAGCGACGTGAGCGTCGCGGAACGCCCGCCGCTCGCCTCGGTGCTCGCGGACCTGGCGCGGGCGGGCTCCGCCGACCGGGGCTGACCGGCCGCCCCGCCGTACCGCCCGGCCGTACGGCCCGGCCGCGGGACCGTCGGTGGCCTGCGGTACGGTGATCGGCGGCCGTACGGCCCGGCCATGCCGTACCCTGTGCCGGCGCGGCCGGGAGATGTGATTTCGGTCACCGGCGGCCGGTGCGCGGCGAGCGGCCCGAGTCCGCCCGCCTGGCCCGCGGAAAACGGCGGTGACCAGCGCGTTCGTACCCCTGGGCGCGCCGGTCCCGGGTGCGGGGGAGGGGCTCGCGAGACCGGGAGCGCGCGCTGTTTCATGATCACGTTTCGCCTACGGCCGAATAAAGCGGGAAGCGAGAACGTTCTTCACAAAAACGAGAGACATACAGGGGCGAGAGCGTTTGGATGTCGGTGACGACACAACCCTCTACGCCGGAGAAGGCGCTGACATATGGAGTCCACTCACGGGAGCTTCCCGATCCCCCTCGGGGACGATGGCGTGACCGCCGTCCGCGGTGTCAACGGTGCGGCCCTCACCTCGTTCACGAGCGTGCGGCGGCCGACGAGGATCGGAGCGCCGGCGATTCCGCTGCGCACCGTCACCCGGGTGGGAGCCGACGGGGCCCCGGTCATCGAGGTCCACGGAGAGCTGGACATCGTCACCGCCGGGCCGCTGCGCGAGGTGATCGAGTCGGTGGCGGAGACCCGCTGCGCGATCATCACCGTCGACCTGGCCGGCGTGCCGTTCTGTGACCTGGTCGGGCTGGAGGAACTGGTCAAGGCCGCCGATGGGCTCGCGGCCCGCTGCGGCCGACTCACCCTCGCCAATCCGCCCTCCAGCCTGCGGCGTCTGCTCCAGGTGACCGGCCTGAGCCGCCGGTTCCACCGGATCATCGACGCGGGCACGGACTGACCGTACGGCCGGGCCGTCCGGGAGGCCGCGACCCCACCCCGGCGGCCGGTTCCCGGTCATGCCCGGTCGGTTGCATGCGGTCGCGGGGGATTGCGGGCGCGGCCGGACGGCGTACGCTGAGGACGTCCCCCTTTCTCCCACCCGGCGGAAGGCGAGTTCCCCGCCCCGGCAGGTCACCCAGCGCCCAGTCGAATCGAGGAGTAACGCCGTGACGGTCGAGCGCACACGCAGGTAACGGCGCGTACAGCGGCAGAGGCGAAACGTGATGTCCAACGCCGTTCCCCCCCGGACGGCCGTGGTCGTGGTGGCGTGCATGAAGACACAGAGGTTGCTGGAACTGCTCCCCTTCGCGGTCATGGGGGCGGTGGTCGTGGTGGACGTGGTGACCGGCCCCGGGGTCGGTTACCTGCCGTTGCTGTCCCTCGGCCCCGCGTTCGCCAGCGTCTCCTGCACGGTGCGGCGCACCACGCTGATCGGACTGCTCGCCGTCGCCCTGTGCGTGGTGCTCGTCGCGTACAACGAACAGGAGTGGACCCCGCGGAACATCCTGAACGTGCTGGCCATCGTCGGCGTCACGATCGCCAGCATGTGGGCGAGCGCCGGACGCATCCGGCGCGAGCGGCAGCTCGCCAACGTGACCCTCGTCGCCGAGGCCGCCCAGCGGGTGCTGCTGCGGCCGGTGCCCCGGCGGGCCGGCGACCTCGACGTCGCGCTCTCCTACACGTCCGCCGCCGCGGAGGCGCGCATCGGCGGCGACCTGTACGAGGTGGTGACCACGCCCGACGGCGTCCGCGTGATCGTCGGTGACGTGCAGGGCAAGGGCCTGGAGGCGGTGGAGACCGCGGCCCTGGTCGTGGGCACGTTCCGGCAGGCCGCCTACGACCAGGCCGACCTGCAGGGCGTGGTGTCGCGGCTCGAGCAGGTGCTCGCCCGGCACCTCCCGGACGAGGAGCGGTTCGTCTCCGCGATCATCGCCGAGGTGACCGGCGACGGCGGCATCTCGTTCATCAACTGCGGCCACCCGCCCCCGCTGATGCTCTACAAGGACGGCACGAGCGTGTTCGCCGAGCCGCCCGAGGAGTCGCCGCCGCTCGGGCTCACCGACCTGCGGCTGGAGGTCCCCAAGCCGTTCCATCAGCCGTTCGGCCCAGGGGACCGCGTGCTGCTGTACACCGACGGCGTCATCGAGGCGCGCAACCGCAACGGCGTCTTCTACCCGCTGCCGGAGCGGGCGCACATCCTCCGCGAGAAGGAGGACCCGCAGGTGGCGCTCGACGCGCTCCGCGCCGACCTGCTCCGCCACGTCGGCAGCCCGCTCGCCGACGACGCGGCCATGCTGCTGCTGCACTGGCCCGAGCCCGAGCTTCGCCCCGCGGAGCCGCTGGACCCGTTGGGGCAGCGGCACGACACCACGTGATCCGCCGGCGCGGTACGGCCCGGCGGTGGGTACGGCCGGCGTCCCGCGTGCGTTCCGGTCGCCGAGGTCGGATACGGGGTTCATGAGCGGCCCGCCCTGCGGCGGGCGGGATGGTTGTGACGGTCAGGGCCGGTGGACCCCGGGCGGATCACGGGTGCCGTCGCCCGGCGCCGGCAAGGGGTGAGGGCCGGTCCGGCCGGGCCGATCGCCGGGGCGGGTGGGCGGAAAGGTAATGGGGCCCGCCCCCCACGGACGGGCCCCATTGGTGGGATGGTCATCGGGTCAGGTCGTCGAACTCGCCGTCCTTCGCGCCGGCGACGAAGGCGGCGACCTCGGCGGCCGTGAATATCAGAGCAGGCCCGTTGGGGTGGCGGGAGTTCCGCACGGCGAACCCGCCGTCGGCGAGCCGCGCCACCTCCACGCAGTTACCACTGGGGTTGCTGTGGCTGCTCTTTCGCCACACGACACCCTCGAGCCGGTCGGCCGGGATGCCGTTGTATATCTCGCTCATCGCGTCTCACCCCGATGCGGATGCACGTGCATATGTAAGTACAGACGACGTTGCCTTTGCAAGATACGCCACACAAGCCCGTGGTGACCGGGAAATCGGTCAAGTCGAAACCCATGTTTCTTCACGTCCGGATCAAGGGCACTTTGTGATCACCGCGGCGTGATCATGGCGCTTCGCGGCGTGACGTCCCAGGTGGCGGCCGGTACGCGTTGTCACCGAGGGGCGAACGCCGCCGATCCGATGATTTCGGTCGGGTACCGCGTACGCGCAGGCCACGGCCCCGTCCGGGGGTATGGCGGGACGGCATTCGCGGTGGTGAGGGACGTGAAGGGCGTCACCCCTCCGCGACCACTGGGGATTCGGTCACGCGAACGTGCGGACGTACGTGACCGATGCACGTGAATCTGTCCCTTGCATATGGAATCGTCTTCCACGAAGATTGTCTCCCGACCGTGCCCGCCGAACTCACGCCACGGGGACCGCAATGACCGCCTACCCGCTGTCCTGGACCGCGGAGAAGTCAACCAGGGGACACGTCCCCGGCTGGCTGCCGGGCGCGGTCGTCCAGCCGAACCCCGCAGTGGTCGAGCGCGCGTACGGCCTCGGTGCGGACCGGCTCTGCGCGCGCACGGCGCGGGAGTTCACGCAGCAGACGCTTCGGGACTGGGGGCTGGAGGCGCTCGCCTTCGACGTCGAGCTCGTGGTGAGCGAGCTGGTGACCAACGCGTTACGGCACGCCGTACCCCATCTCGCCGCCCCCCGGCCGATCCGGCTCCGCCTGCTCCGCCACGCCGGCCACCTCGTGTGCGCCGTGCACGACCCGAGCGACCGTCCCCCGGTCGTCAACCACGAGGACGAGCTCGCCGAGTCCGGGCGCGGGCTCAACCTCGTGGAGGCGCTCGCCGTCGCCTGGGGGTGGTCGCCGCTCCGCACCGGCAAGGTGGTCTGGGCCGCCTTCGCCGTCGACTCCGCCGCACACCGCTGAGCCGCCGGCCGCGCCGCCGGTCCACCGCCCCGGAGGACCGCCGCACCCGGCACGGCGCACGGCCGCCCGCATCGGCGGCCGAGCCGGTCAGATCATCTTGTACGCCCGGGCGATCAGTTCGTAGGAACGCAGCCGGGCCGCCCCGCCGTGGACGTTCGTCGTGATCATCAGCTCGTCGGCCCCGGTGCGCTCGCGCAGCTCGTCGAGGCCGCGCCGTACCGTCTCCGCCGAGCCGTACACCACGTTGGACAGCCAGCCCTCGACGATCTCCCGCTCCAGCGGTGAGTACGGGTAGCTCTCCGCCTCCTCGGGCGTGGGCACCGGGCCCGGGCGGCCCATGCGCAGCCGCAACATCGACAGGGCGCCGGTGCGCGCGAGCCGCAGCGCCTCCTCGTCGGTGTCGGCCGCGACCGCGTTCACCCCGATCAGCGCGTACGGCCGGTCGAGCACCTGCGAGGGGCGGAACGTGGACCGGTACAGCTGCAACGCGGGGATCGTGTTCGCCGCGCTGAAGTGGTGGGCGAACGCGAACGGCAGGCCGAGCAGGCCCGCGAGGCGGGCGCTGAAGCCGCTGGAGCCGAGCAGCCAGATCGGCGGGCGGCCCACCCCGCGCACGTTCGCCTCACCGGGGATGGCGTGGATGTTCCGGTAGGGGTGGTCCTCGGGGAAGTCGTCGTCGAGGAACGCGGTGAGCTCCGCGAGCTGCTGGGGGAAGTCGTCCGGGTCCACGTCGACCCGGCGCAGGGCGCGCGCGGTCGCCGGGTCGGTGCCGGGGGCGCGGCCCAGCCCGAGGTCGATGCGGCCCGGGTGCAGCGCGTGCAGCGTGCCGAACTGCTCGGCGACGACGAGCGGCGCGTGGTTGGGCAGCATCACGCCGCCGGAGCCCACCCGGATCGTGCGGGTGTGCGCGGCAAGGTGCGCGATGAGCACGGCCGGCGAGGAGCTTGCGACGCCCGGCATGCCGTGGTGCTCCGCGACCCAGATGCGGTGGTAGCCCCACTCCTCGGCGCGCTTGGCGAGCTCGGTGCTGACGGCGAGGGCCTCGGACGGGGTGGTGCCCGCGCCGACGGTGGCCAGCTCGAGTACGGAGAGGGGGACCGGGGACTCACCCCGGGCGATGCCGCGGATCATGTCACTCACAACCGGCAAAACCAGGTCAAACATCCCCTTATTCCGGCGGGGTCGCCCGCCGCGCGGCGGCTCGCCGTACCGGAAGACCGGATCCGCCGCACCCGCCGCGCGCCCGGGGATTCAACCGGTGGCCGGTGGGCAGGGGCGGGGCGAGGGCACGGAGGGGGAGATCGAGATGACCGGACCGAGAACGTACGACTCCCGGTCCTTCGCGGACCGGCGGCCCCTGGATCCGGACGCGGGCGACGAGCCGGACTTCGCGGAGGAGCACACCCCCTCCGCCACCGATCCGCCGAACGCGAAGGCGGACGACGGCGCTCCGGACGAGCGCTGGGACAACCCCACAACGGTCTGACGGTCCACACCACGGGTAGGCGATCGCCATGGGTATGGGAATCGATCCGAGGCGGCTCAGCGACGAGGACCTGTTGCGTGAGCTCGGGCAGCTGCACCAGACGCGCACCGAGACCCTGCTGCACGGTTCGGACGACGCGCTGCGCAACCACAACGAGCGCATGAGCGAGCTGGAGGCCGAGTACCTCCGGCGGTACCCGCAGCGCCACATCGACGCCGAGCGGCTCCGCGAGGGGGCGCGGCAGCGTGTCTGAGCCCCGTGACGATCTCCGTGACGTGCAGGCGATGTCCGACGTGGAGACGTTCGTGTACGAGGCGGTCGCCTCGTGCTCGGTCGAGCGGATCGCCCCGCGGGTGCCGGAGATCGTGCAGATGACCGAACTCGACGAGGGCGTGGTGCGGGAGAGCCTCGACGACCTCGTGCGGCACGGCTGGCTGGTCACCGACGGGGACCGGTACGTGCTCGGCCCGCACGACTGGGGCCTGGACTACTGACCCGGCGTGCCGCGCGGCGGCGTCTTTCCGGGGTTCCTCACGGCCGCGGCCTCCGCGCCGGCTGCACGTGACCCGCGACGGCCAGGGCGCGGCGTGCGGATCGCCTCGCCTTCGTTTCACGCCCCTCCCACGCCGCGCCGCAGGTCGGGGACCCGGAGCGGTCCATGCGGCCGGAATGCGCCTGACGGGGCTCGCAGGGGCCGTTATGATCGGCGTTCTCGGGCATTGGGGGACGCCGACGTTCGCGTGGAGCAGGGCGACGGGGCGCCGCATCCGGGCCGGGTTCCGGAACTCGGGCGCGCCTGGACGCGCCCGAGTTCGCCGTTCGTCGTCCCGCCCCGGCCGGCAGAGCACGACCGACCGTCGCCGGTGTGGTGATCCGGCACAGCACAGAAGGGTGAACGCCATGTCCGAAGCGGCCTCCGGACCCGCCACCCCGCCCCGGCGGCACGCGGACGGGGCGGAGAGCGACACACCCACCTCGCTCGCCGAGATCCGCGCCGCGATCGACGCCATCGACGCAGAGCTCACCGTGCTGCTCGCCCGCCGCCAGCGCCTGGTCAAGGCCGCCGCTAGCTTCAAGGCGGACGAGCGCGCGGTGCGCGCCCCCGGACGCGTCGAGGAGGTCCTCGCCGCGGCGCGCCGGCGCGCCCTCGAGCACGGCCTCGCGACCGAGGTCGCCGAGGCCGTGTGGAGCGCCATGGTCGGGGCGTTCATCGACCTCGAGCTTCGCGAGCACCGCGCCGCCGAGCGGCGCGCCTCGGGGTGACGGCGGCTACGGCGTCTCCACGCGCAGCCCGGGCGGCAGCCCGGTCACCTCGACCGCGCCGCCCTCGCGCACCGTCACGTCCACGGCGGCCCCGGCGATCCGCAGCCCGCGCACGGTGAGCGGGCCGAACGGCGCCTCGGGCAGCGGCCGGATGGTCACCCGCCCACCGGGCACGTCGGGCTCGACGCCGAGCGCGGCCCGCACCAGGCACACCGCGGCCGCCGCGGACCAGGCCTGCGGACGGCAGGCGGCCGGATAGGGCACCGGGCGCGGCGCGCTGCCGCGGTCGTCCCCGCCGTACAGCTCGGGCAGCCGGTAGTCGAACATCTCGGCGGCGTCGAGCAGGGACCTGGCCAGCTGGGCGCTCTCCCGCCCGCGCCCGGCCCGGGCGAGCGCGTCGACCACGATCGCGGTGTCGTGCGTCCAGATGGAGCCGCAGTGGTACGACAGCGGGTTGAAGGCCTTGTCGCCGGCGGACATCGTGCGCAGGCCGTACCCGCCCGCCATGCCGGGTGAGACGAGCAGGGTGGCGACGGCCTCGGTCTCGGCGGCGCTGAGCATGCCGGTGCCGAGGAGGTGGCCGATGTTGCTGGTGAGCGAGTCGACCGGCCGCTTGGCCGCGTCCAGGGCGAGGGCGGGGTGGCGCCCGTGCGGCCCGTCCACCCAGAACCGCTCGCGGAAGCGCTCGGCCATCGCCGCCGCGTAGTCGCGCCACCGTACCGCGCCCGGGTGGCCGAACGCGTCGAGCAGCGCGGCGCCGTTCCGGGCCGCCTCGAAGGCGTACCCCTGCACCTCGGCGAGGGCGATCGGCGGCTCGGCCTGGGAGCCGTCGTGGAACCGCATGGCGTCGCCGGAGTCCTTCCACCCCTGGTTGGCGAGGCCGCGGCCGTCCTCGTCGATGTACTCGATGAACCCGTCGCCGTCCGGGTCGGCGTACTCGGCGAGCCAGCCGAGCGCCGCCTCCAGCGCGGGCAGCAGGCCGGCGACCCGGTCCTCGGGCATGCCCCAGCGCCAGGCGTCGTGCAGCAGGTTGATCCACAGCAGCGTGGCGTCGATCGTGCCGTAGTAGGCGCCGGGCAGCTCCGAGTCGCCCACCACGAAAAGCCCGCGCCGCAGCTCGTGCATGATCTTGCCGGGCGCCTCGCCGGTGCGCTTGTCCACCTTCACGCCCTGCCGCCGGGCGAGGGTACGCAGCGTGCCCTCGGCGAGCTCGGTGCCGAGGGGCAGCATCATGCGCGCGGTCCACAGGCTGTCGCGGCCGAACAGGGTGAGGTACCAGGGCACGCCGGCCCCGATGAAGGTGTGCCCGGGCGGCGCGCCCGCCTCGGTGAGCCGCAGCGCGCGCAGGTCGTCCAGCGACCGGGCGAGCAGCCGGCCGAGGCGGTGGTCGGCTGCCGCGACCTGCAGGTCGGTCCATTCGGCGGGGCCGGAGGGGGCGGCCATCACCGCGGCCGGGTCGGTGACGCGGGCGCTCCAGCTCAGCGTGACGCGCTGCCGCGGGCCGAGGGTGATCGGCCAGGTGAGGGTGGCGGTCGGGCCGGGCTTGGCGTGCGCGTCCGGACCGTGCACCTCGACGGTGATGCCGTCGGCCCGCCAGGCCAGCCGCCCGTCGCCGGCGGCCTCGGCGGACAGGGCGGTGCCGTTCTTCCCGGCCTTGACCCGCTCGATGGGGGCGAGGTCGCAGCCGAGCTCCACGCTCACCTCGGCGGTCACCGGCCGAGCCGCGGCCGAGGAGATCTCGATGGTCTCGCTCATGCCGCCGGGGGTGACGGTACGGGTGCGGTCGACGCGGACGGTGGGGTCGATGGAGTCGCCGTCGAGCCAGCGAGGCAGGGAGACGAACCTGGTGCGGGACGCGCCGTCGACGGCGGCGCTCACCGGTTCGGGTTCCTTGCCGTCCACCAGCAGCCGCACCAGCGACAGGGCACGCCGGTCGGCGTGGAAGAGGCCCTGGGCCCCGGTGTGCCGGATCTGGCCGTCGGCGCCGCTGAGCGCGGTCGTGGGCGCGGCGATCGTGCTCACCAGGTCGTGCAGCAGGGGTTGCCGGGAGGGTGGGTCGGCCTGGCCGGGCATGGGAACGCGGATCTCCTGATGGTGTCGGGGGTCCTATGGAAACAAGGGCTTGACAGAACGCGCTCAAAGGTGCACAGTCCTGACATCCCTCCGTAATTTGATCGATCAAATCATGCCGCACAGCAATTTGATCGTTCAACCCACCAAGAAGGCGTAAATGGCGAAAAAGGTGACGATAGCCACGGTCGCCAAGTACGCCGGGGTGTCCCGGCAGACCGTGTCGAACGTCCTCAACACCCCCGAGGTCGTACGCGAGGAGACCCGCCGCAAGGTCTACGAGGCGGTGGAGGCCCTCGGCTATCGCGTCAGCCAGGCCGCCCGGCAGATGCGCACCGGACGGTCCCGGCTCATCGCCACCCGCATCGAATCCACCGGCGACGGCATCAACGGGTCGGTGCTCGACCGCTTCCTGCACGCGCTCACCGAGAGCGCGGCGCGGAGCGGCTACCGGGTGCTCCTGTACACCGCCGCCGACGACGATGCGGAGATCGCCACCTACGAGGACCTGCTCGGCACCTACAAGCCGGACGCCTTCGTGCTGGCCAGCACCCACCACCGGGACACCAGGACCACCTGGCTGACCGAGCGAAGGCTGCCGTTCGTGACCTTCGGCCGCCCCTGGGACGCGCCCGACCGCCACCTGTGGGTGGACGTGGACGGCGCGTCCGGCACCGAGGACGCGACCCGGCACCTGCTGGAGGCCGGCCACGAGCGGATCGGCTTCCTCGGCTGGCCGGCCGGCTCCGGCGTCGGTGACGACCGGCGCCAGGGCTGGCTGCGGGCGATGGCCGCCGCCGGGCAGGACACCACCGGTCTCGACCACGCCTGCCCCGACCGGGTGGCCGAGGCGGAGGCCGTGGTCGGCGAACTGCTCGGCCGCGATCCGGCCCCGACGGCCCTGGTCTGCGCCAGCGACTCGCTCGCCCTCGGCGCGCTGCAGGCCTCCCGCGCTCTCGGCCGCCCCCTCGCGGTGACCGGATTCGACGACACGCCCGTCGCCCGGGCGATCGGCCTGACCAGCGTCAGCCAGCCGCTCGAGGAGGCGGCGGCCCGCTGCGTCCGGCTGCTCACCCGGCTGCTGGACGGCGAGGCGGAGGCGGAGGAGTCCGTGCTGCTCCGGCCTTCCCTGGTCGTCCGGGACACGACGTACCCCCCCACGTAACACCGAAGATCAGGAACTGGCCATGACACGCAAGACCACCACAGCCCTGGCAGCCGCCGTGGCGGCGTGCGCCCTGCTCGCCGGCTGCGGCAGCGGCTTCGAGGACAACACCGCGAGCACCCCCCAGAGCAGCGGCCCCGCCTCGCTGCAGATCATGATCGGCTCGTCGGGTGAGGCCGAGACCAAGGCGGTCCAGGAGGCCGCGGCCGCGTGGGCGAAGGCCACCGGCAACACCGCCACCGTCATCCCCGCCCAGGACATGAGCCAGCAGCTCGGCCAGGCGTTCGCCGGCGACTCGCCCCCGGACGTGTTCTACGTGGAGGCGGGCCGGTTCGCCGACTACGCCAGCGTCGGCGCGCTCGAGCCGTACGCGAGCAAGGTCTCCGACCCCGAGGGCTTCTACGACAGCCTGCGCGCCACCTTCACCTACAACGGCACCTACTACTGCGTGCCCAAGGACTTCTCCACCCTCGGCCTGGTGGTCAACAACGAGCTGTGGGAGAAGGCCGGGCTCACCGAGCAGGACGTGCCCACCACCTGGGACGAGCTGACCGCGGTCGCCAAGAAGCTGAAGGACGCCGGGATCACGCCGCTCGTGGTCGGCGACACCCGCGACCGCCTCGGCGCCTTCATGAAGCAGGCGGGCGGCTGGATCATCAGCCAGGACGGCAAGCAGGCCACCGGCGACAGCCCGGAGAACCTCAAGGCCCTCGAGTACGTCCAGGGCCTGCTCAAGGACGGCCTGGCGGTCTACCCGTCCGCGGTCGACGCGGGCTGGGGCGGCGAGGCGTTCGGCAAGGGCAAGGCCGCCATGACGATCGAGGGCAACTGGATCAAGGGCGCCATGAAGGCCGACTTCCCCGACGTGAAGTACACCGTGTACGAGCTGCCCGCCGGGCCCGCGGGCAAGGGCACGCTGTCCTTCACCCAGTGCTGGGGCATCGCCGCCAAGAGCAAGTACAAGGAGCAGGCGATCAGCTTCGTCGAGGCGATGACCACGGTCGACCAGCAGATGGCCTTCGCCCGGGCGTTCGGCGTCATGCCGTCCCGGAAGGCGGCCGGTGAGGCCTACGCCAAGGAGTTCCCCGAGGACGCGGCCTTCGTCAAGGGTGCCGAGTACGCCCAGGGCCCGGTCAACGCTCCGAAGATGGAGAGCGTCCTTGCCGACTTCGACACCGCGCTGCAGAAGCTGAAGGACGGGGATCCGAAGCAGATCCTCGCCCGCCTGCAGGAGAACACCCAGTCGGCCCTGGGCGGCTGAGTCATGGCCGACGCGACGCTCACCCGCGGGCGCCTCACCGGCGCCCGCGGCGCCGCGCGCCGCAGGCGGTCCGTCAGGGACGGGGAGAACGTCGCGGGCTGGCTCTTCGTCGCCCCGGCGCTGCTGATCATCGGGCTGTTCGTGCTGCTGCCCATCCTCATGGCGCTGTGGGTGAGCATCACCGCCTGGAACGGCCAGGGCAGCCCGTTCACCTCCTCCGTCGAGGTCGTCGGGCTGGAGAACTACACCCGGCTGTTCACCGAGGAAGGGCTGGCCCGCCAGGACTTCATGACCAGCCTGCGGAACAACGTCTACTACGTGATCGCGGTGGTGCCGCTGCAGACCGTGCTGGCGCTCGGCCTGGCGCTGGTCGTGAACGCGCGCCTGCTGAAGGGCAAGACGTTCTTCCGCACCGCGTTCTACTTCCCCTCGGTGACCAGCTCGGTCGCGATCAGCGTGGTGTTCCTGTTCATCTTCGCCAACGCCGGCGTGATCAACCAGCTGCTGGGCATGTTCGGCGTGCAGGGCCCGGCGTGGTTCTCCGACTCCCGCGGCGTGCTGCACCTGCTGCTGAGCGGGCTCGGCATCGCCGACATCGACAATCCGCCGGCCGCGCTGACGGAGAGCGGTCCGTTCGGCCTTTCGTGGTGGGAGTGGCTGTCCGGGCCGAGCGTGGCGATGTGCTCGATCATCGCGCTGGTCGTGTGGACCACGTCCGGGACGTTCATGCTCATGTTCCTCGCGGCGCTGCAGAACGTGCCCGTCTCGCTGGAGGAGGCGGCCATGCTCGACGGCGCCAACCGCTGGCAGCGGTTTCGGAACGTGACCCTGCCCGCGCTGCGGCCCACGCTCTTCCTGGTGCTGACGCTGGGCCTGATCGGCACCTGGCAGGTCTTCGACCAGATCTACGTGATGAGCCAGGGCAACCCGGCCAAGACCACGCTGACGCCCGCGTACCTGTCCTACCGCACCGCCTTCCGCGACTTCGAGTACGGGTCGGGGGCGGCGATCTCGTTCGTGCTCTTCCTGATCATCGTGGTGTTCACGCTGCTGCAGCGGCTGCTGCTGCGTGAGCGCGGAGGGAGGTCGTGAGGTGGCCGCGACCCACGTGAGAGCGGTCCGGCGGAAGGGCGAGGTCCAGACGATCGTCGGCACCTTCTTCGGGTACGCCGTGCTCGTCTTCTTCTCGCTGATCTTCATCTACCCGTTCGTGGTCCAGGTCGCGAACTCGTTCAAGAGCGAGCCGGAGGCCGCGGCCAACCCGATCTCGCCCATTCCCTCCGAGCCGACCCTGGACGCGTACGAGAAGATCTTCTGGGCCACGGACCTGCCGACCTGGCTGGGCAACTCGATCCTGATCACGGTACTGGTCACCCTGGGCCGGATCTTCTTCGACTCGCTCGCCGGTTACGCGCTCGCCCGGCTGCGCTTCCGCGGCCGGGGGGCCGTGTTCGCCACGATCATCGCCGTGATGGCGGTACCCGGCGTGGTGCTGCTCATCCCGAAGTTCCTGGTGCTGAACCAGTTCGGCATCTACAACTCGTACACGGCGCTGATCGTGCCGCTGCTCGCGGACGCGGCGGGCGTGTTCATCATGAAGCAGTTCTTCGAGTCGATCCCGCCCAGCGTGGAGGAGGCGGCGCGCATCGACGGCGCGGGCACGTTCCGCATCTTCTGGTCGGTGGTGCTGCCCATGGCCCGTCCCGCGCTGATCACCCTTACCATCCTGTCCTTCCAGGGCTCGTGGAACGAGCTGCCGCACACCCTGGTCGCGGTGCAGGACCCGGATCTGTACACGCTGCCGCGCGGCATCGCCGACCTGGTCACCGGCTCGCTCGGGTCGGGCACGCAGTACCCGCTCAAGCTCGGCGCCGCCCTGCTCGCCACCATCCCCGTGGCGATCATCTTCGTGATCTTCCAGCGCTACTTCGTCCGCGGCGCGAACGAGGGCGTGGACAAGGGCTGAGCCTCCTCCCGCTGGTGGTACGCCGAGGGCCCGCCGGTCGATCGTCGGCCGGCGGGCCCGGCGGAAGCCGCCCGGTCAGGCGCAGGCGGTGACGAGGTTGCGGGTCTGCTCGCTGATCTGCCTGGTCGCCTCGGTCAGCTTGTTCGCCGACTGGGCGAGGTCGGATGTGTCGATCTTGAAGTCGCCCCACGCGCGCGCCATCGAGGTGAGCGTGCTCTTCAGCTCGCCGTCGGCCTCGTCCGCCAGGTCCTTCAGCTCCGCGCTCAGCTCCTCCGTGGCCTTGTTGTACGCCGCGTGGTCGCCGATCGCCGACGCCGCCTTGTTGGTGAAGCGCTGGAGCGCCTGCTGGGCCTTCCGGCAGATCTCGGAGTCGTCCGCCCCGCCCTGGGACTCGGTGTCCGAACCGGTGCCGGATCCCGATGCGGAACGCGATTCGCCGCCGCCTCCCGTCGCGTTCTCCTGCGTGGCCGAGGCGCGGCTCTCACCGTCGGAGGCCCCCGAGCCACAGGCCGCGGTGAGCGAGAGCAGTACCGCCGCGGCGACGGCCGACAGCAGACGGGTGGGGAGCTTCATAGGGGTGGCTTCCTTCCTGGTCGTCTGGACGGCAACAGACGCTAGGGATCGCCACTGGCGAATCGCTGGCACCTCGCCGACGTACCGCTCACGCCGGTCGCCGGTACCGCGTACCACGCCGTGACCTGCGGATCCGGCCTTTCGCGGTGCGTGCCCGATGCAATGCCGGGAACCGGTCGCCCGGCGGGCTCCTTCCGGCCCGGGTACGGTCAGGTGCCGCTGGAGACCTCGGGGGAGCGGGGACGGCCCTGGCGCAGGATGGCGCGCCAGCGGGCCGGGTCGAACTCCTGGGGAGCGGTGGCGGAGATGAACGACTCGATGGTCTTGGCGAAGCGCTCGGGCTCGTCCTGGTGGGGGAAGTGGCCGGAGGTCTCGAAGATCTCCAGTTCGCTGCCGGGCATCGCCCGGTGGGCGGTGAACGCGTGCTCGACCGGGATGACGTGGTCCTGCGCGCCCCAGAGGATCAGGGTGGGCATCCCGACGGTGAGGTAGCAGCGGTCGAGCATGGTGATGACCTGGCCGTTCATGTCGACCCCGGCGCGCAGGGTACGCAGGAAGGCCTTGCGCGCGGTCGGGCTGGTGAGGCAGCGGTACCGGTCGAGCACGTAGTCGAAGTCCCTGCCGAGCCGCAGCCCGACGCGGAGCAGCGGGGCGAGCGCCCGTACGGCGGAGCGGACCGGCGGGGCGGTGAGGAACGCCAGGCCGGGCTCGGCGAGCGGGGAGCTCGCCAGGCGCAGCAGGGGATGGACCTCGCGTCCCACGCCCGCGGATCCGACGAGCACGAGGCGCTCGCAGCGCTCGGGGAACTGGTAGGCGAACTGCATGGCGATGCCGCCCCCGAGCGAGTGCCCCACCACGGTCACCCGGTCGATGTCGAGTACGGCGAGCAGGTCGCGCATGCCGCACGCGTAGGCGGCGACGGCGTAGTCGGCGCGCGGCTTGTCGGAGGCCCCGTGGCCGAGGAGGTCGGGCGCGATGACGAGGTGGTGTTCGGCGAGCAGCGGGAGGACCGGGGCCCAGGTCGCCGAGCTGTCGCTGAGGCCGTGGATGAGCAGCAGCGGGGGACCGTCGCCCATCATCCGGAAGGCGCGGGTGTATCCGTGCACCTCGCGGAAGTGCAGCGTGTCGTCGACTTCCACTCGAACAGTATTCGCCAAAACCGACTAAACGGACAACCCTCTCATATTGGACAAGCCCCATGGTCACTTGACGAAGGATCGACCCGCGCCCGCGATGCCCGCCGTGGCAGGCCCTTTGAGCACCTGAGCGCACGGCGAAGGAGACGCCATGCCGTGTCGATCTCTGATCGAGAGCCCTCGCCGGCAGCGGTCAGGCGCAGGCGTCGCGCCTCCTGCACTCCGATCGGCCGAACCGCATCGCCCCGGCACGACTCGAAGACGATCGCGAACCGTCGACCTACGAGACGGGGGCGGCCACTCGGCCACCGTGCGCGTCCGGGACGGCGCGTCCGAGCCCGCCCGACCCTGCCGACCGGCGGATCGCCGGCTCCAGGGCATGGCCACAGGCCCGATCAACACGGCCATGCCCAGGCAGATGGCCACGCCGATCGCGGTACCGGCGAGCGTCCATCGCGCCCAGCCCGGAACCTCCAGCTTGATCGCGGCCCACGAGCCGGCGGCGATGACCGCGAAGGCGGCGATCGCCCACGGCAATCGACGCCATAAGCGGGTCCGCCGCTGTCGCCGGCCGCATCCGGCGCCCCGGTTTGTGGGCGGCCCGTGTCACCTCGCGGGTAAGGCATCGGCGAGGCAGCACCGGGGCGGCAGCCGTACCCGGTCGCCGTGCGGAACCGTGGTGACGCGGAGACCGCAGCCTGTGGGCATTGGCGGGACCGCGCGGTGGCGCGCCGGGAGCGTCCCTGCTCGGCATGGCCGTACGAGGGCGGCGTCCCGGCCGCGTTGACCGGTCGGCGCACGCGCAGCGGCCCGGGGAGACGCCGCCGGTCACGAAGGAGTTCCCGTGCGCCGCGCCGATACCTGGCCGTTTGCGGCGAATGAGCGATTCCCGCTGCTTCCGATTTCGTATGAGGGCGGTCGGCGACCGCGGGTTTTGTCAGGCTGACTGTGATGGACACCATAATCGTGCTGTTGAACCGGGATCTACGGGTGCACGACCACCCGGCCCTCGCCGCCGCCTGTGCCCGTGCCCGCCGCGTCGTCCCGCTGTTCGTGGTCGATCCGGCGATTCCCCCGCGCCGCCGGGCCGGGTTCCTCGCCGACGCGCTGCTCGACCTGCGCTCCTCGCTGCGGCGCCGTGGCGGCGATCTGATCCTGCGGCGCGGCGATCCGGTGGCCGAGACGATGCGCCTGGCGGACGAGGTCGGCGCGCAGGCGGTGTGGGTGAGCGCCGACGTCACCAGGTACGCCCAGCGCCGGGAGCGGCGCCTCGCGGCCGAGTGCGCGCGGCGGCGCCTCGACTTCCGCACGTTCCCGGGGGTGACCGTGATCCCGGCGGACGCGCTACGGCCGGACGGCGGTGACCACTACCGCGTCTTCACCCCCTACTGGCGGGCCTGGTCGGCCGAACAGCGGCGCGCGATCGTGCCGCCACCGCCCGTGGTCCGGGTACCGGAAGGCCTGGACCCAGGCGTGTTGCCGTTACCGAAGGCCGAGCCGTACGGCGTGCTGCGGGGCGGCGAGACCGAGGGGCGCCGCCGCATGACGTTGTGGCTGCGGCACTGCCTGGACACCTACGCCGAGACGAGGGACGATCTCGCGGGGGAGACGACCTCCCGGCTCAGCCCGTACCTGCACTTCGGCTGCCTGTCGCCGCTCGAGCTGGCCAACGCCGGGGCGGCGAGCGAGGAGTTCGTGCGGCGGCTGTGCTGGCGCGACTTCCACCACCAGGTGACGCGGGCCTTCCCCGACATCGACCGCCGCGAGTACCGGCCGCGCGGGCGACGCTGGAACGACGACAAGGACGTGGTCGCGGCCTGGCGTGAGGGCCGGACCGGCATGCCGATCGTGGACGCCGCGATGCGCCAGCTCGCCGCGGAGGGCTGGCTGCACGACCGCGCCCGGCTGATCGCCGCCGCCTATCTCACCCGATGCCTGCGCGTGGACTGGCGGATCGGTGCCGAACACTTCGCCGAGTACCTGCTCGACGCCGATGTCGCGGTCAACTGCGGAAGCTGGCAGTGGCTGGCCGGGACGGGCAACGACACCCGGCCCCACCGGGCGTTCAATCCGGTACGGCAGGCCAAGCGCTTCGACCCCGACGGGGAGTACGTGCGCCGGTATGTGCCCGAGATCAGCCACCTGCCCCGCACGTTCATCCACGAGCCGTGGAAGACCGGAGTGATCCGCCACTATCCCCCGCCCATCGCGGTCAACTGGGACCCCGTCGACCAGGACCTCCGCGAGGACTAGCGCGGCAACCGCGACCGGTGGCGATCGCCCCCGCGCGGTGAGGGCCACCGATGGCGGTGAGGGACATCGGTGGCGCACCTGGGCCGGAGGCCGCGGGTACGGCGGGCCGCACGGCGTGCCGGGCATCCCGCTGCGACCGGGGACCGGGGCCATCGCCCTGCGACCGGGGTCTGCGGCGGGATGCCCGGCGGTTATCCACAGAACGGCGTTCTGCCGCTCGGCGGTCGCGGCCGGCGACGCATGCTGATGGCCGTCCGACACGAGGAGGCCGTCATGCAGATCACCTTCGCCGTGCCCGAGGCGATCACCACCCGCTACGTCGTCACCGTCGACCGCGCCCCGGCGGACCCGTCCGCCGTGGTGCCCTGGCGCATGCCCCACCCCCACCGGCGGGAGGCCGCCGCCGCCCTCGGCACGCCCCGGCTGACCATCACCTGCCACCCGCCGTCCCGCGTCGTGGTGTCGAGCACGACGTCGCCTTCGGCACATCCGAGGGCCGCGTTCCTGGCGTGCGCGGCGGCCCGGGCGATCGCCGACGCCTACGGCGGCGTCGTCGAGGATCCGGTCACCGGCAGGACCGTCACCGCCGCCCCCGAGCCGCCGCCGGGGAACGCCGTCTTCCCGCTCACCGACGACTGGCTCGGCTGGCACGTCGAAACACCCTCCCCACGTCCCGTCCACCGCCTGGTTCCGGTGCGGGACGGGTCTGCGAGTGGTCCGCAGGGTGGTCCCGCACGCTCGCTCGAGTCCGGCGGGCCGTGCCTTCCCTCCGCGGCGGGCGACGATCTCGGCCGCCACCCGGCGCGTGCCATCGGTTCGAGCTGGTCGGTGACCACCCGTGGCCTGTGCCGATTCGGCCTGCCCGAGCTGATGCTGGAGTCCGGCGCCTGGACGCACGGACACCACCCCTTCGGCTTCCTGCGGGCGGCCGCGCAACGGCTCCTCGACGAGCACCTCGCCTGGCTCGCGGCGCATCCCACGGGCGGGTTACGCACGATCTGCGGCCACCTCAGGGTCGACGGCCGAGACTGCGTCACTCCCCGGGTCGACCACCGCGACGCTTACCGCCTCCCAGGCCGACCCCAGCTCTACGGAGCCGCGGCGGCCGCGCGCGACCACCGGAGAAGCGCGGTGGCGACCATGTCCCGGTCTGTTCCGCCGGGCACGAGGCGGTACGCCCTGGTGCGGCTCTCCCTCGTGCGGATGCCTCAGGGCGAGGCTCCCGGACCGACGGCGATCCGAACGGAGGCCGGATGCGCATCCCGGCCCGGTACGCCCCCGTCACGCCCCGATCGGTGGCGTATGGAACGGTCCGAAGGGGAATGCTCGCGGGCCGAGGCGTTACGCGCACAGACCTGGAAGGAGGAATCCCGGCAGGTGACGGCACGGGAGGACATCCACTCGGTGCCTCGCTCCCTGGAGTGGTGGCCGAACCCTGACCGGTCGGAGACGGCGACACCGCCGGCGGGGCCGTGCGCGGCGGATCCGGCGCGGGGCGTGCCCGTGCTTCGGATCCGGCCTCCGGTGACGTTCCGCGACGACCCCGGCGGGGCACCCTGCCCCGCCTGCGCCGGGTCGTCCTCGCCCCCTCAGGTCGTCTGGGGGCGGGCCGCCTAAATGCCGTTGCGGACGAAAATGTCGGCATTTTCGGCGAAGGAAAGTCCGGGAGCGCTACTATCGCTGGCGAAGCGGCGATATGTGAACGTTACGGCATGCCTCGGACATGGCCGAGCCAACGGGTCCCTCAAGGAGAACGTGGATGACTGAGCGTGCCCCTGCCGGTGTCGATGTCAATACGCCGAACATCGCCCGGATCTACGACTACATGCTTGGGGGCAAGGACAACTTCGCCGTCGACCGTGCCGCCGCGGAACAGGTCCTGAAGGCGTTTCCCGAGTCACGCGAGGGGGCGCGGCAGCATCGGGAGTTTCTCGGCAATGTCGTGCGATTCCTGGCCGGTGAGGCGGGCATCAAGCAGTTCATCGACATCGGTGCCGGCCTGCCGACCCAGAAAAACGTGCACGAGGTAGCGCAAGAGGTCAATCCGGACGCCCGTGTCGTCTACATCGACAACGATCCGGTGGTGTGCGTGCACGGCAGGGCGCTGCTCGCCAACTCGCCGAACGTCGCCATGGTCGAGGCCGACCTGCGCGAGCTCGACGACCTGTGGGACAGGACGCTCGCCACCGGCCTGATCGACCCCGAGGAGCCGGTCGCGGTCCTGCTCTTCGCGATCCTCCACTTCCTCGAGGACCCGGGCGAGCAGGTCGCCGAGATCCGGCGGCGCATCGCCCCGGGCAGCTACCTCGGCATCACCCACATGGTCCGCAGGCCGGCGCGGGAGAACGACGTCGAGACGGTCGGCTCGGTGTACGCCGCCTCCGCCCCGGGCTTCAAGGCGAGGACGGTGGAGGAGGTCAAGGCGTTCCTGGGCGACTTCGAGCTCATCCCGCAGGAGAAGTTCATACCGCTCCAGGTGGTCGCACGGCTCTCCTCGATCGGATGGGGCGGCGTCGGAAAAAAGCCCTGATGGGAACGTTTGCGGTGGCTTGTGCGTCCTGAGTGACGTGACCTCTTTCAATGCCACCGACCCCCACGGCCAGACCGGTTCGGACGACGACATCCGCACGCTTCGGGAGCGCGTGCGGCGCTTCGAGCGCCTCACCCGGGAGCGGGCCGTACTCGACTCGCGGATCCACGAGGTTCGCGCGCTCATCGGCGAGCTCGAAGCCACGCTCGCCAAGGAGGAGGACGACGTCGCCCGGCTGGAGCACGGGTTCCGGGCCTTCCTCGCCGCGCTCACCGGCGGCAAGGAGGAGCGGCTCGCCCGGGAACGGGCCGAGGCCGAGGCGGTACGGCTACGCCTCGACGGCCAGCGCAACCGGCTCGAGTGGCTGCTGTCCGACCTGCGTGCCGTGGAGGAGGGGCTCGCCGAGCTCGACGGCGTGCAGCGGGAGTTCGAGGTGGCGCTCGCCCGCAGGGAGCGCGAGCTGATCGCCTCCGGCGACGTGCGCGCCCAGGAACTCACCGCCATCGCCCGCGAGCTCGCCGACGCCGACGCCGACCTGCGTGAGCACGAGGAGGCGCACCGGGCGGGCGTCGCCGCCGCGCAGGCGGTCGCGGAGGTGCTGAAGAACCTCGGCGGCGCGCGCAGCGCCTCGACCTGGGACATGCTGGGCGGGGGCGGCTTCGCCGACCTCGTCGAGCACGGTCACCTGCGGCAGGCCGACGCCGCCGCCTGGCACGCCCAGCGCGCCCTCGACGCCTTCGGCCGGGAGCTCGCCGACGTGGGCATCCACGCCGAGCCGCGCCTGCCCCAGATCGACACGCGCTGGTTCGCCGACATGTTCTTCGACAACATCATCGTCGACGCCCTGCGGCACCGCCGGATCAACCAGACCGGCGAGGCCGTCGCGGAGGTGGCCGTGTGGATCGACACTACCCTGCACACGCTCGCCACCCGCCGCGACGGGATCCGGGCCCGGCGCGAGGAGCTGCTCGCCCGCCGGGAGGAGCTGCTCAGCTCCTGACCCTCGGCGTCAGGACAGGTGCCGCTCGAGGGACTCGAGCTTGGCGGTCATCGCGCCGGTGACGCCCGGGCGGATGTCGGCCTTGAGCACGAGGCTCACCCGGGGGGCGACCTCGGCCACCGCCTCGACGGCGCGCTTGACCACGTCCATCACCTCGTCCCACTCGCCCTCGACGGTGGTGAACATGGGATCGGTGCGGTTGGGCAGCCCGCTCTCCCGGACGACCTTGACGGCCCGGGCCACCGGCTCGGCGACGCCCTCGCCCACCCCGAGCGGTGTCACGGAGAACGCAACGATCATGTGGAAACCCCCTGTCTGCGGCCTGTGGCCACCTTAGGGGAGCTTCCAGTCGATCGGCGTCGCCCCCTGCTGCTCCAGCAGCCGGTTCGCCCGGCTGAACGGCCGGGAGCCGAAGAAGCCGTTCGCGGCCGACATCGGGCTGGGGTGGGCGGACTCGATGCACGGCACCGAACCGAGCAGCGGCTTGAGGCTGCGGGCGTCGCGGCCCCAGAGGATCGCGACCAGCGGCTTGCCGCGGGCGACCAGCGCGCGGATCGCCTGCTCGGTCACCTCCTCCCAGCCCTTGCCCCGGTGCGAGGCGGGCTTGCCGGGCTGCACCGTGAGCACCCTGTTGAGCAGGAGCACGCCCTGCTGCGTCCACGGCGTCAGGTCCCCGTTGGAGGGGTGCGGGAGGCCGAGGTCGGACATGTACTCCTTGAAGATGTTCACCAGGCTGCCGGGCAGCCGGCGCACCTCGGGGGAGACCGAGAAGCTCAGCCCGATGGCGTGCCCGGGGGTGGGGTAGGGGTCCTGCCCGACGATCAGCGCCTTCACCTCGTCGAAGGGCTGCGTGAAGGCCCGCAGGACGTTCTCCCCGGCCGGGAGGTAGCCCCGGCCCGCGGCGATCTCCTGCCGGAGGAACTCACCGAGCGCTCGGATCCGGCCTTCGACGGGTTCCAGGGCCTTGGCCCAGCCCGCCTCGACGATTTCGTGCAACGGACGACCTGACATGGCCGTTCACTCTACCCGCGGCCTCCGACAGCCGCGGGGGCGTTGCGAGGCCGGGACGGCTCCCGGCACGCCGGCCGGGCGGCACCCCGTGCCGGGGAGCGCCGCCCGGTCCGGACGGGGACCTCCGGTGCCCGTTTGCCCCCGCGAGGCAGGCACCGAAGGTCCGTACCCTCCCGCCGGGCCTACTTGACCGAGCCGGCCAGCAGGCCCTGGACGAAGTAGCGCTGGAAGGCGAAGAAGAGGATGAGGGGGATGATCACCGAGAGGAACGAGCCGGGGGCGAGCACGTCCACGTTGGTGCCGAACTGCCGCATCTGGGACTGGAGCGCCTTGGTCATCGGCTGGTTCTCGGTGTCCGCGAAGACCAGCGCGACGAGCAGGTCGTTCCACACCCACAGGAACTGGAAGATGCCGAGCGAGGCCACCGCCGGCTTGGCCAGCGGGAACACCACGGTCGCGAAGATCCGCCACTCGCCCGCGCCGTCCATGCGCGCCGCCTCGAGCAGCTCCTTGGGGATGCCGACGAAGAAGTTGCGCAGCAGGAAGATGGCGAACGGCAGGCCGAACGCGACGTGGAAGAGCACCACGCCCGGGATCGACCCCATGATGTCGAGCGCACCGTAGAGCCGGGCGATCGGGATGAGCGCGATCTGGATCGGCACCACGAGCAGCGCCACCACGATGAGGAACACGATGTCCCGCCCGGGGAAGTCGATCCAGGCGAACGCGTACGCCGCGAGCGCCGCGATCGTGATCACCAGGAAGGTCGACGGCACCGTGATGAACACGGTGTTCCAGAACGACGCGGTGAACCCGGACGCGAGCAGGCTGCTGTAGTTCTCCAGGGTCAGCTCGGCCGGCTTGGTGAACACCGTCCACCAGCCGCTGGAGTTGTTCGCCTCCTCGGTGCGCAGCGACACCACGAGCAGGCCCAGCGTCGGGACGAGCCAGAACAGGGCGAGCAGCACCATGAAGACCTGCAGCACGCCGCTGCCGAACCGGTCGACGATGCGGCCGGCGAGGCCGCGGCGCGGGGCGCCGGTGGCGGCCGTGGCGCCACCCGCCCGGGAGAGTGCGGCGGTGGTCATGCGGCCTCCCCACAGGTCAGGCCGGTCATCCGCGCGGATCCGCTCATTGCTGCTCCCTCCTGAACCGGCGGATGTTGAAGAACATGAACGGCAGCACCAGCACGAGGAGGAAGATCGCCAGTGCGCTGCCCAGGCCCTGGTTGTTGCCGCCGCCGAACGAGACCCGCCACATCTCCAGCGCGATCACGTTCGCCTGCGGCTGCACCGACCCCGGTGCGATGACGAACACCAGGTCGAACACCTTGAGCACGTTGATGATCATCGTGACGAACACCACGAGCAGCACCGGCGCGAGCAGTGGTACGGTGATCCGGCGGAACACCTGCCACTCGGTGGCCCCGTCGATGCGCGCCGCCTCCAACGCGTCGCGGGGGATCGCCGACAGGCCCGCCGCGATCAGCACCATCGCGAACCCGGCGTGCACCCAGATGTAGGCGCCGATGATCGCCGGTGTGATCAGGGTCGGGCCGAGCCACTGCAGCCCGTTGAACGGCGCGGTGAAGTTCTCCTTCGGCAGCCGGACCGTGTAGGAGCCGGCCGGCAGGTTCTCGAAGGTGAACGTGCCGTCCTCGTTGGTGGTCGTGGTCGCCGCCACCCGGCCGTTCGCGACCGCCTCCACAGTGATGCCCGCGAGGCCTTTCTCGGTGCCGTCGACCTGGTTCACGGTGCCGCCACCGCCCTGGGTGAAGTCGAGCCAGACGACGCCGGTGAGCGAACCCGGCGCGGGCTGCGGCGGCGCCTTCGCCGTGGCCGCCTCCGCCACCGAGGCCGGCGGCAGGCCGACGAGCGGGACGAGCACCGTCTGCCCGGGCTGCGCCTCCTGCTTGGTCACGACCGCGCCGTCCTGCGCGGCCACCGGGGAGGCGTCGTTCTCCCGGGGACGCGCGCCCGGGTACCCGGTGTTGGGCCGGAACACGTCACGCACCGTGGTGATGATCGCGTTCGCCACGCCCTTGTCCGGGTCGGCGTCGTAGACGAGCCGGAAGATGACGCCCGAGGCGAGGAAGGACACCGCCATCGGCATGAACATCACGAGCTTGAACGCGGTCACCCAGCGGATGCGCTCGGAGAGCACCGCGAAGATCAGGCCGAGCACGGTGACCACCGACGGCGCCACCACCACCCAGATGAGGTTGTTGCGGATGGTGGTGAGCATCCCGGGGTCGGTGAAGATCGTCCCGTAGTTGCCCAGCCCGACGAACTCGTTGCCGCTCGCGTC
Source organism: Thermopolyspora flexuosa (assembly GCF_006716785.1). Lineage (NCBI taxonomy): Bacteria > Bacillati > Actinomycetota > Actinomycetes > Streptosporangiales > Streptosporangiaceae > Thermopolyspora > Thermopolyspora flexuosa. The sequence goes on along the minus strand of NZ_VFPQ01000001.1, from coordinate 3,980,931 downwards.
GTACAGGCTGCGCCACAGCGAGTAGATGATCGGGTAGACCACCCACGCGCCGAGCAGGATGAACGCGGGCAGCAGGAACCACACCGCCACGGCGGGGGAGGGGCCGAGCCGGCGTGCCTTCCCGCCGCCCGCCGTGGCGGCTCCCCTCCTGGTGGTGCGGGCCGCCGCCCCCGCCCCGGCCGCCGCGGCGGCGAGGGACGGGCCGCCCGAGGTGCCGGGACGCGCGGCGGCCGACGCGCCCTGCTCGCGCTCCCGGTCGAGGCTCCGGCCGGAGCCGGAGGTCACTGCGTCATGCTGCGGTCCGGTGGGGACCCCGGCGGCGGGCGCCTCGCCGCCGCCGGGCGTCCGCGGGCCGTCGAACCGTTCGGTCACGGCCTCGCCCCTTTACTGCTCCCAGGCCTTCTTGGCGTCGGACTCGAGCTTCTTCTGGATGCCCTCGATGTCCGAGGGGTTGCGCAGGAAGTCCTGCAGGCCCTTCCAGAGGCCCTTGCCGTCGGTGCCACCGAAGGCGCTCGGCGCGAGGTCGGACATGTCGTACCGGACCGACTCACCGGCGTTGATGATCGTCTGCGCGAGCTGGCGGGTCAGGTCGCTCGGGTAGTTGTCGGGGGAGACGTTGCGGTTCGGCGACAGGTAGCCGGGCGTCTTCGCCCAGATCGTGCCGCCCTCGACCGAGGCGAGGTACTCGAGCAGCGCCATCGCGCCCTCGCTGTCCTTCATCGCCACCGCGACGTCGCCGCCGAGCACGACCGGGGCGGTGTCACCGGCCGCCGGGAACGGGAAGATCTTCGCCTCCTCGCCGATGGTGGCGCCGGACTCGCTCGCCGCCGCCGCGACGAAGTCGGCCTCGATCACCATGCCGGCCTTCTTCTGGCCGTAGACCTGGGTGACGCAGGTGGGGAAGTCGGTCTGCAGGGCGCCGTCCGACCCGCCGAGCATGAACTCGCTCTTGCCGAAGATCTGGGCCATCTTCTCCATGGCCGTCTTCACCGTCGGGTCGGTCCACGGGATCTCGTGGTTGGCGAGCTTGTCGTAGTTCTCCGGGCCCGCGGTCGACAGGTAGATGTTCTCGAACAGGTCGGTGAGGGTCCAGCCGGAGGCGCCGCACAGCGCGAACGGCGGCGTGCCCGCGTCCGCGAGGGTCTGCGCGGTCTTGCCGACCAGCTCGTCCCAGGTGCTGGGCGGGGTCACCCCGGCCTCGTCGAACGCGCTCTGCCGGTACCAGATCGTCGACTTGTGCGCCGCCTTCACCAGCACGCCGTACACCTGGCCGTCGACCGAGCCGAGCTCCTTCCAGTACGGCGTGTAGTTCTGGTCGATCTGCGCCAGCACGCCCGCGGACAGCGGCTTGAGCGCGTTCTGCCTGGCGTACTGCGCGACCAGGCCGGGCTGGGGGAGGATGGCGATGTCCGGCGGGTTGCCGCCCTGGATGCGGGGGCCGAGGTAGGCGCCGGTGTCCTCACCGGTGGAGGCGTAGGTCACCTTCGCGCCGGTCTTCTCCTGGAAGGCGTCGAGGACCTTCTGGAAGTTCGCCTGCTCCTCACCGGTCCACTTCGCCGCGACCTCGATGGTCACGCCCTCCAGGCTCTTCGCGGGGGCGCTGCCGGCCGCGCTCGGCTGGGCCTGGCCGGAGTCACCTCCCCCACCGCTGCCGCACGCCGCCGTGGTGCAGGCGAGCGCGAGAACGGCGACCGCCGCTGGCAGTCTGCGCATGATCTACCTCCTGCTTTCTGCCCCCGAGATTGGTTTCGTGCTGTGATGGGTGCCCGGCGGGCATGCCGGGCGAGAGAGAGGGTGTAGGGACCGGGCCGGGAACCGGCCCGGAAACGGTGTCGGGTCCAGGGGCCGGGGCCGGCGAAAGGCCCTCGGCTAGGGGTTCCGGGTCGTCTCGATGAGTTGCTCCCGCAGCCGGGCGATGGTCTCCGCGCCGGATCTTCGGAACGCCAGAGCGTCCGACACGTTGCCGGCGATCACCAGGCTGATCTGGTTGTAGTCGGCGTTCACCGGGCGGGGGCGGGCCCGCAGGATCGTCTCCTTCAGTACCGGCAGGTAGGGATACTCCTTGATCAGCTCGGGGTCGTCGTAGAGCTCGGCCCACACCGGCGGGAACGAGCCCTCGGCAAGCACGAGGCGCTGGATGTCGATGCCGGTGAAGAAGCGGATGAACTCCAGGGCCGACTTCTGCCGCTTCGACGCGGCGTTGATCGCGAGGTTGTAGCCGCCGAGGGTGCTCGTGCCGGGCCCGTCCGCGCCCGGCAGCGGCGCCACCGCGAACTTCCCCTTGATCGGCGAGTTCTTCGCCGGGCCGTACGCGTGCGGCCAGTTGCGCGCGAACACGTACCGGCCCTCCTGGAAGGCAAGGCGGGTCTCCTCCTCCTTGTAGGAGAGGGCCTCCTGGGGGATCCAGCCCTCGCGCACCCCGGTCGTGAGGAACTCGAGGGCCCGCTCGGCCGCGGCGTCCACGTTCACCGCGGTGCCGTCCGCGTTGAGCAGCTCGCCGCCGGCCGACTGCACCGCCTCAAGGAAGTTGACGGTGAGCCCCTCGTACGGCAGGAACTGGCCGGCGTACCCGCCCAGGCCGTGCTCGCGGCTGAGCCGTTTGGCCTGCTCGCGCAGCTCCGCCCAGGTCTTGGGCGGCTTGAGCCCGGCGGCGTCGAGCAGGTCCTTGCGGTAGTAGAGCAGACCGGCGTTGGTCGAGTACGGCACCGCGTACAACCGGCCCTTGTACATCGCGGTGGCGACCACGCCGGGGAAGAACCTGTCCAGCGGGAACATGCCACGGTCGAGTGGCACGATCCAACCAGCCTCGGCGAACTCGGCGGTCCAGATGACGTCGAGCGCGAGGATGTCGTAGCGGTCGCTGCCGGCCTGCAGGTTCGCGACCATCTGCGCCCGCTGTTCGTCGGCCGCCTCGGGCAGCTCCAGCATCCGCACCTGGTCGGCCGGGTGGGCACGGTTCCACCGGTCGAGCAGGGGCTGGAAGTAGGAGGTGGTGTCCTTGCCGACCACGAAGGTCATCGGGCCGGTGGCGGCCGGGGCCGCACCGGGGTCCGCGTCCCCTCCGGCCCCTCCGCAACCGGCGAGCAGCAGCGCCGCCGCCAGCAGCAGGGGAACCAGTCGGGACACGTGTCCTCCGTGCGAAATCCCGGTTACATACGTGTTAGGTAGATGCATGCATGTTATGCATAGCGCTAATGTGGACGTCAACAGACAGTTACATAACGCTCAGGTAAACAGACCCCGAGGGAGGTGGGGTGCGGCTCCATTTGCTGGCGCTCCTGAAGAAGGAACCTGCCCACGGGTACGAGCTGAAACAAGCGCTTGAGCAGACCTTCGGACAGGCGTACCCCTCCCCCAACATCGGGCAGATCTACGTCACCCTCAACCGGCTGGAGAAGGACGGGCTCGTCCGGTCGGTCGACGTCGAGCAGAGCAACCGGCCGAACAAGAAGGTCTACTACCTCACCGCCAAGGGCTCCGAGGTCCTGGAGGAGTGGATCGACTCGCCCACCGAGGGACCGCGGGTCCGCGACGAGTTCTTCATGAAGCTCGTGCTGGCGCCGATGACCGGCATCGCCGACCGGATGCAGCTCATCAACCGCCAGCGGCGGCACTACCTGAAGCTCATGCGCGACCTCAACCGGCTCGCCGCCACCACCGACCCGGAGAACAAGGTGGCCCGCCTCCTCATCGAGGGTGCGATGCTGCACCTGCAGGCGGACCTCGACTGGCTGGAGCGTTGCCAGGAGGATTTGACCTGACGACGGCCCGAGGAACGGAAGGAGCGGTGACCGCCGATGACCTCTGCCACGGCGCCGGTGGTGCGCACCGTCAACCTGGTGAAGATCTACCAGAACGGCGGCGTTCCGGTACCCGCCGTGCGCGGGGTCGACCTGACCGTTGAGGAGGGCGAGTTCGTCGCCATCATGGGCCCGTCGGGCTCCGGCAAGTCCACGCTCATCCACATGCTCGGCGGCCTCGACACCCGCACCGGCGGCGAGATCTGGCTCGACGGCACGCGCGTGGACACGCTCTCGGAGAGCGCGTGGGCGGTGCTGCGCCGCAAGAAGATCGGCTTCGTCTTCCAGTTCTTCAACCTGGTGGCGAACATGACCGTCGCCGACAACGTCGAGCTGCCCGCGCTGCTCGCCGGCGCCTCCGCCCGGGAGGCCCGGCGCCGCCGCGAGGAGCTGCTCGACGCCCTCGGCCTCACCGGCCGCGCCGACGCCGCCCCGGCCCAGCTGTCCGGCGGTGAGCAGCAGCGGGTCGCGCTCGCCCGCGCGCTCGCCAACCAGCCCCGGCTGCTGCTCGCCGACGAGCCCACCGGCAACCTCGACAGCCGCCATACGAACGACGTGCTGCGCCTGCTCGGCCAGGTGCACGCCAAGGGGCAGACCATCGTGCTCGTCACCCACGACGCCCGGGTCGCCTGCATGGCCGACCGGGTGATCAACCTGCTCGACGGCCAGATCGTCGACGACGCCGACATCACGCCGCGGCGGTCCCGCAGCCGGGGCTCCGCCTGGGACGTCATCGAGCTGCACGGATGACCAGAGGGTACGGCACGGCGGGGCGGGAGGCGGCCCGCACCGTGGCGGAGGCGAGCTGATGCAGGCGATCGCACGCTGGGTCAAGGCCGACCTGCGGGCCCGGCGCGGCCAGGCCGCGCTCACCGTGCTCGCGGTCGCGGGCATCGTCGCCGCGCTGATCACCGCGGCGACGCTGCTGGAGGACGGCACCAACCCGTGGCGCGGCCTGTTCACCAAGGGCAACGGCGCCCACGTGTGGATCCACACCGTCGATCCCCCCGACCCGGCCGCGCTGCGGCGGCTCGACGGGGTCGCCGACGTCGCCGGGCCGTACCGGAGCGCGCCGGCCACGCTCGTGCAGCCGGGCAAGAAGACCCCGATCACGCTCCGGGAGATGCCCGCCGCGCTGCCCCGCGTGGGGCGGCCGGTGGTCGCCGAGGGGCGCTGGCTCGACCCGCGCGACCCCGAGGGCGTGGTGGTGGAGCGCTCCTTCGCCAAGGCGACCGGGCTGCGGCCGGGCAGCGCGTTCACCGTCACCGGCCTCGACGGCGCCACCCACAACCTCGTCGTGGTCGGCCTCGCCGAGAGCGGCGACCAGGGCTTCTACCCGGAGTGGAAACCGGGGCTCGCCTGGACGCTGCGCCAGACGCTGCTCACGGTCGAGCCGAAGAGCGGCCGCACCGAGTCGGTCACCGGGCTGCGCCTGTCCGACCCCGAGCTCACCGACCTCATCGTGCAGCGCACCGTCACCACGCTCGGCGGCCAGGTGCAGCGGATCTCCACCTGGCGCGAGGTGCGGGCGTCGATGGAGCTCGACAACCGGCTGCTCGGCGTGCTGCTCGCACTGTTCGGCACGGTAGGGCTGATCGCCGCGGCGCTCGCGATCGCGAACGCGGTCGGCGGCCGGGTGCTCGTCCAGCTCCGCGACATCGCCACGCTCAAGTCGCTCGGGTTCACCCGCGGCCAGGTCTCGCTCGCGCTGCTCATCGAGCACGGCGCGCTCGGCCTCGCCGGCGTGGTGCTCGGCGTCGCCGCGGGCTGGGCGATCACCGTGTACGCGATGCAGGACCTCGTCGTGGTGCCGCTCTCGCTCGGCCCGCTCGCCGCGATCGCCGGGGGCACCGCGCTCACCGTGCTCGTCGCCGTGGGCCTGCCCGCCTGGCGCGGCGGCCGCACCCCGCCGATCCCGGCCGCCCCCGCCGCGCCGCCGCGTGGCAAGCTGTCCCGGCTCGCCCGGCTCGCCCTGCTGGTACGGCTGCCGCCCGCGCTCGTGCTCGGCGCCCGGGACGCGTTCACCCGGCGGCTGCCGGCGGCGCTCACCACGTTCGGGCTCGCCGTACCGATGATGATGATCAGCATCGGGCTGGGCTGCTGGGCCACGCTCGACGACTTCCGCGAGCACCCCGAGCGGGTCGGCCAGGCGGGCCGGCTGATCGTGCGCGCGGGCAGCGTGCCCGCGGCCGACGTGGAGAAGATCGCGCTCGCCGACCCGGGCGTGCGGGCGGCCTACCCGGGCGCCGAGGTGGACACGCTCGTGCCCGGCCAGACCCGCACGGTGCGCGCCCGCGCGCTCGGCACCTCCGCCCAGCCGTACCCGTTCCACGTGGTGGAGGGGCGGATGTTCCGCGAGCGCGGCGAGGCCGTGGCCGGGCAGGGCCTGCTCGACCTGATGGACGTGGAGATCGGCGACCGGGTGCGGGTGACGATCGGCGGCACCCCGCTCATCCTGCTCATCGTGGGCCGGGTGATCGAGCCGGAGCAGGACGGCGAGGTGCTCTCGTTCGGCATCGACAGCCTCAACGCCAAGGACGCGGTGCCGGTCCCGTTCTACAGCCTCGTGCTGCACGACGACGCCGACCCCGCCGAGGTGCGCGCCCGGCTGCAGGCGGCCGGGCTGGAGGTCTCCCAGCCGGTCAACCCGGCCGACCGCCTCGCGATCATCCGGGTGATCATCGTCGCGCTCACCGTGGTGCTCGCGCTGATCGGCCTGGCGAACCTGCTCACCGCGAACGCGCTCGGGCTGCGCGACCACGCGGTCGACCTCGCGGTGCTCAAGGCGATGGGCCTCACCCCGCGCCAGGTCACCGCCACGCTCGTCACCGCCACCGGCCTGCTCGTCACCCTCGGCGTGCTGATCGGCACGGCCGCGGGCGCCTCGCTGTCCGCCTGGCTCATCGACCTGCAGGGGGCGGCGAGCGGCGTCGGCTCCGGCATCGGCCGCACCCCGTCCCTGACCACCCTCGCGGTCGCGGCGCTCACCGCGATCGGCGCCGCCCTGCTCGTCGCGCTCATCCCGGCCCGCCGGGCGGCCCGGTTCCACATCCCGCACGCCGTCCGGTGACTCAGATCCGCGCCGGCGGGGTCTCGCCGAGCGCGGCCAGGCCCGCGGCGAGCACGGCCCGCACCGCGCGGGCGAGCCACACCCGGGCCACGTGCACCGGCGTGACCGGCTCGTCGCCCCGCGGTACGGCGGGCGCCCGCTCGTGGGCGTCGTGGTAGGCGAGGGCGAGCCGCTCCAGGTACGGGCCGTGGTCGCGGCCGGGGCGGCGGCACCGGCTGGGCCACTCGGCGAGCACCCGCACCGCGGCCCGGTCCGGCGGTGCGGTGAGCACGGCCGGGTCGAAGCCGGTTTCGGGCACCCCGAGCCGGGCGGCCCAGCGTTGCACGGCGACCGCCCGCGCGTGCGCGTACCGCACCACGAACCCCGGATTGTCCCAGGTCCGCGGCAGGTCCGGCCACCGTACGGCGGAGCGGCCCGGGCGCGCGGCGTCCGGCGCGGCGGGCAGGCCGGGCGCGCCCGCCGCGAGGTCCCGCACCACCTCGCCCGGGGAGTCCACGGTGATGAGCAGCATGCCGTCGGGCGCGGTCGTCACCTCGCGGACGCCGGGCACCTCCCGCAGCCGCGCCGCCAGCTGTTCGCCCCGCTCCGGCGCGCGCAGCGCCGCCGCCGAGGCGTAGACCGCCTCGTGCCGCCACGACCCGCGCGGGGCCGGGACCTCCCCGAGGATCTCGCCGAGTCGCTCCGGTGTCGCCACACCCGCAGCCTAGAGCGGTTCGCGGGCCGCCACCGGGAGAGCGCGCCGACGGTAGGGTGTGGGGCCGTGACGACGTTTCGGATCAGCGAGGCGGCCGCACTGCTCGGGGTGAGCCCGGACACCGTCCGGCGCTGGGTGGACAGCGGGCGGCTCGCGGCCCACCGGGACGAGCACGGGCACCGGGTGCTGAACGGCGCCGACCTGGCGGCGTTCGCCCGGGCGCAGACCGCGACCGACAGCGGCACCGGCCGCTCCTCGGCGCGCAACCGCATCCGGGGCATCGTCACCGACGTGATCAAGGACGCGGTGATGGCCCAGGTGGAGATCGCCGCCGGGCCGTTCCGGGTGGTGTCGCTGATGAGCCGCCAGGCCGCCGACGAGCTCGGCCTCGAGCCGGGCGTGGTCGCGGTCGCCGTGATCAAGTCCACGAACGTGGTCGTGGAGCGCCCCGACCTCGGCGGTACGGCGAGCGGCTGACGCCCGGCCGCGCGGCACGGCCGGGCGCCCAGGGCCTGGCGACAGGGCTCAGATCAGCGCGAGCGGCTCCGCCGGGACGTAGCCGGTGAGCTCGGCGGAGGCGAGCAGCCGGTGCTCGGAGGAGTCGCGGCGGCACACGTACGAGTACCGGTCGGCCGAGTAGACGCGGATGCCCTCGTCGCGGCACTGCCGCATGAGCACCTCGTCCCACTCCTCGGTGACGTCGGCGATGCCCAGCTCGGTGAGCACCGGACGGCGGCCGAGCAGCGTCGGCCCGGCGATCTCCGGCAGGAACCGGTGGTCGGCCCCGGGCTGCCGCAGCAGCGTCGCCCCGACCTGCGGGATGTGGGCGTAGAACGACGCCTTCCCGACGATCTCCGCGTCGGTGGCGTCGAAGTACCGGACGAGGTCGGCGAGGTAGTGCTCGCCGTACAGGTCCCGCGGGTCGAACACCGCCACGAGGTCGCCGTCCGCGAGCCGCAGCGCGCGGTCGAGCGCGGCCCCCCGGCTCTGCGGGCCGTCGGTGGTGCGCACCACCACGTCGCCGGAGCAGGCGGTCCGGGCGGCCTTCTCCACCAGCGCCCCGTCCACGCCGTCGGCGACGATGACGAGCTGCACCGGCGCGCAGACCTGGTGCCGGAGCTGGGCGAGCAGGTGCTCCAGCTCGGATTCGTCGCGCACCGCCGCGATCACGGTGACGTCCCGCCCGCCGCGCACGCTCGGGATGCCCACGGCGTCGAGCACCGGGTCGAGCAGCGGGGTCACGCTCACCGACGCCCGCCAGGCGAGGTGGGCCTGTACGGCACGGCGGCCGGAGTCGGCGAGCAGCGCCTCCACCTCGGCGACCACGGGCTCCGGCTTCTGGTTCGGCTTCGGCTTGGCAAGCTCGAGCACCGGGGTGCCGCAGGCGCGCAGCTCGGCGAGGGTGCGCGGGTCGGCGTCCGGGGCGGCGACCACGAGGGCGGGCCGCCGGTAGGCGACCAGCAGCTCGTCGTAGCCGATCGGGTCGGCTACGTCCTGGCCGGGCAGCGGCCGCCAGATCGGCTCGGGCGGCGCGGCCGGCGCCTCACCGGGCTTCGGCCTGGGCTCGGCGAGGCCCATCGCGGCGAGCGGCACCTCCCCGAGGGTGAGCACCTCGTCCGTGCGTCCCCCGGCCGCCGGGATGAGGTTGTGCACCCGCGGCTGCACCGCGTGCGGCAGCACCCCGACGTTCTCCCGGCGCAGCGCGGACCGCCACTCGCGGGCCCGCGCCTCGCTGTAGGTGAACACGTGCTCGAAGTACTCGGCGGCGGGCACGAACGCCGACACCGGCCCGCCCGAGTGCCAGAACACCGTGCGCACGCCGCGCCGCTTGCACTCCTCGAGCAGGTCGCGCAGCGCCCGGTTCTCCAGGGCGAGCGCCTCCAGCCACCGGCCGCCGTTGCCCTGGCGGGCGCCGGGCCGTACCGACTCCACCAGGAGCATGCTCGGCTGATGCTTGTCGAGCATCTCCCGCCAGTTGTCCGGCCCGAAGTTCGTCACCTGCCGCCACTCGTAGCGCAGCAGCGCCTCGGACTGCCGGTCGACGATGCAGGCGACGGTGAGGTACGGCCGGGCCGTGGGGCCCTTCGGCACGGTGAAGCCGTCGGCGAGGGCCTCGGACACCGTGGGCGCGGCGGCCGGGGCGACCGCGGCCTTCTGCTTCGGCTGGAGGTCCGGGATCTCGGGCGGGAAGTCGGAGCGCTTGGGCGCGGGGCGGCGCCGTACCGGGGCGCGCACCTTGCGCAGCTCCCGGGCGAGCCGGGCCGGGTTCTTGCCGCTCGCGTTGATCGCCCCGCCGAGCCGCAGCCAGCGGTTCGCCCGCACCGACTCGAGCTTCCACTGCGCCACCTCGGTCTGGTAGCGCTGCTCGGCGAGGCTCTTGGCGAGCCGGGTGAGGTGGCGTTCGGCGAGCTTGAGGCGCTCCTCGGCCTCGCGTGCCCGGGTCTTCGCCTCGGCCTCGGCCCGGGACGCCTCCTCCAGCCGCCGCCGGTGGTCCTCGAGCAGGCGGGCCAGCTCGGCGGCCCGGGAAGCCTGGGCGACGGCCTCCGCCAGCGCCTGGCGGGTCGCCTCCAACTCCGACATCCGATCCCCCTGCATCGTCCTCCAAGGTCGAGAAAGGATATCGGGCTACATCCTGACACCCGCGCTTTTTCCGTAATTCCGTACACTCTGCGGGTAAGCGGCACGCTGTCCGACACCGTCCGGCACCGAAGCGAAGGAGAGGCGAGTGCGCAAGGGCACCTGGCCGGCATTCACCGCCCGGCCGTACGTGTGCGGAGCCCTCGGCCCCTTCTCCGCCGACCGGATCGCCGCGCTGCGCGCGGCCGGCCCGGCCACCCAGGTGGTGTACGAGACGCCGGACGCGGTGCTGTACGGCTCGGCGCCGCTGGAGCCGTACGCGCCGGGCGCGTTCGCCTGGGGGGAGCGGCGGCCCGTGGCCGGCGACGACCGGCCGCCGTCGTGGCTGCGGGTGGCCGAGGAGCACGAGACGCCCGGGCTGATCGACGGCCCGGAGCAGGTCGTGCTGCACGCGGGCGCCTTCGGCCTGGTCGACGTGTACTACCTCGAGGCCGGCGGCGCGGTCTACTTCGCCGGGCTGATCGAGCCGCTGCTCGCGCTCGCCCGCCGGCCGTACCAGGTGAACTGGGACGCCTGGGCGGCGATCCTCAAGCTCACCTACCCGCTGCTGGAGGACACCCCGTACCGCGAGGTGCGGCGGCTGCCGGGCGCGACCGCGATCACCTGGTCGCGGGCGCGGCGGCGGATCACCGTCGACCGGCGGGCCCCGCGCTGGGTGCGCGAGGAGCCGGTCGACCGGGGTGTGACCGCGCGGGAGATGGTGGCGCTGCTGCACGAGGCGCTCAAGCCGTACGAGGACCGGCCGGTGCTCGTGCCGGTGAGCGGCGGGTACGACTCGCGGCTGCTCGCGAGCGTGGCGGTGGCCCGGAGGATGGACGTCGAGTCGTGGACGACGAGCCCGGACGACGGGCTCGACAACGACATCGACTTCGCCCGGTACATCACCCGCGAGCTCGGCATCCCGCACCGGGTGATCCCGCAGGACCCCGCCGCCTACCCGGACGAGGCGCTGTGGACGGCGCGCCGGCTCGAGTACCTCACCAGCCACCACGCCTGGTACGCGCCGTTCGCCCGCCAGGTCCACGCGGCCGGGCGGCCGATCGTGGACGGCCTCGCCGGCGGGCCGCTGATGAAGAACTTTCTCATCAGCTCGGCGGCGGTGGGCGCGGAGAGCGCGGCGGCGCGCCGCGAGGCGCTGCTGCGGTCGCTCGCGAACGGCGAGGCGCACCTGCCGGTGCTGTCGGAGCGGGCCGCGGCGTGGATCGACGAGCGGGTGCGGGAGGCGTTCGGCCGGGCCACCTCGATGTTGCGCGGCCACCGCGCCGAGCTGCCGCTGAGCGTGCTGCACACCCGCACCGCCCGGGGCATCGCGCGCTCCCCGGTGAACCTGGTCGGGCCCGAGGTCACGCCGATCTTCCCGTTCCTGCATCCGGAGTTCTTCGACGCGGCGCTGTCGGTGCCGGTGACGCGCAAGGAGGGCGGCCGGTTCTACCGGGAGATCCTGCAGGCGGCGAACCCGCGGGTGGCGGCGTTGCCGTCCACCAACGTGCCGCTGCTGCCGAACCGGCGGGTGCCGCTGCGCTCGGGCGGCCCGGCCGCGCGGGAGTGGAGCCACCGCATGCTGCGGCGCGTCGCCGCCGTCGAGGGGCTGCTGTCGGAGGAGATGCTCCGGGTGGTCGCCGACGGCCCGGACGCGCTCACCGCGTTCCGGTCGTGGAACTCCCGGTTCTGGCTCCGCGGGCTGGTGCTGTTCGGCGCCTGGCTCGCCGACTACGAGGACCTGCTCGGCGACCTCACTCCGCCGTGGGCCTGACTGTTGGGCGGACCGTGACCGAGCGATCACGTGGCTATTCACCTGGGATGATGACGGATCCGTTGCTAATCGACGACTCCCGCTGAAATGGATTCGGACGGGTCGCCGAACTGGTAATGTTCGGCCAGAACGCCGCCCAGGCACGGGGGAACCGCGACACGATCAGGGGTTCTATCCAGGGCGAGGGGCTTGTCACACAGCTCCCCAGGCGGCGGACTTCCACCGGTAACACCCTGCTTCCCTCATCATGTGAGTGAGACTCATGTGCGCTTCAGCCTGCCCTGACCCGGTTTCAGAGGACTTCGTCTCCCGGGATCCGCAGTGGTACAAGCGGGCCGTCTTCTACGAGGTGCTCGTCCGCGGCTTCAAGGACTCGAACGGCGACGGCACCGGCGACCTGCGCGGGCTCATCGAGAAGCTCGACTATCTGAAGTGGCTCGGCGTGGACTGCCTGTGGCTGCTCCCGCTGTATGAGTCCCCGCTGCGTGATGGCGGCTACGACGTCTCCGACTACATGAAGATCCTTCCGGCATTCGGCGATCTGTCGGACTTCGTGGAGTTGGTGGAGCAGGCGCACAAGCGGGGCTTGCGGATCATCACCGACATGGTGATGAACCACACCAGCGACCAGCACCCCTGGTTCCAGGCCTCCCGCCGCGATCCCGACGGGCCGTACGGCGACTTCTACGTCTGGTCGGACGACCCGAACAAGTACAAGGAGGCGCCGATCGTCTTCGTCGGCGTAGAGGAGTCCAACTGGACCTTCGACCCGGTGCGCGGCCAGTACTACTGGCACCGGTTCTTCCACCACCAGCCGGACCTCAACTACGACAACCCGGCGGTGCAGGAGGCCATGCTCGAGGTGCTGCGGTTCTGGCTCGACCTCGGCATCGACGGCTTCCGGCTCGACGCCGTGCCGTACCTGTTCGAGCGGGAGGGCACCACCTGCGCCGGCCTGCCGGAGACGCACGCCTACCTCAAGCGCATCCGCAAGGAGATCGACCGGCTCTACCCGGACCGGGTGCTGCTCGCCGAGGCGAACGGCTGGCCGGAGGACGTCGTGGAGTACTTCGGCGACCCGGCCACCGGCGGTGACGAGTGCCACATGGCGTTCCACTTCCCGCTCATGCCGCGCATCTTCATGGCGGTGCGGCGGGAGAACCGCATGCCGATCAGCGAGATCATGTCCCGCACCCCCAAGATCCCGGAAAAGGCGCAGTGGGGCATCTTCCTCCGCAACCACGACGAGCTCACGCTCGAGATGGTGACCGAGGAGGAGCGGGACTACATGCACGCCGAGTACGCCAAGGACCCGCGCATGCGGGCCTACCTCGGCATCCGCCGCCGGCTCGCGCCGCTGCTCGAGAACAACCGCGACCAGATCGAGCTGTTCACCGCGCTGCTGCTCTCCCTGCCGGGCTCGCCGGTGCTCTACTACGGCGACGAGATCGGCATGGGGGACAACATCTGGCTCGGTGACCGCGACCCGGTCCGCACGCCCATGCAGTGGACGCCGGACCGCAACGGCGGCTTCTCCGACGGCGACCCGGCGAGCCTCTACCTGCCGGTGATCATGGACCCGATCTACGGGTACCAGGCGATCAACGTCGAGGCGCAGATGAAGCAGCCCACGTCGCTGCTCAACTTCACCCGGCAGATGCTGGAGACCCGGCGGCGGCACCCCGTCTTCGGCACCGGCGACTACATCGAGCTCTACTGCAGCAACCAGGCCGTGCTCGCCTTCCTCCGTGAGGACGGCGAGGACCGCATGCTCTGCGTCAACAACCTCTCCAAGTACCCGCAGCCGGTCGAGCTCGACCTGAGCCGGTTCAAGGGCATCAGCCCGGTCGAGTGCCGCGGCAACGTGGTCTTCCCGCCGATCGGCGACCTGCCCTACCTGCTCACCCTCCCGGGCCACGGCTTCTACTGGTTCGAGCTCAAGGGCGAGCCCCAGTCGCCGATCGACTGAGAACGTTCCAGCTCGCCGTGGGTCACGGCCGCCCGACGGATCTGCACCGGCCGTGACCCGCGCCCTGGCGGCACCACGCTGCCGTCGTGCCAGGTGGCGGGGCCGATCAACGGCGCTCGGCCCCGCCACCGGTGCACGCGCGTCGTCCCCGCCCCGGCACCCGGCCGGCCTGCGGGCCGTATGGACCGCACCAAAACGGTCGATACCAAGCGGTCGATTCCGCACACCGCATCGGCTCCGCATCCGGAAGTACGGCCGGACCCGGACGGTGGCACCGTCGTCGCGCCTGTGAAGCCTCGCCGCCGATTCCGGATGCCCTTGGATTCTGGAATCGGCGCTTGTTAATGTTGATAAAGTTCACATGTCGATACCTGATGGCTGCTCCACACCGGCATTTCGTGGCTGTGTAGCAGAGTGGCCGTGTCTCTCCTCGGCGTCCGATACGCGGGTGTAGCGGTCGGAGAGACGCTTTCCGCCGTGATCCCTGTCGTCAGTGGCATGCGTCTTTCTTGTCTGATTCACGTGCCACGGTGAATCCTGTGAGGACACGGAGCCTCAAAAGCCGGCCCGCCTACGTCGTTAAAGACCCAACGAATGGGTAAAGACCTCGGTGACGAAGCGTATCGATGCCGACGACGGGGCGGGGTGGAGTTCTGGGCAGCGTGGAGTTGACGGGGGAAGCGGCGTCCGTCTCGTATGCCCGATCCTGGGTCAAGGGCGTGCTCGGCGCCGGACATCCAGCGCTGGACAACGTGATGCTCATCGTGTCGGAATTGGTGACCAATTCGGTCCGGCACTCGCGATCCGGGCAGGGCGGACGGATCAGGGTCGCCATCACCCAGGGGGACGGACTCGTCCACGGCGACGTCACCGACGAGGGAGGGGAGTCGGTGCCACGGGTCTGCCGGAACCCTGAGGGCGAGGGCGGCCGCGGCATGTTCCTCGTGGAGCAGCTCTCCCAGGAGTGGGGCTTCCACGACGACGCGACCGGCCGTGTTGTCTGGTTCACGGTCAAGTACTGACGCGGAAGGGCTTGGCGCCCGACCGGAGACCGAGAGGTACGGCCTGGCGGGAGTGGCCCCTCAGTGCCCGCCGAAATGTGCGGGCGTGACGAACGACCGTGGCCGGCTCAACGAGGAGTACTCCTGCCAATACCTCCCGCGCCGAATCGGGGAGCACACGTGCCGACTTGGACGGTCGTCGGGAGGCCGCACGATGAATTCATACGACTGGAGCGGAGCGAGCCCAGGAGAACCATCGCCGATCTCAAGGGTGCCGGGTTCGCCGAGGCATCCGGCCCTATGGAGCCGCAGCCGGCCAAGGTGATCGCGGGGCTCAGGAGAACAAGCGAGCGCAGGGAAGTGGTGCTCCTGGTGCTCCAATCCGTGAATCAACCGACCGCCGCAGGGTTGGCGAGATGAGGAAGATCCCGAAGGAATGGGTAGGGCTTTTCTCGGCGTTCCTCGGAGCCATCGCGGTCGTAGGTGGCGTATTGATCGGGTTTCTGTCTTCGACCGCGTGACCGGGCGTCGATCCGCAGATGTCGAACCATGGAAGTTGCTGGCGGAAAAAGACGACCTGCCCAAGGTGTCCTTCATCCGGGTTGCAAAGGACGTCACGGTCGGCCGTGAACCTTGGTGGGGTGCGGAGATTGCGGCAGATGGAGGCTGGGGCGCCCGGCAGGGCCGCTATCCACTTCGGCAAACTGTGATCAGATTTTCCGGCGAGGCTTCAGCGGCACGTGAATTGCAAATGGCGCCCTATGGCAGGGTGTACAACGATGAAGACCATCTTGCCACTGTTCGACCCGTCGATCTGGGTGCCGAGGGTCCGAAGGCGGACGCGGCCTCGCTTGGCTGTATGCCCTGGCGTGAAGAGCGTCGACCCAGTTGTTTCGGCTGGGCCTTTTACGGACGCTACGGCAAGTATGTCGTTGAGGTCACCTTCAGTAGTCACCGGGATCCGGACTCCAACCGCGGCCTGGAACGGGATGTCTTTCTGGAGATGGTGAAGGGGGCGGACCGGCGAATAGCAGAATTCAACATAAATTGATTTGCGTGTACCACTGCCGGCTGGTTCTTTGACGTAGCCTGGGCACCGCGGTGTTCCTGTTGCTCATCCCGCAGGGTGTTATTCGGCCCGATCGCGGGACGTGCCCGAGGCGTCCGGACGACCGGGGCGTCCAGGGCATCGCCACTGCACGAGGCATGGCATCTGCGCGCCTCCGGCCGACGACCTTGCGGCGCAACGTCCCAGCGCGTTGAAAACGGCGGTCATCTCACTCGGGTCGGTGCACGCCGACCGCGTGGGTACCCGGCTGAGCCGTGCCGGCGACGGGATGGGCAGGGCCGTGGGGGACGAATGGTGGTCGGGACGGGAGGGCCGATGTCTCGCCAGGTGGTCACGCGACGCGGGGGTTCTGCGGTTCGGATACCCTCGTTCGGGTGAGTCGATTCGCCCATCCCGCCGGTGACCGGCATGCAGATCTGCTGCCCGAGGAACGTCCTCCGCTGCTCCCGGCCGACCTGAACGCGCTCAACCCGGAGATCTGGCCGCGTACGGCCTGCCGTGTGGACGGCGCGCTGACCGTCGGCGGCGTGGACGTGAGGGATCTGGCGAAAGAGTACGGCACGCCGCTGTACGTGATCGACGAAGAGGACTTCCGGTCGCGGTGCGCCGACTACCGGTCCGCGTTCTCCGACAGCGACGTGTACTACGCCGGCAAGGCCTTCCTGTGCCGGGAGACCGCCCGCTGGATCGACCAGGAGGGGCTCGGCCTCGACGTGTGCAGCGGCGGCGAGCTCGCCGTGGCGCTCAGCGTCGGGTTCCCGCCGGAGCGGATCGCGATGCACGGCAACAACAAGTCGGTCGCCGAGCTGCGGAAGGCGATCGAGGTCGGCGTCGGGCGCATCGTGATCGACTCGTTCGAGGAGATCGCGCGGCTCGGCTACCTCGTCGACGAGATCAACGGCTCCGTGCCGGGCGCGCGGGACCGCGGCACGGGCACCCGGCGGCCCAAGGTGCTGATCCGGGTCACCACGGGCGTCGAGGCGCACACCCACGAGTTCATCGCGACCGCGCACGACGACCAGAAGTTCGGGTTCTCGCTGTCCAGCGGCGCCGCGGCCGAGGCGGTGCGGCGGGTGCTCGCCATGCCGCAGCTCGAGCTCGTCGGCCTGCACTCGCACATCGGATCGCAGATCACCGACACCGCCGGCTTCGAGGTCGCCGCGCAGCGGGTGGCGTCGCTGCTCGTGCAGATCCGCGACGAGCACGGCGTCGTGCTCCCCGAGCTCGACCTCGGCGGCGGCTACGGCATCCCGTACGTCGAGGGCGACGACACCCTCGACGTGAAGATCCTCGCCGAGAACCTGCGGGAGATCGTGGCCCGCGCCTGCAAGGGCGCCGACCTGCCGATCCCGCGGCTCACCGTGGAGCCGGGACGCGGCATCGCGGGTCTCGCCGGCATCACGCTGTACGAGGTCGGCACGGTCAAGGACGTCGAGGGGCTGCGCACGTACATCAGCGTGGACGGCGGCATGAGCGACAACATCCGCACCGCGCTGTACGGCGCCGAGTACACCTGCCGCCTCGCCTCCCGGGTGAGCGACGCCGGGCCGATGCTGTCGCGCCTCGTCGGCAAGCACTGCGAGAGCGGCGACATGATCGTGCGCGACCTGTGGCTGCCCGCGGACATCGTCCCGGGCGACCTGCTCGCGGTGGCGGGCACCGGCGCGTACTGCCGCTCGCTCGCCAACAACTACAACTACCTGCCCAAGCCCGCCGTCGTCGCGGTCCGCGACGGGCGGTCACGGGTGATCATCCGACGGGAGACCGAAGAAGACCTGCTGAGGGGGCAGCTGTGAAACCCGGTGACGCTGTGGGCAAGCCGGCCGGGGAGCGCCGTCCGCTGCGGATCGCGCTGCTCGGCTGCGGGACGGTGGGCTCCCAGGTGGTACGGCTGCTGCGGGAGCAGGCCCGTGACCTGGAGGCACGCGTGGGCGCGCCGCTGGAGCTCGCCGGTGTCGCGGTGCGGCGCATCGACCGCCGCCGCGACGTGGAGATCGACCCGGCGCTGCTCACCACGGACGCCATGGGCCTGGTCACCCGCGACGACGTCGACATCGTCGTCGAGGTGATCGGCGGCATCGAGCCCGCCCGCACGCTCATCCTCGCCGCGATGGAGCGCGGCAAGTCGATCGTGACCGCGAACAAGGCGCTGCTCGCCGAGGACGGCGCCACGATCCACGGCGCGGCCCGCCGCCACGGCGTGGACCTGTACTTCGAGGCGAGCGTCGGCGGCGCGATCCCGCTGCTGCGCCCGCTGCGCGAGTCCCTCGCCGGTGACCACGTCCACCGGGTGCTCGGCATCGTCAACGGCACCACCAACTACATCCTCGACAAGATGGACTCCACCGGCGCGTCGTTCACCGACGCCCTGGAGGAGGCCCAGGCGCTCGGGTACGCCGAGGCCGACCCGACCGCCGACGTGGAGGGCTTCGACGCCGCGGCCAAGGCGGCGATCCTCGCCGGGATCGCCTTCCACACCCGGGTGACCGCCGCCGACGTGCACCGCGAGGGCATCACCGAGATCACCGCCGCCGACGTGGCGAGCGCCGCGGCGATGGGGTACGTGATCAAGCTGCTCGCCATCTGCGCGAGGTCCGAGGACGGCCGCTCGGTCGGCGTGCGCGTGCACCCGGCGATGATCCCGCGGAGCCACCCGCTCGCCGGGGTGCGCGAGGCGTACAACGCGGTGTTCGTCGAGGCCGAGTCCGCCGGCCGGCTCATGTTCTACGGCGCGGGCGCGGGCGGCCCGCAGACCGCCTCGGCCGTGCTCGGCGACATCGTGGCCGTCGCCCGCAACCGCCTCGCCGGCACCCGCGGCCCGGACGAGTCCACGTACGCCGACCTGCCGGTGCACCCGATCGGCGAGACCGTCACCCGGTACCACGTCGCGCTCGACGTCGCCGACAAGCCCGGCGTGCTCGCCCGGGTCGCGGAGATCTTCGCCAAGCACGACGTGTCGATCCAGACGGTGCGCCAGGAGGGCCACGGCGACGACGCCCAGCTCGTCATCGTCACCCACCACGCCAAGGACGCCGCCCTGTCGGCCACGGTCGAGTCGCTGCGCGAGCTCGACATCGTCCGCGCGGTGGCGAGCGTGATGCGCGTCGAGGGCGAGGACGAGCGCTAGTCACCGCGGCGCCCACCGCCTTCCGGGCGGATGACGGCCGGCCCGGCGTCCGCCCGACCGGCCCCCCGGCGTGCGTACGGCCCGGCGCGGCCGGGTTCCGGATGACCCGCGGTGGGCGCGCATGCCGTCCCGCGGCACCTGAGCGGCGCGGGACGTGTCCATCTCGTCCGAATTGACACATCCGCTGGTCAGTCTCGGAGATACTGGTCTCCGCCGTTTCCGGCGTCGATCGCGTTTCCGGCAGAACCGTTGAGATCAGTAGATGACCGTCATTGCCAGTGGATCCAGCACGCTGACGCCCGAGGGCTACCAGCGCACCCCGACCCGGCCGATGGAGGAGCTGCGGCGTGAGGCCGGCCGCTGGTGGGCGGGGGAGCGGCGGCTCGCGGATCCGCCGAGCGCCGAGGACCTCGCCTGGCTGCGCGAGCTGACCGGGCTGCGCGTGCGCTGGCCGTACAACGAGGGGCGGCAGGAGGCGATGGCGCTGCTCGCCGCCCTCGCCGGTGCCGGGGTGCCGCTCACCGCCGAGGCGGTGCCGCCGTGGGCGGAGCGGGCCGACCCCGTGCTCGCCGATCTGCTGCGGTCCTGGCCGGAGGGCGGGCCCGACGGCGCCGGGGACCCGTCCGCTCCCCCGAAGGGCGCGGACGCCAGGCGCTCGGTGACCGACCTGCGGCGCGAGGAGCACAGCGTACGGCTGCGCCGCCACGCCTGGCGGTCGCACACCGCCGACGCCCCCGTGACCGTGGTGCTCGCCTCGCGCCGCCCGCACCACGTGCCGGAGGCGCTCGCGCAGATCGCCCGGCAGCGGCACGTGGAGGTGCAGGTCGTGCTCGCCCTGCACGGCTTCACCGCCGACCTGGTACGGCCCGCCGTACGGGCCTTCCCGCTGCCGATCACCGTGATCGAGGCCGACGCGGCCACGGTGTTCGGCGAGGTGCTCGCCCAGGCGGCCGCACGCGCCGACGCGGGCCTCATCGCCAAGTGGGACGACGACGACTGGTACGGCCCGGAACACCTCGCGGACCTGCTCATGGCCCGCCTGTACTCGGGCGCGGACGTGGTCGGCACCGCCGCCGAGTTCTTCTACCTCGAGCCGCTCGACGTCACGATCCGCCGTACCGACTACAAGAGCGAGGTGTGGTCCGACCACGTGGCGGGCGGCACGATCCTGCTCGGCCGGGACACCCTCGCCGAGGCGGGCGGCTTCCAGCCGCTGCCCAAGGGCGTGGACTCGGCGCTGCTCAAGACCATCCACGGCGCGGGCGGCCGCATCTACCGCACCCACGGCCTGGGGTACATGCTGCGCCGGTCGAGCGCGGCCGAGCACACCTGGCAGCTCCCGCTGGCGCATTTCCTGCGGGTCGCCACGAACCAGTGGCGGGGCTTCCGGCCGAGCCGGATCATGGAAGCGGAATGACCGAGCATACGGGGGAGATCCGCGGGCGGGGCGCCCGCGCGGGCGGCGTCGGGCCCGTCGCCCGCCACCGCACGGGGCCCGCCGTACGACGCGCGGCGGAGCGCAAGGTCGTGCGGGCATCGTCCGAGGCCGAGGTGACCGGGGAGGAACATCCGTGACACCGCGCATCCGCGGAAACGACTACACGTCCCTCAACCCGCCGCGGATCGGCGCGTGGACGCCGACGATGCGGGTCAGCATCGTCATCCCGGCCTACAACAACCAGGACAAACTCGACCTCACCCTCGCCGGGCTCGCCACGCAGACCTACCCGGCCGAGCTGATGGAGGTCATCGTCGTCGACAACGGCAGCGAGCCCCGGCTCACCCTGCCCGCGCTGCGCCCGCCCGGCACCCGCATCATCCGCTGCGACACCCCGGGCCGGGCGAGCGCCCGCAACGCCGGCCTCGCCATCGCCACCGGCGACGTGATCCACTGGCTCGACTCCGACGTGGTGCTCGACCGGGAGGCGGTCGAGGCGCACATGCGCTGGCACCACCTCGCGCCGTACCTCGTCGTCACCGGCTACCTGCGGTTCTCGTCCGCCGAGCCGCCCAGCCCGCAGGCGGTCGTCGCGGCCCAGGACCTCGGCCTGCTCTTCGAGCCGAGCGAGCCGCACGAGTGGATCGTCGACCTGGTGGAGCGCACCGGCGGGCTGCGCGAGCACGCGCACCGCACGTTCAGCCTGCACATCGGCGGCTGCACCTCGGTGAACGCGCGGCTGTTCGAGGTCGCCGGGCCGATGGACGAGCAGCTGTTCCTCGGCCAGGACACCGAGATGGGGTACCGGCTGGCGCAGGCGGGCGCCGCGTTCATCCCCGAGCCGCTCGCCCGCGGCTACCACCTCGGCCCGACCATGCGCATGCGGAACAAGGAGCCGATCACGCGGGTCAGCCACGCGTTCATCGCCGACCGCATCCCGCAGTACCGGTGGCTGCGCTCGCACCCGGGCCGGCAGTGGCTCGTGCCGTACGTGGAGGTGGTCGTCGACGCCGAGGGCGCCACGTACGAGGACGTGCGCGCCACCGTGGACGCCTGCCTCGCCGGGACCGTGCCCGACGTCGCGGTCGTGCTCACCGGCCCGTGGGACACGCTCGACCCGGAGCGCCGCGCCCCGCTCAAGGACCCGCGTCTCGACCTCGCCCTCATCCACGGCCACTACCGGCACGAGGGCCGGGTACGGCTGACGCGCGAGGTCGCGCCCACCAAGGCGCCGTTCCGGCTGCGCGTCCCCGCGGGCTGGGTGCCGGGCGAGGACACCATCGCCCGGCTCGTCGACCTGGCGATCGAGGACGGCTACGGGCTCGTCTCCGTGCTGCTCGCCGAGCGGCCGGAACCCGGCCGGGCCACGCCCGCCGCCGACTCCGCCGCCGACGCCGCGACCGCGGGCGCCGGGCGGGCCGGGGCGTCCGGCGCGGGCGGCGGGGGACGGGGCGTGGGCATCGTCGCCGCCCGGCTGGAGCGCACCGCGGCGTTCGCCCGCGCCGAGCTCGCCCGCGAGGAGGGCGAGGACCTCGTCGACGTGGTCGAGGAGACGTTCGGAACGATCTGGGTGGACGGCGAGAGCTACGGGTTCGTCCCCGCCGCCGAGGCGCCGAAGATCAGGGGCCGCCGCAGCACCTACCGCGCGCTGCAGGAGGCCGAGGCCGAGGTCGCGCGGCTCACCAAGGAGGTGGAGCGGCTCAAGGGCCAGGTGTCCAAGTGGCGCGAGGAGGCCGCCCGCTGGCGCAAGAGCGCCGTCGAGTTCCGCCGCGAGATCGGCAGCCTGCGCAAGGAGATCGGCACGCTGCGCAAGAAGGGCGGCGGCGGGTTCCGCTCGGCGGTCCGGCGCATCCCGCTCGCCGTCTACGCCGCGCGCGCGGTCGGCCGCAAGCCGAAGAGCTGAGCGCCCGTCGCCGCCGGTCAGGGCAGCCGGTCGCGGAGCGTGCCGCGCAGCCGGGTGAGCAACGACCGCCGCCGCGGCGCGGCCTCCCGTGCGGCGCCGTCCTTCGGCCGGTCGGCCGCCTGGGCCGCGGGCTTCGCGGGCGCCTTGGCCTGCGCGGCCGCGGCGGGCGGCTTGGGCTGGGTCTTGGCCTGGGCGGCCGGGGCCGGTTTCGGCGGCCAGAACTCGGCCATCGGGGCGCGCCGTACCCCGTGGGTGGCGTCGATGACCGCGTCGAGGTCCTCGCCCGGCGCGGCGAGCAGGCGGGCGCGGTTGACCGCGTCGGTGCGCTCCAGGCGCGCGGTGCGGCCGTCGGGCAGCTCGGCGACGAGTACGCCGAGCGGCCGGTCCGCGGTCATCACCTTGATCATGCGCTCCAGGGTGTCCCGGCCGAGCGGCACGTCGACCGGCCCGACATACCGGTACGGCACGGGCCACGGGGTGTCGGCCGGCTCGTCGGCGAGCCGTACCCGGGCGTCGTCGGCGAACCCGGCTCGCAGCAGCCGCAGCTCGAAGTCGGGATCGTCGAGCACCGCGTGCCGCCCGGTGGGCAGCTTCGACCACGGCGCGACGAGCGTGACCGTCACGTCGGGCAGCGAGCCGTCGAGCGCCGCGTTCACCGCCGCCCGCACCTCCGGCTCGGTGTGCCCGCCGACCTCGTACACCACCTCGACGTACGGCACGAGCCAGCTGCGGCCGCGTTCCTTGCGCAGGTCGCGGCGGAGCGGGATGCGGTGCGCCAGGTACGGCTCGACCGAGCGCACGGTGCGCTCCCGGTTGACCCGCTGCGCGGGCAGGCCGAGGTGCACCGCCCGCGCGGCGAGGTCGGGCACGAACACCACGCCGGCCATCGCGAGCCGGTAGGCGAACTCGGTGTCCGAGCCCCGCAGCACGGCCGCGTCGAGGCCGCCCACCCGCTGGAACAGCGACCGGCGCAGGGACAGCGTGGGCCCGGTGCAGTTGTGGTACGGGTTCTTCGCGGCCTTCAGCCCGTCGAGCCTGCGGATCGTCTCCTCGGTGGAGCTGGGGATCGCCTTCGACAGGTCGAACAGCTCGCCGAGCGCGTCGCGGGCGACCGCGTCGCGCACCCGCTCCGGCGTGACCTCGCCGAAGTCCTCGATGAAGTGCTTGCCGCCGATCGTCACCACGTAGTCGGTGAGGTGGTGCCAGCGCAGCAGCGCCTCCAGGTGCTCGGCGCAGACCACCATGTCGGAGTCGAGCCGTTGCAGGATCTCGCCCTCGGCCTGCGCCGCGCCGGTGTTGATCGCGTGCGCGATGCCCCAGCCGTCCGGCGCGGACGGCACGATCCGGGTGTTCTCCGGTGCGATCTCCGGCAGCCGCAGCGGCGGCTCGGCGCCGTCGTCGACGACGATGACCTCGGTGAGGTGCGCCGGGTAGGTCTGCGCGGCGAGCGCGGCGAGGGCGAGGTCGAGCAGGCGCTGCGACCGCGCCGGGATGACGACGCTCACCGTGAGCGTCGGCGTCCACGCGCCCAGGTCCGGCGGGGTCAGCGGGGAATAGTCGTTGTGCCGGATCCTCGGTCGCGCCGGCTCCCGATCACCCGTCATCCATCCGCTCCTCGTCCGTTGCGGTCGCGATCACGACTGTAGTGCATCGACGACGGGGTACGGCCGGGCC
Source organism: Thermopolyspora flexuosa (assembly GCF_006716785.1). NCBI lineage: Bacteria > Bacillati > Actinomycetota > Actinomycetes > Streptosporangiales > Streptosporangiaceae > Thermopolyspora > Thermopolyspora flexuosa. Next base: position 3,956,796 of record NZ_VFPQ01000001.1, on the reverse strand, counting down.
GGAGAAACGGGCCGGTGTGCGCCGTGACCGAATTCCCGCGCGCCGGGGCCGCGGTCCTGCTCCCCGGGTTTCGGTTCGCCCCTTGATAACGTTGTGACGTTTGCGAAACCATGGGAACGCGTCGTCGGGCCTACGGTGACCGGGCGTGCGGAGCACGCCGCGGGACGGCCCGCGGAGCGCCGAAGGCCGGGGTTCCCGGGTGAACGTTCCACGGCCCCCGCCGTGGAAATCGGCTCACCGGCATCCCCTCCTGCGAGCGTCGCCGGTTCATCGTAGACTCTTTGCAACACCGCAGGTAACGGCGGAACGGGCCGGGTGACCGGCGACGGGACGGGCAGTGCCGACGGGGGTGCCGGTCCCGCGGGACCCGGGCGCCGTGGCCGTGAATACGATCGATCATCGCGCATCGGACGGGCGGTGTGCCGCAACCCGCACTGCGCACCGTGCCGAACCCTGCCGAACACCGCACTGAATACCGGATCGGATATATCAGCAGGCGGCCGTCCGCGCCGCCGCACGGGAGGAGCACCCACATGGCCAGGGGCTGGCGTGGAGTCATCGAGGAGTACCGTGACCGGCTTCCGGTGACCGCCAAGACGCCCGTGGTGACCCTGCTGGAGGGCGGCACGCCGCTGCTCCCCGCACCGCGGTTGTCCCAGCTCACCGGCTGTGAGGTGTACCTCAAGGTCGAGGGCCTCAACCCCACCGGCAGCTTCAAGGACCGCGGCATGACCGTCGCCATCAGCAAGGCCGTCGAGGCCGGGGCGAAGGCGGTCATCTGCGCGTCCACCGGCAACACGAGCGCGTCGGCCGCCGCGTACGCGGTGCGCGCCGGCCTCACCTGCGCGGTGCTCGTGCCCCGCGGGAAGATCGCGATGGGCAAGCTCGCCCAGGCGCTCGTGCACGGGGCCAAGCTGCTCCAGGTGAACGGCAGCTTCGACGACTGCCTCGAGATGACCCGGAAGCTGTCGGCGGACTACCCGATCGCCCTCGTCAACTCGGTGAACCCGGACCGGCTGCAGGGGCAGAAGACCGCGGCGTTCGAGATCGTCGACGTGCTCGGCGACGCGCCGGACGTGCACTGCCTCCCCGTCGGAAACGCCGGGAACATCTCCGCGTACTGGATGGGCTACAAGGAGTATCGTGAGGACGGGGTCGCCACCAGGACCCCGCGCATGCTCGGCTTCCAGGCCAGCGGGGCGGCCCCGATCGTGACCGGTGCCCCGGTGCCCCATCCGCACACGATCGCCACCGCGATCCGGATCGGCAACCCGGCCTCGTGGAAGCTCGCCGAGGCCGCCCGGGACGAGTCCGGCGGCGACATCCAGTCGGTCACCGACCGCCAGATCGCCGCCGCGTACAAGCTGCTCGCCCAGGAGGAGGGGGTGTTCGTCGAGCTCGCCTCGGCCGCGAGCGTGGCCGGCCTGCTCCAGGCGCACGAGCGCGGACTGGTACGGCGGGGCGAGCGCGTGGTGTGCACGGTGACCGGAAACGGGCTGAAGGATCCCGACTGGGCGATCGCGGGCGCGCCCGCCCCGATCACCATCCCGGTCGACGCCCAGGCGGCCGCGGCCGCCCTCGAACTCGCATGATCCTCGCAACACGCAAGAGAGTCCGGTGATGCATGACCACTAGCACTGTCCGCGTTCGTGTGCCTGCGACGAGCGCAAACCTGGGGCCGGGCTTCGACGCGCTCGGCCTCGCGCTCGACCTCCACGACGAGATCGAGGTCACCCTCGACGAGCCCGGAGGAGGATCGGGCACCGGGCCGCACGCCGGCGTCCGCATCAGCATCGAGGGGGAGGGCGCGGGGGAACTCGACGAGGGCGAGGACCACCTGATCATCAAGGCGATGCGGAAGACCTTCGACCGCATGGGGGTCGACCAGCCGCGCAACATCCGGCTCCACTGCGTCAACCGCATCCCGCACGCCCGCGGCCTCGGCTCCTCGTCCGCCGCGATCTGCGCCGGCATCCTCGCCGCCCGGGCGCTCGCCGCGCCGTACGCGGCCCGCGCGGGCCCGGAGGGCGGCCACGGGGGAGCGACGGGGGACGACGACGCGACCGGCGGAAACCGCCGGGCGCCGGGGGCGGAGCTCCTCTCCGACGACGAGGTGTTCGCCCTCGCCACCGAGCTCGAGGGCCATCCGGACAACGTGGCCCCGTGTCTTGCGGGAGGCCTTACCATCGCATGGCTCGACCAGTCCGGTCGGCCGAGTATGGTGAAACTGAACCCGCACGAGGGCATCCGTCCGGTGGTGTGCGTACCGAGGCAGCGGTTGTCCACCGAACGGGCGCGTGGACTGCTACCCAGGGACGTGCCCCACGCGGACGCCGCGGCGAACGCGGGGCGGGCCGCCCTTCTCATCGCCGCGTTGACCCGGCGGCCGGATTCCCGGTTGCTGCTCGCCGCCACCGAAGACCGGCTGCATCAGGATTACCGTGCGCCTGCGATGCCGCAGACCGCACATCTGGTGAAAACTCTGCGCGCGAAGGGCGTGCCCGCGGTGGTCTCGGGTGCGGGTCCAACCGTTCTGGCCTTCACAACGCCGGACACGCAGGATTTGATCGCACCAGAAGTGGGTAATGACTGGCTTATCCAGCCGCTGAGCGTCGATCCGGTCGGCTCGTTCGTTCAGTTTCCCGAGACACGCTGAAATCTCTTCGACCTTCAGGGAATAGCCGTGCGCGCTGGTGATGTTAGGCTGATAGCCGCACCAGATGCCCCCGTGCCGGGCGCGTGCTTGTCAGCCCCACATTGCCATTCCATACTTGCGATGCCTGTGCCCGCAGGTCTGGGTGGCACGGCGACCTCCCTGAATCCGTTGCCTCCGGTTGGGCCACATCCGGTTGGCACCCCGCGAGGCGGCGATCTCAGAGACGTGCGCGTTCGGATCACCTTGACATCTGGTCGGCGGCAATCAGCCGGGGGGTCACCCCCGAGCATCAGAAGCTCGCGGATCAGGACGGTGACGGCCACGAGCCGGTTCGACTCCAACGCACCGGTCTCCGACGCCTCCAACCATTCCAGTAATTCGCGAATCCCGACCCGGTCTGTCCCGCCGGGTCGCATCACCGGGACGCCAGGCTGATCAAGCCCGGCGCCCGACCCCTGGGAAGGACCCTTAGTGAGCGACACCACTGAACTCCTCACCGACGCCTCCGGCTCAGCGCCGCAGCAGGCCGCCGGCGACACCCCCACTCGCGCCACCAGCCGGCGCCGTCGCTCCGGCACCGGCCTGTCCGCCATGCTGCTCCCCGAACTGCAGAGGCTCGCCTCGAGCCTGGGCATCAGCGGTGTCGGGCGGATGCGCAAGAGCCAGCTGATCGCGGCCATCCAGGAGAAGCAGGGCGTCTCGGCCGACGGCTCCGCCGCCACGCCGGAGGCCGCCGGCACGTCCAAGCCCGCCGCGGCGGCGTCCGAGTCCGCCGCGTCCGGGACGACGCCCGAGGTGAAGAGCGAGGCGGCGCCCGAGGGCGCGGCGAAGACCGAGACCCGCGAGCGGCCGTCGCGCCGCCGCGAGCGGTCCCGCGCCGCCGCTGCCGCCGAGCCCGCTCCCGAGGCCGCGGAGCAGCCCTCGGCCGAGGCCGCTCCCGCCGCCGCGGAGAGCCCCGCCGAGCCCGCGCCCGCGGTCGCCGACCAGGGTGAGGTCGGCCAGGGCGAGGCCGGTCAGGGCGAGGCGAAGGCCGATCGCGGTGAGTTCCGCCGCGACCGCCGCGGCCGGGACCGCCGCGAGCGCAACGGCGGGGAGCGCAACGGCGAGCGCAACGGTGCCGAGACCCGCACCGAGCAGCCGCAGCAGCCGCAGCAGCGGCCGGCCGCCGCCGAGTCCGGCGAGGGCCAGGGCAACGGTGGCCGGCAGCAGGGTGGGGACGAGGAGCGCCGCAGCCGCCGCGGCCGGTTCCGTGAGCGCAACCGCCGCGGACGCGACCGGTACGGCGACAGCGAGCCGACGATCGCCGAGGACGACGTCCTCATCCCGATCGCCGGCATCCTCGACATCCTCGACAACTACGCGTTCGTGCGCACCAGCGGCTACCTGCCCGGCCCGAACGACGTGTACGTCTCCCTCGCCCAGATCCGCCGCTACGGTCTGCGCAAGGGTGACGTGATCACCGGTGCGGTGCGCCAGCCGCGCGAGGGCGAGAAGCGCGAGAAGTTCAACGCGCTGGTCCGCCTCGACACGGTCAACGGCATGGACCCCGAGCAGGCCAAGAACCGCCCGGAGTTCAGCAAGCTGACGCCGCTGTACCCGCAGGAGCGGCTGCGCCTCGAGACCGAGCCCAACATCCTGACCACGCGGATCATCGACCTGGTCTGCCCGATCGGCAAGGGTCAGCGTGGGCTCATCGTCTCGCCGCCCAAGGCCGGTAAGACGATGGTGCTGCAGGCGATCGCGAACGCGATCACCCGCAACAACCCCGAGTGCCACCTGATGGTGGTCCTCGTCGACGAGCGTCCGGAAGAGGTCACCGACATGCAGCGGTCGGTGAAGGGCGAGGTCATCCACTCGACCTTCGACCGGCCGGCCGAGGACCACACCACGGTCGCCGAGCTCGCCATCGAGCGGGCCAAGCGGCTGGTGGAGCTCGGCCACGACGTGGTCGTGCTGCTCGACTCGATCACCCGCCTGGGCCGCGCGTACAACCTCGCCGCCCCGGCGTCCGGGCGCATCCTGTCGGGTGGCGTCGACTCCACCGCGCTCTACCCGCCGAAGCGCTTCTTCGGCGCCGCGCGCAACATCGAGAACGGCGGCTCCCTGACGATCCTCGCCACCGCGCTGGTCGAGACCGGCTCGAAGATGGACGAGGTCATCTTCGAGGAGTTCAAGGGCACCGGTAACGCCGAGCTGAAGCTCAGCCGGGCCCTCGCCGACAAGCGCATCTTCCCCGCCGTCGACGTCGTGGCCTCCGGCACCCGCAAGGAGGAGATCCTGATGTCGCCGGAGGAGCTCAACATCGTCTGGAAGCTGCGCCGGGTGCTGCAGGCGCTCGACCAGCAGCAGGCGCTGGAGCTCCTGCTGGAGAAGATGAAGGAGACCAAGTCGAACGCGGAGTTCCTGCTCCAGGTGCAGAAGACGACGGTCTCCGACCGCGACTAGGACGTCCGGCCCGGCGTGGTCACGGCCACGCCGGGCCGTCGCCGCCTCTCCGGGAACCTCGCCGGGAACGCCTTCGCGGCGCCTCGGTGAGGCGCCCCTCCTGCGCCGCGATCGCCCGTGCCCGGGGCCGCGGCGCATCCGCACGTCACGGCGCGCGGCACCGCCTGATGCGCGTGGCCGCGTGGCATCGCCGGTCGGCCCCGCCGTACCGGAACGCCGTGCGAACTCGCGGTGCCGGGACGCCCGGGCCGCACGCCGCGCAGGGATGCCAGGCAGGAATACCATCCGGCCTGCGCGGGTTTGAACGTCTGGCACACTGGTAGCCGAACCGCAGCGGTACCGGTTCACGTCCCGGACCGGACGACCCGGCGACCGCCCGAATGCGAGAGGAAGATCATGAAGGCCGATATTCACCCGGACTACGTCGTCACGCAGGTGACCTGTACGTGCGGCAACAGCTTCGTCACTCGCAGCACCGCGAAGAACGGCGTCATCCACGCTGACGTGTGCTCGGCCTGCCACCCGTTCTACACGGGCAAGCAGAAGATCCTGGACACCGGCGGCCGGGTCGCCCGCTTCGAGAAGCGGTTCGGCAAGAAGTCCAAGTAGCAACTTTCACGACGCCGGCTCGGAATCGTCCCTGCCGTGGCAGGGGCGTGCCCGGGTCGGCGTTCGTCGTGATCGGGCGGGTGCCGGACGCGCGGCGTCGCCGTACCGCCCGAGCGGACCGACGGGACGGCGGGGTTTCGGAGCGACCGGTCGGTGGGTTCCGCCGCGGGCGGAGCCGGCGTGGTGCGAGGTGTGAAGAGGAGGCACGGTGAATCTCGACGAGCTACTCAAGGAGTACGCGGAGCTTGAGAACAGGCTCGCCGACCCCTCGGTGCACGCCGACCAGAACCAGGCGCGGACGCTCGGCAAGCGGTACGCGGAGCTGACCCCGATCGTCAACACCTACCGCGAGCTGCAGCGCGTCCGCGAGGACCTCGCCACCGCCAAGGAGCTCGCCGCCGAGGACCCGGCGTTCGCCGAGGAGGCGGCCGAGCTGGAGGGGCGGATCGGGCCGCTGGAGGACCGGCTCAAGAAGCTGCTCATCCCCCGTGACCCGAACGACGACAAGGACATCCTCATGGAGATCAAGGCGGGCGAGGGCGGCGAGGAGTCGGCCCTGTTCGCCGCGGATCTGCTGCGGATGTACCTGCGCTACGCCGAGCGCGAGGGCTGGAAGACCGAGATCATCAGCGCCCAGCCCTCCGACCTCGGCGGCTACAAGGACGTCACGATCGCGATCAAGAGCCGGAACGGCGAGGGCGGCGTGTGGTCCCGGCTCAAGTTCGAGGGCGGCGTGCACCGGGTGCAGCGCGTCCCGGTGACCGAGTCCCAGGGCCGGATCCACACGAGCGCGGCCGGCGTGCTCGTCTACCCCGAGGCCGAGGAGGTCGACGTGCAGATCGACCCGAACGACCTGCGCATCGACGTGTTCCGGTCGAGCGGCCCGGGCGGCCAGAGCGTCAACACCACCGACTCGGCGGTGCGCATCACCCACCTGCCCACCGGCGTGGTGGTCACGTGCCAGAACGAGAAGAGCCAGTTGCAGAACAAGGAGGCGGCGCTGCGCATCCTGCGCGCCCGCCTGCTCGCGATGGCACAGCAGGAGGCCGAGGCGGCCGCGGCGGCCGAGCGCAAGTCGCAGGTCCGCACGGTCGACCGGTCCGAGCGCATCCGCACCTACAACTTCCCGGAGAACCGCATCTCCGACCACCGCGTGGGGTTCAAGGCCTACAACCTCGACCAAGTGCTGGACGGCGACCTCAGCGCGGTGATACAGGCATTGCTCGACGCAGAAATGGCGGAAAAACTCGCCGCCCACTCGTGAGACACACCACATGACGCTGCTGCTGGACGAGATCGCACTCGCCACCGCCAGACTCGCGGAGGCGGGTGTGCCCTCGCCGCGCACCGACGCCGAGGAGATCGCCGCGTTCGTCCACGGCGTACGGCGCAGCGAGCTGCACACCGTCCGCGACTGCGACTTCGACGCGCTGTTCTGGGAGGGCATCGCGCGCCGCGCGGCCCGCGAACCCCTCCAGCACATCACCGGCCGGGCCTACTTCCGCTACCTGTCGCTGGAGGTGGGACCCGGCGTGTTCATCCCCCGCCCGGAGACCGAGGTCGTGGCCGGTTGGGCGATCGACCGGCTGCGCGAGATGGATGTCGCCAACCCGCTCGTCGTCGACCTTGGCACCGGATCCGGCGCGATCGCGCTCTCCATCGCCCAGGAGGTCGCGCTCTCCGAGGTGCACGCCGTCGAGGTGGACCCCGACGCGTACGCCTGGGCGAAGCGCAACATCGTCGAGCTCGGCCAGGGACGGGTGCACCTCCATCCGGAGGACATGCGCGACTGCCTGCCGGAGCTCAACGGCCGGGTCGACCTGGTCATCTCCAACCCGCCGTACATCCCGCCGGGCTCGGTGCCGCGCGACCCCGAGGTGCGCGACTACGACCCCGCCCGCGCGCTGTACGGGTCCGACGAGGACGGGCTCGGCGAGATCCGCGCGGTCGAGCGCACCGCCCGGCGGCTGCTCCGCCCCGGCGGGTACGTCGTGGTGGAGCACGCCGACGAGCAGGGCACCGCGGTCTACTGGATCTTCTCCGAGGAGCACGGCTGGCGCGACGTGCGCAACCACCAGGACCTCACCGGGCGGGACCGGTTCGTGACGGCCCGGCTCGGCCAGGACTGAGCGTCCGCGCCGCCCGGTCGCCCGCCCGGCGGCCCGTGGCCGTGCGGGCGACCGGGATCGGTCACCGCCCGGGACTGACTAGGATCGTCTGCGTGAGCGAGCGAAAGGACCCGGCCCCGGACGCCGGTAAGCCCGCCGACGAGCAGGGCGGGCCGGCACCGGACCGGCGGCCCGACCCGCAGGCGGAGAGCACCGCGGCATCGGAGGAGTCCCGCGCGTCGTCCGGGCCCGCCGTACCCGGCGGGGAACCGGCCGCGCAGCCCGCCGCGCCCTCCTCCACCGGGCCGCACGGCGACCCCGTGCGTGAGGCGGCCGCGTCCGCCGATGCGCCGCGCGGCGAGGGAGCCGCCGCCGGGCAGGACGATCGCGAGGGCGAGGCGAAGGGTGCCGGCGTGGGCAAGGCCGCCGAGGAGGCCACTGCGAAGGCCGCGGCGCCCGAGCCGGCCGAGGGCGCGTCCTCCGGCGAGCCGAAGGCGGAGGCGGCGGGTGCGGGCGCCGAGGCGGCGGAGAAGCCGGGGGAGGGCACGCCCGAGGCCCCCGCGGTCGTCATGGAGGCCGCCAAGGAGAAGGTCCTGCGGTTCGACTGCTCGATCCCGGAGCAGCGCGCGGCGGGCATCGAGGCCGCCGTGGACGCGGTGCGGCAGGGCAAGCTCGTCGTCATCCCCACCGACACCGTGTACGGCATCGGCGCCGACGCGTTCACGCCGTCCGCGGTCAGCGCGTTGCTCGCCGCCAAGGGGCGGGGCCGGGACATGCCGGTTCCGGTGCTCGTGGGCAGCGTCAGGGCCGCGAACGCCCTGCTGGACGACCTCGGCCCGTACGGCCAGGACCTGATCGACGCGTTCTGGCCCGGCCCGCTCACGATCATCGGCCACGCGGTCCGCTCCCTCCAGTGGGACCTGGGGGAGACCAAGGGCACGGTCGCGGTGCGCATGCCGCTGCACGCGGTCGCCCTCGACCTGCTCAAGGAGACCGGCCCGATGGCGGTCAGCAGCGCGAACCGGTCGGGCGCGCCGCCCGCGACGACCATCGCCGAGGCCGAGGAGCAGCTCGGCGACTCGGTCGCGGTGTACCTCGACGGCGGCCGGTGCACCCAGCCGATCCCGTCCACCATCGTCGACCTGACCACGCCCGTGCCCCGGGTGCTCCGCAAGGGCGCGATCTCGGTGGAGAAGCTCAAGGGCGTCGTCGGGTACGTCGCCACGGACGACTGAGCGGCGGCCGAGTACGGCAAGGGCCGCGATTACGGACCGTCACCGGTTCGAAGTCATGCCGTCTGGATATCCCGGCAGGTGAGAAGACCGTCTCCCGGCTAGCGTGAAATCGCTGGTCACCTACCTGGGAGACGGTATGCCCAAGCTGGACGGCATGAACCCGGGGCCGGTCCGCAGGCTCCTCGCCGAGCTGCGCCAGGCCGCCAAGGAGATGCGCTCGGTCGACGCCAGGGTCACCCAACTGCTGAGCAACGCCGGCCTGTCCGCGAAGACCACGTACCGTCCCTCCCAGGTGGCCGACGACGTCGACAAGATGATCCGCGACGTCGAGGCCCGGCTCGCCCTCCTCGAGAAGGAGGAGAAGCAGAAGAAGCCGTCCGTGACGACCCCGGACGCGATGGGCGAAAAGAAGCCCGCCGACGACCCCGGCGCGAAACCGGAGGACTCCGCCAAATCCAAGGGCAAGGGTGACGCCGAGCGCCGCGGTCCCGGTGAGAGCGCCGCCGGTGACGGCAAGGGTGAGTCGAGTGGCAAGGGTGAGGCCGAGCGCCGTGGCTCCGGTGGGGATGCCGCTGGTGGTAAGGGCGAGTCCGGGGAGTCCGGCGGTAAGGGTGAGGCCGAGCGTCGCGGTTCCGGTGAGGGTGCCGCTGGTGGTAAGGGCGAGTCCGGGGAGTCCGGCGGTAAGGGTGAGGCCGAGCGCCGTGGCTCCGGTGGGGATGCCGCTGGTGGTAAGGGCGAGTCCGGGGAGTCCGGCGGTAAGGGTGAGGCCGAGCGTCGCGGTTCCGGTGAGGGTGCCGCTGGTGGTAAGGGCGAGTCCGGGGAGTCCGGCGGTAAGGGTGAGGCCGAGCGTCGTGGCTCCGGTGGGGATGCCGCCGGTGGTAAGGGCGAGTCCGGGGAGTCCGGCGGTAAGGGTGAGGCCGAGCGTCGCGGTTCCGGTGAGGGTGCCGCCGGTGGTAAGGGCGAGTCCGGGGAGTCCGGCGGTAAGGGTGAGGCCGAGCGCCGCGGTTCCGGTGGGGATGCCGCCGGTGGTAAGGGCGAGTCCGGGGAGTCCGGCGGTAAGGGTGAGGCCGAGCGTCGTGGCTCCGGTGGGGATGCCGCCGGTGGTAAGGGCGAGTCCGGGGAGTCCGGCGGTAAGGGTGAGGCCGAGCGCCGCGGTTCCGGTGAGGGTGCCGCCGGTGGTAAGGGCGGATGTGAGCCGGACGGTGCGAAACCCGACGCGGCCGGGGACGCGCGGACGGACAAGGGTGGTGACCGCGCCGACGCCGGCAAGGGGGCCGGCGGGGACGCGATCGCGGACACCGACGGCAAGGATCACCCGGACGACATCCCTGCGAGCAGGGGTCTGCGGGTGATCGAGGTCGACGGCGTCAAGGTGGTGACCGGCTCCCTTCAGCCGCCGAGCGAGGCCTACCTGCGGTGGCTGGAGCAGAACATGGACAGGATCCAGCCGTTCGGCATGCCCGGGGCGGAGGACGGACGACTCGGCGCCTCCGACGGCGGCGGGCCACGGGCGGACGGCGCCGCCGGGCGGATGGAGCCCACCACACCCGGCGCCGGCACGGCCGGTGATCCGGCGGGCGCCGCGGGCACGGACGGGGCCGGTGGACGCGCGGAGGCCCCCTCGGACGCTTCGCGGTATCCGATCACCGATCGTGAGGTCGCGGGGGTGGAGTCGGCCGGGTCGCAGGGTGTCGAGCGTGGCGGTGCGGTGAGTACGGAGGATGCGTTCGCGCGTGGCGACGTGTCGATCGTCAACCGGGACGGCATCTCGCTGATGCCGTACCTGGAGGGCTCGGGGAGCGGGGACGGCGCGGCCGGGACGGACGCGAACGGGCGGCAGGAGCGGGCGGAGCCGGTCGGCGGTGCCCGTGCCGGCGACGGCGCGGCCACCGCGCGGTACGGCGAGCCGTACCCGGCGGTACGCGGTGCGGCCCTGGGCCAGGAGAGCGGCGGCCCGTTCGCCTCCAGGGACGGCGTCACGCTCATGCCGTACGTCGACGCGCCGGCGACCGCGGACGGCGCGGCGGGGACGGAGACAGGCGCGCGTCAGGGGCAGGACGAGCCCGGCGGCCGAGCCTCCGCCGGAGCGCGTACGGACGGCACGGGGACCGGCGGCGCCGGCGCCGCGGGCGACGGCCGGGCGGACGGCGGCGGCCGTTGCGACGACGGCGAGCGCCCGGGCCGGTCGATGGGAACGTAGAAAGGATCGCGCATGTTCGTTGACCCGCCCCGGCCGAAGCCGATGGCACCCGGCGAGTCGCCGCCCCGGCAGTCGCCCGCCGAGCAGCTCGCGCCCGGAGGCCAGGCGACCACCTGGGTGTTCAACCCCGAGTACCAGAAGCTCGTCGACCTGTGGGACCAGGTCGTACCGCTGCTGGACAAGCTCAACGCGTCACTGGCCGACGTGCAGAAGAAGGCCCAGAGCCGGGAGGTGTGGGACGCGCCGGTGGCGGAGCGGTACCTGAAGGACATGGCCGAGTGGCGCAAGCGCCTCAGCCTCTACCGCCAGGGCGTGCTCACCGCGATCAGCGACGAGGCCGCGGACACCCCGAGGTGGATCCCGAGCGGCGCCGATGCCCCCCGCGCCTTCCTGTTCTGACCGGTATCGGCCCTCCCGGCACGCCGCGCCCGGTCCGCCGGATCCGGAAACCGGCGTTCACCGGCCGGTCATCGCATGGTGCGGATCGCCCGTTCCCAGGATTCATTTTGGGTCTCTAGGTCGAAAGCGGGCGAAAAGGGGGTAGGCCGAGATTTCGGTCGGCACGGCCGGCGGTACGGCGAGGCGTCGCCCGACGCCCGGGGCGCGGCCGTACGGCCCGGCCGGACGCGAGCGGAAGGCACGGCGAGGCCGCCCGGGCGAGGGACCGGGGCGGCCGGCACGGGGGTGTGCGACATGGAGCGCTACTGCGGACCCGACCTCTCGCCGCTCGCGCGGCACGACCCCGAGATCGCCGAGGTGCTCTGCGACGAGCTGGAACGGCAGCGCCATGGCCTCCAGCTCATCGCCAGCGAGAACCTCGCCTCGCCCGCCGTGCTCGCCGCCCTCGGCTCGCCGCTGACGAACAAGTACGCCGAGGGCTACCCGGGGCGGCGCTACCACGGCGGCTGCGAGGTGGTGGACCGGGCCGAGCAGATCGCGATCGCCCGGGCGAAGCGGCTGTTCGGCGCCGAGCACGCCAACGTGCAGCCGTACTCGGGCACCACGGCGAACCTCGCCGCGTACGCGGCCCTGCTGCGGCCGGGCGACACCGTGCTCGCCATGTCGCCGCGGCACGGCGGCCACTTCACCCACGGCTCCCGGGCCAACTTCTCCGGCCGCTGGTTCGACGTCGTGCCGTACGGCGTGCGCCGCGACACCGAACGCATCGACTACGACGAGGTGCGCGACCTCGCCCTCCGCCACGAGCCGAAAATGATCATCTGCGGGGCGGCCGCCTACCCGCGGCTCGTCGACCACGCGGTCCTCCGCGGCATCGCCGACGAGGTGGGCGCCTGGCTGCTCGCCGACGCCGCGCACACGATAGGCCTGGTCGCGGGCGGCGTGGTGCCCTCGCCGGTGCCGTACGCGGACGTGGTGACGTTCACCACGCACAAGACGCTGCGCGGGCCGCGCGGCGGCGGGATTCTGTGCACCGGCGAGCTGGCGCCGCGGATCGACCGGGCGGTGTTCCCGTTCGTGCAGGGCGGGCCGATGATGCACGTGATCGCGGCGAAGGCGGTCGCGTTCGGGGAGGCGGCGCGGCCGGAGTTCGCCGCGTACGCCCGGCGCGTCGTGGAGAACGCGCGCACGCTCGTCGCCGCGCTCGAGGCCGAGGGCCTGCGCCCGGTCTCCGGCGGCACCGACACCCACCTCGTGCTCGCCGACCTGCGCCCGGTCGGCGTGGACGGGGCCACCGCCGAGCGCCGTTGCGCCGCGGCGGGCGTCACGCTCGACCGCTGCCCGATCCCCTTCGACCCCGAGCCGCCCTCGGTCGCCTCCGGCATCCGGCTCGGCACGCCGTACGTGACCAGCCAGGGCATGGGCCCGGACGCGATGAAGGAGATCGCGTCGATCGTCCTGCAAGCCGTCGGAAACCCGAATGCGGTAACGTCACTCCTCGCGAGAGTGCGGGCGTTGACCGACGCTCACCCCGCGTATCGCAACGAAGGATGAACGGTTGGTTGTGTGACGATTTCCGGCCCCTGAGGCCGGGCAATTCGGGAAACTAGGTCCGTGCGCGAATACCTTCTCACGGCGCTGGTCACGGCGGCCGTCACGTACCTGCTGGTTCCGCTGGTCCGGAGGTTCGCCCTCCGCATCGGCGCGGCACCCGAGATCCGTGAGAGAGACGTGCACACCACGCCCACGCCGCGGCTGGGCGGCCTCGCCATGTACGCGGGGTTCGTGGTCGGGCTGCTCGTCGCCTCCCACCTGCCGTACGTCGGCCAGGTGATCGCCCAGGAACAGATCATGCTGCCGCTGCTCGCCGCGAGCGGCCTCATCGTGGTCACCGGCTTCCTCGACGACTGGTGGGGCATGGACCCCTTCGTCAAGCTCGCCGGGCAGATCGGGGCGGCGGGCCTCATGGTCTACTTCGGCATGAGCCTCACCTCGATCCCGGTGCCGGGCGGCGCGGGCTACAACCTCGACAGCACGCTCCAGGCGGTCGTCACCATCCTCATCGTGGTGATCAGCATCAACGCGGTGAACTTCGTCGACGGGCTCGACGGGCTCGCCGCGGGCATCGTGGCGATCGCCGGGATGGCCACCTTCGCGTACTCGATCGCGCTGTCGTGGGACATCCAGGACACCCGGATCAACAGCACCGCGGTGATCACCGCGCTGCTCATCGGCATGTGCGCCGGGTTCCTGCCGCACAACTTCCACCCGGCCAAGATCTTCATGGGCGACACCGGGGCGATGCTGCTCGGGCTCGTGCTCGCGGCGTCGATGGTCAAGGTGACCCCGATCGACCCGAGCATCCTGCCGGACCTCAACCGGTTCCCGGTGATCCTGCCGATGCTGGTGCCGGTCGCGGTGCTGGTGCCGCCGCTCGCCGACTTCCTCATGGCGGTGGTCCGCCGCATGTCGTACGGCAAGTCGCCGTTCGCGCCGGACCGCGGCCACCTCCACCACCGGCTGCTCGACACCGGGCACTCCCAGCGCAGCGCGGTGCTGATCCTCTACTCCTGGACGTTCCTGTTCGCGTTCACCGTCGTCGGCCTGTCGATCTTCGGCGTCGCGCTCATCGTCTTCCCGTTCACCGTCGTCTTCGCGATCGCCGTGCTCATGCTCATGTGGCTGCCGAAGTGGCGCTCGCGCAGGGGCCGCGGCACCGCGGCGGCCGGCGAACGGCCCGGGCCGGGCGGCGGGCCGTCCGCGGCCACGGCCACCGCGGGCGCGCCGGCCGCCGCCGCGGACCGGCCGTCCCCGGTTCCGCCCGCGGCGAACAGCCCGGAGGCCCGTCCGGGCGTGTCCGGCGAGCGTTCCGGCGGCGCGTCCGGCGAGGCGTCCGGCGGTTCGGCCGCGGCGCCCGGCGGCCCGGTCGCCTCCGGCGTCGCCCCGGGTGACGGGGGAGCGGCCGCCCCCGCCGACCCGTTCGCCGGCGTGCGCCGCCCCAGCCTCGCGGAACGTTTCGCGCTCGAGCAGGCCGCCGAGACCCAGGAGCTCAGCCCGGTCAAGCCGCTCGGCGCGCGGCGGATCCGCGGCGGTCACCCGTACGGCACGGCCCCCGCGGAGCGGCCGCGCACCGGCCTCGCGGAGGCGCGGCCGGGCGCCGACAAGCCCGCTGACCTGCGGCGTTCCACCGGCCAGGGGCCGACCGGCCGTGGCCGGAGCGGGGCCGACGGCGGCCTGTTCGCGGGGAACTGAACCGCCCGCCGCGCCGCGGTTCCCGGGCGGGGGCGGCGTTCCGGCGCGACCCGGCGGCCCTTCGAAAGGGCAGGTAAAGGCGTACCTGTCCGAGCTTGTGATACCTTTCACTAGCAAGGACGAGCGTTATGCGTCCTGCTCGGTAGCAATCGCTCGCTTGATAACCACCCGCCTGGAGCATCGATGCAGGTCAACGACGTCCGCGTACTCAAGAGCGCGGCGCTGCCCACGGCCGTCGTCGGCCTGGTGGCCGCGATCGTCTCCCTGTTCGCCGTCGGGGCGAGCGGGGCGCTCGGCGCGGCCGTCGGCGTGCTGCTGGTGGCGGTGTTCTTCACCATCGGCCTCGTCGCCGTGAGCTGGGCCGGTCGCATCTCGCCGACGGCGATGTTCGCCGCGGCGATGGTGAGCTACCTGCTGAAGGTGATCGTCATCGGGATCCTGCTGCAGGTGTTCGAGGGCATCGGCGCATGGCACTTCCCCACCTTCGCCTGGACCGTGGTGGCGGGCACCATCGCCTGGATCGCCGGCGAGGTGTGGGCGTTCACCAGGCTGAAGATGCTGTACGTGGACGACTCCGTCGCCAAGGCACCGGGCCGGGCGGAGCCATGAACCGACGGCCGGTCCACCGAAAAGGGCCTGATATGACTAGTCCCCTTCCCACCTGCTATCGTCGGGGCCGCGATGAGCGAGCAGAAGCGCACGCCCGAAGACGACGGCCGCGCCTTCGCCGACGCCGCTTGGTCAGTTCCCGCGTACATTCTCTCGGGAATCCTGGTTTGGGGCGGTGTCGGCTGGCTGTTGAGCCGTTGGACCGGCGTGTCCGCGTTTATCCCCATAGGGGTCATCCTCGGAGTGGGGCTCGCCGTGTACCTCGTGTACCTCAAGCACGGTCGCTGACCGCGCAGGTCGGCGCACACAAACTTTTGTTGATCAACACTGTTGAAGGGAACGCCGCGTGAACACGCCGACGCTCCTCCTCGCCGCCCTCCCTTTGAAAGCCGAAGACCCGGAGGGGTTCCACGCTCCGGGACCGGAGATCTTCGACCTCCCCCCGCTCTGGGAGGGTGCCCCCACCTGGCTGACCAAGCCGACGCTGCTCGCCATGCTCAGCGCGGTGATCCTGATCGCGGTGTTCTGGGGCGCCTTCGCCAACCCCAAGCTCGTCCCCCGGGGCCTGCAGAACATCGGTGAGATCGGCTACACGTTCGTGCGGGACCAGATCGGCCGGCCGTTCCTCGGCAAGGACACCGATCGGTTCATGCCGCTGCTGTTCTCCATCTTCTTCATGGTCCTGGTGTGGAACCTGATGGGCGTCTTCCCGGTGATCCAGTTCCCGGTGGCGTCCCACATCGCGTTCCCGATCGTGCTCGCCGCGGCGGTCTACCTGCTCCGCATCTACCTGGGCATCAAGCACCAGGGCCCGATCGGCTACTTCAAGAACATGATGTTCCCGCCGGGCGTGCCCAAGCCGGTCTACGTGCTGCTGGCGCCCATCGAGTTCCTCTCGAACCTCATCCTCGCGCCGGCCACGCACGCCCTGCGACTGTTCGCGAACATGTTCGCCGGCCACATGCTCCTGGCCTTCTTCAGCATGGTCGGCTTCTACTTCATCTTCCAGAACTTCAGCGTGCTCGGGCTCCCCGTCGGCGTCCTGGGGACGCTGGTGACCATCGCGATGACCGGCCTGGAGATGTTCATCCAGTTCCTGCAGGCCTACCTGTTCGCGATGCTCGCCGCGATGTACATCGGGAACTCGTTGCACGCCGAGCACTGATCTACCCAAGACCACCGTAGTCAAAGCATTCCGGTACGTAAGCGCGGACCGGTGGACGTTCCACCGGCCTGATCAGTAAAGGAAATCACCCATGGCAGCTCTCGCTGAGGTCGCCGGCAACATCACCGCCATCGCGTACGGCGTCGCCACCCTCGGTCCCGGTATCGGTGTGGGCATGATCTTCGGTCAGGGTGTGCAGGCCATCGCCCGTCAGCCCGAGGCGTACGGCCTGATCCGCCAGAACATGCTCCTGGGCTTCGTTCTCGTCGAGGCCCTCGCGCTGATCGGTCTGGTCGCGCCGTTCATCTTCGCGGGCATCTAAGGACGCCCCCCACCACTGACGGAAGGCTGGACCTATGCCACTGACAGCCACGATCCTCGCGGCGGAGAACAACCCGATCCTGCCGCACACCTACGAGCTCGTCGTCGGCGTCTTCTCCTTCCTCGTCGTCTTCCTCGTCGTCGGCCGGATGCTCGTCCCGCGGATCCAGAAGACGCTGGAAGAGCGCACCGAGGCGATCGAGGGCGGCATCAAGCGGGCCGAGGAGGCTCAGGCCGAGGCGCAGCGGGCGCTGGAGGAGTACCGCGCCCAGCTCGCCGAGGCCCGGCAGGAGGCGGCCCGGATCCGCGAGGAGGCGAAGGCGGAGGGCGCGCAGATCAAGGCCGAGCTCCGCGAGGAGGCCCAGGCCGAGGCTCGCCGCATCATCGAGGCGGCGCACGCCCAGATCGAGGCGGACCGCCAGGCCGCCTTCACCCAGCTCCGCGCGGAGATCGGTCGGCTGTCCCTCGAGCTGGCCGGCCGCATCGTCGGCGAGTCCCTCGAGGACGAGGCGCGGCAGCGCCGCATCATCGACCGGTTCCTCGAGGAGCTGGAGTCCACCACCACCGACGCGCGGGCGGTCCGCGGATGACCGTTGACGTGAACGCAAGGTCCGGCCCGGGGTTCGCCCTGGGTTCGGACCCCGGCTTGGGAACGGTGAGCGGCCGATGAGAGGTGTGAGCAGGACCTCGCTCGCCGAGGTCGAAGAGCGGTTCAACAGCGCCGCGGGCTCGGCCGACTTCGGCACGCTGGCCGATGACCTGTTCGCGATCGCCGACCTGCTCGATCGCGAGCACGGGCTGCGCCGCGCCGTGGCCGACCCCACCCGCCCCGCCGAGCAGAAGGCGCAGGTCATGCGCGTGCTGCTCGAGGGCAAGGTGTGCCCGGCCGCACTGGAGACGGCCGTCGCGGCCGCCGAGGCCAAGTGGGCGCGGCCCCGTGACCTCGCCGACGTGCTCGAGCGGTTCGGTGTGGTCGCGACCGTGGCCGAGGCGGAGGGGCAGGGCCGGCTGGACGATCTGGACGACGAGCTGTTCCGGTTCGGCCGGATCGTCCAGGGTCACGCCCAGCTGCAGTGGACCCTGTCCGACCCCTCGATTCCCGCGGAGCGCAAGCGGGCGCTCCTGGAGGACCTGCTGCGCAACCGGGTCACCCCCTCCGGGCTGCGACTGATCGCCCAGGTCGTCGTGCATCCGAGAGGACGTAGCCTGGAGGCAGCCCTGGAGGAGTTCGGGCGGCTCGTCGCCGAGCAGCGGCAGCGCCTGGTGGCCGTGGTACGCAGCGCCGTGCCGCTCAGCGACGCACAGCGGGGCCGGCTCGCGGCGTGGCTCAGCGCGACCTACGGTCGCGACATCCGCCTCAACTGCGAGGTGGATCCGAAGGTGATCGGTGGCTTCTCGGTCCGCATCGGAGACGAGGTCATCGACACCACCATCCTGGGACGTATCGAAGAAGTCCGCCGCCGGTTGGCCGGCTAGGGAGAGCGGTGCGGCGATGAATAGGGAGACGGAATCAAGATGTCGGAGCTGACGATCCGGCCGGACGAGATCCGGGACGCGCTTGAGCGCTTCGTCCAGGCCTACGAGCCGGAAGGCGCGGCCCGCGAGGAGATCGGGACCGTCGTCGACTGCGGCGACGGCATCGCCCATGTCTCCGGCCTGCCCTCGACGATGGCGAACGAGCTGCTGGAGTTCGAGGACGGCACGCGCGGCCTGGCGCTCAACCTCGACGTGGGCGAGATCGGTGTCGTCATCCTCGGTAACTTCGAGGGCATCGAGGAGGGCCAGACCGTCCGCCGCACCGGTGAGGTGCTGTCGGTGCCGGTGGGCGACGCGTTCCTCGGCCGCGTGGTCGACCCGCTGGGCAACCCGCTCGACGGCAAGGGCCCCATCGAGGCCGAGACGCTGCGCGCCCTCGAGCTGCAGGCCCCCTCGGTGGTGCAGCGCCAGTCGGTGAAGGAGCCGCTGCAGACCGGTATCAAGGCGATCGACGCGCTGACGCCGATCGGCCGTGGCCAGCGCCAGCTCATCATCGGCGACCGGCAGACCGGTAAGACCGCGATCGCGGTCGACACCATCCTCAACCAGCGCGAGGCCTGGCTCTCCGGCGACCCGCAGCGTCAGGTGCGCTGCATCTACGTCGCGGTCGGCCAGAAGGGCTCCACGATCGCGCAGGTGAAGGCCCGCCTGGAGGAGGCGGGCGCGATGGAGTACACCACCATCGTCGCCGCCCCGGCCTCCGACCCGGCCGGTTTCAAGTACATCGCGCCCTACACCGGGTCCGCGATCGGCCAGCACTGGATGTACAACGGCAAGCACGTCCTGATCATCTTCGACGACCTGTCGAAGCAGGCGGACGCCTACCGTGCCATCTCGCTGCTGCTGCGCCGCCCGCCGGGCCGTGAGGCGTTCCCCGGTGACGTGTTCTACCTGCACTCCCGTCTGCTGGAGCGCTGCGCCAAGCTCTCGGACGAGATGGGCGGCGGCTCGCTCACCGGTCTGCCGATCATCGAGACCAAGGGCAACGACATCTCGGCGTACATCCCGACGAACGTCATCTCCATCACCGACGGCCAGTGCTTCCTGGAGACCGACCTGTTCAACGCCGGTCAGCGCCCGGCGATGAACCCCGGTATCTCGGTCTCCCGAGTCGGTGGCTCGGCGCAGATCAAGGCGATGAAGACCGTCGCCGGTACGCTGCGTCTCGCCCTGTCGCAGTACCGGGAGCTCGAGGCGTTCGCGGCCTTCGCCTCCGACCTCGACGCCGCGTCCCGGGCGCAGCTCGAGCGCGGTGCGCGGCTCATGGAGCTGATGAAGCAGCCGCAGTACAGCCCGTACCCGGTCGAGCAGCAGGTCGTGTCGATCTGGGCCGGCACCAACGGCCACCTCGACGAGGTGCCGCTGGAGGACGTGCGCCGGTTCGAGACCGAGTTCCTCGACTACGTCGGCCGGAACTACAAGGGCATCTACGACACGATCCGCGAGACCAAGGCCCTCTCGGACGACACGGTCACCCTGCTGAAGGAGGCCGTCACCGAGTTCAAGAAGGGCTTCCAGACCTCCTCCGGCCAGCTCCTCTTCGCGGACGAGCCGGTCGAGGCGCTCGAGGAGGACGCCGTCGGTCAGGAGAAGGTCGTCCGGCACGTACGCCCGCGGGCGGAGAAGAAGTAGCAGATGGGCGCCCAACTCAGACAGCTGCGACGGCGCATCCGGTCGGTGCGCTCGATCGCCAAGATCACGCGAGCGCAGGAGCTCATCGCCTCCTCGCGGATCGTCAAGGCGCAGCAGCGGATGCAGGCGGCCCTGCCGTACGAGCGTGAGATCACGCGTGCGGTCTCGGCGGTGCTGTCCTACGACACCACCGCCGAGCACCCGCTCATGGTCGCCAGGAAGGATCCGCGGAGCGCGGCGGTGCTCATCGTCACCAGCGACCGCGGGTTCGCCGGCGGTTTCAACGCCAGCATCCTGCGGGAGGCCGAGGCGCTCGCCGGTCTGCTGCGTGAGCGGGGCATCGAGCCCAAGCCGTACGTGGTCGGGCGCAAGGGCATCGGCTGGCACCGGTTCCGCGACCGGGAGATGCACGGCGAGTGGTCGGGCTTCTCCGACAACCCGTCGTACGCCCACGCCAAGGAGATCGGCGGGACGCTGATCAAGGCGTTCACGGACGACAACGGGATCGACGAGATCCACATCGTCTACACCGAGTTCGTCTCGATGCTCACCCAGCGGCCGAAGGTGGTGCGCATCCTGCCGCTGGAGGTCGAGGAGAGCGAGGAGGCGCCTCCGGACGGGCCGCTGCCGTACTACGAGTTCGAGCCGAACGCGCAGACCGTCCTCGACCGGCTGTTGCCGCGCTACATCGAGTCCCGCATCTACAACGCCCTGCTCCAGTCGGCCGTCTCCGAGCACGCGGCGCGCCGCCGGGCGATGAAGGCGGCGACCGACAACGCCAACGAGTCCATCCAGAAGCTGTCGCTGCTGATGAACCAGGCTCGGCAGGCGGAGATCACCCAGGAAATCAGCGAGATCGTCGGTGGCGCGAACGCGCTCGCCGAAGCTGCAGCGGGGAAAGAGTGAAATGACTGCACAGACTGTTGAGACCGAGACCGGCGTGGGCCGTGTCGCCCGGGTCATCGGCCCGGTCGTCGACGTGGAGTTCCCCGCCGAGGCGATACCGGACATCTACAACGCGCTGCACGTCGACGTCACCATCAACGGGCAGACCAAGACGCTGACGCTCGAGGTCGAGCAGCACCTGGGTGACAACCTGGTGCGGGCCATCTCCATGCAGCCCACCGACGGTCTCGTGCGCGGCGCCCTGGTCCGCGACACCGGCGCGCCGATCTCGGTTCCCGTCGGCAACGTGGTCAAGGGCCACGTGTGGAACGCGCTCGGCGAGACCCTCGACGTCGACGTCGCCTCGCTCGAGGTCACCGAGCGGTGGCCGATCCACCGCAAGGCCCCGGCGTTCGACCAGCTCGAGCCGCGTACCGAGCTGCTCGTCACCGGCATCAAGGTCATCGACCTGCTCACGCCGTACGTGCAGGGCGGCAAGATCGGCCTGTTCGGCGGCGCGGGCGTGGGCAAGACCGTGCTCATCCAGGAGATGATCCGCCGGGTCGCCCGCGAGTTCGGTGGTACCTCGGTGTTCGCCGGCGTGGGCGAGCGTACCCGTGAGGGTAACGACCTGTGGGTCGAGATGGCCGAGGCGGGCGTGCTCAAGGACACCGCGCTCGTGTTCGGCCAGATGGACGAGCCGCCGGGCACCCGGCTCCGCGTCGCGCTCTCCGCGCTCACCATGGCGGAGTACTTCCGCGACGTCCAGGGCCAGGACGTGCTGCTGTTCATCGACAACATCTTCCGGTTCAGCCAGGCCGGTTCCGAGGTGTCGACGCTGCTCGGCCGGATGCCCTCGGCGGTGGGTTACCAGCCGACCCTCGCCGACGAGATGGGTGTGCTGCAGGAGCGCATCACCTCGACCCGCGGTCACTCGATCACCTCGATGCAGGCGATCTACGTGCCCGCGGACGACATCACCGACCCGGCGCCGCACAACGCGTTCGCCCACCTCGACGCCACCACGGTGCTCTCGCGGCAGGTGTTCGAGAAGGCGATCTTCCCGGCGGTGGACCCGCTCGACTCCACCTCCCGGATCCTCGACCCGCAGATCGTCGGCGAGGAGCACTACCAGGTCGCCCAGGAGACGATCCGGATCCTCCAGCGGTACAAGGAGCTCCAGGACATCATCAACATCCTCGGTATCGACGAGCTCTCCGAGGAGGACAAGGTCATCGTCAACCGGGCGCGCCGGGTTGAGCGGTTCCTGTCCCAGCCGATGTTCGCGGCCGAGCAGTTCACCGGTCAGCCGGGCGTGTTCACGCCGCTCGACGAGACCATCGCCTCGTTCAAGGCGCTGTGCGCCGGCGAGTACGACCACCTGCCCGAGCAGGCCTTCTACATGGTCGGCGGCATCGACGACGCCGTGGAGAAGGCCAAGACGCTGGCCCGCTGACCTCTCGAGGACAACGGGACACCTGACGCGGGATAGGAGAGAGGATCAGGATGGCCAAGCTGCGCGTCGGCGTCGTCTCGCCGGAGCGTGAGATCTGGTCCGGCGAGGCCGACATGGTGATTGCCAAGACGGTCGACGGCGAGATCGGTATCATGCCTAACCACGCCCCGGTACTCGGCATCCTCGTCGACGGCGGGGTGCTGACGGTGAAGCGCGGGGACGGGGACGACCTCGTGGCCGCGGTCCACGGCGGGTTCATCGCCGTGGCGAACAACGACGTCTCGGTGCTCGCCGAGGCGGCCGAGCTGGGCTCCGAGGTGGACGTCGCCGCCGCCCGTGACGCCCTCAACCGGGCGCTCGCCTCCATCGACGCCGAGGGCACCGGATTCGACGCCCAGCTTGAGGCCAAGCGGGCGCGTGCCCGGCTGCGCGCCGCGGGCGTAGAGGTCTGATCGTCGAACGAAACGGAGGATGAGGGTGGCGCTTGCGGCACTGACGATCGCCGCGGTCCTGCTGCTGGCCGCCGCCCTCATCGCGGTACGCGCGCTGTTGCTGGCGCGCTCGCGGGGCACGATCATCTGTCGGCTCCGCACCGCCGGCTCGGGCTGGCGTCGCGGGGTGGCCCGCTACGCCGGCGGCGAGCTCCACTGGATCCCGTTCTTTGCGGTACGTCTGAGGCCGCGCCACGCGATCGCGAGGCGCGGCCTCGAGATTTCCAGCCGCCGTCGGCTCGACGGCATCGACGGCCCCAAGGGGTACTGGGCGGTCGACTGCGGCGCGGTCACCCTCGCGATGAGCGAGGACGCCCTCACCGGGTTCCTCGCCTGGCTGGAGGCGGCGCCGCCGAGCGCCCACCTGCTCGACCACGCCTGAGCGCCGCGCGGTACGGCGCGCGGGCCGGGCCCCGGGTCAGCGGGTGCCGCCCGGCCGCCACAGCACCTCGTCGCCGTCCGCGACCACCCGGCAGAGGATGAACAGCAGGTCGCTCAGCCGGTTGAGGTACTTCGCGGTCAGCGGGTTGACGTCCTCGTGGGCCTCCAGCGCCGCCCAGGCCGAGCGTTCGGCTCGCCGTACCACGGTCCTGGCCTGGTGCAGCAGCGCGGTGCCGGGCGCGCCGCCGGGGAGCACGAAGCTGCGCAGCGGCTTCAGGCCCTCGTTGAAACGGTCGCACTGCGACTCCAGCCACTCGATCGCGGCGGGCTCCACGCGCAGCGGCGGGTGCTCGGGGTTCGGGACCACGGGGGTGCACAGGTCGGCGCCCACGTCGAACAGCTCGTTCTGGACGCGGCGAAGGACCTCGGCGACCGGCTCGGGGAGGTCGCCCAGCGCGAGCGCCACGCCGATCGCGGCGTTCGCCTCCTCCACGTCGGCGTAGGCCGCGATGCGCGGGTCGGTCTTGCGGGTGCGGCTCCCGTCGCCGAGGCCGGTGGTCCCGTTGTCGCCGGTCCTCGTGTAGATCCTGGAGAGCACCACCGGCCGGTCCTTGTCAGCGCGTGTCATGGGGCCCAGCCTAGCCACCGCCCGCTCCCGCGCTCCGCCGGGATCGCGGCCGTGCGGGATGGTGCGAGGTTTGGTGGAATACGGCGGACGTTTCGGATTCCAGGTGATTTCCGGTGGTGTTCCCTCGGCGCCGTTCTCGCGCTCTTTCGGATCCCCGTGCCCGCCGGTACGGAAAGCGGCCGGGTATCCGGTCAGCCGGTGAGGGACTTGCGGAAGATGGCCACCGCCGTGTTGATGATGGATTCCAGCGGGGCCGGTTTCGCCGACATCATCCGGTCGAGCAGCAACTCCTGAACGGCCCCGATCAGGCCGACCACGAGCAGGTGGGAGTTCTCCGGCAACCCGCCGGGAAAACCGGCCAGTGATTTCTCAATCGTTTGCGCCAGCGCGGATATCTTCTGCTGGCGGAACGCGTGCACCGTGTCGCCGGCGCGGCGCACCTCCAGGTTCATGATGCGGGCGCGGCGGCGGTCCGCCATCACGAAGGTGACGAACTCCCGGACCGCCGCCTCCATCCTGGCCTCCGGGTCGTCGGGCGCGGCGTGGATCGCCCGGTACACCGCGGCCTTGGTGTCCTCCACGCAGCGTTCGTACACCGCCCGCATGAGCTCCTCGCGGCCGGAGAAACACTCGTAGAAGGCGCGATTGGATATGCGGGCGGTGCTGCACAGCCGTTCGATGGTGGTCGCGGAAAAGCCGGGATCGGCGAACTGCGTGTAGGCCGCCGAAAGTAAGCGTTCCCGGCGGTCCGCCAATCGTTCTTCCGGTGTCATCCCCCGGTAACCCCGTGCCATGACTCCCACCCCTCGCCCGGTGGTTTACCAACGGACCAATAATTATGTCGGCAAGATCTTTTGGGTGGAAGTTCAGGGGTGCGTTATCGGCGGCGCCTGCCGTACAGGAACGTGACCAGCCGGATGACCCGCTCGAGATCCGCCGGTGATCTGCGGAAAGAGGTGAGGTTCGCGCCCGGCAATGGGAAACGCTGCCGGGAGATCGCCTTCGGCCGGGCGAACTCGCGCAGCCCGTCCGCGCCGTGGATGCGGCCGAACCCGGAGCCGCCCACGCCGCCGAACGGCAGCGACGGGATGCCCGCGAACGAGATCACCGAGTTGATCGCGGTCATGCCGGTGCGCAGCCGCCGGGCGAGCGCGGTGGCCCGCCGCCGGTTCCGGGAGAACACCGTTGCGCCCAGGCCGTACGCGGTGGCGTTCGCGCGGCGCACCGCCTCGTCCACGTCGGCGACCCGGTTCACCACGATCACCGGACCGAAGGTCTCCTCCTGCACGGCGGGCGAGTCCTCCGGCACGTCGGTGACGATCACCGGGTCGACGTACGGCGGGCGGATCGACTCGGTGCCGCCGAGCACGGCCGTGCCGCGCGCGACCGCGTCGCCGACGTGGCGGCGGATCACGTCGAGCTGTCCGGGCATGGTGATCGGGCCGTAGTCCTTCCCGGCGCGCAGCGCGGCGGCCCGCTCGGTGAGCTCGCGCAGGAACGCCTCGTAGACCTCGGCGACCACGTAGACGCGCTCCACGCCCACGCAGGTCTGCCCGGCGTTCGAGCAGGCGCCCCACAGCGCGGCGTCGGCGGCCGCCGCAAGGTCGGCGTCGCGGTCGACGATGAACGCGTCCTTGCCGCCGCACTCGGCGACGAGCGGGGTGAGGTTGCGGGCGCAGGCCGCCATCACCCGCTTCGCGGTCGCGGTCGAGCCGGTGAACGCGATCTTGCCGACGCCGGGGTGCCCGGCGAGCGCGGCGCCGGTCTCGCCGAGGCCGGTCACCACCTGGAACACCGGGTACTCGGAGACGCTCTCGGCGAACAGCTCGGCGAGCAGCACGCCGGTGCCGGGGGTGAGCTCGCTCGGCTTGAACACCACCGCGTTGCCCGCGGCGAGCGCGTAGGCGATCGACCCCATCGGCGTGAACACCGGGTAGTTCCACGGCCCGATAACCCCGACCACGCCGAGCGGCTGGTACTCCACGGTGGCGGCCATGTTGACGCCGAGCAGGCCGGGGGAGACCCGGCGCGGGCCGAGCACCGCGCGGGCGTTCCGGGCCGCCCAGCCGGTGTGCGCGATCGCCAGCACGGTCTCCAGCTTGGCGTCCTCGATCGGCTTGCCGGTCTCCCGGCGCACCGTCTCGGCCACCCTGCCGAGGTTGCGGGTGAGCACCGCGGCGAAGTCGAGCAGGCGCCGCTTCCGCTCGGCGAAGCCGAGGCCGGCCCACCAGCGCGCCGCCTGCGCGGCCCGCTCGACCGCGGCGGCGACGGCGGCCTCGTCGTGGATGACGTGGGTGCCCACCACCTCCCCGGTGGCCGGGTCGAGCGAGTCGAAGGTCCGCCGTTCCGTAGCCGTTGCCATGAGGCCTCCTCACGTTCCTCTCGCCGTGGGGCCACGATAGAACGGCCGTGCCGTACCGGCCGAGTACCGAGCCGTGGCGGGGTCAGTCGAGCGTGCGGTCGAGCGGGGGCAGCAGGCCGCGCTCCAGCGCGGTGGTCACCGCGGCGGTGCGGTCGGAGACGCCGAGCTTGCCGAAGACGCGGATGAGGTGGGTCTTCACCGTGGTCTCGCTGATGAACAGCGCCCGGCCGATCTCGGCGTTGGTCAGGCCGCGCGCGACGAGGGCGAGCACCTCGGTCTCCCGCGGGGTGAGGGCCTCCGGCGCCGGGGCGCGCATCCGGGAGACGAGCCGGGTCGCCACCGCGGGGGAGAGCACGGTCTCCCCGCGCCGGGCCGCCGCGATCGCGGCGATCAGGTCGTCCCGCGCGGTGTCCTTCAGCAGGTAGCCGGTCGCGCCCGCCTCCACCGCGCGCAGGATGTCCTGGTCGGTCTCGTAGGTGGTGAGCACCACCACCCGCGCCTCGGGACGCTCGGCGAGGATGCGGCGCGTCGCGCTCACCCCGTCCCCGTTCGGCATGCGCAGGTCCATGAGGATCACGTCGGGCCGCAGGGCGCGGGCGAACGCCACCCCCTCGTCACCCGAGCCCGCCTCCCCGGCGATCACGATCCCGGGCGCGCCCTCGAGCATGCCGCGCAGGCCGGTGCGCACCACCGGGTGGTCGTCGACGATGAGCACCCGGATCGGGTCGTCCGTCATCACACCTCCTCCGGCAAGGGGTCGGTGCTCGGCCGGGCCGCCGGGACCGTCGCGGGCGGCACCGGGGCCGGTGTCTCGGGCGGCAGCGGGAGGCGGACGGTGAGCTCGGCGCCGCCGGACTCCGCGTCGGCGACGGTGAGCGTGCCGTGCGCCTGCTCGACGCGGGCGCGCATCGCGCGCAGGCCGTACCCGGCGGAGAGCACGTCCGCGTGGTCCGCCGCGTCCCCGGACGCCGGGCCGGGCCGGTGTCCGCCGAAGCCGCGGCCGTCGTCGCGCACGCGCAGGGTCACCTCGGCCGGGCCGTACTCGAGGGCCACCTCCACCCGGGTCGCGGCCGCGTGCTTGCGCACGTTGCTCAGCGCCTCCTGCGCCGCCCGGATCAGCACCACCTCGTACTGCGGCGGCAGCGCCCGGCCGGTGCCGCGCGTCGCGAAGGCGGCCGCGACGCCGGTCTCCTCCCCGAACCGCTCGGTGATCCGGCGCAGCGCCGCGCCGAGCGTCGACCCGTCGAGGGGCGCGGGGCGCAGCGCCGCCACCAGGGCGCGCGCCTCGGCGAGGTTCTCCTTGGCGGTCCGGATCGCCAGCTCGAGGTGCCGGGACGGGTCCGGCTGCGCCTGCGCGGCCTGGAGCAGCATGATGATGCCGCTGAAGCCCTGGGCGAGGGTGTCGTGGATCTCCCCGGCGAGCCGTTCCCGCTCGGCGAGGGCGCCGCGCTCGGCCGACAGCCGGGCCACCTCGGCGTGGCTCGCCGCCAGCCGCCGGATCAGCTCGGCGCGCTCGGCGCTCTGCCGGACCACGCGCTCGCCCCACATCCCGAAGGCCGACGAGAAGAACACGGTCGTGGTGAGCATCATCACCAGCGAGAAGAGCCCGGCGACGTCCGGCTCGGTGAGCCCCAGCCGCACCGCGTTCGGCGCCGCGAGCAGGACCGCGACGACCACCCCGCGCCGCGCGGGCACCGCCATGAAGACCTGCGGGCACACCCCGAACAGGACGAAGAGGGCCACGTCGCTGATGAGCGCGATCGGCACGTAGAGGACCACGAGGACCGCCGCGTACCAGGTGCCGCGGCGGGTGTCCTCGGCGAGGATCGCCCGCCGGCCGAGCAGCAGGTAGGCGGCCGGGATCGCGAGCAGGCAGCCGATCACGACCGCCTGCCACACCGGGGCCGTGCCGTACCACAGGATGTGGAGGGCGGGGACGACCACGGCGATCCCGAGCAGCACCTCCCAGACGCGCAGCCGCTTCCACGCCTCCGGGCCCATCGGCGCGGTCACCCCTCGCGCCGGCTCGTCCAGCGGAACGTCTTCAGACACAGCAGCAGCCCTCCGACCGTCCAGGCTGCCAGGATCAGGGCGACCCGGTCCAACTCGTAGGAGCCGGTGAGCTCGAGCGCCGCCCCGGCGTCGCCGAGGAACACCGAGCGGAAGCCCTGGCACATCCAGCGCAGCGGGAAGAGCGAGGCGAGGTGGGTGACCCACTGCGGCAGCTCGGCGAAGGGGATGAACACCCCGGAGACGAACTGGAGCGCCACGAACGGGAGCGTCACCACCGCCGACGCGCTCTTCGCGGACCGGGGCAGGCTGCTGAACGCGATGCCGAGCAGCGAGCAGGCGGCGAGGCCGAGCACGAACACCCAGGCGAAGGTCGCCCAGCGGGCCGCGTCCGCGGGCGGTTCCAGGTCGTACAGGAGCACGCCGACGGCGAGCAGCAGCGCGACCTCGAGCACGGCGGCGAGCAGCACGCTCAGCACCTTGCCGACGAAGTACGCCGCGGGCGGCATCGGCGTGCCGGCGAGCCGCTTGAGCGTGCCGTCCTCGCGCTCCACCGCGATGGCGATCGCGAGGTTCTGGAAGCTCACGCTCATCAGGCCCGCGCCGATCAGCCCGGCCGCGTACAGCTGGGACACCGAGACGCCGGAGTCCTCGAACTCGCCGCGGAAGATCGAGCCGAACAGCACGAGCAGGACGACCGGGAAGCTGAACGTGAAGATCAGGGAGTCCCGCTCGCGGAAGAACATCCTGGTCTCGAGCACCGCCCGCGACCAGCCGACGCGCAGCGTCGCGGGCAGCCGTGCCGCGGCCGTCGCCGCGGCGGGGACCGGAAGCGTGGTGGTCTTGCTCATCACGTCTCCTGGGGAAACCGGGTGACAGGGCAGGCAGGGTTCCGGGGTTGCGGGGTTCTCGGGGACGGCCCCGTCCGGGGAGCGGGTACGGCGTGCCGCGGCCGTGCCGTACCGGGGGAACGGGACGGCCGGTCAGGCCTGCCGGATGAGGCCGAGGTAGACCTCCTCCAGCGTGGGGCGGGTGACGGTGAGCTCCGGCACCTCGCCGGGGAACCGGGCGGCGAGCTCGCGCACGGTCCGGGTGGGCTCGTCGGTCTCCACGCTGCGGCGCACCCCGTCCTCCAGCCAGCTCACCGTGGCCTTGGCGGTCGCCCGGCCGCCGAGCGTCGCCGGGTCGCCCTCGGCCACCACCCGCCCGCCGGCGATCACGGCGATGCGGTCGGCGAGCGCCTCGACCTCGTCGAGGTAGTGGCTGGTGAGCACGATCGTGGTCCCGTCGTCCGCGAGGCCGGCGATCAGGTCCCAGAACCGGCGGCGGACCTCGGGGTCGAAGCCGGTGGTCGGCTCGTCGAGGAAGAGCAGCTCGGGGCGGCCCACGATGCCGAGCGCCACGTCCACGCGGCGGCGCTGGCCGCCGGAGAGTCTGCGCAGGCGGGTGCCGGCCTTCTCGGCCAGGCCCACCCGTTCGATCACCTCGTCGGGGTCGTGCGGGTCGGGGTAGTAGCCGGCGACGTGCCGGACCAGCTCGCGCACGGTGAGCTCGGCGTGGTCGTTGCTCGACTGGAGCACGACGCCGATGCGGGACCGCCAGGCGCGGCCCGCGTGCGCCGGGTCCTCGCCCAGCACGCGAACCTCGCCCGCGTCCCGCCTGCGGTAGCCCTCGAGGATCTCCACCGTGGTCGACTTGCCCGCCCCGTTCGGGCCGAGCAGGCCGAACACCTCGCCGCGCCGGATCTCCAGGTCGATGCCGTCGACCGCGGTCACCGCGCCGTACCGTTTGGTCAGTCCGCTGACCTTCACCGCCGTGTCGTCCATGGTTCGAGCATGCGGAAAACGGGCAGGTCGGCGGCACCTACGGACGATCGAGATCGGGCGTCCTCCGAACGGAGGACACCCGGTCGTACGGCCGGTCATCCGGTCCGGCCGGGCCCGGCGCGGCGGCCGGGAGCGGTCAGAAGAGCGTGTCCTCGCGCTTGATGCCGCGCAGCGCGTCGTAGTCGAGCGTCACGCAGTCGATGCCGCGGTCGGCGGCGAGCACCCGCGCCTGCGGCTTGATCTCCTGGGCGGCGAACACCCCGCGCACCGGGGCGAGCAGCGGGTCGCGGTTGAGCAGCTCCAGGTAGCGGGTGAGCTGCTCGACGCCGTCGATCTCGCCGCGGCGCTTGATCTCCACCGCGACGGTCCGGCCGCTCGCGTCCCGGCAGAGGATGTCCACCGGGCCGATCGCGGTGGGGTACTCGCGGCGGATCAGCGTCCAGCCCTCGCCCAGCGTGGTGATGTGCTCGGCGAGCAGCTCCTGCAGATGGGCCTCCACGCCGTCCTTGATCAGCCCGGGGTCGACCCCGAGTTCGTGCGTGGAGTCGTGCAGGATCTCGTCGATGGTGAGGATGAGCCGCTCGCCGGTCTTGCTGTGGGTGACGGTCCACACGTTGCCCTCCTCCTTCAGGCGGCAGGGCGGGCTCATCCAGTTGAGGGGCTTGTACGCGCGGTCGTCGGCGTGCACGGACACCGAGCCGTCCGCCTTGATCAGGATGAGCCGGGGCGCCATCGGAAGGTGGGCGGTGAGCCGGCCCACGTAGTCCACGCTGCATTTCGCGATGACCAGCCGCATGACCGTCAACCCTACCGGGGCCCGCATGGCTCGCGTCCGGCGTCTGCGAGACTGGACCACCGGCGTGACAACGACTTTCGGACGCACACGTTGGAGGGAGCGTGCGGATCGAGGCACGAGCGGCCCGGGCCGCCGGGGGCCGGGAAGAAACCGGACGTCGTTCCGCGTTGCGCCGTACGCCATGAGTCCGCGCAGGGCCCGCCGGGTGGGGCCGTACGATCGGGTGGACCGCCGCCGCGGCGTGGTGCCCGGCCGCGGGCCGATCCTCGGCTCCGTGCCCGGGGTGGACCAGGTGGAGGAGTGGCCGGACGGCGACTGGGTGGTGCGGCGGGTGACCGGCGCGGAGGGGCGCGTCTACCGGTGCCCCGGCTGCGACCAGGAGATCCGCGCGGGCCTGCCGCACGTGGTGAGCTGGCCGGCCTGGCCCGGCGGCGAAGGGGAGCGGCGGCACTGGCACACCGCGTGCTGGCGGGCGCGGATCCGGCGCAACCCCGGCCGGACGCGCTACTGACGTCGCCACCGCGAGCGTTGGAAGGATGCACATGGACATACGCGCCTCGACGGTGCTGCCCGCGCGGCGGGAGCCGATCGAGCTGCACACCGCGGACGGGCTGACCCTGGTCGGAGAGCTCGCGCTGCCCGAGGAACGGCCGCCCGTGGCCACCCTGGTCTGCCTCCACCCGCTGCCGACCGCGGGCGGCATGATGGACAGCCACGTGCTGCGCAAGGCGTCCTACCGGCTGCCCGCGCTCGCCGACCTCGCCGTGCTGCGCTTCAACACGCGCGGCACGAGCTCTGAGCGCGGCACCTCCGAGGGGACCTTCGACGAGGGCGAGGGCGAGCGGTACGACGTCGCGGCGGCCCTGGAGTTCGTGGAATTCCGTGACCTGCCGCGGCCGTGGCTGCTCGGCTGGTCGTTCGGCACCGAGCTGGCGTTGAAGTGGGGGCGCGACCCGCTCGTGGAGGGCGCGATCCTGCTCTCCCCGCCGCTGCGCCGGGCCACGGACGCGGACCTCGACGCGTGGACCGAGTTCGGCCGGCCGCTCGTCGCGCTAGTGCCGGAGCTCGACGACTTCCTGCGGCCGGACGAGGCGCGCAAGCGCTTCGCGCGGGTGCCGCAGTGCGAGGTGGTCGCGGTGGAGCGGGCCAAGCACCTGTGGGTGGGCGAGCCGTACGTGCGCATCGTGCTCAACGAGATCGTGCGGCGGGTCAACCCGGCCGCCCATCCGCTGCCCACGGAGGTCTGATCGCCGGGCCCGCGGCATGCGGCGCCGGCCGCGGGCCTCGTTCCGTTGCCCGGCGCCGCCCGGGCGTGCCCTCCCGGGTGCGCACACTCGTCGTGTTCGCGTCGCCGCGTTCGTACTACCGTTGTTCGGCGTGCGGCTCTACTCACGATCGGCCGGTGACGGGGTGCCGGTCGTCCTGCTTCACGCCTTCCCGCTCTCCTCGGCCATGTGGCTGGGGCAGCGGGAAGGGCTCTCCGGCGTCTGCCGGGTGATCACCCCGGATCTGCGTGGTTTCGGCGGCTCCGTGCTCGGCGAGGAGGAGCCGTCGCTCGCCGTGATGGCCGACGACGTGGCCGAGACCCTCGATGCCGAGGGCATCGAGCGCGCGGTCATCGGCGGCCAGTCGATGGGCGGCTACGTGACCATGGAGTTCTGCCGCCGCCACCCCGACCGGGTGCTCGGGGTGATCCTCGCCGACACCAAGGCGAGCGCCGACCCGGAGGCCGCCCGGGCGAACCGGGAGCGGATCGCCCAGGCCGTCACCGAGCACGGCAGCAAGATCCTGCTGGACGAGCTGGCGCCCGGCCTCGTCGGGCCGACGACGCGGGAGCGCCGCCCCATGGTGTACGGGCGGGTGCGCGGCCTGGTGCAGGCGGCGCCGCCGGCCGCGGTGGCGTGGGCCTCGCGGGCGATGGCCCGCCGTCCGGACTCCTTCGACACGCTGCGCGGGCTGAAGGTGCCCGCCCTGGTGATCGTGGGGGAGGAGGACGAGCTGTCGCCGCGCGCCGACGCCGAGGCGATGGCCGAGGCGGTGCCCGACGCCACGCTCGTCACGATCGAGGAGGCCGGTCACCTCAGCGCGGTCGAGCGGCCCGAGGCGTTCAACCGGGCGGTCGCGGAGTTCGTCCGCAACCTGGGGTGAGCGTACGCCCTCGGGCCGCCGGGACCCGAGGGCTACCGGGCCGCCTGGCGGGGGATCACCACCTCGCGGATGATCAGCGCCACGGCGGCCGCCGCGGGGATCGCGATGAGCGCGCCGACGATGCCGAGCAGCGCGCCGCCGAAGAGCGCCGCGATCACCGTCACCGCGGGCGCCACGTCCACCGAGCGCTTCATCACCTTCGGGTAGATGACGTAGTTCTCCACCTGCTGGTAGACGAGGAAGAAGACCCCGCTCGCGATGCCGAGCGGCACCGACTGCAGCAGCGTCACACAGGTGACCACCACCGCGCCGATGGTGGCGCCGACGAGCGGGATGAGGTCGGTCACCGCGATCACGAGGGCGAGCGCGAGCGCGTACTCGGCCCCGGCGATGGTGAGGAACAGGTAGGCGAACACGGCCGCGATCGCCGCGATGGTCATGCCGCCCGCCACGAAGCCGCCGATGCCGCGGAGGATCTCCTCGCTGATCGCCCGGGTACGGTCCCGGCGGCTGGCGGGCACGAGCCGCAGCAGGTACTCCTTGATCGCCGGCAGCGAGCCGAGGAAGTAGAGGGTGAGCACGAGCAGCGTCACCCCGGAGAAGATGCCGTCGAGCACGACCACGCCCGCGCCGACGATGCCCCCGGCGATCGTGGTGCCGAGCTCGCCGCTCGTCACGTAGTCCCGCAGCTTGGCCAGGATCTGGAACTCCGCGTCGAGCCGCTTGATCGTCTCGTCGCTGAGCAGCTCGTTCACGTAGCCCGGGATCGCCTGCACGAACCGGGTGGTCTCCGCGGTGACCGGCGGCACGATCGCGAAGCCGAACAGCACGAAGAAGGCGATCACCGCGGCGAACACGATCGAGATCGCCGCCCGCCGGGATAGCCTGCGCCGCTGCAGCGCCTCCACGATCGGGTTGAGCCCGGCCGCGAGGAACATCGCGACCAGCACGAGCACGATCACGTTGCGCGCGCTGATCAGCGCCTGGGCGAGGCCGAGCGCGGTGAGCACGCCGAGCGCCGCGGTGAGCCCGAACATGAACGGGCTAGCGCCGAACGGCCTGCCGGGCAGGTCGTGCTGCGGCGCCCCGTCGACGGTGCCGTGCGCGGCGCGCCCGCCGGTGCCCGCCGCGCCGTTCGCGGTGTCGCCCGCCGTACCGGCCGCGGCACCGTCGGCCGCGGGGCCGGGCGGGCCGTCACCCGCGGAAGGCCGCCGCGTGCTCTCGGGCGCGGGCGCCTTGTCCGCGTCCGGTCGCGATGCCGAGGAGGCGATCGAATCGGTCACGTGCGCTCCTTGCTCGAGTTCGGCGTCCCGGTCGCGGGTCACGGTGCCCGCCCCGCCGTACGGCACGGCGGAGGCGGGGCACAGACGAAGGAGAGCCTAGCGATCGAGCGTCGCCAGGCTCTCCTGGATTTCGTCTCGGTGCCCCGAACCGCCGTGCCGGTCGGCGCCCGCCGGTCACACGAGCGTGCCGGTCGGGATCACTCCTGCCACCACTCCGCGTCCTCGTCCGGCTCGGTGCTCTTGCGCGGCGTCGACGCGGCGGGGGCGGACGACGCGGCGGGCGTCGTGCTCGCGGGCTTCTCCGTGGCCTGGCTCGTGGTCGTCGCCGCGAGCGCAGGCTTCGGCGTGGGCGCGGACACCGCCGGGGCGGGGTCGTCCATGCCCGGCAGGGCGGCGCCGCCGAGCAGCTGGCGCAGCTGGGCGAGGTGGCTGGTGATGCTGTCCCGCTGGCGGGTGAGCTCGTCGACCTGGCGCTGCGCCGCGGTGCGCATGCGCTCGGCCTCGGCCTTCGCCTCGGAGACGATCGCCTCGGCGTTCGCCTTCGCCTCGGACAGCAGCTGGTCGGCGTTCTTGCGGGCGTTGGCGATGAGCTGCTTGGCGTGCGCGTCGGCCTCGCGGCGGGTCTGCTCGGCCTGCTGGGTGGCCTTGGCGGCGCGCTGCTCGGCGGTGGCGGCGCGCTGCTCGGCCTCGGCGACCAGCTTCTGGGTGGCGGCCTGCGCGGCGGCGTGCCGCTCGGCGTCCTGGCGCTCGGCCTCCTCGCGCCGGGCGGCGAGCTGGATCTCGAACTCGGCCTCCTCCTGGGCGCGCTTGGCCTCGCTCTCCTCCAGGATCCGCTGCGCCTGGGCGCGCATCTCGTCGGCCTGGCGCTTGGCGGTGGTGAGGATCTCGTCGCGCTCGCGCTTGGTGTTGGCGCGCAGCTGCGCGACCTCACGCTCGGTCGTGGTGCGCAGCTTGGCGATCTCGCGCTCGGCGGCGGCGCGCTTCTCGGCCACCTCGTGGTCCGCGGCGGCGCGCAGCTTCGCCACCTCGCGCTCGGTGGTGGCGGTCAGCTCCTCGGCCTCGCGCCGCGCCGTGGAACGTATCTCCTCGGCCTCACGCTCGGCGTTCGCGCGCATCTCCTCGGCCTCCCGGGAGGCGAGGGCGAGCTTCTCGGCGGCCTCGTTCTCGGCGGCGGCGCGGGTGTCGGCGGCCTCCACCTTCGCCGCGGCCCGGATCTCGTTCGCCTCGGACCGGGCCGCCTGGACGAGCTCGGTGGCCTGCTCCTCGGCCAGCCGCAGCAACTGCTCGATCCGGGCGCCCAGCCCGGCGTAGGTCGGGCGCTCGTTCTCCTGCAGCTGCCGCTTGGCCTCGGCGAGTTCACGCTGCAGGGCGACGACTTGCTCACGCGCCTGGCGCAGCTCCGCGTCGAGTTGCTTCAGGTGGTCGTGCACCTGGTGGCGGTCGAAACCGCGGAGCACCACGTCGAATTCCCGCACGGGTGCGTCCTCGAAGAAATTATTGAGCTGGGCGTCGATGTCGGACTGCATGAGGCTCGATCCTGGTTGTCGAGACGGCTACACGGGCCGGACGGGGGGTTCGGACTGCCGAAGCGGGCCTCTGCCGCCGACGCCGGCCGGGCATCGGTGGCGCCAGGGGGAGCCAAGACTCACCCCTTTTGTCCCATATGCCCGGTCCGTCACATCAAACGGCACGGTCCACATTCGTTGGAAGGCCAGCGTACTCCGGCGCCGCCTTCTTGCACGCCCGCTCCGACTTTATGCGCGACTTGTTACGAATAAATCGCTCTCGCGGCCGTCGATATCATGTGGTGCGCCGCGGCGCCTCGACAAGCTCCGTCAGAACGCCCCCGACGTCCTTGGGGTGGAGAAACGCAATCGAGGCCCCCATCGACCCGTGCCGCGGGCGCCTGTCGATGAGCCGGATACCCTTGGCCTCGATCTCCTCGAGCGCTTTGGCCACGTCGGCCACACCGTAGCCCACGTGGTGCACGCCCTCCCCCCTTTTCGCGATGAATTTCCCCACAGGGGTGTCCGGCCCGAGCGGCTCCAGGAGCTGGATGTAGGAGGCGCCGGCCTCGGCGTCGGCCACGTGCAGCATCGCCTCGCGCACCCCCTGCTCCTCGTTCACCTCCCTGCTCACCACGGTCAGCCCGAAGGCCGACTCGTAGAAGGCGATGCTCTCCTCGAGGTTGCGGCAGGCGATGCCGACGTGGTCGATACGCAGGAACATGCGCTGGTCCAATTCCTCCCCCTCACTCCGAGGCCGGGCACGATCACATGGGTGCCACATGGGTATCGTGGCAAACGCGGTTCGCGCCTGGGAGGGAGGCCCCATGTCCACATCGGTCATCGTCGCCGGAGCACGCACCCCGATCGGCCGCCTGCTCGGCTCGCTGTCGGCGCTGTCCGCGGTCGAACTCGGCGGCATCGCGATCAAGGCGGCCTTGGAGCGGTCCGGCGTGTCGCCGGACCAGGTCGAGTACGTGATCATGGGCCAGGTCGTCCAGGCCGGATGCGGCCAGATCCCGTCGCGGCAGGCCGCGGTCCGGGCCGGGATCCCGATGACCGTGCCGTCCCTCACGATCAACAAGGTCTGCCTGTCCGGCCTCGACGCGATCGCCCTCGCCGACCAGCTCATCCGCGCCGGCGAGTTCGACATCGTCGTCGCGGGCGGCATGGAGTCGATGACCAACGCGCCGCACCTGCTGCCCGCGCTGCGCAAGGGGGTCAAGTACGGCGGGGCCCAGATCGTCGACGCGATGGCGTACGACGGCCTCACCGACGCCTTCGACCACCTCGCCATGGGCGAGTCGACCGAGCGGCACAACGCCCGCCTCGGGCTCACCCGCGAGGAGCAGGACGCCTACGCCGTCCGCTCGCATCAGCTCGCCGCCGCCGCGATCAAGAACGGCCTGTTCGACGACGAGATCACCCCGGTGCCGGTGCCGCAGCGCAAGGGCGACCCGGTGCTCGTCACCGTCGACGAGGGCGTGCGGCCCGACACCACCCTGGAGGCGCTCGCCAAGCTCAAGCCCGCGTTCGCGCCCGACGGCACGATCACCGCGGCCTCCTCCTCGCAGATCTCGGACGGGGCCTGCGCGGTCGTGGTGATGTCGCGGCGCAAGGCCGAGGAGCTCGGCCTGCCGTGGCTCGCCGAGATCGGCGCGCACGGCAACGTGGCGGGCCCGGACAACTCGCTGCACGCCCAGCCCGCGAACGCCATCCGGCACGCGCTGGCCAAGCAGGGCCTCACCCCGGCCGACCTCGACCTGATCGAGATCAACGAGGCGTTCGCCGCGGTGGTGCTCCAGTCGGTCAAGGAGCTCGGCGTGCCGCTCGACATCGTCAACGTCAACGGCGGCGGCATCGCGCTCGGCCACCCCATCGGCGCCTCGGGCGCGCGCATCGTGCTCACCCTCGCCCACGAGCTGCGCCGCCGCGGCGGCGGGGTCGGCGCCGCGGGCCTGTGCGGCGGCGGCGGCCAGGGCGACGCCCTGATCCTCAAGGTCCCCGCGGCCTGAGCGCCGGGGCGGGACCTGTGCGGGAGGACCCTGAGGGGAGGCGCGCGTGGCCGACCACGTCGAGGAACTGATCGCGGGCACCCGGGCGGGACGGCCGCGCGCGGTGGCCCGGCTCATCTCACTGATCGAACGCGCCGCGGCCGAGGCGGCCGCCGACTCGGCCGCCTCCGCCACGCTGCGCCGGGTGATGGCCGGCCTCGCCACACCGGGGCCGGACGGGCGCGAGCCGTACCGGGCCCGGGTGATCGGGCTCACCGGCGCGCCGGGCGTGGGCAAGTCGACCACCACCTCGATGCTCGTCGGCGAGCTGCGGCGGCGCGGGGCCAAGGTGGGCGTGCTCGCGGTCGACCCGTCCAGCCCGTTCACCGGCGGGGCGCTGCTCGGCGACCGGGTGCGGATGCAGGAGCACGCCACCGACCCTGGGGTGTTCATCCGGTCGATGGCGAGCCGCGGCCACCTGGGCGGCCTCGCCTGGGCGACGCCGCAGGCGCTGCGGGTGCTCGACGCGGCGGGCTGCGAGGTGATCCTCGTGGAGACCGTCGGGGTCGGCCAGGCCGAGGTGGACATCGCCGGGCTCGCCGACACCACGGTGGTGCTGCTCGCCCCCGGCATGGGCGACGGCGTGCAGGCCGCGAAGGCGGGCGTGATGGAGATCGGCGACGTGTTCGTGGTGAACAAGGCCGACCGGGAGGGCGCGCAGGCCACGATCCGGGAGCTGCGCGGCATGCTCGCGCTCGGCACCGCACCCTGGCGCCCGCCGATCGTGGCGACGGTGGCGAGCCGCGGGGAGGGCGCCGCCGACCTGCTCGCCGCGCTCGACAAGCACCACGCCTACCTCGCCGAGTCCGGCGAGCTGGCGCGCCGCCGCCACGCCCGGGCCCGCGACGAGATCGAGCAGATCGCGGTGGCGAGCCTGCGGGCGCGGATCGTCCGGGTGCACGGCGACCGCCGGCTCGACGAGCTCGCCGGCCGGGTGCTCGCCGGGGAGACCGACCCGTACTCCGCGGCGGCCGAGCTCGTCGCCGGGCTGTGACGCCGCCCCGCCGTACGGCAGGGCGGCTCAGGGCGCGTCCGCGAACTCGACGACCACGGTGGTGAAGCCGAGGGCCTTGAGCATGCCCTCGAGCATCGCCCTGGTGTTGCGCTCGGCGCGCCGCCGCAGGTCGCTCGCCGCCGCGGCCTCGGCGATCTTCTTCTCCGCGGCCAGGTAGAGCTCCCGCTGGTCCTGCGGCGAGGAGGAGAGGAACTCCTCCAGCCGGTCGATCAGCCCGCGCCGCTGCGCCACCACGTACGAGCGGGCGTTGTCGATGACGGTCCTGCCGAGCTGCGCGCGGGGCACCCGTACGGTCACCGTCTCGCCGTCGGGGGAGACCGTGACGGCGTCCTCGGCGAGGCGGCCGAAGTCGACGTAGGCGTCGACGCTGCCGGTGCCGACGAACAGGGTGCGGGTGCCCTTGACCGCGTCGGGGAGGAAGGGCGCGTCCTTCTCCAGGTCGACGATCACCTGGAAGTCGCCGGACGCGGCCTGGAACCGGCTCAGGTCGTGGATCGAGCGCAGCAGCGCGGGTCCGCCGCGGTCGATCGGGTCGGTGGACGGGCCGAGCCACGCCCAGGTGAGCCGCGCGCCGGCGCCGAGCAGCACGACGAGCACGAGCAGGGCCGCAAGCGGCCACCACCGGCGGCGGCGCGGCTCGGGCGGGGCCTGGGCCGCCGGGCCGCCGGGCGCGCCGGACGCGTCCGCGGCCTCGGGCGGCGTGGCGGCCCGGGAGGAGGACGGCTGCCTGTTCACCACCGGTGTGTTCCCCGCCGGCGCCGCCGTCATCCGCGCCGCGGGCCGCTCCGGCCGTGCCTCCATCGGGTTCTCACCGCGCGGACACGTGCCCCGGCGACGGATTGACCGGGTAGACGTCGTGGGTCGCGAGCGTCGCCGGGCCGGACGGCGGGGTGGTGTCCGCGAAGTGGTTCACGGTGAGCCCGCACCGGGCGAAGTCGGTGTAGAAGAGCTGCAGCCAGTCGCGGCGCTGCGCCTCGGTGAGGCCGGAGAACCAGGCGGCGGCCCGGCGGTGCTCCGGCAGCGGCCCGGCGGGGATCGGCCCGCCGCGCAGCCAGCCCATCACGATCTCGCGGTAGCCGCCCGCCGGTTCGGCGCACCGCGGCGCGAGCCGCTCGGTGAACTCCGCGACCGCACGGTCGGCGTAGCCCGGCCGCAGGTCGTCGACGTGGATCGCCACCGTCCCGGCGGGCAGCTCGGGATGGTGGCGCCGGGAGTGCTGCTCGACCCGGGAGAACGCGGCCGGGGTGCCGGCCACCCGGGAGGCGAGCCCGATGAACCGCGCGCTCAGCTCGTCGAGCCCGGCCCGCATGCCCGGGTGCACGCACACGGTGATCGGCCACTCCTGGCAGGCGTACGCCACCGGCCCGGCGGCCTGCGCCCGCGCCGCCGGGGCGAGCAGCCGCGCCACCCCGGCACCGGCGGCGACGAGGGCGACCACGGCCGCGGCCGCGGGCAGCACCCGGCGGCTCACCACCGCGGACCAGCCGAGCAGCAGCGCCGCGCCCGCGCCGGTCAGCCACAGCGCCTGCCCCGTGAACAGCTCCGGATCGAGCGCGCCGAACAGGTCGTACGGCTCGCGGATCGACGGCCCGAGCCGCCCGGCCCAGTCCGGCCCGTGCTCCGTCCAGTGGGAGATCGCGTATCCGGCGGCGAGCACCGCGATCGGGGTGATGCCCCGCGGCAGGGCCCATCCCGCGATCCAGCCGAGGGCGACGAAGAACGCCAGCCCGGCCGCCCCGGCGAGCAGCCCGCTCGGCGGCAGCCTCCCCGCCTGGTCGCTCACCGCGGTGCGCAGCGCGAGCACGACCACCGTGGCGCCGAACGCGCCCACCACCACCGCGAGCACCGCGAGCGGCACCCGCAGCGCCCGCCACGGCCCGGGAGCCGGGGCGCGGCGCCGGCGTGCCCGCCGTACCCGCAGCGCGACCCAGGCCGCGAACGCCGCCGCGACCGGACCGGTGTGCCGCAGCGAGCCGACCACGGCGACCACCGTGTTCTCCCAGGCGGCGACCCCCGGAATGAGGACGTTCCACGCGGTGACGAGGCCGATCCCGAGCAGCACGGCGACCGCGACCGCCGCGCTCTGGTTCAGCTCCTCCCGCGTGACGCCCCTGTGCCTACGCACGGGTACGCGTGGCCCCCGGCCACGCCGCCCGTCGCTTTCCGATATTCATCTGCCAACCCCCCGTACGGGAGGGCGGCGGCCGTTCCACGGTGCCGTCCCCCTGGCACCGCTCGCGGGGCAAGCCCCCTGCGTCGCGTCGCGACCACGCGCATACCCCCGGCACGCGGTCGTGGCGCGGCCTTCCCCCGCGACTTTGCCGCAGCCTCACCCTTTCGACGCGACAACCATAACTGAACGTGATGTTTGCCGTCGTGTTTCTTGGTTAAACGGGTGATCGGATCACGGTATGTGTTTGGGCGAACCCGTGCGAGGCGCGCTACGGTACGGCTGTGCATACCGGTGGGCCCAAACCGCTCAATCTCCCCTTCGACCCCATCGAACGGGCCGTCGCGATCTGGCGTGATCGCTTCGGCGCCTCGTCGGCGATGGCCGCCGTGACGTCGATCATGAGAGCGCACCAGATCCTGCTGGCACAACTGGACACGCTGCTGCGGCCGTACGACCTGACCTTCGCCCGCTACGAGGCGCTCGTGCTGCTCACCTTCAGCCGTACCGGGGCGCTGCCGCTGTCGAAGATGGGCGAGCGGCTCATGGTCCACCCGACGAGCGTGACGAACACGGTGACCCGGCTGGAGCGGGCCGGGCTGGTCCGCCGGATGCGCAACCCGCGGGACGGCCGCGGCGTGCTCGCCGAGATCACCGACGCGGGCCGGGAGGTGGTCCGCCGCGCCACCGCCGACCTCATGGCGGCGGGCTTCTGCATGACCATGTACGGCGAGCAGGAGCTCGCCGACCTGTTCGACCTGCTGCGCACGCTGCGCCGGGCCGCGGGCGACTTCGTGGCGGACGGCCCGGGCGCCCGTGTGGGCGACGAGGCGGGCGGCACCGTGGGCGACACGGTGGACGGCGCCGCGGCGGGGGAGCGCACCCCGGGGCCGAGCGGTGCCGACGGTGCCGGGGAGACCGCCCGGGCCGTGGAGTCCGCCGCGCCGGATCCCGCCGGGGCGGTGGGCGCGGAGGCGTAGCGGCGCGCCGGGGAACGTCCGGTGAGACGGCGGACGGCCGGCGGGGAGGCCCCGCCGGCCGCCGTGGAGGTGCCGTGCCCGCCGGCGCCCGGGCGGGCGCCGGCGAGATGGTGTTCCGGGTCCGGTCGGCGCGCGATCACCGGTGGGCGCGGACCGCGTTCAGCGCGTTCACCAGGCCCGAGCCGTAGAAGCCGTTGCGGGCGGCGGTGCCCTCGCAGGTGTGCGTGGTCACCACGGTGTTCACGCTGCCGTCCTGCTGCGGGACCCGGCGGGTGTAGGTGTAGGAGCCGCCGGGCGGGCAGGCGATCTTCGTCGCGGTGGACTTCATGATCCGCTCGACCGTGTCCGGGTCGAGGGTGAGGCCGCCGCGGTGCCGGTCGGGCTTGCCGTACCGGCTGACGATCAGCGCCGCCACCCCGGCCGCGTGCGGCGCCGCCATCGAGGTGCCCTGCAGGTACTGGTAGTAGGCGCAGGTGCCCTTGGCGTCGCAGTCGCGGACGACGGTCGGCACGTTCGGCGTGCCGTCCGGGTTGAGCTCGCCGCGCTCCTCGGCGAGCGCCTTGGGGTAGGCCGCGAGGATCGTGCGGGTGCGGTCGAGGTCGCCGGTCGGGGTGTCGTAGGCGTCACCGCCGGGCGCGGCGACGTCCACCGAGCCGTTGCCGTAGCTGGAGTAGTACGACTTGCGGCGGCTGATGCCGGTGGAGCTCACCGAGATCACGTGGTTGCCCTCGGTGGGCATGACCTGGCAGCTCGGCGGCACGGTGCGGGTGCGCGGCTCGAGGCCCGGCACCGAGGCGAAGTTCGGGCTGCCGCGGTCGATGTTCTCCTTGGTGAGGTCGAACCCGTCGTTGCCCTGGGAGGAGATGAGGGTGACGCCGCGGCGGTGGGCGTAGTCGAGGGCGCGCTGGGCCGCCTTGATGACCGTGGCCTGCTCGGCCCGCTCCTCCGGCGAGTCGGCCGGGTTGTCAGTGCAGTTGAACTGCCACGGGTCGATGTAGAACGACATGTTCACCACGTCGACCCCGATGTCCGCGGCGTAGGTGAGCGCGTCCACGACCGGCTGCAGGAAGAAGTAGCCCGAGTCCTGGCCGACCCGCAGGTTGACCAGCGTGACCTTCGGCGCGACGCCCGCGATGCCGAGGCCGTTGATCGGCGCGGCGATCGTCGCGGCGACGTGGGTGCCGTGGTCGTTCTCGTCGACGTCCGCCGGGTCGGTGCAGGAGCGGTCCGGCTCGGCCTCACACGGGCCGTCGACCTCCTCGCCGTTGGCGTCGTACGGGATGTCCACGGTGAAGTTGCGGCTCAGCTCCCGGCTGAAGTTGGGCGCGATGTCGGGGTGGGAGCCGTCGATGCCGGTGTCGATCACGCCGACGAGCACCCGCCGGTCGCCCTGCTCCACCCGGTGCGCGCCGGTGGCGGTGGCGTCGATCTGCTTCATGTCCCACTGCAGCTCGGCGAGCGGCTCGGCGAGGTCGCGCGGCTTGCCGGGCCGGTGCGGCAGGTGCCTGCGGTCGCGGTGGCCCTCCTTCTCCACCGCGCGCTCCGCGATCGCGCGGCGCAGTGCCTCGGACGGCCGGGCGGGCCTGGTCTTCGGCACCGCGCCGATCACCCGGTCCCGGGCGACGCCCTCGATCAGGCCGTTGCCCGCCAGCGCGGCGGCGAAGCCGGCGTCCCTGCTGGTGACGGTGGCCAGGCCGATGGCGCCGTTCTCCTTGACGATGGTGCCGCCCGCGGCCTCGATCGCGTTCCGGGCCGCGGTGGGGTCGGCACCCTCGGCGTACAGGACGAGGAACTCCGACTCCGACTCCGTGGCGGACCGCCCCGAGGTGACGGCGCTCGAGGGTAAGGCCTGCGCGGGTGTCGCCAGCGCGGCCGTGACGAGGACGGCGGCGGCGACGATGCTGACGCGCTTCACGCTACCTCCCAACAGGAAGAGTTGACGATCAGTCATCCTGAAGGGTCTTTACGGCCGCCGTCATGATCTGTCAGTGATCCGCGATCAACGCGTGATCGGGTGTGGCCGCGGGCGTGATCGGACCGCTCCTGGCGGGAATTACTTGGACGTCCTAGTATTTGCAGCACGTGGGAGCAGAGGGGGAGTCATGGAGCGTGGCGAGATCGAGGCCGGGCGCGCCCGCTGGCAGGCGCGTTACGACGCGGCCCGTAAGCGGGACGCCGAGTTCTGTACGCTGTCCGGCCTGCCGGTCGAACCGGTGTACGCACCCGATCATGACGACCCGCGTTTCGAGCGCATCGGCTGGCCCGGGGAGTTCCCGTTCATCCGCGGCCTGTACCCGACCGGCTACCGCGGGCGGAC